>CAYZRS010000029.1:0-21409 GCA_964480915.1 uncultured Pirellulaceae bacterium | reverse complement strand
TCGCATCCGCAGCTTGGTTCGCCACAGCTACTTCCGCAACCGCCGCCACAACGTCGGCCGAAGATACCGCTCATGCAACCACGAAGACGTCCGAGTAGACGACCACGTCGGCATCCGCCACAAGCGCTTCCACAACCACCGCCACCACAGTTGCTTTCGCATCCGCAAGACGGTTCACATCCACCACCGCAAGCGTTACATCCCGTACCGCAAGCGTAATTTGACTCACAACCGCATGAAGGTTCGCAGCTGCTACAACCATCTGAGCATCCGCCACCTAGCATGCGACCTAAAAGGCCTTGGCCATAACCCTGGCTACAACTGAGCGCAAGGGCTACTACCATGCTGGCAATAACCATATTCCATTTCATCGACCTACGTCTCCTTGTGCGTAGGAGCTGATGAGCCACTAGATTCCTGCCGGGAGGTCCTTCGCTCTTACGTTCAAGGCGCGGCACGCGTTGACCGTGGTGCAAGTGGTACTTCGAATGTGCAGTAAGTACCGGCTGCTTGTGTAAGTTGGAGGGACCAGGTTTTGGTTGGTAGGAAGGTAGGCTCAGCAACTCGACTTATCGACGACCGCGGTCGAGCCAATCCTTGGCTCGAATGTCCATCCGCCGCATCGCCGTTTTATATCCCAGTTCGCCCTGGACGAACTGAGATCCTTTTTGCTGTCACACGTCCTATCGGCGTGGTTTGCGAAAAGGCTTGAAGTATCGCTGTCAAATTTCACACTGTGTTTTCAGTGTTTTTTGCGCCTAATCGTGCGTGCCAAAACACTTGCTACAGTCTTACCGGTTGGTCGGTCCCTACAGCCGTTCCAGGTGGAACTTATGGTTCGACCTACGCGCGTCTGGTAAGCTATGCCGGATGTGCCATTCAGTGGTTTTGCCCCAATCGTGTGGCCCAGGACCACGCTGGCCACAGCTGCCCGACCCCTCAGACGTTCATGCGACTAGTCGATTGACGGCCATGACGTAACAATCGATGGCAAATCAAAGCGTTTTGAGTTGCGATCGAAACCTTCCACCTGAACACTCCTACCGAACTTCCCACCCACCGACGATTCACTCCGTCATTGAAAACCAAAATCGGATTTTCCAGCGATGAAATTTCTGCAGAAGCTGCTTGCGATCACTCTCTTCATGCTCGTCGGTCAGATGACCGCTTGCTTGCCTTGCCATCCTACGTCGGCCCAAGCAGAAGATTGGGTCTATTGGCGGGGGCCGAACTTTAACGGGAGCTCGCGCGAGACAGGGCTCGTTGACGATTGGGATCCGCGGGGCGGCGAGGGGAGTAACGTCGCTTGGGTGCGAGACGACATCGGCGGTCGTAGTACTCCGATTGTGATGAATGGGCGACTTTACACGATGACCCGCGCGGAGGTCGGTACGCCTCAAGAGGGCGAACGGGTCGTCTGTTTGGATGCGGCGAGTGGCGAAACGCTGTGGGAGAACCGTTTCAACGTCTTCTTGTCCGACGTGCCCGATACGCGAGTTGGCTGGTCGTCTGTCGTCGGTGATCCCAGTACGGGAGATGTCTTCGCCCTAGGAGTATGTGGGCTCTTTCTTTGCATCGATGGTGAATCGGGCGAAACGAAATGGTCGTTGCCACTGCATGAACGTTTTGGGGCTCTGAGTACCTACGGCGGCCGCACGAATTTTCCCATCGTCCACAAAGACCTCGTGATCATTAGCGCGGTCGTGATCGGCTGGGGTGACATGGCCAAACCGTGCCATCGCTTCATCGCCTTTAATAAAGAATCGGGCGAGGTCGTTTGGTTCCGTGGGACGCGCGAATTGCCTTACGACACGACGTACAGTTCCGGTACGCTGACACAATTCAATGGCCAAGATGCTTTTGTATTCGGTTCCGGTGACGGGGCCGTCTGGGCGCTGCAGCCATCGACGGGCAAAGAACTTTGGCATTTCAACGTCTCCCGTCGGGGCCTCAATGTCTCACCGTTGGTGGTTGGCGATCGAGTCTTCACGTCACACTCGGAAGAAAATACTAACGGCACGACGATGGGGACTGTGGTCGCGATCGACGGGACCGGATCGGGTGATATTTCCGATTCGGGCGAGTTGTGGCGCGTCGACGAATTGATGGCCGGCAAATCGTCACCCGTTGCGATCGACGGACGCCTGTTCGTATTTGATGATCGAGCCAAGCTGCACGTGCTGGACATGGAGACCGGTGAAACGATCGGCAAGAAGATCGCCCTGGGCACCGTGATGCGTTCGAGCCCACTCTATGCTGATGGTCGCATCTACGCGGTCACAGCGAACGGCCGGTGGTACATCCTCGAACCGGATGCCGATCGCGGTGCGAAGAAAGTCAAAAGTGGCCGGTTGTTAAAAGGTGATGAGTCGCATGCTTCGCCGATCTGTAGTGGCGGGCGTATCTATTTGCAAACCAGCGGGCGACTTTACTGTCTCGGCAATGGCAAACAGGTCGCAAGCACCACGGCAGCCGCACCGTCCACACCGCCGTCGACGGAAACGTCTGCGGCTGCTCAACTTCAACTGACGCCAGCGGAAGTGTTGCTTGGTTCGGGCGAGTCGCAGGAGTTTAAGCTGGCGCTCTACGATGCGTCCGGAAACAAGGTTGAAGGCGATGTGAGCGGCGCCACGTTTACATTAGACGGTCCGGGTGTGATGGATGGCTCGGTCTTTCAATCGCCGAAGGAGGCGACGCACAGTGCGACCGTGCTGACGGCCGAGCTGAACGGAATGAAGGCGACTGCCCGGATGCGGATCGTCCCGCCGCTCCCTTGGAAATTCGATTTTGAAGACGTCGCTTTGGCCAAATCGGGACTGGGCGAACCGCCCGTCTCCTGGGTCGGTTGTCGCTACCGACACCACGTCCGCGAAGTCGATGGCAGCAAGGTGATGGTCAAAGTCACGACGATTCCCAAAGGGACACGGAGCCGAGGTTGGTTTGGTCAGTCCGATCTGAAAAACTATACGATTCAGGCCGACGTTCGCGGTGCGAATAGCAACGGGAAGATGCCCGATATCGGGTTGATCGCGCAGGGCTATACGCTCGACATGCAAGGTATCAGTCAGCGTTTGCAAATTCGTTCCTGGGTGCCGCAGCTGCGCATGGCGACAACGATCGACTTCGAGTGGCAGCCCGACACCTGGTACACGATGAAATTCCGCGCCGAAGACCAAGGCAGTAAGGCGGTGCTCAAGGGCAAAATCTGGCCTCGGGACGAGCAGGAGCCAGCGGCCTGGACGATCGAGGCAGAAGATACCTCGCCAAACCACAGCGGAAGTCCGGGCCTTTTCGGAAATGCGAAAGACTCGGAAATATATCTCGACAATATCCAAGTCACGGCCAACAATTCGTGACACCCATTCGTATACTTACCTCCCGGGCCAAGCAACGTTGTTCGGCCTGAGACTACTCTTTCAAGCGGAACTGTCTGAAGATGAGCACTGATCAGCCGAAACGCGTTCAACGCCCCAAACGTCCCATGCTTTGGCTCGTGGCCGCCTTCGCGGCCGGTTACGTCGTGGCGACCATGATCGTCATGCCGGCAGATGGCACGCGTACCTACGCCGCGGATACCATCACCGCCTCGATCGCTGACGAAAAACTAACGGGCGACTGGCCTCAGTGGGGCGGTACGTCGATTCGGAACAATGTACCGGTCGGCCGTGGCATCCCCACCGATTGGGACGTCGGCAGTATTGATCGAAAAACGGGCGAGTGGGGTCAGGACGGTTCCGAGAACGTCAAATGGGTCTCGCGGGTTGGCAGCCAGACATACGGTAATCCGGTCGTTGCCGGCGGACGAGTCTACGTTGGAACGAATAACGGAGCCGGTTACTTGAACCGCTATCCGTCGAGTGTCGATCTCGGCTGCATGCTGGCGTTCGACCAAGAGACGGGTGAATTCCTTTGGCAGCATTCCAGTGAGAAGCTCTCTACCGGCCGCGTCCACGATTGGCCACTGCAAGGCATTTGCTGTGCTCCGCTTGTCGAAGAAGAACGCCTGTGGTTTGTCACGAGCCGAGGTGAAGTCGTCTGCGTTGACACCGAAGGTTATTACGATGGTGAAGATGATGGACCAGTACAGGCCGAAAAGGCCAAGCTGTTTAAAGAATCACCCGACTGCGGATCGAGTCTGGCGTCCGGCAAGATGTCGACGGCACTGAAGGCGGCGGTCGCCGGATTGGGCGTTTCGCTTGATGGTCGGCTACGCGTCAAAGAGAACGGCGACGGTGCTTGGAAAATCACGGTCAAAGGAGAAGAGGCAACGTGGCTGAATCTGGTCAAAATGGGCGATCAGATCGAAGTACAAACGTTGGCAACCGAAGATGCGACAGAGGGTGCTGCGGTCGGCAAGGTCGCCGCCAATCTGACGTCAGGTCTCGATGATGGAAAAGCGAATAATGTACTGCAAGCGCTGCTGGCCGCCCAAGGATTCGCGGGCGAGATCAAATCGGTCGAGCCGGTCGCTGCAGGCAAGAAGTGGATGATGACCGCCGATTTGGATGGTGCCGAACGAACCATCGAAATTCGTCGTGAAGGCCCCAACTTGGCGGCCTACAAATCGGTGACGACTCAAGACAAGCACGAAGCCGACACGATTTGGCGATACGACATGATGGACGAGTTGGGCGTTTCTCAACACAACATGTGCAGTTGTAGCGTGACTGCTCTGGGTGACATCTTGTTCGTCAATACTTCCAACGGCGTCGATGAATCGCACATCAATATTCCAAACATCGCTGCTCCCAGCTTCATCGCGATGGATAAGAATACGGGCGAAGTCTACTGGACCGACGCCTCGCCCAAGGAGAATATTCTGCACGGTCAATGGTCTTCGCCATCGATCGGAGAAGTGGGAGGTGTGCCCCAAGTCATTTTTGCCGGCGGCGATGGTTGGGTGTATAGCTTCAAGGCGGACCAAGGTATCGATGGTCAGCCGGAACTGCTGTGGAAGTTTGATGCGAATCCCAAAGAGTCCGAATGGGTGCTTGGCGGCCGCGGTACACGCAACAACATCATTGCAACGCCCGTGTTCTACAGGGATCGGGTCTACGTCGCTGTTGGGCAGGACCCAGAACATGGCGAAGGTATTGGTCATCTGTGGTGTCTTGATCCAACCAAGCGAGGCGACGTGAGCGCCGAATTGGCCGTGAATGTGGATGATCGTTCGACCGTCATTCCCCATCGCCGCTTGGTCGCTGTCGACCCGGAAGAAGGCGAGGTGGCGATCGACAATCCCAACTCGGCCGTGATCTGGCACTACTCGCAATTCGACCAGAACGGGGACGATGAATACGATTTTGAAGAGACCATGCATCGCAGCTGCGGGACCGTGGCGATCAAAGACGACATTCTCTTCATCGCAGATTTTAGCGGTCTGTTTCATTGCTTGGACGCCATGACCGGGAAAGTCCATTGGACGTATGACCTCTTGTCGGCCGCCTGGGGTTCCCCGCTGATCGTCGAGAATAGTGTCTACATTGGCGACGAAGATGGCGAGCTGGCAGTCTTTGAACTGAAAACCGAACCGCACGAACCGATCGCCGAAATCGACATGCGAAATTCGGTTTACAGCACGCCGATCGTGTCTCACAACACGCTATTCATTTCCAACAAAACTCATTTGTTCGCCATCACGGCCAACAACGAAGAATAGGCACCCATGACGAAGCGAGTCTTAGACGTCGGCAATTGTGATCCCGACCACTCCTCCATCACGAGATTGCTCCAACAAAATTTTGCGGTCGACGTTGTGCGAGTCCACAACCAGGCCGGTGCGATGTCGGAACTGGAAAAGTCCGGCTTCGATCTCGTCTTGGTTAACCGGTTGATGGACAAAGATGGAAGTTCAGGCCTGGAGATCATCAAAGCGATGAAGACGGGTGCGTCGGCAGAGACGCCGGTCATGATGATCACGAACTTTCCAGATCATCAAGCGTTAGCAGTGGCTGCCGGAGCGGAACCCGGATTTGGGAAGGCGGCTCTTTCGTCATCGGAAACTTTGAGTTTGTTGACGAAGTATTTGGGTTGATCGGTGGGGCCTTTTTTGTCCGCAGGTTCTCGCAGATTGATGACGCGCAGATTCTAGTATCTTGCGCGCTTCGTACCTTCTTCACCGTCGTTGGTTGTTGAATTTTCCCCCCTCGCCCAGAACCGGGAGAAGAATCCAAGGGAAAATCGACGAACAGACATTCGTGAACAAATCAGCAGGAGCGCAAGAAAGCAAAATCTGCGCGTCATCAATCTGCGAAAATCTGCGGATCCCGTACGTCGCAAAAAGCGAAGACTACTCTTCTTCGATCGCTTCTTTCACACGTTGCACGAAGTGAGGGCTCTTGCCGGTTTTGTTGAGGTCGAGTGCCTTCTTTTCGGCCTGTTTGCGCTGATTGAATTCGAACAGCGCGACACGTTTCATCGATTGGCTGAAGACGCCCCAGTAGAGTTTCAGGCGAACTTCGGCAGCCGCTTTGCGGGTGCGCTTCTTGGCCGCCTTCTTCTTTTTCTTTTTGGCGCCCTTCTTCTCTGCTGCGTCCGCTTCTTCGCGTAATTGTTTGCGATTTACAACTTTACGAGCCATGCTTTGGCCGACCTTTCGATTGCACTTGTGCCGCCGCAACTAGCCAGGATCGGGGAATTTGACATCCCAACCCGGTTTAGGTTTCAGCTCGGCTCACGGGAAATTAACCTTCAACGCCCGGTATAATAGCCGATTCGCTGTTAGCTGGCCACCGAGGTCAGCGAATCTGGTGCAGTTAGGAAGACTTGACTCGCGAGCTTTTGGCCGATCCATTGCCGCCGGACAACGGCTTCAATTAGCATAAAACAGGGGCTGACGCGGCCGCCGGGCCCCAATTTTCGAAATTCGGCCATCATTTTCACTGGACTGTTGCTTACCGAGGCCGTCTTTGGGCACTGAAAACGACATTCAATACGCGGTCAGCTGTCCTCATTGCCGTGCCAAACTGAAGGTCAAGGCCTCCAGTCTGGGCTCTTCGAAATCATGCCCCAGCTGCCAGCGGATCTTTGCCTTGCCCTCGCCGCAAGCGGCGGCCCAGTCGGCGGCCAAACACGAATTCTCCTTTTCCTGTCGACTCTGCCAAACTCGGATCTATGCTCGTCCTGAGCAGATAGGGAAACAGGTCGAATGTCCTGACTGCCGGACGGTCAACAATGTGTTAAGGCCACCGAAACCGGTCAAGAAACAGCAAGTCGTCTTGGAAGAGGACGGGTACGATCTGCAGCCACTCGAACCGACACTCCCGCCCAGTTCGCCCGCCAAGCATGTGCGTCAGTTCAAGGTCAAGTGTATGACCTGCCATACGCTGATGTACTTTCGTACCGATCAGGTCGGCACGATCAAGAAGTGCCCCGATTGTGAAACAGCATTGCGGGTTCCGAAACCGCAGCCGGTACTGAAGAAACCCGTCATCAAGGCAATCGATCCAGGCATCGGAATCGAACCACCGCTCGCGCATCGCAGTGACGAAGAGTCGACGCTGCGAATTCTCGCACGCGCCAAAGAGCGCGTTGAGGACAAAGCCGAACGCGAAGCGTTGCCGCCGATCACGCATCCGTTTCGTGATGGGGTGTGGACCTTTCCGTTTACGTTGTCGGGACTCCCGTTTTGTATTGTGAGCAGTGGCGTCGCCTGCTTGATTGCCTATTTGCTAACGATGGCAACCGAATTGACCGGTTTCGCCTCGATCGTGGGCGTCTTCATCTTCATCATAGCGGGCATCGGGGCGGCGCTTCTGGCGCTTCTCAGCAGCGTCTACTGGATGACCGTGGTCAGTTGGACAGCGATGGGGCACCGGGCGATTAAGGAGTTTCCGCCAGTCGACATGTTTGAGTGGATTCGGACGGCGCTCTTTGTCATCAACGCGGGTGGTATCAGCGTGGCACCGGGCGCATTGCTGGCGGCTCTTTTGCCGAGCGGTATCTGGCGGCCCATTTTGGCCATCCCTTCCTTGTTCTTTCTGTTCCCCATCATCTTGATGTCGATGCTGGAAGACCAATCGCCGGTCAGCATATATTCGAAGCCCATCCATGAGAGTCTCAGGAAGTGCGCCGGCAGTTGGTTGAAGTTTTATTCGATCGCGTCCGTGCTGAGTGTCATCGTCGCGATTCCCCACATTTGCAGCTTCTTCATTGAGAGCGAGTCTTGGAATTATCTGGCCGCTGTCTTCCTCCTGGTCTCGACGGTTATCTACTTCCGCGCTTTTGGGCGATTGGCTTGGGTCATCAATGAGAAAATGTTGGTGGAAGAGGAGGAAGAGCCTGAGACGCAGGCAGCTGAACCGATCGTGCCTCCGCCGCTGCCGGACGGTGTTCTGTAGGCCAAAAGTCGAATTTTGTGAGCGATTCCCTGGAATTGCACAACCTTTTGCTGCGCTGTTGGCTTTAAGTAGGTAGAGTCGCGGGCGGCTTGCAGACGGCAGACATCCGCCAAGGGCTCCAACGACTGAACTTGGACTGCTGATGTCATTGCCACTTTCGACAATCGGGATGCACGTCACCGCAGAGGCGGTCGATGACGAGGTGCAAGAGCGGCGGCTTGTTGAGCTGGCTAAAACCGATTCGGCCGCCATGGGACGGCTGTATCAAGCGCACTATCCAGCGATCAAGACATACGTCTGTCGTCGCGTGTCCGATTCGAATGCCGCAGAGGACATCATCTCGGACACGTTTGTGGCGATGGTGAAGTGCCTGCCAAAATACCGTTCGCGCGGGATTCCATTTCGCGTCTGGTTGTATCGCATCGCGACTAATCTGATCAGCAAGTGGGCGAAGAGGCGGCAGCGTTGGGCGATGGCGCAGTGGGAAGAATCGGAACGGTGCGAGACGGAAAGCGATGCCGTTCGCGCGCCGGATGTGGAGATGATCGAGCTTGTCATGGCGACGCTGCCGCCGCGACTGCAGAGCGTGTTGTCACTTCATTATTTGGAGGGAATGAAGATTGCCGAAATTGCCGATGTCGTTGATCGTTCGATCGGGACGGTGAAGTCACAGCTTCACGATGGTCGATCCCTGATGCGATCGCGATTGGAGAAGCGAGGATTTACCAATGACCAATGACGATGACCGGTTGATTCCCGTCTTTGAACTTCTGAAAGAGAAGGCTCCCACTGAAGTGCGAGCCGATCACAAGGTTGAACTGGAGACCGATTTGATGAATTTGCACAACGATTTGAAAAGGCAGCGCATGCCACGCTTTGCCAAAGTAGCCGCCGTATTGGTGTTTTGCTTGTTGGCGACCGGAGTTGCCGAGGCGACCACGGGAGTTGTCAGTCGAGTAGCACGAAAGTTCTTAGTGGAAGTGAAAGTGGATGGACAAGAAGAACCGGTCGTGATTGAGATGACGGTTGTTCCTGACAGCCAGTAGCTGGTTGCATTCAAGATTCGGTCGCGTCGCCCTTGGTACCAGGCGACGCCGTTTCCTGCGGATCAGCTGCCGGGAGGCGGCACTCCTTTTCCCTCATCCACGTATTTCGCTCGCTGCGCTGCATATTCTTCGGCTGTCGGCAGCGCTCCTTCCGTGTTGCCAGCACGGGATTGCTCCAGCAGCTTCTTCAAGAATGGTCGGCACCAACCGCAGCCGGTTCCCGCACCAAAACATTCGCTCAGCTGGGCCGCTCGCTGCGGCTTTTCAATTCGAATGAAGTTGACCACCTTGCGTTTCGTAACGTGAAAACAGAGGCAAAGGTTTTCGTCCAATTCCACGATTTACCTCGACTTACTTAGGGTGTTCTTCGGTCGCGGTGGCGAGCGCAAATGCGATTCCCAAGGCGGTTTCGTATTCTTTTAATTCCAAGACCTCGGTCACCATGTGAATGTTCGATTGGCCGCAGCCCATCGTGACGGTCGGGATTCCGTGAGCCGACATCCAGTTGGCGTCGAGGCCGCCGTTGACGACATATAAATTCGGTGTCCCGCCCGATTGGACGACCGCTGCCTTGGCTGCTCGAACACATGGTTCGGTCGGTTTGAGTTTGAACGACTCGTAATTTAATTGGCTACTCAATTCGACTTTGCCTCGCTGGCATTGGTCGTTGGTCAGCTGTTTGGCCGCATTTTTAAAAGCCTTTTCCATTTCGGTGAGTATCTTCTTGCGAAAGGTCGCGTTGTGGCTGCGTGCTTCGCCACGCAGGTGGACGTAGTCGGTGACGACGTTGGTCGCCTCGCCACCTTGAATCAGGCCGATGTTACTGGTGCCCAGCTTGTTGCCTTTCTTGACCAGGCCATGCCAGCCGTTCTTTTGCAAATCGGCGATCGCCATGCTGGCGATCGCAATGGCGCTCACGCCCGCTTCGGGTCGATTGCCGGCGTGGCTGGCAATGCCGTGAACTTGGACGTCCAGTTTGTAACCACCGGTGGCGCCGATGGTGACTCGTTCCGCTGCGCCACCATCCCAGTTGAAAGCCAGTTTCGGTTTACCAAGGAGCCCGAGCTTGACGTTCCGAGCGCCGTGCAGCCCGATTTCTTCCTGCACTGTCCAGAGGAACGTCAGCGGCGGATGGTCGGTTTTCTGCTGAAGCAATCTTAGCAGCGTGTATAGAAGCACGGCACATCCGGCTCGATCATCGCCACCTAGGGCCGTCTGAGGATCAGACGAACGGACGAGGTTGCCCTTCCGCACCGGTTTGCTGCCCTGACAAAGGGGGACCGTATCCATGTGTGCCATCAGCAGGCGACGGTCGCCTTTGACCGTGCCGGGAAGCTTGACGATCAGATTGCCTTGCTGGCCATCGATCGGTGTCTTCTTGTGGGCCGTGTCGAACTTGATGTTGCTCGCGGGCAGGCCGGCGTCCAGCAGGCGCGACTTGATAAATTCGGCGATCTGGCCTTCGTCCCCGCTCTTACCCCGGATTGCCATCATTTCCATCACGAGCTTGATGGGGTCGGGGAGCCGTGATTTGCGCTTGCCGGCATTTGCTTTGCTCGTCTTGCGTTGGGTCGGTTTCGACTGAGAGTTCGCTGGCATGAGATGGTTACTCGAGTTTGGGGTTTCGAAGATTTTACTGCCCAGGCCATCATGGCAGGGGACTGTGGTCGGTCTATAATACGCGATTCGCGAAGCTTGCAGGATTCGTTGGCAAGATTTGACCAACTTCGAGACGTTGGAGCGCGTCTCTGGTTGTTTGTGGCGGACCATCGGTACCGCTGTCGCCTACTTTTTCAGAAATCACGCCGACATGTCAGACGACATTCAAATCACGAATATCGAGCGGGCTCACTTGCTCGAACCGGGTCTGCCGCTGCTGCGTGAATGGCTGAAGAACAAGAAATACCCTGCGTTTCGGCACGGACAGATTGCCAAGTGGCTGTTTCAAAGTCGTGCTCAATCCTTTGATGACATGACCGACTTGCCGTTGGCCATGCGATCGGAACTAAAAAGCCAATTTGCGATTTGGTCGACCGAAGTCGCCAGGCACAGTAAATCGGAAGACGGTTCAGAAAAGCTGCTTTTGCAGCTGCAGGATGGCGGTCGAATCGAATGCGTCCTGTTAAGAGACGGTATTCGCCGCACGATTTGTATCAGTTCGCAAGTCGGATGCGCGATGGGCTGTGTGTTCTGTGCGAGCGGTCTCGACGGCGTCGATCGAAATCTCAAGTCGGCCGAGATCGTCGAGCAGATGCTGCTCTTGCAGCGGCTCTTACCAAGCGACGAGCGTCTGAGTCACATCGTGGTGATGGGCATGGGCGAACCTCTGGCGAATCTCGATCGGCTGTTACCGGCGCTCGAATTGGCTCGTGATCCGAAAGGGCTGGGGATCAGCGCTCGTCGCATTACGATTTCGACCGTCGGCCTGCCGCCCGCGATCGACCGGTTGGCGACCGAAGCGCCCCATTTTCATTTGGCCGTGTCGTTGCATGCGGCCAATGACGAACTGCGAAATCGCTTGGTCCCCGTGAATGACAAAATTGGATTGTCGGCAATCATCGAGGCGGCCGATCGGTATTTTGAAGCGTCCGGTCGTCGTTTGACATTCGAGTATGTTTTGCTGTCTGAAGTGAACGACAGCGTCGCCGATGCGCGACAGTTGGCATCGATTTTGAAAGGCCGACCGGCACTCTTAAACGTGATCCCCTACAATCCCGTCGAAGGTTTGCCTTATCGGACTCCCTCGGCAGCCGCGCAACAGCGGTTTCGCGAGATCCTTGTTGCGGCCGGTCTGGAAGTTCAGTTTCGCGTGCGCAAAGGTGACAAGATCAATGCCGCTTGTGGGCAGCTAAGACGAGTTGCAGCAGGCGGCGAAGGCAATCGGCAGCCGGCGACCGGCAACGGCGTTTAATTGCCGTTCACGCGGCGATTGCCCTGTTTTTCAGCGTTAAAAGCGGTGTCCGGAACTTTGGTCGTGGCGTGGGGTTTAGAAACAGGCCGGTAACGACCGGACAACGTGTGAATTGAGATTGGGCAAATTGGCTACTGAGCAGCAAGCCGCCGTTGATTATGCGCAGCGCGATCCTGACGTGCGGCTGATGCTGGCCGTGCGCGATGACGATGCGGCCGCTTTTGAGCAATTGGTTGCCAGGCATCAGAACCGGCTCATGAATTTTCTCTTCCATCTCATTGGCGATCGAGACCGCGCCGAAGATCTAACGCAAGAAGTCTTCCTGCGAGTTTTTCGTTCGCGAGCCAACTACAAGCCCGGAGCGAAGTTCTCCACTTGGCTCTATACGATTGCCAACAACGCGGCCAAGAACGCCAAGCGGACGTTGGCTCGTCGAAAAGAAGTCCAGTGGCACAACAGTGGTGCGACTGGTTCGCAGGCGATCCCGGCGCTCGATCAATTGGCCAAAGAGGCGAGCGGGTTGATGCCGACTCGGCAGCTCGACAATGCCGAGAAAGCCGACATTGTTCGCCTGGCCATGCAATCGTTGAACGAGCGTCAGCGAGCCGCGGTGCTGCTTTGTAAGTTTGAAGAAATGAGTTACGTCGAAATCGGCGAAACGTTGGAGATGAGCCCCTCGGCCGTGAAGTCGCTACTGTCCCGTGCGCGCAGCAATCTGCGCGACATCCTCCAGCCCTACTTGGCCGATGGAAGCGGCCTCAGTCCGACCGCAACCGATTAGCCTATTTAGCGAATCCACCGATTCCCAACCGTTCGATCCCAGACATTCAGCCAGCGATTCCTGAACCATGAATCACGACCCACCCCAACCAGCGAACGAAGCCGAGCATGACGAGCTTGTCGCCTACCTCGATGGCGAGTTGCAGGGCGAGGACCGCCGCCGGATCGAGCAACGAGTCGGCAGTGATGCGGCCTATCGACGGCGATTGGTCGAGTTGGAGCAGTCCTGGAACTTGCTCGACGAGCTTCCGAAGGCAGAAGCGGCCGAGGATTTCACCCGCTCGACCGTCAGCATGGCGGTCGTCATGGCGGAACAGGAAACCAAACCGTGGTGGATGGTGCCCTCGCATTGGCTCAAGGCCGCCTTGGCTGCGGCGCTGGGGTTTGTGCTGTTGGGCTTGCCGCTAGTGGCCAAGCGGCGCGCGGCGCTGCGCGACATTCCGGTGATGAACAACTTGGACCTTTACCTGCATGCCGAAAGTCTAGAATTCCTTGAACTTCTCGACGAAGAGGGCATTTTCGACGAGGTCGACGATGATTTGTAAACAGGCGCAGCTCGTAATGCTTGGTTTGTTGATCCTCTTGCCGGTCCCGGGACGGGCTCAGGACGACGTCACGGCGCTGGTCCGCATGCAGGACGCTCGAGAGATCGCCACTGTCGTCAAATCATTGCCGGTCGATCAGCAATCTCGGCTCCAGCGACTCAACGAGCAATTCGCCAATCTGCCCAAAGCAGAACAAAACCGTCTGAGGCAGTTGCATCGTGAACTGTGGGAATCCGAGCACGGTTCACGGCTCTACGGTGTGCTCGAACGGTATCGAGATTGGTTGGCAACCCTTTCTGCCGGACAGCGGGATGACGTCCTGTCGTTGCCGATTGAAGAGCGCGTCGCTGCGATCGAACGCATTAAGAACCAGCAACATGCCGAACGATTCGCGAATCAAGCGCAAGGTTTGGTGCCGTCAGATACTGCCACGGTCGGCCGATGGTTGAGGGACTATGTGGTCGCCCATGAGCAAGACTTCCTCAAGCTGTTGTCCCCAGACATGCGAAAACGGATTACAGATTCCAAGAATCCACAGCGCCGAACCAGAAGCTTAATGATACTGGTCGGCAAGAATCAGCTGATGAAGCAAGTGTCGCCTCCACGGCCAGAAGAATTTGACGAGCTGATTCAGCGACTCAGTCCGACCGCGAAGAAGCGGTTGGAGTCGGCGACAGATGGGCAAGCCCGCATTGAAATTGTTCACAATTGGATGGAGGCCAGTCTGAATAGTCGCGTCCGATTCTTCAAGATATCAGCCGAGATGCTCGACAAGTTCTACACCAAAGAATTGAACCCAGATCAGCAAGAACGGCTCGATCGTTTACCGGCAACCGAAATGCAGTCGGAGCTGCGTCGGATGTTTATCGATTCGCGGATGAAACGCATGATGGATCAAGGAGGTCCCGGTCACGAAGGGCGAGAACGGGGACGAGGCGGCCCGCCCCACATGCGAGACGATGGTCAGCCGCCACCGTTTGGTCGACCACCGGATGGCCCCAGACGCCGCCCAGAACGCCGCCCAGAACGTCGCTCGGAACGCAGGCCAGGAACATGAGCCAATGCGAACTTCGGGCACAGTGAAATCAGCAGCGCCGGCATTGACGTCTGAGGCAACGAGTTGACTAGTCGCCCCGCCGTTTTTCTGCTGCGTCTCTCCGTTCGGCGTGAATAAAACCTGCACGTTCGCGTGATGTCGCCTTTTGCGGAGCAAAAGGCGACATTCGCCACCCACCGTGTCATCGCCCAGTCGCACCAAGATCGAAAGTGAGTGCCATTCGGCTGGCTGCTTGCCGCAAGGGATGCCTATCATGGTTGCTTCACGTATAGGCAAGTAGACCGATTGTGGGGAACCGATCATGGCTGACTCGAAACCAAAATCTGATGGTAAGTTGCCCGACGCAGGGCGTCGGATCGGTTGGCTGGGCCGTTGGCAATCGCTGCCGCTCTATTGGCGGATTCTGATGGCGATGGTGTTGGGGTTGGTCTGCGGGTTGGTACTGCAAGAGCGAGCCGCGTTTCTAGAGATTCCTAGCAAGATCATTTTGCAGTTGCTTGGCGCGTTGGCGCCGCCGTTGATTCTGGTGGCGGTGACCCATGTCTTGATGACGAGCGAAATCACAGGGCGCATGGCGGCTCGGCTGGGTGGTCTGCTGCTGTTGAACACGACCGTGGCGATCGTTATTGGGCTGGCGGTCGCGAACACGATCCAACCTGGCAAGATTGCCGATGTTGATCCGCCGGACGTTGCCGCAGAGCACGAAGCGGGTGGGGCGAACCCTTTTCAGATCCTGGTGCAAAATGTTCCCAAGAGCATTCTGGGGCCGCTTGGTGACAAGACGAATGTGATCGGCATCATCATCATTGCGATCGCGTTCGGAGTCGTGCTTCGCGACATGAAAGATCGGCCGCTGAGGAACATCTTAGACCTCGTCGAGATCGCCTATCAGTCGCTGGTGACCGTGTTGCATTGGATCATTCACCTGGTTCCGTTCGGTGTCTTTGCGATCGTGGCCAACGTCGTGGGAACGCAGGGGTTTGGCGTCTTCAAAGCGTTGGCGGTCTTTATCCTGTCGGTGTTGTTGGCGTTGGCTTTGCAGACTTGTTGGTATCTGGTTCGTATCCAAGCCTGCAGTTGGGTCAAGCCGCTGGACATGTTGCGAGGGATGCGAGACGCACTAGTCATGGCGTTTTCAACCGACAGCTCGACCGTCACGATGCCGGTGACGTATGCCTGCCTGACGGAAAAAGTCGGAGTCCGCGAAGAATCGGCCAGTATGGGCGCCCTGGTAGGAGCCAACTTCAACAACGACGGCACCGCACTCTATGAGGCGATGGCCGCCCTGTTTGTGGCTCAGCTGATCGGCCAAGACCTGACCATCTGGCAGCAGTTGATCATCGTCGCCACATCGATCATCGCGTCGGTCGGCGCGGCCGGTATTCCGGAAGCTGGGCTCGTCACAATGACCTTGGTGTTCAATGCGGTCGGCTTACCGATCAGCTACATTGCCATCCTGTTGACCGTTGATTGGTTCCTGGATCGTTGCCGGACCACGATCAACGTGCTGGGCGATGTGAATGTCAGCTGTATTTTGGACGGCAAAGTTGCACCAACGACGATTGAGGCTGGGGGCGAGGCCGCCGTGACTTGACTTCGCCATTACAACGCTGGGGGTTGAGATTCCGCAGCGAGGTGGAAAACGACCTATTTCTATCCCGATTCCTTCTTTCTGTTCGTTGTACCGCCTTTAGGCGGAATTCGTCGTGGTTATGTGCGGTAGAAGATGCCGGCTGAAGCCGGTCGGCAACGTGTGGCGGACTGTGCGAAGGGACTCCGGGGCGACTCGCTCTTTGAGCGCGTCGACTTGTTTGTCCGGCGTCCATTTGCGGTCGTCGTACATCGGTTCGTGTGAGTGACCGATTCCGCCTCTATTCACTAAAAGCGGTACCACGAACGACATGGCAGCTGCTAGTCTTATTCGTTGCTCAGCAAGATCGGCAGCGAAGTCAGCAAGTAGTAAGCACGAGGCACTGACAGGTTGGCCAGTTCCGCTCCCGGCGAGACGCGTTCCGACTGTGACAAGCCCAGCGCCTCAACGAAACTGACGGGCTGCCGGTAGGTGACGACTCGTACCTTGTCTTCATCCAAATCGGCCAGTTCGATGACGCGTTCGATCGCCTCTTCGATGAAGCCGATCTCGTCGACGAGACCTGCCTCCTGCGCTTGTTCCGCGGTGAAGATTTCGCCGGTGGCCAGCTCGTCCAGCTCTTCCGGATTGTCACGGAAACGGGGTCGGCCCGCTTTGACGATTCCTTTGAAGCGTTCGAACGAAGAATTGACATAGCGCTCTAAGACGGCTCGATCTTCCGGCGTTGACTTTTTGGTCATGCTTAACATCATCTTGCGAGGGTGGGTCGCGATCGAATCGTTTTTGATGTCGAAGCGCTCCATCAGGCCGGTTAGATCGTAGTGGGGAATGATGACTCCGATCGAACCGGTCGTCGTCGTCGGTTCGGCGTAGATCGAATTTTCTTGGTCGCCCACCGCCATCGCGACATAGTATCCACCGCTGGCCGCCATCGCGCCCATGCTCACCACCATCGGCAGCTCGCGTTCGTCGCGCAGTTTCGTCAGGTGATGGTAGATGAAATCAGAACCGGTCACCGTACCGCCGGGCGAATTCACGCGCAGGACGATCCCTTTGACACTTTCGTCTTTGCGGACTCGATTGATCTGTTTCTTCACATAACCATCACCGCCCATGATCGTGCCGGTCACTTTGATGACGGCGATCTTGTCGGTACCGAGCTCCGACAGGGAATGGTACTTCTCGGTGATCCCTTCCGACGTATCGAAATATTCGCTCATGCCAAAAGCCATGCCGATCATGGACAGGACGCAGAATCCAATCAGCATCCAGCCCAGCCAGGACATGATCCGAGCGAATCGGCCGCGACGGCCTGAAGAGATCACGATCTGGGCCGGCATGGTGGCGGTGACTGGGTAGGTGGCCGGTGCGGGGGAAGAGCTAGCTCGCTTGGGCTGCGGGCTGGGATCGGGAGTGTTGCTCATTTTTTCTTCGTCCTTACGGGAAATCGGTTCGGCAGACATTCTAGCGCTTCTTTGCCGTTTGTGTTAGCTCGGCTGGGGAATTCGGTAGGTTGTTGAGCTTGCGAGGATTGGCCGGTTCTGGATAAGCTTTCGCGATGTCGGCGATCGTGGTGGGCGTTCCGCCCCCAGGTCCCTAGCAAGGGTGCGATCGGCCGAGGATCGATGGACTGAAAGAAGAGGTGAGCCTGTGTTCGTGGCGGCGTCTAGCGAGTGTTTCTCTGACCTTCCTTTGGCAGATGCGATCGAACGGATGTCCGATCTTGAGTACCCGGCGGTCAACATCGCCATCCACCATGACAGTCGGCAAATCACGCCGATGCAGGTGGCCGAAGATGTTGACATGGCGATACGACTTTGTCGAGATACCCATCGCCTCGATTTGGCCGGCTATTCGGTCAACATTAAAGGCAGCGGCGAAGAGCATTATCGTCAGTTCGATGCTTGTTGCCGTTTGGCGAAAGCGACCAAGGTGGTTTCGATCACTGTCCCGTCGGCCGAATTGGGAACTCCTTTTAACGAAGAGGTCGAGCACCTGCGCGAGCTGGTCCGCATCGCGACGTTCGAAGGAGTCCTGGTGAGCATTTTGACTCAGAACGATCGCCTCAGCGAAGATCCCGGCACCGTCGGTGTGCTCTGCGACAACGTGAAAGGGCTCGGCGTGACGCTCGATCCAAGCTGCTTCATCTGTGGTCCTAGCGCTGGACGCAGTTACGAGAGCCTGCTGAAGTATGTCTACAACATTCAACTGCGCGACACGAGCAAAGACGAATTCCAAGTCCGCGTCGGTCAGGGGGAAGTCGAATACAGCAAAGTCGTCACTCAGTTGCGGCGGGAAGGCTACGACCGATCGCTGGTCGTCAACATGGTCGAGCTGGACGACACCGATCATAACTCGGAAATGCGTAAGATCCGCTTACTGCTTGAGAGCCTGCTCTAAGCGTCTGCCTTCCGGCCGGTGCTTAACTAACTCGATGCCACACCGGTCGGCAGTTCTAGCACGCGTGGCGGTGTATTCTGTCGAAAACTCCACAGCGAAGATTGGCCACGATTCGATGATCGTACCGAAGTGCGTTTCGTCGTCGGGCCGCTTCCGTACGGCTGCTTTCTCGTCGTCGAGTAGAAATGCGTCAGTTTCTCTTGATGTGGCTGATCGGCGCCGCTGAGTGACAATTCCATGGCAACAACAGCGATGTCGTCAGTGTTTTCTCTAAGGGCCTTAACAGCCACGACATGTTCGAAGCGTGATCTGCAGCGTGTTCATCTTCTGCAGGTGGAAAATATCACCGAATGTTGGAAAACCAGCCGCTAAGGGGGCCGGCATCCACCTCCGTCAGGTTAAATTGTCTGCAGGTCAATTTGGCCAGTATTTCCAACTATCCAACTATCCAACTATGGATCGAGATCGTGAGCAGATGTTGAATCGTTGGTCTTACAGTCTCTGGGTGCTGGGTGTTTACCTGGCGACCTTCACGGTCTGGAAAATGGCGCCTTCCCGCGCTTCTTTCCTGGTGGTGGGAGCGCTGGCGGTCGTTTGGCTTGGTTTCCAAATGGTTCGAGCATTTCGTGCGGACTATTTTGTCGATCGACTGGACGTCGTTTTGCATGGCTGGGTGTTGGTCGACATTGCGCTTGAGTCGCTGGCGTTTGAGGCCTTTCGGTGGCTACAACCTTTCGCCGTCTTGGAAGCCTTCCACGATAATCTTCACTTTATCGGATGTGCGGTCGTACTTTCACTCTTGGTCGGTGGATATAGGGCAAATGGGCTCCGCCGTCGAACAAAAGCGTCAGCTGCCAACGCCGATCCGCCACCTGCTTTAAAAAGCGCCGACGGTTCGTTGTAATTTTTTGTAACTTCAAATTGTTAACTTCGTATTTTGTAACTTCGTATTGTCACTGGTCAAATTCAGATGGGTCCATCGCAGAATTTTGATGATTGATGAGGAGATGAGCGTGAGTCATCGTACTGCAAACGATCCACGAGCATTGCAGCGTCGCGACGAAATCTTGTCCGCGGTGGCTTTCGTTGCCAACGCGTTTTTGCTGTGTTCCGATTGGCCGGACGCGATGGATGCCGTATTGGAGCGGCTGGGAAATGCCGTAGGCGCTAATCGGGCCTACTATTTCCAGAATCACACGTCGCCGGAAGGAGTCGAACTAACAAGCCAGCGGGCCGAATGGGCCGCAGAAGAGGTGTCGCCTCAGATTGATAATCGGGACCTTCAGGATGTGCCGTGGGTCGCAGCGGGAATGGAGCGTTGGCTGCGATTGATGAAAGATCGTAAGCCGGTTTACGGTTTGATAGCCGATTTTCCTGAAAGTGAGCGGGAAATTCTGGAATCGCAACAGATTCAGTCATTGATCGTGATGCCTGTATTTGTGAAGAACAGACTCAGTGGTTTTCTGGGGTTTGACGATTGTGAAACACTGCGCGAGTGGTCCGCCGCCGAAATTGACGCGTTGTTAACAGCGACGACGGTACTGGGCGGCGCGATGGAACGCCAACAGTTGGAGGACCAGCTACGATTTGCCCAAAAAATGGAGGCCGTTGGCAGTTTGGCCGCGGGCGTTGCTCACGATTTCAACAACATGTTGCAAGCGATTTCTGCGTTTACATCGATCGCGAAAGATAAGATCGCCGCCGACCATGCCGCACACCGCGAACTGAACAAAGTCTTGGCAGCTACGGAACACGCCAATTGCCTAACGCGACAACTGTTGACGTTTTCTCGTAAACAGGAATCGAAACCAACGAACATCGATCTGAATGAGCTGTGCCGATCGGTGATCACAATGATCCGCCCCGTTCTGGGCAGTTCGATCGACCTGTCTGAGGCTCTGCCGACAATATCACCCGTAATCCATGCAGACAGTGGTTTCGTGAGCCAAGTGTTGTTGAATCTTTGCCTGAACGCGCGGGATTCGATGCCCGATGGTGGCCGGATGGAGATCACGTGCGGCCGTCACACCATTGAAGTCGACGACTTGGAGCCGTCCCAAACACCGGCGGCCGGCGATTATGCGATTGTGTCGATCAAGGACAGCGGGGTCGGTATCGATCCTGAATTGAGGGAGAAGATCTTCGAGCCGTTCTTCACGACGAAGCAAACGGGCGAAGGGACGGGGCTCGGACTGTCGGTCGCCTACGGTTCCGTAAAACAATGTGGCGGTCACATCGAGTTCTTCAGTGAGCCAGGGAAGGGGACTCAGTTCGATGTGCTATTTCCTCTTGTCCAAGAGCCAGCTCCTGTGCCGCAGGCGTCTGAGAAAGTGCCACGGGGAACCGAGACGATACTCTTGGTGGACGACGAACCGCTCGTCTTGCGATCGACGCAGGTGCTGATCGAGTCGCTCGGATACCGTGTTCTCATCGCTACCGACGGAGACAATGGCCTGCAAGTGTTTGAAGACCATGCTGAGAAGATCGACTTGGTCATTACCGATAGCGTGATGCCTGGCATGGACGGCTTTGCTTTTCGCGAGGCTGTATTGGCGATCGATCGGCAGATGAAAGTGATCATGCTCAGCGGTTACTCTACAAGACAGGATTCAATGGAATTCGCTAACGAACAGGGTCAAGCGTTCTTACCGAAACCGTTCCGCCAGCACCAATTGGCAGCGACCATTCGCGACGTGCTCGATTCCGGTCCTTGAACGCAATTTCGGCCCGCTGTTGACGA
>CAYZRS010000028.1:0-66135 GCA_964480915.1 uncultured Pirellulaceae bacterium | reverse complement strand
ACAAGGTAGCCGTAGGGGAACCTGCGGCTGGATCACCTCCTTTCTAAGGATAATGATCGACACATGGTGACATGTGTCCGATAAATTGTGAACGCAGTTCTCATGCAATTGGCAAGAGGTTCCGTGACTCGTTAATTCGGGTCACACTATCGAATTCAATAAGACGATTCCCGTCCAGAGCTAGCCAGCCTGGGCGGGTTTTTTTGTGCGCTATACCTGACGATGTACTCCTCGGCTTTCCCGGCGAGCGTCAGCCGGACTTTGATGTTCTCGGGTTCTGGCAAATGGAGGCACATTAAGGTGACTAATGTTGCCCCGTTAATTCAGTTCGACTACTCTGTCCGCGTTCGCTTGGATGACATCAGAGTAGCGGGTGCGTGGGAAGATCATGAAACGGATACCGAATTCGGTGCTCGCACTCTTCCCGATGCTCCAAGCCGTTTTCTTGCCTGGGCCAGGTGCTGCTTGCTTGGCCATCGAATTCTCAATTGATGATTCGATGATTCGATCTTTGAGTTTTCCGATCAGCAACAGCAACCGGTTGTCATCAATGCTTACCTGGGCTTACCCGGGGCGTCGAAGTTACGTCGATGGGTGTGTTCATCAGGTGGATACTAACGTGAATGCGGGACCGGCGGTCGGTTGGTGTGCGGAGCTCGGAAAACCGGCTTGGCATGCGCTGTTCCAACCCATATCCTCCCGAACCCCGATATCTTCGCAAATCGTTGACTTGGGGACGGCAATAATATGAATACCAGCACCGATTCCCCCTAGGTAGGTGCTAAATTTCGTAATCAAAGCCTGACGCGACGATTTTTCGTGTCCCGTCGGAAGGCTTCATTCCGCTTTGGGTATCAGAGAGTGACGAAGTCGATGGCGTTGGAAACGAAATTCGACTGCCGCCTACATGTTTTCCACCAATCTCATGATTTTTCTCCTCCGGATCGCAAAATTTCGGGACATTTGCTCTGAAAAAACGTCTTGTGAAAAGAGGCAGAGATGAAAAGGCGGCACGACGCATCGTTGGTAACTCGAATTGATTCTTGAAAGTATTAGCGTTCAAATCGTTAGCACTGGGGCAAAACATGGCTAAACGTGAATCTCGTCACCCAATTTGCATCGTCTTGCTTAGCTGGGCGATGCTCGCCGCAAGTTGTTACGGCAATGAAGAGAAGCCGACGGAAGTTCGCCGCATCGACTTCATGGGAATTCAATCCAACATCAATCCCAGCCAGTGGCCCATCTTGGGATCGGATGCAGCACCGACGATCTTGCTGGAGCTGTTCGATTACACTTGCACCAGCTGCCAGCAAATGGGCGATCGGATCACGGCCGCGAAGGCTCACTATGGCGATGATTTATCGGTCATCGTTGTGCCGGTCGTATTGGGTGGCAAAAATCAGGATCGGTCGCTCGAGTTGGCGAAATTGTCGATCAGCCTCTTTATCGCCGATGCGACTCAGTTTCCAAAATTTCATGAATGGTTGTTGCAATCCCGAAACGTCGAAGAAGCGCGGCAGAAAGCCAGTGAGTTGGTTGGCTCGGAACGTCTTTTGGTCGCCTCTCAATCGCCGGCGGTTTTGAAATATTTAAAGATGGGTAAGAAGCTCTATGACAAAGCGAGTGGTGGCAAGTTGCCGCTTCTGATGTCGGATCGGTTCGTTCTGCGCGGAGCCATTACCGACGACGCTGCCCTATTCGATATCATTCAGCAGTATCACGCACTGCAGCCCAAGTTGGGTAATCAATTCGCCGGTAGCTAAAGAAATGGCAACGCTACTGGAAAATTCGTCGTTCCATTTGCCCTCCGGGCGACGAAGGATTGTGGCGTTATGCTTTGCGGCGGCAGGCTTTTTGGTCTCCTGCTACCTGGCTTGGTCTTCGCTGACTGGCGATGCGATCGCTGGCTGCGGCGAAGGCGCGGTCTTTAATTGCAACCATGTCTTGCAGAGTCGTTTTGCGAAGATTTACGGGCTTCCGATCAGTGTGCCGGCAGCGCTGACGATGGGCTTAATCGTCTGTTGCCTTGCGCGTTCGGACAAAAAAGAGGAAACAGGATCGCTCGTTTCTTGCTGTTTCCCGCTGGCTTTGTCGGCCGCCGCGGCATCTGCCGCTTGGTTTATCTGGTTGCAGTGTTTCCAGATTGGCAAATTGTGTCTGTTTTGTCTGATCGTTCACTCGTGCAGTTTGATCCTCACGGTGCTTGTCTTTTCGATACCCGGAAATCTCAAGCGACCGGTCCAGCGAATCGCACCGGCGATTTTGGCAGTTTTGCTGGTGGCCGTCATTCAGTGGAATAGCCCTGAACCCAAATCATTCGAAGTAACGGATGAGCCAGCCGCGCAGGAATTCGAGCAGCTTGACATGGAGTTCTAATAAGCTCGTTTTCGGATGGTTGGTCTGTTGCCGACACTCGAAGCCAGAGACTAATTCCAACCGACTTGCGATGCATCGTGATTGCGAGCCAAGTTTCGCGACGCCGAGAGAACCGGCGTCCCACCAAATCGATGAGACGCCGGGAGATTCCTTCAAATGCTATCGTGCATCCATCGTCTCACCACCATTGCGTGAAGCGATGGCGAAGTAGACCCGCGGATCAATGGCCGTGTTGATATTCTCAACATGGCCGTCCGCAAAAGCATGCACGACGACTCCGCCAGAATGATCGCTGCTTGGTCCCCAGTTTCGAGGACCGCCAGGAAAATTCTGAATGAAAGGGGTGCTCAAAGAGATCGTGGGTCCGACATTCAGTGCATGCCGGCTCTGAACCCCCAGATCGTCCTCCGCCATCGCGACCGTCCACATCGATGGACCGTCGTACCAGGCAGAGATGTCTTCCTCTTTGCTTTCCGCGATCATCACGGTCTTGGATGTACCATCGGACAAACTGCCGATCGTCGTACCTTTTCCACGATTCAGCGCTGACCCGGGAACGATCGCACCGTTGTACTCGACCCCTTGGCCGTTACTGTTGAGATGCGTTCCGGCCATTGCCAAGTAGTTCGACGCCGCGCACTCGATGCCTCCATACCGATCAGGATCAGATTGATCCGAACCGGAAAAGGATGGGCACAGCAGCGTGGAAATCGAAGAGGTGGCCACATGCTGACCGGTTCCGAATGTCGCGTCGGGACGAAAGGCGCCCGTCGAGAACCTCATCGTCTCGCCTCCGATCAACTCGTAGAGCGCCGTTTCCTCGAGGTAAGGAAGCAGCTTCACGATCCAGCTAAATCCGCCCACCGCACCTTGCTTCGTGGTGGACGTTGCTGTTGCAGGAGTCCCGATCGGATCGGTGATCAACTCCGCCGGAGTTGGCCATTCCAATTCTGACGAAACCGTGGCCCCGGTAGCCCGATCGCTGGCGAGCGGGATTCTCCGTCTCGCCGATTCGTGATTGAGCACCGCCAGCGCCAGCTGCCGAGTCCGACTTCCACAGCGCATCCGATTCGCTGCTTCCCGAGCGGCCTGAACCGCGGGCAGCAACAGCGCTATCAGCATCGCGATGATCGCAATCACGACCAACAATTCGACGAGCGTAAAAGCCCGCCTTCTTAAAGAGAACATAAAACACCTCCAGAAAAAAAGAATGAAGATATAAAGATGCGCCGCACCAAGCGACGCTTAAGGTGTTAGATATCAGCCTAGAAGAAGGAGGCTTGCAGGATCAACAATTTTTCGCTCGAGCCGAAATTGCAAGGCCCGTCGAGCGAAGAGGCCAAGAGCCGATGTATTTGCTTTCCAAGGCTTTGTACGCTGAAGTGAGCTGGGTGCCTGCTTGACGTATCGGTCGAGGAACGTTGAACTGTACGGTTGTTTATCACCGTGTTTTTCCCGATCCGGCCGATGTCCAAGGCTTCTGACATAACAAAATTGCTGCTCGAAGCGCTCCAGTCTTACTGGGGCTACGACTCGTTCCGTCCGCTCCAAGAAAAGGCGATGACGGCGGTGCTCAGTGGGCGTGACTCGTTGGTCGTCTTTCCGACCGGCGGCGGGAAGTCGCTTTGCTTTCAAGCACCTGCTGTCTGCTGTGAAGGATTGGCGGTCGTCGTTTCGCCGCTCATTTCGCTAATGAAGGACCAAGTCGATGCGCTGAACGCTTGCGGCGTGAACGCCGCCTGTTTGAATAGTGCGGTTGATCATGACGAACAACGTCGGATTGAAAATGAAGCGGCAAGCGGGAAGTTGCAACTGCTTTATCTGGCTCCGGAGCGGTTGGTGACGGAGCGGACTCGCAATCTGCTCGGTTCTTGCACTTTAGCATTCTTCGCCATCGACGAAGCACATTGCGTCAGCCAGTGGGGGCACGACTTCCGACCCGAGTACCGTGAACTGGCAATCTTGCGAAAACATTTTCCCAAGACGGCGATCCACGCCTACACGGCGACGGCCACGGAAACGGTGCGAGCCGACATTGTGGCTCAATTGCGGCTCGAAAAACCGGAAGTGCTGGTCAGTTCGTTCGATCGGCCCAATTTGATCTACTCGGTGGCTCGGAAAACGGGCGGTGTGGGCCAGATTGCCGATGTCGTGAAGAAGCACAAGGACGAATCGGGCATCGTCTACTGCATCACGCGGAAATCGGTCGAATCAACATGCGAGGCGCTCAATGACATGGGGCTTTCCGCATTGCCGTATCATGCCGGATTGAGTGACCATCAGCGGCGCAAGAATCAGGACGCGTTCATCAAGGACCAAGTGAACACGGTGGTGGCCACGGTCGCTTTTGGCATGGGCATCGACAAGTCCAATGTTCGTTATGTCGTGCATGCGGGAATGCCCAAGTCGTTGGAAGGTTATCAGCAGGAGAGCGGTCGGGCAGGGCGTGATGGGTTGGAAGCCGATTGTTGCTTGTTCTATTCGGGACGCGATTACGGATTGTGGAAGCACATGGTTTCTCAATCGGAATCGGAAGGGGGACTGGACGGCGCGTTGGAGTCGCTCAACGCGATCTACCGGTACTGTGGTTCTTCGACCTGCCGGCACCAATCGCTAGTCGAGTACTTTGGGGAAACATGGAAGAAGACCGAATGTGGCGCGTGCGATGTTTGCTTGGGCCTTTTGGAGCAGGTCGACGATCCGTTGATTATCAGCCAAAAGATCATCTCGTGCGTCGTGCGCATCGATCAGCGATTTGGGGCCGACTATCTATCGTTGGTGCTGCATGGTTCGAAAGATCAGCGGATCGTACAAAATGGCCATGAAAAACTGAGTACCTGGGGGCTGTTGGCAGATCAGGATCGCCGGGCGATTCGCGATTGGACCGAGCAATTGGTGGGTCAAGGCTTCCTGGAAAAAATGGGCGAATACAACGTCGTCCAAGTGACCGAGAATGGGTGGCGATTACTCAAAGGCGAATTGACTCCACGACTCTCGAAGCCATCCACGCCCTCATCGAAGAAAAAAACGAAAACGGCCGCGGCCGAGTCATGGGATGGCGTTGACAAGGGACTGTTTACGCAGCTGCGTGAGTTGCGCAAAGACAAAGCGACCGAGCGGCAGGTTCCAGCGTACGTGATTTTCAATGATGCCTCGCTGCGCGAAATGGCTCGGATTCGGCCTTCGAATTCTTCGACGTTCTACAAAGTGCATGGTGTGGGCGAGAAGAAAATGGCCGAATACGGCGAGGAATTCATTCGCCATATCCGCGACTATTGCCAGTCGAGCGACGTGGAAATGGATGTCGATTAAATGGGTTAGGAACTGGCGAATCGCTTATTCCGTTTGTAGGTGCCAAAATGTGGTCGCCGGAGAGTCCGTCGGTCGTCTTCCGCTGGAATTGCCTCGTGCGGGCGAAGAAATAGTTGCCAGTCAAAGCCCTGCGATTTACTATCAACGAGATGGAAGTTTCGAAAATGGCAAGCGCCAGTTCTCATGGCCAGGCCTTGCATATCGGCGTAATTCTCGCCTGCCACAATCGACGTCAAAAGACGATAGCCTGTCTGCGCGCGCTGACCGAGCAGGCATTTGACACGCCGACCAAACTGAACGTCTTCTTGTTCGACGATGGTAGTACCGACGGCACGGCGGAAGCGGTTCGCGAAGAGTTCCCAGAGACGACGATCATCGCTGGTGATGGATCGGCGTTTTGGGGTGGCGGGATGCGTGGCGCTTGGGAAGCGGCCATGGCGAGCGACTGCGGTGCCTATCTTTGGCTTAACGATGACACCACATTGGATCCGGGTGCCCTGAATCAACTATTAGTCTGTCAACGGAAACTCGAATCGGCAGGGCATCACCCCGGAATTGTCGTGGGGTCGACTCGTTGTTCGCAAACAGGCGAGGTGACTTATGGCGGTTTGAAAGCGAAGAGCGGGCTAAGGGCGTTCCGTTTCAACATTGTGCCTCCCGAGGGGACTCCCGTTCGTTGCGACACGATGCACGGTAATTGCGTGCTCATCTCGAGCGAAACGGTTGAGGCACTTGGCAATATTGAGGTCGACTTGCGTCACATCTTGGGTGACTTTGACTATGGCTTGCGTGCCAACAAAGCGGGCATCGAGGTGTGGTCCTCAGGAGATTTCATCGGGACGTGTGAACCGAATCCGATGCGAGAAGCTTGGTTTGATCCGACCTATCAAGCAGATCGCTTAGAAAAGATGTTGGACATTCGTGGCTTACCCGTGCAAGAATGGCGCCTGTTTTCTCAGCGGCATGGTGGCACTTTGTGGTGGCCACGGTTCGCGATTCCCTACGCCAAAGCCTTCTACCTAACGTGCACGAGTTCAGCGAAGCGAATTGTGAACGAAATGCGAGCGACGAAAAACGGCACGAAACACTAACTTCCTGACGTTCATCGGTCGTTGACATTTCCAATCACTAGCCCGCTTGGCCGGCGCCGCCATCACGAGCGATTGTGCTTCAAAAGCAGCCAGCCCAAACTGCAGACGATCTAGTGGCGAAGCAAGCGGCGAAGTTCATGCGAAAGTTGATTCTCGCTGCCGACCGGCAGCGGGACGCTCGGTCCGGCCTCGTCAAATCGGAAATAGCTCGCTGCAGAGCGACCACGGTGGATGAAGTTGGTCGGTGCCGTCGTCGAGTCGGATGCCGATTGGACAATGCCAGCTGGCGCCGGGGTGGCAGCGTTGGCGACAGCGTGCGGCACGAGGGAATCATAGATTCCACTCGAACTACTGCTCAAGAAGTACCGTTTCGAAGCGAAGCTGGCACCACCAGCGACATCGGTCGAAGTCGTCGACGCGTTGCTTGGCTGGTTGGCGTCCACGCCGCTCAAGCCATCGTCTTCCACCGTTGCCGTGTTCACCAATTCGGTGCCGGCAGCTTCTTGTTCGACCGTCACAGCGAATTCAACCACGACCGTTTGTCCGACGGCGACGTCACCGACTGAGTAGACGTAGTTTCCGCTTCCTAGGTCGAGCCAGCCTTGGCTGCTGGTTGCCGAATCGAAGGAGGTCCCCGTGAGCAGCATTTCGCGAATCACGACGCCCGAGGCGTGCTGCGTCCCCGTATTCGTTACCGTCAGCGTATAGGTCAGCGTATCGCCCACGGTCGGTTCCTCGTTGTCGACCGTTTTCAAGATGTTCAGGTCGGGCGAAGCGGCCAGTTCGTTTGTGTCCGTGTCGGTACTATTGTCGAGATCCGGGTCGTCTCCGTTGGCTCCATCGTCGGTCACCGATACCGCGTTGGAAATCTGTTCGGCTCGGGCGGGAGCAACCCCGACGACCTCCCCGCTCACGGTGAGGACGAGTGACTCGCCGACTGCCAACTGCGAGACATTCCAAGTGATCGTTCCATTCGCTGAATCGACGATGCCGCCGTTGTCGGTGCTCATCGAATGGAGCAGGGCCGTGGGATAGGTGTCCGTAACAACGATGTTCGTTCCCGCTTGCGTTCCCACGTTGGTAACGGTGATCGTATAGGCGGTGGCATCGCCTGGTGACAATGTGTCAGCGCCGTCTGACTTCGTGATTTCGTAATCGGGGGCGGCGTCGAGAACGTCGGTGTCGCTATCCGAATTGTTGGCTGGATTGGGGTCAGGGCCATTGGTGCCGTCATCGGCCACGGTGACCGAATTGGTGAACGAGTCAATCCCTGCGGCAATGTCGGTTCGCACGACGGCCGTCACGGTGAAGTCATATTGGTCGCCAACAGAGGTTGAGCCCAAATTCCAGGTGATCGTCCCGGCATCGACGTCGACGATGCCGCTGTCGCTCGCCGTGACATGGTGCAGGATGTCGGCAGGGTACGTGTCGACGATGGTCACGCCGGTACCGTTTTGCAGTCCGAGGTGTTCGAAGCTGATCGTGTAGTTGATCGTGTTTCCAGCGGTTGCTGTGGTGAGGCCATCATCTTTGCGGATGGAGTAGCCGGGCGAGGCGTCCAGCAAGTTTGTGTCCGTGCTTTGGTTGTCGAGAGGATTCGGGTCGTCACCGTTGGTCCCGTCGTCGGTGATGGTGGCCGAGTTGGTGAACTCGTCGATTCCAGCCGGAGCGGGTGAGACGACTTCGGCGGTGACGGTGAGTGCCCGAATTTCGCCAGCATCCAGTTCGGGGATGTTCCACACGATCGTACCCGCGACGAAATCAATGATTCCGCCATTGTCGGCCGACAGATTGGTCAAGATGTCACTTGGGAAAGTGTCCGTGACGACAATGTTCGTTCCATTGCGCGAGCCAATGTTGCTGACCGCAATCGAGTAGGTGATGGTGTCACCAGGGGAGGCAACGCTGAGGCTGTCATTTTTGTCGATCGCATAGTCGGGTGCCGAGTTGAGGAAGTTGTTGTCTTCACCAAAGTTGTTTCCGGGCGTCGGATCGATACCGTTGGAGCCGTCATCGGTGACTTCGACGGTGTTTCGCACGAATGCGGCGCTGGGGACATCGGTACTGCTAGGAATGACGGGCACAACGTTCCCAGACACAGTAAACGTGAGCTCTTGCCCCGCGTTAAGGACGGGGATCGTCCAGGTGATGGTACCGGCGACGGGGTCAATGATCCCGCCATTGCTGGGCACGAGGTTCTCCAGCAGTGCCGTGTCGAATTGGTCGGTCACGACGATGTTGGTACCGCCTTGGTCACCGCCATTGCGAACGACGATGGTGTAGGTGACTGGTTGACCTGCCGTCACGGCGCTCAGACCATCCGACTTGCTGACTTCGTAATCGGGCGCCACCGAACCGTCAAACACATTGGTGTCTTCATCCACGTTATCGCCCGGCGTCGGGTCATCACCGTTGCTTCCGTCATCCGAAACGATCGCCGCATTGGTGAAGCTGGCGATTCCTGGCGGCAACGCGGCCACGACGTCAGCATTGACCGTGAACGTGTGCGATGCGCCGGCAGCCAGCGAGGCCAAGTTCCAAGTAATCGTACCATTGACCATATCAATGACGCCGCCATCGGTAGCTGTCACGTTGGTGAGTACGTCGGTTGGGAAGAAGTCTTCAACGACTATGGTTGTCCCCGTTTGATCGCCGACATTCTCAACCGTGATGGTGTACTCGACGGCGTCGCCGGTCGAGGCGCTCGTGATCGCGTCTTGCTTGTCGATTTGGAAATCGGGGAACGCGAGGACGTTGTTTGTATCGGTGGCCGAGTTGTTGCTGGGGTCCGGATCGATGCCGTTGGCTCCGTCATCGGTTAGCGAAACGGTGTTTTGAAACGAATCGACGCCAGCAGCAAACTGGCTTGCAACCGTCGCTTCGACCGACAGATCGATCGTGTCGCCAGCCGGGAGCGAACCGATGGTCCATGTGACCGTCCCGGCGACTGCATCAATGGTACCGCCGCCGGTCGCCGAGGTGACGGTCAAGATCGACGTCGGGAATAGATCGGTGACGACGACGTTGGTCCCCCCTTGGTTGCCGACGTTGGAAACGGAGATGGTGTATGTGAGTGTGTCGCTACTTGTGACCGACGCCACACCGTCCGACTTGGTGACGGAATAGTCGGGTGCCGCCGCCAGCGCGTTTGTGTCTTCGGCGATGTTGTTTGTCGGGTCCGGGTCGGCGCCATTCGAGCCATCATCTTCCACGGTGGCTTGGTTCGTGAAGTCGTCGACTCCGCTGGCGATCGTCTCGGCTATGTCACCGGTGACGGTGAGAGCGATCGAATCGCCGGCCGCCAAGGTCGCGATGCTCCAAGTAACGGTGCCGGCTGCCATGTCGACGAGGCCGCCGTTGTCGGCCGACACATTGTGGAGAATCGTTGTTGGAAACAGGTCGCTGACCGTAATCCCGATGCCGTCCTGCGAGCCGACGTTGGTAACGGTGATCGTGTAAGTCACCGACTCGCCCGGTGCCGTGGAAACGGAGCCGTCCGTTTTTTCAATCTGATAATCGGGCGCGGCGCTCAAAGGGGTCGTGTCGCTATCCGAATTGTCATCGAGCGTCGATTCGGGGCCGGTCGAACCATCGTCACTGATGGAGACGATGTTTTCGAGTTGCGTCATGCCATTCGGGATGGCGTCATCCACGGTGACGCCAAACAGGATCGATCCCGAATTGCCGGCCGTCAGCAAACCCAAGGCGAATTGGAAAACGCCGCTCCCGGAACTGGTTTCTACCCAGCCGACCGTGCTGGCAGCCGCGTCGAAGGAAGTGCCAGCGGGCAGTATTTCGGTAAGAACAACGCCGGCAGCATCCGTGGCTCCACTGTTGCCAAAGTTGATCGTCCACACGACCGACCCACCGGGAATCGCCACGGTCCCGCCATCGTCTTTGGCGACGGTCAGATTTTTTAAGAACAGAGTCGTTGTGTCATCCGGGTCGTTGTCGCCGTCGGTATCACTGTCAGCGCCGTTGAGTGGATTGTCGGACGTGTCGCTAAGTGAACCGTTCGTATTATCCGCACTGCCCAGCGCCTGATTTTCTAGCCCGCCGGTCGCACCGAAAATGGCGGTCGAGTTGTCCGGGTCGATCTCGACCGTCACCGTGACCGTCAGTGACTCACCGGCAGCCAGCGAACCAAACCCATCGAGCATGTTTTGATTGACTCCCCCCAGATACGTGGCGATTCCGTTGGCACCTGATCCTGAAGGAGCAATGACATCGCCATCTGACAAGTCGCCATCCACGATGCCGATGAAGGCTCCGCCCAAGTTGCCAATCCAGTTGTCAGTGATGGCCAAATTGCTCAGGGTCGTATTGCCGGTATTCATCAGAGTGAATTCGTAAGTCACGTCGAGGTTGCCGATCGTGCCACTCGCGGCGGCTACCGCGTTGCTGATCGACTTCAAGAGTTGAATGTCGCCAATCGCGAACGTGGTCGGATCGTCCGGCTGACCGTCACCGTCATCGTCGTCGTCGGTAAGGTCCGACGGGCTGTCTGAAGTCGTGGCTGCCGTCCCGCCATTTTCACCGTCGGCAGCGCCACTCGCAGAATTGGCAAGGAATCCATTCGCGTCGTAGACCGCGGTGCTACTGTCTGGGTCCAACTCGGCCACAATCGTGACGACGAACGATTCGCCGGGACGCAGTTCATCGCTGGCCGAACCGAGCAACATGTCACTGCCGGCCGCGCCGTTGTAACCACCATTGGCAAGCGGGGCGGCGGTCGCATCAACATTCGTGACAGCAACCGAGACGATTTGGACGAAGGCGCCACCCATCTGAGCCGCCAGATTGTCGACGAGCGACAGATGCGAGAGCGATTCCGTACCGGTGTTGCTCATCGTCAACGTAAACGTCACGTCAAAATTGCCCGACGTACCGCTCGATGCGGGAATCACTGAGCCGGTCGATTTTGTAAGTGAAAGTTGAGCCAGGCTGAAGCCGGTCGGGTCGTCGGCACCACTGGGGTCGGTCGGGTCGTCTGAGTCATCCGAGACCGGCTGACCATTGCTGCCGGTTCCGCTGGCGGTCGCCATGTTCTGTAGCGATCCGCCGATGAGGTTGGCCGCCGCATTGTCGGGGTCAATTTCGACGGCAAGATCAATCGTCAGCGAATCGCCAATTCCCAGCCTGCCCGTCGCCGTGTCGAGGAGCTCGATGGTGGTGTCACCATCAAAAGGTGTTGTATTGGGATTCGCAACCGAATTCCCCGAATTGTTGGTGAGTACTATCGTCGGTGTGCCGAGCAACTGAACAAATCCGCCACCAAATTGAGTGACCAAGTCTTCGAGCACACTGAGGTTGGTGATCAGATCGTTCCCTCGGTTATGGATCGTGATCGTGTACGGGACGACAAAATTGCCAGCCGTGCCGCTCGAACCGACCGTCCCATTAGCGGGCGTTGCGATTCCTGCCGTCTTGAAGACTTCGAGGTCGCCGATCGCGAACGTGGTTGGGTCGTCCGGTTGACCATCGCCGTCATCGTCATCGTTGGTAAGGTCGGCGGGGTTGTCGGAACTGCCCAACGCGGCTCCGCCATTTTCGCCATCGCCTGCTGCCGTGGCAGTGTTTTCTAGTTGCCCGCTGGCATTGAAAGTGCCGGTTACATTGTCAGGGTCGACCTCCACGACCAAGATGACTTGGAACGACTGGCCCGGTTCTACCTGGTCGGTCGCAGAGCCGAGCAGCATATCGCTCGCGGCGGTGCCGTTGTATGCCGAGTTGGCTGCCGGCACCATCGTCGAATCGACGTTCGAAACACCAACGCTAACGACTTGGATGAAGGCTCCGCCAAATTGTGTCGCCAGATCGTCGAGCAGCGATAGGTTCGAGAGGGTTTCGGAACCGGTGTTCGTGACGGTCAGAATCAAGGTGACGTCGTAGCTGCCAACGGTACCGCTGGTCGCGGGGAGGGCGGCGCCCGCGGCTTTCGTCAGTGCGAGATCGGCAATGCTGAATCCGGTCTCATCGTCAGGATCGGTACTCGGGTCCGTGGGGTCATCCGAATCGTCGCTGACCGGGTTGCTGTTCGAGTCTGTCCCACCTGCTGTGGCACTGTTCTGCAAGGCGCCGTTCACCAGTAAGGCCGTCGGGTGATCTGGGTCCAATTCGACGTTGATCGTGACCGTCACTGAATCGCCGATGCCCAGTTGGCTGGAAGCAGAATCGAAAACTTCGGTCGTTGTGCTGCCGTCAAACATGGTCGCATTCGGATTGACAACCGAAGTTCCTGACGTATTCGTCAGCGCGATACTTGGCGTGCCGATCAATTGGACGAATCCACCGCCAAACTGTGCCAACAGGTCCTCGATGAGCGTGAGGTTTGTGAGCAGGTCATTGCCAGTGTTGTTGATAGTGACGGTATAGGGAACGACAAAGTTGCCCGCTGCACCGGAAGAGCCTCCGAATCCGTTCGCCGGTGTGGCGGCTCCCGCCGTCTTGAAGACTTCGAGATCGCCGATCGCAAAGGTGGTGGGGTCATCCGGTTGGCCGTCGCCATCGTCATCCTGGTTGGAGGGGTCGGCGGGGTTGTCCGAACTGCTCGTCGCCGTGCCACCGTTCTCGCCTACGCCCTCTGTGATGGCCGAGTTTTCTAGCTGTCCGGCTGAGTTGTAGATGCCGGCGGCGTTGTCGGGATCGATTTCCACGACCAGAGTGACCGTGAAAGACTGACCCGGCCGCAGGTCGTCGGTGCTTGCTCCCAGCAGCAAGTCGCTGGCAGCGGTACCGTCGTACGACGGATTGGCGGTGGGGGCGTTTGCAGCATCAACGTTTGTGATAGCGACACTCACAACGCCTTGGAATGCGCCTCCGAACTGTCCGGACAGGTCATCCGATAGGCTCAAGTTCGAAAGCGACTCGGAACCCGTGTTTGTCAGGATGAATTGAAAGGTCACGTCGTAGTTTCCGACCGTTCCGCTGGCTGCAGGCAGTACGGTGGCGACCGATTTTGTGAGCGCAATATCTGCGACTGAGAAACCGGTCGTATCGTCAGGGGCGGTCGAAGGATTCGCCGGATCGTCGGATGAATCGGAAATGATGTCGCCGTTCGTGTCCGTACCTTGACCGATCGCCGAGTTCTGCAAAAAGCCGTTCGTTAGGATGGCCGTGGCGTTGTCCGGATCGACTTCAACAAGGATGGTGACCGTGACCGAATCTTCGACGCCCAGCTGACTCGTCGCCGTGTCGAACACATCGATCGATGTGTCTCCATCAAAAGCGGTAGGGTTGGGAGCGGTCACCGACGTTCCCGAGCTATTCGTCAGCACGATCGATGGCGTGCCAACAATCTGGACGAACGCTCCGCCGAATTGAGTCGCCAAGTCTTCGATCAGGCGAAAGTTGTCGATCAGGTCATTGCCCAGGTTGTTGATCGTAATGGTGTAGGGAATCACGAAGTTTCCTGCGTTGCCCGTGGAGCCCACGATCGAGGCGGCCGTGGCAGCGACGCCGGCCGTCTTCAAGACTTCCAGTGATCCAATCAGCAGTCCGGTAGGATCGTCAGGTTGGCCGTCACCATTGCTGTCGCCGTTTGTTGGATTGTTAGGGTCGTCGGAAATCGCAGCGGCCGGACTTCCCTGATCGCCCTGCCCACTGGCGTTGGCTGTGTTTAACAATTGGCCCGCCGCGTCAAACAGTGCGGTCGCATTGTCGGGATCCAATTCGACGACCAACGTGACGGTGAATGATTGAGCCGTCTGCAGCGAGTCGGATGCCGAGCCGATCAGCATGTCGCTACCATTCGTGCCGTCATAGCCTGCGTTCGGAATCGGTGCGTTGGTCGCATCGATATTCGTCACCGCAACATTCACGACTTGGACAAACGCGCCGCCCAGTTGCCCTGCCAGGTCATCGATGAGTGATAAATCGGACAGCGTTTCGGTGCCCGAATTGGTCATCGTAAACGTGTACGTGACATCGAAATTGCCAACGGTGCCGCTGGCGGCCGTATCGACCGAGGTCGTCTCTTTCGTCAATGACAACAGGGCGAACGTGATTCCGGTTGGGTCGTCCGGGTTGTTGTCGCCATCGGGGTCAGCGTCGGTCAGGTTATTGGGGTCGTCGGATGCGTCGGATATCGTGGCTCCATTTGTATCCAGGCCGCTGGCGACCGCACTGTTTTCCAAAACGCCTGAGTTCAGAACTGCGGTGGGACTGTCGGGGTCTAGTTCGACGGTGAGGATCACCGTGACCGAATCGCCCAATCCCAATTGACTGGTCGCGACGTCGAACAATTCGATGGTCGTGTCGCCGTCAAAAGTCGTTCCGTTCGAGTTCACTGCGGCCGTTCCCGACACGTTGCTTACGAAAATCTGAGGCGAGCCGATCAATTGAACGAAAGCGCCGCCAAGTTGCGTCTCCAAGTCTTCGAGTAGACTGAGCATCGTGATCGTGTCGTTGCCCGTGTTGCTCACATTGATCACATAGTCGACGACGAGGTTCCCGACAGTTCCCGTCGAACCGGGCTCTGCCGGGGCCGGTCTGACCGGTACGGTGGCCGACTTCGTCACGGTCATATCACCGATCACGAACGTCGTGGCGTCATCGGGACTGCCATCGCCGTCGTCATCATTGTCGGTCGGGTCACTTGGATTGTCCGAATCGCTCGTTGCCGTGCCGCCGTTTTCGCCGGCGCCACGACCGGTCGCGACATTCGCTAACGTCCCGTTCGCATCGTAAACTGCTGCCGCGTTGTCCGGATCGAGCTCGATCACAAGAACGACAGTGAAGCTTTGGCCGATCTGTAGGTCGTCCGCTGGGCCGCCCAGCAGCATGTCGGAACCGCCGGTTCCGTCGTAAAGTGGATTCGCCGCCGGCGCCGAGGTGGCATCGACGTTCGTGACGTCGACGCTCACAACGCGAACGAATGCGCCTCCGAACTGTGTCGCCAGATCATCGACGAGCGACAGATTTGAGATCGCCTCCGAGCCGTTATTCGTGACGTTGAACGTGAAAGTCACGTCATAATTTCCAGACGTACCGCTCGTGGCGACGATGGCCCCGCCGGCCGATTTCGTCACCGCCAGGTCGGCGAACGACACCAACGTCGGGTCATCAGGATTGTTGTCTCCATCCGGATCGACGTTGTTCAAATCGCTCGGGTCATCCGACAAGTCGCTGACTGGGTTGCTGCTGGTATCCGTGCCACTCACGACCGCTCGATTCGAGAATGCGCCACTGACCAAAACTGCGGATGGGTTATCCGGGTCGACTTCAACGAAGAACGTAACGCTTACCGAATCGCCCATGTCGAGTTGACTGGTGGCAGGATCGAAGAATTCCGTGTTGGTCTCTCCGTCAAAAAGAGCCGCATTGGGGTTCACTGTCGCGTTGCCCGAAGAATTCGTAACCGAGATTGTGGGCGTTCCGATGACTTGAACAAAGCCACCTCCAAAGTGTGACTCGAGATCTTCGAGCAGACTGAGGTTGGTGATCAATTCGTTGCCGCGATTCTCGATGACGATCGTATATTCCACGACATGATTGCCAAAGGTACTGGTCGAACCGGCGAATTGATTTGCCGGCGAAGTGCTGGCCACTAATTTCTGAACATCGAGATCGCCGATGGACAAGCTGGTCGCGTCGTCTGGATTGTTATCGCCATCTGGATCGGCATTGGTGGCGTTCGCGGTATCATCGGACAAGTCGCTAGGCGTACCGCCGTTTTCGCCCTGGCCGGTGACCGTTGCCGAGTTTTGGATCAAACCGCCGACGCCGTAATTGGCCGTCGGATGGTCTGGGTCGATTTCTATGACCAGCGTGACGACGAAGGATTGGCCGGTCGCCAGGTCATCGGTGGCCGAGCCGAGCAGCATGTCGCTGCCACTCGTTCCGTTGTAGGCCGGGTTAGGCAGGGGAGCAGAAGTGGCGTCGACGTTGGCGACCGCGACACTGACAACCTGCACAAAGGCCCCGCCCATTTGCGAAACCAAATCATCAACAAGGCTAAGGTTGTCAATCGCCTCGGTTCCGGTGTTCGTTACGACAAACGAATAGGTCACATCGTAATTGCCGTCGGCGTTGCTCGTCGCGTTGTCGATCGACGTGATCGTTTTCGCGATGTTTAGGCCGGCAAACGCGACAGAAGTCGTGTCGTCCGGAGTGTTGTTTCCGTTCGTGTCGATGTTGGTTGGGTTGCTGGGATCGTCTGACAGATCGCTAACCGGCCCGCTGCTGCCAGTGGCGGATGCCGTGGCACGGTTTTCGAGCGCGCCGTTGACGAGGGCGGCCGTCGCATGATCTGGATCGACTTCGACCGTCACCACGACCGTGACCGATTCGCCCGCCGCAAGCGAACTGCCGGCTGCGAACAGGTTGTCGGCGGCACCGCCGTTGTAGCTGGGGTTGCCATTGGCCAGCACACTACCGCTGGTATTGTTGCTCAGGTCCGTATCCACCACGCCGACGAAAGCGCCTCCCAGCTCGGTCGCCCAATCATCAAAGATCGTGAGGCTGGTGAGTGTTTCGTTGCCTGTGTTCGTGAGGACGAATGTGTAAGTGACGTCAAAATTTCCGGTGACCCCGCTGGCGGCGTTTACAGGTGTCGAGGCCGCCTTCGTTAGCTCTAAAGCGCCGATCGACAGAGCGGTCGGATTCTCTTCATCGTCGCCAGGGCCAGCGAAGTTCGGATCGTCACTACGATCAATGGCGGTGCCGCCGTTTTCTCCGTCACCGATGACATTGGCTAGATTTTCGATCTGTCCCGCTGGGTTGAACACGCCGGTGGCATTGTCCGGATCGACTTCGACCGTTAGCACGACACGAAACGATTGTCCTGGACGCACTTCATCCGTTGGACTGCCGAGCAGCATGTCGCTCGCCCCGGTGCCGTCGTAAGCGAGGTTGACGGTCGGTGCCGTCGTGGCGTCGTTGTTGATCACACCGAGACTGATCACATTGACGAAGGCTCCACCCAATTGAGTCGCTAGATCGTCTGTGAGGGAGAGGTTGGAAAGCGTTTCGGTGCCGCTGTTCGTGACGGTGAATTGGTACTGGACTTCGTAGTTACCGGCGATACCGCTGTCGGCAGCGTCGATGTTACTGATTTCTTTCAGAAGGGTTGCGCGAGCCAGACTGAGCGCGGTCGGATCGTCGGGGTCGCCGTCGCCATTGGCGTCAACATTTGCCCCGTCGTTCGGGTCGTCCGACAAGTCGCTGAAAATGACTTCATCGTCTGGAACCGCCGGGTTGGGGTCGTATTCGGCCTGAGCGGTGGCTTGGTTTTCGTAGGCACCATTGACCATCCGCCCGATGTCTCCATCGAGGTCAATCTCGACGGTAACTCGGACGCTGAAAGATTCACCCGGTTTTAGCACGCCGCTCGCATCGACGAGAGAATCGGCAGGACCTCCGGCGTAGCTGCTGTTGCCGTTGATTCCAGAACTGAGGGGCGCGGTGACGTCATCGGACAGGTCCGCGTCGACGATGCGAACAAAGGCGGTCCCGAATTGGGTCGCCCAGTCGTCACGAATGATCGGGACTTGGAGGTCTGAAGTTCCGGAATTCGTGAGCGTGAATTCGTAGGTGGCGTCGATGTTATCGGCAGTACCACTGGAGGCATCGCTGATCGAGAGCAGCTCTTTCTCCAGCGACACTTCGGGAATGATGAGAGGGCTTGGTTCATCGTTGTCGACACCCGAGGTGGTGGACGAGTTATTGCCCGATTCATCGTCGACGGTAATCGTCGAGCCGTCAAAGTTAATACCGTCGCCAAAGACGGTGGCCTGGTTTTCCATCGCTTCGGCCACGTTATCGACCGCATCAGGATCAACGATGACTTCGAATGTGAATTCGAAAGCCTCGCCCGGCAGCACGAGACTGGCGGCACTGGTGAAAACGTCGAGCGATGTGTCGCCGAGCCATGCGGCGTTGAACGTTGGCAGGATTCCCAGGAAAGGTAGCACGGAGGAAACCGTTGGATTTTGGACACTGATGAATCCGTCTGCGAACTGCGAGCCGATGTCTTCTTGGATTTGCAGGTTCGTCAGGTTCACCGTTCCGGTGTTGGTCACTCCGATCGTAACGGGCACGGTGTAAGTGCCGTCGGGATTCTGCGCGACCACGCCATGGATTTTCGAAGAGCGAATTTGCGGGATTTCTAGCGGTGTTGGTGTATCTTCCGAAGCATCGCCGTTGTTCGTGTTGGGGTTGGTGCCGTCGTCCGAAAGGTCGGTTGCGGGTGTCCCAGCACCATCGGCCGACCCTTCCACCTGGTTGTCGAACGTGACTCCGCCCACGAGCGTGTCAACCTGAACGGTGAACGTGAGCACGATCGAGTCACCTGGCTCGAGCAGTCCCGATACGCCATCGAACAGATCGACGTTCGTCGTACCGTTCCAGGTCGGATCGATCGTTGGGACGCTGCCCACGCCAGCGATGTTGGCTGCCACGACGCTGGGAGCCGTCACGACACCAGAGAAACCGGCGCCGAAGTGGCCGCCGATTCCTCCCAATTGTTCGGTCGCTTGAATGTTCGTGAGATCGACGGTCCCCGTGTTTTCGATCACGATCGCGTATTCGACATCGAAGCTGCCCGTCAATCCGCTGGTCTCAATGACGCTATTGATCTGTTTCGCAACGCCGATATCCGAAATCGAAACGGCGGTCGGGTCGTCTGGGTTGGCGTCTCCGTTCAAATCGATGTCGGAGAGGTCGGATGGGTCATCCGAAATATCGATGACCGCGTTTCCACCGGGGTCTTCGGCAGAAACGGTGGCTTGATTCAAGAGCGGTGTTGCCGCTGTGCCGCTATGGTCCGGATCGACATTCACGGTAAACGTGATCTCTATCGATTCACCAGCGCCCAACGAGCCACCGGTGAGCATGTTGACCGAGGGATTTGCCTGCCAAGCGGCGTTCAGAGTGGGCGGCGTGCCGGTGACGACTCCGAGCGTGTTGATCGCGACGGCAGTGGTGCTGAGCCACGTGCCGCCCAGATTTCCGGGAGCCGCCACGTCGTCGAGCAGAATCAGATTCGAGAGCAGCGTGCCGCCGGTATTGGTGTAGGTCAGTCGATAGGTGACATTCCAAGTTCCATCCGCCTGTTTGACGGGAGCACCGAAAATCGACTTGTCGAGGTTTGAGCTCGACATGAGAACACGCGTCACGTCGTCCGGGTCTGCGTCACCAGCCGCATCGTTGTCCGTCGGGTCGTCTGGGTCGTCCGATAGTTCGGTAATGACGCCGGTCGTGCCCGTCCCAGTCACCGTCGCTTGATTTTCCAACGCGCCGCTTACGAGGATGGCGCCGATCGCGTCCGGATCGACTTCGGCAATGAGCCGGATCGTGATCGACTCTCCCGCTTGTAGCAGATTGGTGTTGGCGCCTCCGTTGTCGATCAATTCCGAATCACCGGCCCCCAAGGCATTGCCATTAAAGGCAGCGTTGAACTCGGGATCGTTCGCAGCCGTCGATGCTTGGATCGAGGCCACTTGTCCGCCCTGCAAAACGATCTGTTGAAAAGCGCCGCCGAATTGTCCAAACAGATCTTCAACAAGCGACAGGTTGGAGATCGGGTCGTTGCCAGTATTGGTGATCGTCATGTCGTAAGTGATGTCAAAATTGCCAGGGGTGCCGCTGCTGGCATTGACGCTGTCGATGAACTGTTTTTCCACAGCCAGGTCGGCGATCAAGAATGCCGTCGCATCATCGGGGTGACCGTCGCTATCGTCGTCCGATTCGGTGAGGTCGGCCGGGTCGTCCGAAACGGCTTGTGCCAGGCCACCGTTTTCACCATCGCCCGTGGCCGCTGCTTGGTTTTCCAAAGCGCCGGAAGGGCTGACGACGGCGCCGATCGCATCCGGGTCGACCTCCACCACGACAACGACAGTGAATGACTCGCCGGGTCGCAAGTCGTTGGTTGGCGCACCGGTCAGCATGTCACTGCCGGCCGTTCCGTCGAATGCCGGATTAACGGCCGGTACCGAGGTGGCGTCCACGTCGATGACGGTGGTGCTGTGGACGCCGATGAAAGCGGAGCCGAATTGAGCCGCCAAGTTATCGACAAGCGACAGGTTCGAGATCGCTTCGGTCCCCGCATTGGAAACGGTCAGCGTGTAGGTCACGTCGTAGTTTCCGAGCGTACTGCTGGCGGCCGGGGCCGTCGAACTGATCGCCTTGGTCAGGACAAGATCGGTGATGCCGACGTTGGTCGGATCGTCAGGGTTCCCGTCGCCGTCGGGATCACTCTCGGCGAGGTCATTCGGATCGTCCGACACGTCACTGACGACCGCGCTGGTCGAGTCGGTACCACTGGCGACTGCCGAGTTTTGCAAGGTGCCGTTGACGAGCACCGCGGTGGCGCTATCGGGATCGACTTCGACTTGAATCACAATCTGGACCGAGTCGGTGACTCCAAGTTGGCTGGTCGCGGTGTTCAGGACTTCGGTCGTTGTGTCTCCGTCGTAGGCGGTGGAATTCGTGTTCACGGTCGAAGTGCCCGACGTGTTGGTCACGTTGATCGTCGGGCTGCCGATGACTTGCACGAAGGCTCCACCAAACTGAGCGTCCAGGTCTTCAATGAGACTCAGGTTGTCGATTAGATCATTTCCCAAGTTGCGGATGGTTAACGTGTAATCGATGACATAGTTTCCCGTTGTGCCGGTCGAACCGACGACCGTACTTGCGAGAACGGGAGTGGCAGCCTCTTTTGTGATGGCTAACGCTGCCAAACTGAGCGTTGTTGGGTCGTCGCCTTCACCGTCGGTTTCGAGGTCGATGTCGGTCAGGACGCTGGGGTCGTCCGAAAGGTCGCTTATGGTGGCACTGCCGTCGCGGCCGGATGCGATCGCTTGATTTTCCAGGGCACCGCCGGCGTTGTAATTTGCGGTCGCGTTGTCCGGATCGATCTCGACAACCAATGTGACTTGGAACGATTCGCCCGGCTGCAGGTCGTCGGCGATCGAACCGGTCAGAAGATCTGCATTGCCAAGCAGTCCGCTGAAAGAGCCGTTGGGCGTCGGCGCCGAAGTGGCGCTGACGTTCGTCACGCCAACACTGAGGACTCCGACAAGAGCACCACCAAACTGCGTCTGCAGTTCGTCGATCAACGAGAGGGAGGTGAGCGGTTCCGTGCCGGTATTCTCGAGAACGTAGTTGTATGTGACATCGAAATTGCCCGCCGTTCCGCTGGCAGCGTGGTTCGTCAACGTGACTTGTTTAGAGACTTCGATATCCTGAATGATGAGCGGGGTGGGGTCATCTTCGTTGCCTGCGGTGGCGCCGGGAGCCGCGTCGTTGTTCGTGGTGGGATCAGAACCGCTATCGGAGTCGTCCGTGATGAACGATTCATTGGCCGGGTTGTTGGGGGCGTCGGCCGCAAGGGTGGCTTGGTTGGTAAGTGCCGTCGGGTCGACGCCGCCGGCGGCCAAGTCGAGGGTCACCGTGAAGTTGAGCGTGAACGAATCGCCCACGTTGAGCGTTCCGTCATCGCTGAGCATGTTGGTTACGGTCGATCCATTCCAGCTTCCGTTGATCGTTGGTGCGGCGCCGGTGCCGGTGAAGACGAGGTCACTCGCAGTCAATGACGTGGTTGACACAAACGCGGCACCGAAATTGGCAGCCGAGGCCAAGTCCTCAGTGACATCGATTCCACTCAGCGTCAGGTTACCGGTGTTCTCCACGGTCAGTTGATATTCGACATCCCATTGGGTTGGATCTGTCGAATTGCGGACCGGGGAGCCGACCTGTTCTTTCGTGATGTGAGCATTGGCGAAGCAGACCGTGGTAATCGCCAAGTTACTATTGTGGTTGTCGATGTCCTGAACTTGGATCTCAATGATGCGTTCGGTCATGTCTGGCGTCGCCGACGAGTTGCCAAATTCGATCAGTCCCAGCGCCGTCTCGTACTCGGCCAAGGTGGCATTGCCGGTGAGTGTGATGCTTGTGGCTGTCGACGAACCGATCGAGATCCCCGCAGGCCAGCTGGCGTCGCCCGTTAACGCCGTGAGTGAATCTCCCGCGAAAGCGTTCGTCAGGTTGATGGTGGCTTGTTGCAGGAGCGTGCTGTCGGTGTCGGTGACTTTGGCGTCTGTGTCGGCAATGGGGATGCCTGCGGCGCCTACCGCGTAGTTTGCCTTATAGTCGGCGCCCGCTGCCCCGGCACTGCCGTCGACATCCAAGTCGAGCGTCGGTGCATGGAGACACTCGAACGCGTCGACGATGGCCGCCCCGTCGGCCAAAATGTAGATATAGTCAAAGCTCACGGTTTCGCCCGGCGCGATGGTATCAAACTTGAATGCGAGCGAGATCGCTTGATCGGCAGAGGTGACCGTTCCGACCGCCGAGTTCAAACCGACGCCATTCCAAATGTCGGAAGCGTCGACATTGTTGAATCCGCCATGCGTGACTCGCGCTCGAGCATCTTCGGCGACGAGTGAAATGTAGGAACCATCGTTGGCGGTCTGTGTGGCAGAGACGTGAGCCACATTCGTGGCGCCAGGTTGGCTGACAATCGTATTGGTCGTGGCGTAACCGGCTCCGATCGAGACATCATTGTCCGGATCGACATTGTGAGCAAAGTAGACGTCGGTCAGCGTCGATGCCGAAGTGTTCGTCATCGTCGTTTGCATGGCGATGAACAGGCCGTTTTCAAGTACCGAGTAGGTTCGCTCGACGTCTAGTACCCCGTGTGACGTTCCGGACCAGGAGACGGAAACAGCATCTTGGTCGCACAGCTCGGTTGTTGTTGGAGTGCTGAGTGAACCGGGATTCTGCTCGACATCGCCCGACGTGTTGTTGATCAGACTGGCGCCCGTCGAGCCGTTGATTTCGATCATGAAACTCTCGACCGGAGTTCCAGGGGCAAAGAAGTCACCGTCTTGTGTTGCCCAGTTGTCATTTTGCGGATTCGCAACGAATCCGAGGTAGGTCGTCGTATTGTTGTTCCGCGCATGCCAGCCGGCAGGAGGCGCCGTTTCGCTGCCGAACGTGCCCTGGTCGCGGAGGCCGACCTCAACAAAGTTTCCACGCAGGAACACTTCGGTGCTGCCAGACGAATCGGTACCCGTCTGGATTTCGACCGGCAGGGTGCCGCTGACCAGAGAGCGAAGTGACGAAGTGACGACTCCCGAGGCTTGCACCGTGCCCGTGGCGAATTCCAGGTCCCAGTCGCCGCCCGCTTGCGAGGAACCGGTAATATCGTCGGACGCAGCGACTTCGGCTCCCGTGAGATGACTTAATGTCTGGACAAAATCTCGTCCCGCTTCGTCAGATGCCAAGTCGCAACCGTAGATGAAGATGTCACCGTCCAAGGCCAACGCGTCGCCAATGCTTGCCAACACGTCAGAATATTGGCTATTCAGTTGAGACTCTTGAATCGATGCATTTCCCAGTCGCAACTCTCCTGAGCTACCGTGCGAAACAAGATGAATGCCGTCCAAGCCAGCTCGTCCTCCCACGAGTTTGGCAATCTGTTCTAGTCCGTCACTATCCGATTCGATCAGAAAAGCTTCCACGCCTTGGTCTTTAAGTCCAGCGAGGATGTTCTCATGATCGTCGACGCCGGCGTCAATGAAGACCATTTCATTTTCACCGTATGCCGGTTGGTCGAATTCGGAACGACGATCGGTTGAATAAGGCGATTCGACGCACTGGTCGCAATCACTGATCGGGTTCAGTTTCTCCAACGGTTCGATATAGAGATCGATCGCCAGTGAAGCGCCATCGAAGAGCAGGCGATTCTCGAGACGGTCGAGGGTTCGTGGTCGGTGAGTTCGACCGATCGGTGGGCGGAGCGTCATGACTTTTTCCATGGTGGGGAAAACACGGAGTGCGGATGGGGAATCCACTGTCTCGACTTAACGCACGGAGATTCGTCGCGCAGTGAGCCATGAAAGCATGCGCGCTATAGCGAACCCTTGACGTTTGAAAATGCAACGATGAGGGAAGTTCTCATCATTGACTTTGACGAAGAAGCGAGCTTTGTCGCGTGGCACTGGGCGAAACCCCAGCGCTGGAAATTCACGGCCCCCCAGCAGGGTGAGACCGGCGTTTGTCCTTTGGTTTCGACGCTGACGACCGATCGATCGGTAATCAGAAGTGGTTTACGAAATGTCCTCTGGTGGATTACTGGGGTCGTTGGCGTCGGGTTTGCCGTCCTGAAGTTTCTTCAAATTTGCTTGTAGCGCCTTCAGCAAGGGGGGAATATTGGGTGCCGAAACGAAAACCCGGCTGGAAACTGTGGCCTGAGGAAAGAAGCGGGTGATGAAATCAAAACAGAAATCGGCTGGTGAGTGCCGAATCATGACCGCTTCGGCAAAGGTCCCACTATGGACTTCGTCGGACAGTTTCATGTTGTTGTAAATATCTTGGACCGACGGCTTCGGTTGATTGGGGTTCTTTGGCAGCGTCGGTGGTTCACCGAAGTTCTTGGTGAACATGGTCAGATTCTGCTCGAGCGCACCGACGAGCTGCCCCAGGACGGCCTGTGGTAGAACGATCCGGGCCACAAGTTGAGGTGGCTTGCCGAATTGTTGCACGAAATCCAAGACGAAACTGTGTTGGCCCATCATGACGATAGCGCCGGTGCTAAAGAGCCCGCTGCTGACCGATTCGGGGACTCGCGCTGTGACGCCTCCCATTTGGACGTTCTGATGGTGCAACCCATCGTCGGGTGATTTACCGTTGGGTTGATTCGGATCGTTCGGTGGGTTGTTCACAGTGAATTGGCCAGGGTTGGGAGTAATCGGAATCGTGACAGCTGTTGATGCTCATCGCGAGCGTTTCGGCACCGTCCATTGTTGCGGAAGGCTGCGACGGCTGAAAGCGGGCAAGGCGTTGGAGATGCGCGAAATTAAGTAGTCGTCGGTACTTCGTGCTCAAGAATCGTAGCACAGAGCTCTTCTGCGGTTTCCAATGGCGAGCAGGGAATGAAGCGGCATTCGCTCAGTCCGCGAAACCATGTTCCCTGTCGTTTGGAAAATCTTCGGGTCCGCGTTTTGACATTTTCCATCGCTTCTTCCAGCCCACACGTGTCTGCCAAGAAATTGATGACTTCTTGGTAACCGACCGCTTGCGACGCTGTCCGGCCGAGCTGACCGTATTGATCGAGTAGTGCTTGAACTTCATCGACGAAGCCGTTGGCGAACATTTGGTCAACGCGTTCGGCAATGCGCCGGTGTAATTCCGTCCGTTCCCAGCTCAGCACAAAGACTTTACATTCGCCTGCTGGTCGCCCTTCTTCGAATTGCAGTTGAGCATGGCTGATCGGTTGGCCTGTCAATTTATAGACTTCGAGAGCTCGGACGACTCGTCGAACATCGCCGACTGGCAGCTTGTTCGCCGTGAGCGGATCGACTTGGCGCAAGCGTTCATGCAGCGCTTCCACGCCGACTCGTTCGACTTCTTGCTCAACTTCTTGACGGAATTCCCAATCGGCCGGCGGGCCGTCGTCGAGGCCTCGCAACAGAGATTTAAGATAGAGTGGTGTTCCGCCGACGAAGAGCGGCTCTTTGCCTCGCGAACGAATTTGCTGGACGCACTCGTGCGCGGCCTTCAAATAGGCAGAGAGGCTGTACTCTTCGTCCGGATTGATAACATCGATCAGATGGTGAGGGGCCGCTGCCTGCTGGTCACGAGTCGGTTTCGCGGTCCCCAAATCCATGCCACGATAAAGTGTCATCGAATCGAGGGCGATAATTTCTGCGTCCAATTTTTTGGCGAGTGATAAGGCGGTCGTCGTTTTTCCGGCACAGGTGGCGCCTGTGAGAAACCAGCAATCGTGGAGTGATTCAAAAACCATAAGGTAGACAGCGATTCTCGTGAGAGCAGAAAGGGCGACGATGAATGGACGGTCGGCTTCGACGCTCGTTGCCAGCCGATCGGTCGCCACCTAAGATGAGACCGTATTCCACCGCTGATTTTAACGTGGCTGGGCTGACAACTGAAGCGGACCGTTTGGCCCTAACGCCCCTGCGCCCCGAAGCCTGGCATTTTCTAACGCTGCCCGCTCCTGCGAGACCTAATCGATGAATCACGGATATCCGGCCCTCGAATCACTCACCGCGACGATCGAAAGCCGTAAGCAAGCCGACTCGGATACGTCATATACCAGCTCGCTGCTGGAAAAAGGGATGAAGGCGATCGGAGCCAAAGTGATGGAAGAGGCGAAGGAGTTTGTGACGGCCGCCCACGAATTAGAACCGCCGCAAGATAAAGCGAACCTTGAATTGCGTGAGCACCTCGTTCATGAAGCGGCCGATTTGATCTATCACACCATGGTCATGCTGGCTCACTACGACCTTAGCCTGTCCGAGGTCGAATCGGAATTGAAGCGTCGTTTTGGTACGTCCGGTCTGGAAGAGAAAGCGTCTAGGAAACCATCGTGAGCGAAAGAAATTTAAGGATCGGGATTCCCAGTAAGGGGCGGCTTGCCGAACGGGCGACCGGATTATTACGGCAGGCCGGGTTGAATTTTCGCCGGCAAGAGCGGAGCCTCTTTGCCAAAGTGAGCGAAGTGCCGGTCGACATTACGTTCCTGCGCACCGATGACATTCCGGTCTTGTGTGCGGAGGGTGCGATCGATCTGGGCATTACCGGCATGGACCTGGTTGCCGAATCGCGAGTCGACGTCGTCGAACGACTGAAGCTGGGGATTGGGCGTTGCCGATTGGCGTTCTGCGTTCCGACCACCAGTTCGGTGGAGGCGGTGAGCGAACTTACCAGCCCCCGCATCGCGACAACCTTCCCACGTGTGACTCAAGAATACTTACAGTCGCTAAATGTCTCCGGCGCTCATTTTGTCGAGTTATCTGGTTCGGTCGAGATCATGATCGCGCTAGGGGTGGCCGATGCCATCGTCGATCTCGTAGAAACCGGCAGCACATTGGCGGCCAACGGATTGCGAATTTTGGACAACATCGGTCATTACGAAACTTCGCTCATTCAAGGTCCGAAGTGCCAAGATAAAGAGCTCGCCGATCGCATCGTTCGTCGCTTGGAGGGCGTGGTGATTGCCCGCAGCTATTCTCTGTTGGAATACAACGTGCCGCGGGACCATTTGGCAAAAGCCGAGCAGGTAACGCCCGGATTCAAGTCGCCCACGGTCAGCGCCCTAGAGGACGACAGTTGGTGTGCGGTGCGGGCGATGGTCAAGAAAAGCGAATTGGTCCAAGTGATGGAACAGTTGGAAGCGTTGGGCGCTTCGGCCATTTTGGAAACCGATATTCAGAATTGCCGACTGTGAGCGAAAAAGCCTGGTGCTAGACGTGGAGGGGCAGCAGGAAAAAAGGAAGGCGGCCCGGCGGCGGTCGTTTCCAATAGCACTTGTCGTTTCTGACAAGCGCCTGGCGTTTCTCATTGCCGCCTGTCGCTTCGATAAGAGTCCCACGCCTTTCGCTGAAAAGAGCTTCGTCATGCCGATGTCAAAACTGTCGACAAACTTCCCGTGGCCAGGCGCCACCACCTGTTTGATCGTGCTACTGCTGGCCACGGTCCCTCTGTGGGGAGATGAGATTCTCTTCCAAGAGGTGCGTGTTTTTGATGGGACCGAGTTGCTCCCGGCGACCAACGTGTTGGTGCGTGACGGCAAGATCGCCGAAATCGGCGAAGAGATCACGAGCGACTCGGCCGAGCTGATTTCAGGTCGTGGGAAAACGCTGCTGCCCGGTTTCATCGATTGTCACGTTCACGCTTTCTTTCCGGCTCAGTTGCAGCAAGCCGCAACTTTCGGTACGACGACCGTGCTCGACATGATGTCGATTCCACGGATGGCGGCGCTCTATCGCCAACAGCAGGCCGATGGGAAATCGGCAGGACGCGCCGATTTTTACTCGGCCGGCGCCGCGGTCACTGTCGTCGGTGGCCATGGGACTCAGTTTGGATTCCAGGTCCCAACGCTCAACAGTGCAGAAGAGGCCGACCAATTCGTGGCCGATCGAATGGAAGAAGGGTCGGACTATATCAAGATCATTTACGACGATGGAGCTGCCTATTCGATGGATTTGCCCACGTTGGACGAGCCGATGCTGGCCGCGGCCATTAAGGCGACGCACGATCGAGGCAAAATGGCGGTGGCTCATATTGGCAGTCGTGAAGGAGCTCGCTTGCTGATCTCGCTTGGGGTGGATGGGCTCGTCCACGGTTTTGCCGACGCGCCGATTGACGACGAACTGATCGCGTTAGCCAAAGAGAAAGAGGTTTTCATCGTGCCCACGATGGTGGTGACGAAAATGATGCGAGAGCCGCCAGAAGCGACCGCAGGACTGCTGGACGATCCGGCGTTTGCGCCGTTCGTGAACCCGATGATCCGGACTTCGGTGCGGACTCGATTCCCAGGCTCCGATCGTTTCAAAGTCAATTTCGCGCACATGATCGAGGCGATTGGCAAACTCCACCAAGCAGGCGTGCCCATTCTGGCAGGAACCGACGCACCGAATCCGGGAACCGCTCACGGAATCAGCCTGCACCAGGAACTTGATTTACTGGTCGAAGCCGGTCTCACGCCGCTGGAAGCCTTGGCTTCTACAACCAGCGTGGCTGCGCAGCATTTTCAGTTAGAGGATCGAGGCCATATCGCCGTGGGCAAGATTGCCGATCTGGTTCTGGTCGACGGCGATCCGACCGACGACATTCGTGTCGTAAGAAAGATCGTCAATGTTTGGAAAAGCGGAAAGCTAGTCAAACGGGTGAAAGTTCCGCAAGACGAGTGAAAGAGAGCGGTCGGAAGCGATCTGCCAGCGATGCGTTCGGCAACCTTCGGCTACGGGATCGGCTGAAAAGGTTGAGAGTCGGGCGCCAGCAGGAGTCTGAATGGATCTCGTTCTGTCTTTGTCGCCGGCAGCTTTACGAACGAAACATTGGCAACTTGGCCGACCGCAATGTCGGTTGGCAGATGAAACGGCATGCCGTTGGTAGCTGCTTTCAAGAGGGCGTAAGCCGCAGTCTCCGGATGCTTGACGGCCGCATGTTTGCATTCTTCGAGAAGCGAGAGGTCCGGATTCGACGCGCGCGAGTCCGTTCCCAAGGCGATGTCAACGCCCAGCCGGATCGCTTCTTCCAATGGGTAGGGCGCATGTCCGAAGTAAGAGTGAGTGCGTGGGCAGTAGACGAGCGTCATGCGATCGGCGTGCTTGGCCATGAACTGTAGCTCTTGCGTCGTCAAGAAATTCCCATGGATGACGAAACAGCGATTCGCTTGGGCCAGCAAACGCAAGTAGTCCAGCGCACGTGTGCCGGTCGGAAACGCCTGCGGGTCAAAGAGAGATCGTTCGTCGAGTAATGTTCGAAGCGGTCCCGAATGCGCGTCCAGAAGTTCTAACTCTTCTTTCGTCTCGGCCAAGTGCATCGCGATCGGCGCTTGGAATTCGTTGGCCAGCGCGACAGCTTGCTCGACCAGTTCGAGCGACGTCGTGTAAGGCGCGTGAGGGCTGAGGCCATGTTGCCAACGTACCGGTACGTTCGATTTCGAAAGGAAAGTGCGTCCCAAGGAGAGGCACTCATTGCGTCGTTCCGGAGAGATGCCGATCAGTTCGAAGAACCGAACGCCACCGATTGGGGAAGCGGGCAGGGCGGGGGAGCATTCCTGCTGAGTCGCAATCTCACCGACGATGCGAACGCCCGCAGCGCGACTCTCCTCTAATCCCAACTCAATCGGGTCCTTGGAGTGGTGCGCATCATCGCTGGTCGAGCGGTGGGCCAACACGGCGCGAATCCAATCGGCGAACGAGGCCGCATTGTGGGCGACCGGTTGCTTGAGGTTGCTAAATTCGAGATGTGTGTGCGCGTTGACGAGTGCCGGAATGATCGCCACGTTGCCTAAGTCTCGCACGTGAGATTCATTTGTCGTCTTGGGCGAGCCTGCACCGATCTCTTCGACGACGCCGTCGGGGCCGACGGTCATCCATCCGTTTTCGATGGGTGGTTTGGCACCGGTGAAGAGCCAGCGCGCTTTCCATGAAATGCGTTGCGTTGCCATGTTGGCAATATAGAAGGCATTTCGGATCTCAACAGGGCCTGGTCATAAATTGCCCAGCCAGAGATGTTAGCCGGCAACTTGAATTGGTTGGTTTTTCAAGGCTTCGCACAACTTCTCTTCGTCACTTCGTTGGTGCTGCAAGGTACTGAACCAACGCAAAATGAATGCTGACATCAAGCACGACAGAAAAATGATCGCCGGACCGTACGAATAGAGCGAAGGTTCGCCCGCGGCCGAGTCGGTGATTTGTTCAAAAGCCCAACCGAGGTCGGGGTACTGTTCAACGATCCAAGGCACATATTCGGTCGCCACTAACCCCATCGCGTTGTGGACGGCATGAAACGCCATGCAGGGGAAAATGCTGCCCGATTGAATCGCGATATAACCCAGGATCATGCCGAAGATCGAAGCGACGATCGATTGTTGAAGCACACCGTGCGTCACCCCGAAAAAGAGGCTGGAGATCAGGATGGCACGCCATTTGTTGCCGGTGTGACGAAGTCCCGACAGGATGAAACCGCGAAACGCGAGCTCTTCACAAATTGCCGGTGCGATCGCGAAGAGAGCGACCAGGCACCACATGTTCGGTGCCGAGGCGAAGATCTGCGTCAGTGGCTCCAACGCGGCCGTATCGATCGGATAGAGGCGGCGGATGACGGTCATCAAGGCCATGGCCAATGGATGCAAGAAGAAGGCCAGCATCATGGCGGCGGGAACCGCATGCCATCGTTCGGGCCGAAGTAGCAGCAGTGTCTTGCGTGGTTCCGACGTGATCGAATTGGCCAGCAGGACGGCTGGCCCGGCAACCAGGCAAACGAGCGTGATCAGAGTGACGATAACAAAGCCGCCCCATGACGCGGGCATTGTCGCGGTTAGGCTGCTGAAGAATCGAATCAAAAGGATGAGGACGCCACAAAGAATGGCAGCACCAAAGGTGGGAGTGGGGGCCGGTTCGCGGAACAGGCGATGCAACCACAAGCGGATGCTGAACCGTTCGCTCTCACGAAACAGGACATTTTCGTTATTGAATTGATCCACCGCCCAACGAATGGCCAACGAACAACAGACAAGCGTCGTAAACAGTACGGGGACGGCATAGAGCATCGCTTGGCTCCATTGGCCTTCAATTAATAATCGCAGCAACAGCACAACGCCTGTCACCGGAATGATGGCGGTCCCCAAATCCATTTGGACAGAAGGCAGTGTTGGCAAGATCATCAAGGGCATGAAGCCCATCAGCAGTGGCATGAGGTAATACTGCCCCTCTTTCGTGCTTTTTGCCATCGTCGCCAAAGCGAGGGACAGGGCACTGAACAAGGCCGAGATGGGAATCAAGATCACCAGCAGCCACAGGAAGGTAGAGGCGGGTGGCGGTCCGACGGCAGAGGCCGCATTGCCGAGCACGTCGGAAAGTTGAGTGACCAGGAACGAGGAGGTGAATGCGATGCAGGCCAGGTTTAGCACGGCGGTTGTGATGCTGAAGAGCATGATCGTGAACAGCTTACCGATGACGATCTCGATCCGTTGAGCCGGACTGCTGAGCAGTGTTTCGAGCGTGCCGCGCTCTTTCTCGCCCGCACAAGTATCGACCGCCGGATAGAAAGCGCCCGTCAATGCCCAGACGAGGACGACGAATGGCAGGATCTTCGCCCACATGTGAGCTCGACGCACGACCGGACGCGAAGTGTCTTTGACCGACAGTTCAAAGGGAGAAGCGACGACCGGCGCGGCTTCGACCGGCTTCCTCGTATCGATCGTCAGCTTGCGACGATACTGTTCGAGAACGAAACTTACCCGTTCGAACGCTATTTGTGAGTTGTCGATCGCCGCGTTGTAATAAATCAGGGGCTCATTGGCCGCGTAGCCGAGGTCTGGTTCGCCGCTGTTCGGGGCGGCAGGGGAAGTCCCAGCAGTCGCTCCCTCGCACAGGTCGAAGATGCTCTCCTCGTCGCTACCTGTCTGAGCAGATTTCATTTCCAGTGCCTGGCGCTGGACCTCGTCGACGTATTCGGTGAATCGGGGCGGGAAGCAGACGACGGCGTCGAATGTTCGGTCGTCGATCATGGCGGAGGCTTGTGCCGCCGCCTTGGCGGGAGATGGAAACTCGGTTTCCATGTATTCGATTTCTAGTAGCTCGGCTTCGCTTGCGTTGAGCCAAGGAACGCTGCCATCAATCACGAGTGGCGGATCGGTCGGTAATGGCGACTGAGAGACGACCAGCACTTTCGACGGGTGCCGTTTCAGGAATTGTGTGACCTGGAGGAAGGCCATTGCCATCAGCGGGTAAAGCAGCAAGGGGAGGATCGCAATCATGAACAATGTTCGTCGATCACGTAGTTGATCTCGCACTTCACGACGGAAGATGAGTCCGATATTGGTCCACATGGATGGTTGCATTGTTTTTTCCCACGCGCTCGATGACACCGAGCCGATTTTCAAAGGCTAAACGGTGACCGTCACATTGTTCCTTGCGTTGTGTTCGGTGATGAGACCGAAGAATAGTTCTTCAAGGTCGTCTTCTTCGTAGTGATTCACAAGGTCGGGGATTGTGCCCTCTGCCAGGACATGTCCCCGGTGCATGATCGCAATCCGATCGCAGAGTCGTTCCACTTCCCGCATGATGTGTGTCGAGAAAATGATGCACTTTCCCTGATCTCGTAGGTCGCTGATGATGTCTAGCAGCGCTCGTGCGACCAGCACATCCAAGCCGACGGTCGCTTCATCGAAGATGAGAACGGGCGGGTCGTGAATCAGCGCCCGAGCGATCGAGACTTTTTGTTTCATGCCGGTCGACATTTTTGCCCCCAGCGTGTCGCGGATTTCGTCCATGTCGAGCCGACCGAAGATCGTATCCATCCGTTCGTAGAGCGTCGCATCATCCAGGCCATGCAAACGGCCGAAATACTCAACCATCTCGGCGGCGGTCATGCGGTCATAAACGGCGGTGTTGTTCGAAACGAATCCGATTTGGCATCGTACGACGGCCGGCTGAGTCACGACATCGCTGCCATTAATCGTGGCCGTACCACCGCTAGGACGCAGGATCGTACTCAGGATCCGCAGCAATGTCGTCTTCCCGGCGCCATTCGGTCCGAGCAATCCATAGATCTGCCCCGGGATGGCGTCGAATGTCACACCCGATAATGCGAAGAACTGGCCACGGCGCAGATCGGAATAGGACTTCGTGAGTTCTCGGACGTGAATCATGTTCGTTAATCGCGATCGATGGTCTGTAGATGGAGCGCAAGCGCGGACCGGAGCCCTGCGGGGGGCACAGTGAGACCATAGCTCACCCCTGCCAGCTGTTTGCGGGGAAGCGTGAGAGCAACCCTAGGAGAAGAAACCAGCGTTTTGGTTGTGCCGGATGTTGGGGTCGTAGGAGACTGCACGTCCCAGCAGCGACGACATCCGCTCAAAAAGAGAGCGTTCAGCCCAGTTGGACAAGCTCTTGAGCCCGCGGACTGCGATTCGCTTCGATCGCGCGACGTTCATGATCTTCGTCAAGCAGGTTGTAAAACACGTCCCGTTGGCGAGGTTGATAACCGAGCTTAGATATGGCCGATCGAATCTGATCGAGCGACAGATGATGGACCGTGCCCGCTTCCGCGACCACGTTTTCCTCGATCATCAGGCTGCCCATGTCGTTGGCACCAAACAGCAGCGACAGCTGACCAATTCGTAAGCCTTGCGTTACCCAACTGGATTGAATGTTGGGCACGTTGTCGAGATATAGGCGTGAAATGGCTTGGGTTTTGAGATACTCGAACGGACCGGTGGGTGGGATGTGGTCCATCGCCGTGTTGTCTGGCTGAAAAGTCCAAGAGATAAACGCTGTGAACCCGTTGGTCTCATCTTGCAGCTGACGCACACGTTCCATGTGCTCCACTCGTTCCTCTAAAGTCTCCACATGGCCGAACATCATCGTTGCGCTGCTCTTGCCGCCCAGTTCGTGCCAGACCCGCATGACATTGAGCCAATCCTCAGTCATCACTTTGCCACGCGTGAGTTCGTTGCGAACTCGGTCGACCAAGATTTCGGCTCCGCCTCCCGGCAAACTGCCCAGTCCGGCCGCCTGCAAACGTTCCAACACCGTTTTCAAAGGCAGATTGTTGACCTTTGTGAAGTGATGGATTTCGGGTGGACTAAACCCGTGGACGTTAATCGATGGTTGACGTTGGCGGATATCCGAGAGCAGCTCTTCATACCATTCGAGCTTATACTTCGGGTGCAAGCCGCCCTGCATCAGGATTTGGTTGCCGCCCAATTCGACCGTTTCGTCTACCTTCTTCAGCAACTCTTCACGCGGTAGCGTGTAGCCTTCCTCGTGGCCAGGCGTACGGTAGAACGCGCAGAAGTGGCAGACGGCAGTGCACACATTCGTGTAATTGATATTACGATCGATGTTGTAGGTGCGGTAAGGCTCAGGATGGAGCCGTTTCGTGACCGCGTCGGCCGCCGATCCGATGGCGGCCAAATCGTGCGATTGCAACAATTTCAGACCGTCGTCCCGAGTCAGTCGTTCGCCGGCCACCGCTTTTTCCAGGATCGAAGCAATCATCGTGTCGTTCAACAATTCCTATGGAGTGACTCGACTGAGTAAACCGTATTCGGCTGTCAGATCGCGGAACAATTGCAGGCCGCGGGCTTGCTCTTCACCGAATCGAAAGTAAAGGTTATCGCGCAGATAAGCAAGGCAATCAGACTCTGTCATGTTTACGTGGCGGCATTCTTGCGCCGCAATTTCTGGCAAGTGAGCCAGCCCGCTGTCCCGCGCCTGCGAGAGCGCTGTGCTCAATTGCCCCAGCTCCATACCGCGACGGGCCGTCCAAACCGCAAAAACAAAAGGCGCTTTGTAATCGCGAATCCAATGTTCCCCCATGTCCCATTCGAGTGGGTAGGTGGCGGATTGCGTTCCGATCGCCCGATCGCCAATGAGTAGAACGGCATCGGTGCAAGCGTCGCGCAGCCCATCACCAATCGGCAAGGCGCACAGATCTGGTCGCACACCGAAACGGTCGGCTAACCAGACTTGCACCATCGCGGCGCTGGTGCGGGAACCTTCGTCCAGTGCCAGCGTCCGTATTTCGTTCGGAGGTACTTTGCTGTAGAGCTTCACGCTCAACACCGGCCCGATGCACCCGATGCAAGCGTCGGAGACCTGCACATAGTCGGGGTCTTGTAAGAATTCCACGGATGGAATCAATGCCACGTCTAACTTGCCCTGCGACAGTTGATCTGCGAGCCGACTTGGCAAATCGAACGAAAGTTTTGCCCGCGGCGCCAACCTCTTCAGCTCATGCACCAAGGGCTTGGTGTTGAGATAAGAAACTGCGCCGATGCGTAGTGAACGTTCTAAATTTGGCGTCATCATTCGAAAGCGAATCTCGTGTGGAGCGAATCGCGGATTATAGCCGGAATGGAATCGGTCCTGTAGAGAAGGAACCGAATTCCAGGGTCCGTTTTAACCGACCGTCAAAGCTTGCATAGGAAGGACGATTGCGCTACGGTTCGAGGCCCAGGCTCAGGTGGTAAGCGGCCGATTGCTTCGACTTTTCGGCCTTTTCGGTGATCTCATTCCAGGCTTTCGCGGCGGCTGCCAATGCCGCGGCCGCTGTCTCGTCGCCCTCCTGCGTTTTCCGAACGGCGGTTGCGAGTGTCGACCGATACTTGTCGGCGAACGGGAGGCGAGGCGAGCTCACAAACAGAAGATTCGACAACGAGTCTTTCACTGCGTCCGCATATGCGTCGGATGTCTCGGTCGACCAATCCGTTCCCAGCCAGCGATCGACGCTGGCCCGCTGGCTGTACCGAAAGATTGCTGACGACTGGCTGGCGCTGCACACCGACATCCCCCATTCTTGCCCTGACAATCGAGCCAACATCCCCCAGGCGGCGCGTTGACGTCGTGTTCGTTTGAGGACCGAGCCGCAACGTCCGGCCGCTGGTAAGTAAGTGACGTTTTGACTTCCACCATTTTCGAGTGTCTGCCATTCTTGCGACGAGACGCTGAAGACCCGCTCGCTGCCGGGCAAGGGCACCATCTGTATCCTGCGCCGCGCTGGGACGGACTCTGCGACGGGCGATTGCGTGTCAGAGTTGAGTTGCACTTGAGGCCAGCCGATCGCCAGAGCGCAGCGGCCGCTCCGCAAAGCTTCCATCGAGTCGCCCGGGTTCCACTCCTTTGCCAATTCGCTGCCATGCTTCTGTTGAGCCAGCATGGTGGTGAGCGCTTGGACGTAGGCATCGTTACCGATCATGGCGTCCATCGAACGAAGGTCAAACAGCGTGGAGAACCGAGCTCGGCTGCGAGCCGCTGCGACGGCTCTCGCCAATAGCGTTTCGGCAGCCCAGTTGCCACTCAATGGTTGAGCCAATACAAATTCCGGCTTCAAGGCTTCGTGCGAAGAGAAGTCAAAAGACGCAATCGTTTCGACAAGTTGGTTCAACTCGTCCCATGTCTTCGGTGGTCGGGCGCCGACGCATTCTAGAATGTCGGCTCGGTAGCCAAGCACCATCACCGGCTGGCCCAAGGAGACGGCGTAAGTCTGTGTCCCCCAGCGTGTCGACACGCTTCGGACCAACGGTAGCAAATCGTCCTCTGCATAATCATCGCTGGCGAAGTTGCCACGGCGAACGAAGTCGGGCATCTCGGAAATCAACTCGCGCTGCACCAAATCGCTCATCGTCTCGACTGGGTAAATCACGGCATCGGCAGACAGTGCTTGCCGATCATCGGCTGTCGCTTCGATTGCCGATTGCAATTCGGCCCTTGTCCATGCGACGATGTGGAGCTGTGTTTCCGACCGTGCATTCCATTGTCGATTGGCCGCAGCGGCCAAATCGGGATCGTCAACAACAATCAGCCGCAGCGGCTTGGCCGGTTCCGTGGAGGGGGGCGTCGGCTGCGGCGGAGCTGTTTGCTGCGGACAACCCGCGCAGACCAACACCAGCAAACTGGTGGCGAGACAATTTCTGACCAGGCTGTTCACGGCAAAGGAGGCCGGCGGCAGAGTAGAACGAACGTCGGGCAACTTGAGGCTCCTGATCAACTTGTCGGCTCCTGCCATCCACCTGGAATGCTCGGCCGCCCTTCCATCGTCGCGGTCCGTCAGGTTTCTGTCTAGCGGCCGCAGGTCTGTGGCGCAGGCGGGCCGGTTACTTGCCGCCTGCCGGGAGATTTGCGTTGAGGTAACGCGTCATGAGTTCGAATAGATGGACCCGCGTACCTTTCCCTTTACGGATGCCGTGAGCTCGGTTGGGGTATGACATCATGTCGAAAGGTCGTTTGTGCTTGATCAGTTCGTTGATGACGACTTCGGCGTTCTGGTAGTGGACGTTGTCGTCGGCGGTGCCGTGGATGAGTAGCAGGTGCCCTTGCAAATTCTTGGCGTGAGTGACGGCAGAACCCTGTTCGTAACCCTCGGCGTTGGTGTCGGGGAGCCCCATGTAGCGTTCTTGGTAAATCGTGTCATACAGCTTCATGTCGCCGATCGGCGCGACCGAGACGCCGGTTTGGTAAACCTCGGGGTACTGAAACATCGCGTTGAGTGTCGCCGAGCCACCACCGCTCCAACCCCAAACCCCGATCCGATTCTTATCCACGAACGGGAGTTGGCTGATCTTACGGGCACCTGCCGCTTGGTCCGAAATGTTGACGATGCCGATCTTTTCGTAGATCGCCTTACGCCATTCCCGTCCGCGCGGCGCCGGAGTGCCACGATTGTCGATCGAAGCGACGATGTAGCCCTGTTGGGTCAGCATCAGGTGCCAAAGGTAACGATCGCCACCCCAAGTATCTCTCGCCGTCTGTCCCCAAGGTTCGGTGTAGACGTAGAAAAGAAGTGGATACTTCTTCGAGCGATCGAACTGCGGGGGCAGCATCATCCATCCGTCGACTCGCAATGGTCGATCGCTCTCCGAGAGCTTCAGTGACATGCGAAAAAATTCCAAGTCGCCTCGCTCAACGTTCGCGAGCTTTGCTTTGGGCGCTTCATTGTCTTGCAAGATGCGAATCGTCTGATGACTGGGTAAGGAGACGAGTTCGATCGTCGGCATCTGTCCCATCGCAGAGAAGGTGTGGGTAGCCCATTTTCCGTTGGGGGCAATGTTGTAGGTATGAAATCCTTTTTGCGAGTCCGGTGTGAGTCGCTCGGCCGGCCCACCTTCGACGGGGACGCGGTAGAGGTACTGATGAATCGGACTGTCTGGCGAAGCGGTGAAGTAGAGGTGGCCATCGCCGGTCGTCTCGCCAGCCATTCCCAAGAGGTCAATCACGTCGTAGTCGCCTGGGGTCAGCAGCTTGACTTCGCCATCTTGCAACCGAATTCGGTAAGCGTGACGCCAGCCGTCTCGTTCACTAAGCACTAAACGATCCGCATCGGATTCGAACCATTCGAATTTGGCTCGCATGTCGATCCAGGCTTTGTCCTCGTCTTGGAAGATTGTCTTGCTCTCGCCCGTTGCGGCATCCGTTTGCCACAAAGTGCGCTCGTTCTGCAAGCGATTGAGTTGTTCGATTAATAGGCCCGAGCTGTCGGCCAGCCATTCCATCGTGGCGAGGTAGTTTTCGCGAGCCTCGCCAGGAATTTCCATCCAGGTCGTTTCGCCACCGTCCGCCGGAACGGTGCCAATGCGGCAAGAAGAATTCGTGGTGCCGACTTTCGGGTAGGGTAGGGGAGTCAGCACGGGATAGAGTTCATCCGTGTTGTTGATCATGTAGAAATCTTCGATGCCGTTCGAATCGAGTTGCCAATAGGCAATCTGCTTGCCATCAGGGCTCCAGCGAAATCCGTCACGCAGATCGAGTTCTTCTTCGTAGACCCAATCGAAGGTGCCGTTGATTAGCTTGTCGGTTCCGTCATCGGTCAGGGCGGTCGTCTTGCCGCTGGCCAAATCTTCGACATAAATGTTGTTCTCGCGCACGTAGGCGACCCGGTCACCCCCTGGCGAAAATTTGGCGAACATCAGCGTCGATTCTTCCGCGTCGCTACCGACCTGTTGCAGCTTTCCCGATTCAATGTCGAGAACCCAGTAGTCGCCTTTGGTGTTGTAACGCCAGACCTTCTTTGTGTTCGTGAAGAGCAACAGCTTGGTCTTATCGTCCGACCATTCGTAGTCATCGATATCCAGTTGCTTTTCAGCATCAGCAGGGATCCACTGTGCGGCCTTGATCAGCACGCTGGCATCGCCGCTGGCGGTGTCGTATTTCACCAGTTGACGCTGCGGTTTCGGCTTTTCCTCATTGGCCTCTTCGCCCGTTTCCGAATTCGCCTCCGCTGGCGATTCTGAATCGGGAGCGGTCGCGTCCGTTTCGGTCGATTCAATTTTCTCCAGCGCCGTGTACGATTCTCCTTCGTCCAGCCATTTGAAAGGACCGAAGGAACCTGTCTTGAAGTCCTTCTTACCGAAAATTCGCTCGACCGTTAATTTGGCTGGGTCGTCGTTTGGCTTGTCGGTTTCTTGCGCCGGCGCGACCGAGCAAGAAAAGAGCAATGCGAGCAAGAGACCGGTCGCAGGCGTCGCGACTCGAGTGGTAATTGGATGGAGCATGATATTTCGCAGGCGACAGAAGGTGATCACAGTACGTTGTTCTCGATCGTAACACGCCTGAATTCGGACTGTGAGAGGTTGGGCGGTAAAAGCGGAAACGGGAATCGCCGCGATCAGTCCCAGGGGCTTTGTTTGGCTTCCCCATTTGCTGTTGGTGCATGCGAGCCACGCCACCATGTTTGCATGGCGTCCGCGGCGAGAAAAAGTCCAGCGACCGCTGTGCCGGTGACGTATCCCAGGGCGGAGCCAAGGACGATTCCGGCCAGCAGGGCGGCGGCCATCTGCGGTCCTAGTCGTTGTGAGTTCCACACTTGAAAACCAATGATCGATGTGAAATAGATCATCCCAGCGAGAATGGAAGCCGACCTTGGGACTCGGTCGACAACCGCCTGCATGACGGTGACGATGGAGATGAGCCCCAGGATGACAACCACGCCTTCGTGGGGCACTCCGGCGCTCAGCAGCACTCCCGCAACGAGGGCGATGCTGGTCGTTGCCACAGCCATCGTTGCGATCCCAAAGCGGCGTGGGACCTGGTACTGTTTGCGCTGCAGGCCATCTGCCCCTCGTCGCTGCGATTCGCTTTCGGATTCGTTCGTTGATTCACTTTCGGATGCCGATCCGAATTGGCGCTCCACCGTATGCACGATGATTCGATAGAGAACGAACAGTGAGATCGGCGTCACGACGATGAGGAGGTGATGCATCCAGCGCGGCAGTCGCCAGGTCGGCCCGTATCGATAGAATGTCGCTGCGATTGCGATCAGCAGCAATAGCTCTGCCAGTTGGCGAATTCGCAGTCGTTGCTTTGCCGAAAATTCCATGCTGCCATTGTAGCCGCTTCGATGCCGAAATCATCGACCGTCGAAAAAGGGGGCTAAGATAGCGATCTGGCAATCACCGCGAAACCGAAAATCGGGCTATTCGGCTGCCGACATGTCGTGCAGCTTGTTGACCGTTTTCCAGTTGCGAGTCGTCGCGTCGACACCCAGGCGTTCTTCAAAGAAGTTGTTGGTCAGTTTTGCTTTGCCGTAACCGGCTGGGCAATGAACGTAAACCGTGGCGCCGTCGATGGCGAATTCTTCTTTGCCGAATTTCTCTTTGGCCAACGCGGCGACCGCTTGGTCGGCGGGCGGCTCTCGAAGGAACGTGACGTGCAGCTTGGATTCGTCGACGTTTTTCTTTTTGAGGTAGGGATTGTTCTTCACGACCAATCCCATCTCTCGGCTGGTGCGGCAAAGGACGGTCACGTCGTCGAGCTCAAGCTCTGATTCAAGCCCCTTTTCGATCTTCCGCTGGAGTGCAGCGTTACTGATCTTTGAGGTCGAGCAGAGGACGTTTCCGCTTTGGAGATAAGTTCGGATGTCGTCGAAGCCAAGTACGTCGTAGACGTCAACAAGCTGGTCCATCTTGACCTTCCGCTTGCCGGCAACGTTAACACCACGAAGCAACGTAACGATAGTTTGTGAACTTGGAGGCATATCTTTCGGAGGCTCATCGAAGAAACTGGAAACGTGGGGATAGCTGTTTGGGGCTATGTGCGAGGTATCTCGCGAACGTCGCGTTTCTTCGTGTCTTTCTTGAAAAGGTGCGTCAGGTCGATTCCGAAGTAGGCGAGGCTGCTGAGCAGAAGTGCCGTCGCGCTGGCTTCGTCCAGGTTTCCAATCACTGGGAGATTGTCTGGGATTAACTCCAGGATACCAAAACTAGGGTTCAAAAGGTACATGGCGCTGACAATTCCCAGCACCAAGATGGCTAAGTTCTTCAAAGGTTTGACTTTCTGCGCGAGTAGCTAAGCGAAAATCCTCAGGCTGATTCCTCTAATTTTACGCATTCGCACCTTGAATTAGGCGCAGCGTGGCAGGTGTCCACCTAGGAATCCGATAAGTGAGCTGGAATTGCCGTCTCAGAACGGGGCCGTAGGACGTGGGCTCGGGGGCGGACACTTGTCGAAATGAGCCAATCTTGGCCGGTTGGTGAACTTGCCCGATTCCGATAAATCGACCCACGATGCCACATTTTCCCTGCCCAGAGAGCCCACGACGATGACAACGTTGCGTCTCGGTCCCTTCGATCATGACCCGTGCGCTAGGCGTCGACATGTCGCCAGCGGACCCACGCGATCAGGCTGATACAGAGGAAGCCCCAGCCGGTCTGCGGTTCTGGGACGGCTGTGGTATCGACCACCCATAATCCAGTGGCTCGATCCGAAATCAGCACGCGGTCCGGTCCGAGCGATGCGTTGACGCCGAAGGCACCGGCAAAATTGGATGTGCTTTCAACCGCAGAGGTATCGAAGGTATCGATGACCGTCGGGTTCGTCGGATCACTGACATCAAACACGACCATGCCGGCCGCCGTCCAGCTGGTGTACAGCCGATCTTCGACAAGAAACAGATTGTGCACATTGGTAACGTCGCCGGTGCCCTGTTCCGCTGCTAGGTCGGCGTTGGAAATCGAGGTCACCAGTTCGACGGCGAGGCCCGTATCGGGTTGGGTCAGGCCGGTAACGTCCCAGACTTGTAGGTCGGTTCCGTTCTGTTCATGAGTCAGATACATCACGTCGCGCGTGACGCCGTTGCCGTCCACGTACGAATCGGGCCAAGCGCTGTGCGTGAAACCGCCAGGTGTCGAAAACGCGCCGAGCTGGGGGGCGTTGCCATTGCCAACATCGGAAACATCATACAGCGTCACCGTGTCGTCGCCGGAAACATAGAGCACGCCATCCTGGGCAAATACGCCGTGTGTCTTGACGCCAAAAATGTCGGCCACTTTCGTAATGCCGGCTCGCGCGTCACCGACGTCATAGATCGTGACGCGTCCATTGTTGAGTGAGTCGTTCACGTACAAGTAGGCTTCCCCGGGCCCAACGACATCGAGTCCAATTTCGTGGACTCGATTGAGCCCTTGGCTGTTAGCGATGTTCAGATGGCCGATTTGTGTTGGGTTCAGCGGGTCGGTTCGTAAGTCGTAAACGAAAACGCCTCCATTGAAGTTGCTGCCCGAATCGCTGGAAAAATAACCGATGCCGTCGTGGATTTCGGCATCCCGAATCAGGAAGTTGCAGTTTCCGCTTGCCGCCCCGCAAGTCGGTTCCAATGTGCCATGGTATTCCGGATCCGCATCGGCACTGACATCGAACATGGCCACTTTGCCGCCGTGAACATCAAAGAAATTGCCTCGTGGTGAAAAACCACCGGTTGTCACGTAGGCAAAATCACGACCCGCGTAGTTCGGGTCGGTCCCATCGTAGGCGTAGCCGTAGAGGTCGGTCCAATTCCGGGCGCTGAGGACATACGGACCCTGGGGATTACTGCGCCCGACGGTGCGAAAGTTCGAATGATCCAGCAGATCGACGACGTGCTCGTTTTCCACATCGTGCCGCGGTAGTTCGCCCGTATCGGTGACCGGGATCTGAGCCATTGCTGTGGCCGTCAACGCGAGTGAAAATCCAATCGCTGCAAATGTTGTTTTTAGGTAGGCAGCCGTGGTCGAAACTGTCATGGGACCCTCGTGCATTCGAAATATCGATCTTTGTTTACGTGCGCGCAAAAAAAACACGTCCGACGCGACGCTCGTGCGAGCGTAATCGTCTGACGTGTTTCTTGAGATTGGCTTTACTCTGCAGAGTTGATTTGGTCCGTAGGAATTGGCTTCCCCGGGGCAGTTTGTAAGTTACCCTACCTGCGCCCTGTGTCAAGTTTTTGCAGTGTCGCTGGGGACTAGCGTTCGGCCACCGGCTTGACGTGCCGCAAATCGGAACCGGTATAGTTGGCTCGCGGGCGGATGATGCGGTTGTTGTCGAGCTGCTCGATCACGTGAGCCGACCAGCCGGTCACGCGACTGAGAACGAACAGTGGTGTGTAAAGGTAGATCGGCAGGCCCATGTAGCAGTAGAGTCTGGCGCTCGGCCAGTCCAGGTTCGGCGGCAGTCCTTTTTCGCCAGTGACGATCTGCTCAATCGTGTCGGCCATCTGTTCCATGTCTTCTTTGCCCACGTCGGCAGCCAATTCTGCACACAGCGATTTGAGATACTTGGCTCGCGGATCGCCCGTTTTGTAAACACGATGTCCGAAGCCCATGATTTTGACTTTGTTTGCCAGGGCGTCACGAACCCAAGCTTCTGCCTTGTCAGCGGTGCCCACCTCGGCCAACACTTCCATGACCGCTTCGTTGGCTCCACCATGCAAAGGTCCTTTCAAAGCGCCGATCGCCGCCGTCACCGAAGAGTGAATATCAGAAAGGGTCGAGCAGACGACGCGCGACGCGAAAGCGGACGCATTGAACTCGTGTTCGGCATATAGGATCAACGAAACGTCCATCGCCTTCGTGTGTTTCTCATTCGGTTCGACTCCGTTGATCAACCAGAGAACATTCGCCGCGAAAGAGAGCTTGGGGTTGGTTTCCAGCGGTTCGTGCCCTGCTCGCAGGCGATGAGCGGCACCCATCACCAGGGGCAGTTGAGCCAACATGCGTTCTGCTTTTCGCACATTGGCATCGTGCGAGTTATCGCCAATTTCGGGATCCCAATGAGCCAACAGGCTGGCTCCCGTTCGCATCACATCCATCATCGGCGCGGTTGAGGGGATCGCGCGAAGCGTGTCGATAATGGCCGGATCGAGTTTTGCCGCGGCCGTTAAGCGAGCTTGAAAGCTGCTCAGCTCGTCCGCGTTGGGAAGCTCGCCGTGCAAGATCAAGAATGCCGTATCATCGAAGGTCGCGTTGTCAGATAGGTCTTCGACGCCGTAGCCTCGGTATCGTAAGCCGCCATCGATGGTGCTTACGGCGGTCTCACCCGCAATGATGCCTTCCAGGCCCGGTCGATAGATCAGTTCAGTCATCTCATGCCGCCTCGTGAATCAAGATTGTGAATGATGCCACAGCGTACACTCGCGCCGAAGAGGCCGGCAAGGGAGTGTCTTTGTGGCGGATTGGTTTGCTGCTTTTGAGGGCGTCGCTTGGCTCGTCAATGCGACGAATCGGGTTGGAAACAAAATCGGTTGATCGGGAATTAGGGAATCAAGGAATCGACTCGGAGCGTCGAATTATGGGACGTTACTCGCCTTCGTTGCCGAAATATGATCGGTCACGTTCGTCGAAGTCGGCATAGTCGAGCAGGTCGTAAAGTTCTTCTCGCGTTTGCATCAAGTCGACCAATTCTGCTTGCGTGCCGGAATCCTCCAGCATAGCCAGTCCCGCTTCCATCGCCCGCATCGAGATCCGCAGTAGTGAGACCGGGTAGATGACTGCCGCGTATCCCATTTCTCGGAAGGTGGCGAGTGGTAACAGCGGGCTCTTCCCGAATTCGGTCATATTGGCCAGCAGCGGCACTTCGATCGCCTGCGCGAAAGCGGCGAACTCCTCTTCGCTGGCCATCGCTTCCGGGAAAATCCAATCGGCACCCGCGTCGACATAACGCTTGGCTCGATCGATCGCCGCGTCGAGACCTTCGACGGCTCGGGCATCGGTGCGCGCCAAAATGACCGTCTCGTCGTCCGACTTGGCTGCTGAGGCGGCGCGCAACTTAGCGCACATTGCGTCGACCTCGATCAGTGTCTTGCCCGACAGGTGTCCGCATCGTTTGGGTAATTGCTGGTCTTCCAGTTGAATGGCGGCGGCGCCGGCCGATTCCAGCTCGATCACGGTTCGTTCGACATTGATGGTGTCACCGAATCCGGTATCCGCATCGACGATCGCCGGAATATTGACACTGCGCGTGAGGTAGGTCGTGTGCTGAACCAATTCGGTAAGCGTGAACAGCCCGACATCGGGCAGGCCAACGATGCCGGCCGAGAATGCCCCGCCCGAAAGATAGACGGCCGGGAATCCCATCCGTTCGATCAAACGACCGGCCAACGCAAAGGGGGCTCCGGGGACCTGCAACGTTTCCACAGCGGCTGCTTGACGTAGCGCCAAGCCTGGTGAAATGAATTCTTCGTCCATCCGTTGTGACTCCGACCAGTTTATGGGATCTTGGTTGATTCGTTCCTGACTCTTGCAACCAGTTTAACGCTTCGCCGATCATCCCGGCAGCGGGCGATCCGACGGTCACTTCTTCCATGAAACGTACGGCGATCATTGTTGGTGAGATCTTGCTGATCGCGACGTTGTATTTCGTCCATACGGCGACCGACGCACCGGCTGTGAATGAAGCCCATTACTTGACGAAAGCGAAGCACTATTGGCATCCCGATTGGTGTGCTCGTGATATCTTCCTCAGTTCGGCCGATGCCCATCTCTCGTTCTATTGGACCTTTGGTTGGCTCACGAAATATTGCTCACTGCAGCAGGCGGCCTGGACGGCACGGATCGTGGCTTGGTTGTTTTTGGCTGCCACTTGGTGGCGATTGAGCCAGTTGTTTGTCGCTCGCACAGGGTTTGCGTTGCTCACCTCGGCTCTCACGATCATGCTGTGGGATGTTGCCGATGCGGCAGGAGAGTGGGTCGTCGGCGGGATTGAGGGCAAGGTGCTGGCCTACGGGTTCGTATGGCTCGGTTTAGCATCGCTGGTGCGTGGCCATTGGGCGCGCGTCTGGATTTACTTAGGAGCCGCCAGCGCATTCCACGCTTTGGTCGGCGGTTGGTCGGTCCTTGCTGCGCTGATCGTCTGGGCAACCGAACGGCCAGGTCATCGCCCTCGCCTGCCAACGATGTTGCCGGCGTTGGCCATCGGAGGCACCCTAGCATTGTTCGGGCTCTGGCCGGCGCTCGCGTTGGAGCAAGAGGTCGACGTGAGCGTCACACGGCGTTCTCATCATATCTACGTCTTCTTCCGGCTGGCACATCACTTAGTGTTTCATCACATGCGCTGGTGGCGAATCGCCAGCCATCTGGCATTGATCACGCTGTGGATTCGGCTCTGGCGATCTCAAGCCGCCAAGATGACTCGTGACCATCAGCGATTGCACCGCTTCGCCGCCGCGGCCGTGGCGATTGGAGTCTGTGGAATTCTGATCGGACTCGCTTCGTTTCTGGATGCGAAACGGGCCGCTTCGTTGCTGCGTTTTTATTGGTTTCGTTTAAGTGACGTGATGGTTGGGGTGGCGGCGACGTTTATCGTTGTCCGCTGGTGGCTTGAGCAATCGACGATCGATACCAAGCGGGCCGGCAGGTACGCCGTCGCGACGCTGTTGGTGCTGGCCTCGTATTTTGGTCTCCGGTCGGTCGTTCGCCATCGTGACGGCCGTCCCTTGGCAGATACCCGTTCGCTCGTCGTGCGCCCAACGTCGATCGGGCGGGCTCACGCCGAATACGCCGACTGGCGGGCGATGTGTGATTGGGTACGGAATTTCACGCCTGCAGATGGACTCTTTCTGACGCCCACGCCTCGGCAAACCTTCAAGTGGTATGCGGAACGAGCCGAGTTGGTAACGCGCAAGGACATTCCCCAGGATGCGGCATCGATTGCCGAATGGAGAGGCCGGATGGGGATCGTCGGCAGCCTGGGACTGTATCGAGAGGCGATGCTGCCATCTGAAGAGCGGTTGCGATCAGTGACAGACCACTATCAGGTCGATTACGTGATCGTCGAGAAGCGGTACGGGCGTCCTGCGTGGCGGCTGCCGGTCGTCTACCGCAATTCCCACTTCGAGGTCTATCGCTCTGGCAAACGACGCTAAAGTCTGCAGAATCATCGGCATGAACTCACGTGTGTTGCCCGCCGATTTGGATCTGAGGATCGCTCGACGATTGAGCGCAGGACCGCCGCCCGATCGTAGCTCGCAGGAGCGATTCGCGCCGTCGCTCTGCTTTGGCCGTCACTTCGGCTACGCCCCGCACGATGTGCGTCCAGCAGCCGTGATCATGGCGCTCTATCGCAAAGGGAACCAGTGGTATCTTCCGCTGACTCGGCGACCGACGAACATGAAGGCTCACGCGGGACAGATCTGTTTGCCGGGAGGTGCCATCGACGGTGGCGAATCGGCCGAAACGGCTGCTGTCCGAGAGCTGGAAGAAGAACTGGGAATCGCGGCTGGAGAGGTGCGGGCGCTCGGCAGTCTACCGAGCCTGAATCTTTTTGTGAGCAACTTTTGGGTCACTCCTTTTGTGGCGGTGCTCAATGGCGAGCCGCAATTTGTTCCCAATCCGGCCGAGGTGGCCGACGTGATCGAATCTCCCTTGACGACGTTGCTCGACGCGACCAACCATCGTGTCCAGCAACGGCGGCTGGGGCCGTCTGGGCCAACGGGTTGGAGCTACGATGCGCCTTATCTGGCCGTTGGTCACGAACGAATCTGGGGTGCGACGGCCGTGATCTTGGGCGGGCTGATCGAAATCATACAATCGGTCGATCCATGATCTGTGACGCCTGCCGCCAGATTCCACCCTCCCAAAAAAATGGCCGGCGACCTGTGATAGGTCGCCGGCTTTTTTTCATCAACGATTCTAAGAGTTCACTTCGATTCCTAGAGTTCACTACCTAAGGCGGCGAAAATGTGATCGCTCGACTCTTCATGACGGTCGTCATGATTCGCGATCGAATCGAAACCCCGCACCGACTGAACTCGCAGTGGAGAGTCGGGAGAAGCGGGCGTAGCGATAGTTTGGCCGACAAGCTGGGTCGTTCCAGCAGCCAAAGCGACGTCGTGAACAACGTCTGTTGCCACCACCTGTGGCACGTCCTGCGCTCGAGCCAGGCGTGGCTGCTTGGCTCGCAACGAACGCTTGCCCGTCGTTTCCGTCCGTCCAAACTGGTTGGCCAGCGTGGCTGCCGGTTCGCCCGTTTGCACCGGTCCCGAACCGTCCGTCAGCGAGGACTTGAACTTGTTCGAATTCCACGCGACAAAGTCTTGCCCGTTGACGAAACCGTCGCCGTTGAAGTCGCCGTCACAGAAATTCGCATTGGTGGTGAATTTGGCGTTGTTCCAGATGACAAAGTCTTGGCCATTGACGTTACCGTCCAGGTCCGCATCGCCCACAAAGAACGGGTTGCCACCGGTCGAGGCGGCGTATTCCGGCCGAGCACCGGCGGCAATCAGCCACGCATCGATATCGGCAGCATTCACCAGAGTATCACCGTTCAGATCAAACATTGGGTCGTTCGTACCCAGCGACGATGCCAGACTCAATGCGTTGATGTCAGCGCAGTCTGCATCACCATCGCCATCGAAGTCTTCGGTGATACTGCTCATGCCGGTTTCGACCGAACCCATATCGACGCGACCGTCGTTGACTCGGCTATTGCCGGTTTGATCTACCCCGCCTGCGAATGCCGGATCGCCCGCGTCAATGGCTGGACTACCAGCCATTGGCAAGTGCGTCAGCGTGTTTCCGCCGTTCATACCGAGTGCACCCAGCAGCGCATCGATAGGGCTTGCTGTGTCGCCCACGATGTTGCCGTTTGCATCAGGATTGGCCGGCGCCAGCGTCGATCCGGTGCCATCGCCAATGAGGCTGTAGGAGACCGAAGGGGGCAGCGTGGCAGTAAAATCGGTGGTGACACCGGTGTTGCCCGAGATGATGGAATTCGAGGCACCTGATGATGCGTAGGCATTGGCATGAAGACCGCCCGCCCCAGCGCCTGAATCGTTATTCGTGATCGTCGAATTGTTGATACTAACGGTCGAGTCGTAAATTGTTCCGACGTAGGTCGGAGCGACCGTCTTCGTAATTCCACCGCCTAGGGCGAGCGAATTGTTTCCGGAAATGGTGCTGTTTTCGACCACCAGATCCACGTCGTAGGCATAGACGGCGCCGCCGCTGCCTGCGGAATAATTGTTGGAGATCGTTGAGCGCGTGATCGTGGTAATGCCGGGTGAATATCCGGTCGTATCAATGCCGCCAGTCGCCGTGTAAATGCCACCACCATTGGCCGATGCATAATTATCGTCGATGGTGGAATCGGTGATATTGACAACGTTATTTTGGACTTCGATCCCGCCGCCCGTTCCGAACGTGAAGTTCCCCGAAATGACCGATTCGACAATGTTCAGCGTTGCCGCGGCCGGGTCGGTACCTCCGCCGGTCCAAAGGAATCCGCCGCCACCAGCGCCGTAGGCCGTGTTGTTCATGATCTGCGACCGCTCCACGGTCATAACGACGTTGGCATCCGCAGATTGACCGCGCAGACCGAAGCCACCACTTTCCTCAAAGGAATAGTTGTCTTCGATCACCGTGTCTTCGATGTCGATGTAGAGCGTTCCGGGGCTGATTCCAGCAGCGGGCCAATTAAAGCCGGCTCCTCCGCGGGCGCCACCGGTCCCTTCGTTTCGGTTCCCTGTGATCGTCGAATTCGTAATGCTGACCGAACCGAAACCGAACGAGTAGACGCCGGCTCCGTAGGGGAAGTTCGTCCCGTCCAGCGTATTGTCACTGATGTTGCTGTTATCAATCGTTAAATCGAAAGCGATCGCACCTCCCCCGCCGTAGGTGCCGCTGGCTACAGAGATGCCTCCACCGCTCGAGTAGGCGCCCGTCGTGTTGACGACCGAGTTGCCCGTAATCGAGCTATTGTTCAAAACTTGAACCGTTCCTTGCGCCGCGAAGACGCCACCGCCGTACTGTGTCGATGAGTTTTGGCTCACGGTCGAATTGTCGATCGTCAGCGATCCGCCGTAGCTCGCGATGCCCCCGCCGTAAGCGGTCCCCGTCGTTCCAGCGCTGTTTCCAGTGATGACACTTAGGTTGGTGATGGCCAGCGAACCACTGCTGTAGATTCCGCCTCCCATTTCCGTGGCAGCGCTGTCCAAGACAACGGCTGACGACAGCGTGAGGTCACCGGCACTGTTGATTCCGCCGCCCTTGGTCGCGCTGCCATTTGCGATGATCAGATTGCTAACCGTAGAAACTGCCGAGCCGGTCAATTCCAGCACGGTCGAGTTCGATTGGCCATCGATCGTGATGTTCCCACCACCGTCAATATCAAGCTCGCTAGCGACGCTCAATGCGCCCATCGTCAGATTGACCGTGCCGCTGACACTAAAATCAATGTTGTCAGCGCCTGCCAACGCGTTGGCTTCCTCGATCGCCGCTCGCAGCGTCGTGACGCCGGCGGCGTCCGCTGCAATCCCGTCGCCAGGATTCGCGTCGGCGGTATCCGCTAGATCGGCTACAGTGAAAGTCGCCAAGACGCGACGATCTTCCAAGGCTTCACATAACAGCCTTGTTTTTTGTTTCTGAGTCCGACTGCGACCGTGCAAAAATTTACTAAACATGTGCGATTCACCCCCGTGAATATGAACAATGGACGAAAAAAAGGCCCCTTTCTCCGTCCGCCTTATTGGAATTCCTCGAAGGAGTGGCCGCAACTCCTTTCTAACGAGAATCGACTTGTTATTGATGAGGCGATAACTGCCCAGATGTCGATTAACACGTAGTTTGACACGTCAGGAGTATGTTACGCGTAAGAATTTTTTCGGCAGTGGGTTGTTAAAGTTTAGAGAATGGAACGTTCCATGAACAAATTCACCTTGGGAATCTTGCTGACGGTCATTGGTTTTTTTGGCGGCGGTATGTCCGGTTGTGTGCTGCTGACTCGTTTCGAGTCATACAGTCTTCAGTTGGCCAGCGGCCAGGAAAAGCAGTTGCAGATCGAACCGAGCGCCACGACATTGCACGTCGCTTTCTTCAATACTCACAGAGAGACATGGATCGTGCCCGGCTTTTATTCCGCCGACGTTGCACGAGAACCCTTGCGACACAATTTGGTCATCTGGGGACCGTTTGAAGAATTGGACGCGATCGCCGCCACGATCCAATTGGATGAGCAAGCACCGACTTCCCTAGAAATCGATTTGGAGAAAATGAATGCCAGTCGCAAAAAGCATCAAGACGGTCGCAACATTTTTGTGATGAAAGATGAGTCATTCAAAATCGAAGTCCCTTGGGACGATTTTGCCAAAGTCACTGTCAGAGCAACCGTCGAAGCGACCATCGATGGCGAGCCGTCGACGTTCGAGCTCTCGCGAGAGTTCGGAAAGCGGTATCATAAGATTCGGACCGGAAATCGACTTTTGTCCGCGTTGATGTCGATTTGACTGGGGGACCGACCGAAACGGGCGCTCGCTGCTCCAACCGGCCGGAAGTATGAACGAAAACAAAGATGGAAATCGACTTATGAAACGAACCTGTTGTCCTGGCTTCGTGTCTTGCGGTCGTCCGTGGTGCTGTGCCGTGGGACTGCTATGGTCGCTGTCGATGTTGGGTTGTGAAGAACCACCCGTACCGACTCACCGCGTCAGTACGGCCGAGCTGCCAGTGGTGGCCGTCGAGACGGCCAAAGGAGTCTCGCCGGACGAATTTCAGTTGATTCAACTGAGGGATGGACACGATTACTGGTTCTATAGCAATCAGGAAAGCAGCGGGTATGCAGCGCTGACTCACGCGCCCGATTGCGCGAAATGTTCGGGGCACCGTGAATTGACGCCGGCAGCAACGCCGCACGAAGTGGGGGAATCCTCAGAGGCGGCACTTGAAAGTGAAGCAGAGTAAACGCCACGATCGAGCACCTGTGTCGCCGACTCGACTCCGATTATCATGATTTCACATTTCCACCGACCGCATCGCAGCTTCGCGCGTCTTCAATATTACAGCACAGGCCATTCATGATTCGCGTAGGTATTTTAGGCGCCACGGGTTATACCGCGCTCGAGTTAATCAAACTGCTGCTCCGACATCCGGAGGTCGAACTGGCCTGTCTCACCAGTCGTCAGGAGGGCAATCCTCATGTTGCCGACGTGCACCCGCAATTGAGCGGGCGGGTCGATATGGTGCTGGAGCGGCTAGACCCGTCGGCCGTGGCCGATCGAGTCGATTGCGTGTTCAGTTGTTTGCCCCACGCCGCTTCGGCGTCGGCGATCGGCCCGATCTTGGGTGGAACGACCAAAGTCGTCGATTTCAGTGCCGACTATCGGCTGGGGGATGCGGCCGTTTACCAGCTGTGGTACGGCCAGGAACATCCTGACCAAGATCGTGTCGGCAAAGTCGCCTACGGTTTGCCCGAGTTATTTCGCAAGCAATTGGCAGGTGCCGACCTGGTTGCCAATCCAGGGTGTTACCCGACGGCAGCGATCTTGGGACTGGCTCCGTTATTCAAAGCGAAATTAATCACGTCGGATGATTTGATCATTGATGCTAAGAGTGGTGTGAGCGGGGCTGGGCGCACGGCAAAATTGTTGACGCACTACCCTGAATGCAACGAGAGCATCATGGCCTACGGAGTCGGCCAGCATCGGCACACTCCCGAGATCGCCCAGATCTTGTCGGCGGCAGCAGGTTCCGACATTTCCGTTTTGTTTACTCCGCATCTGACGCCGATGGATCGTGGGATTTTGTCGACTTCCTACGCCCGTTTGTCGGCAGGGGTGGCTGAGCCGCAAGTGATGAATGCACTGCGGGAATTCTATGAGCATGAACCGTTCGTCCGCGTCGTCAGCCATTTGCCCGCAACCAAACATGTGGCGGGTACCAATTTTTGCCACGTCACGGCGAAGGTTGTTGGCGACCGTGTGATCGTTCTTAGCTGCATCGACAATTTGATTAAGGGCGCTTCCGGCGCGGCAGTGCAAAATATGAATTTGATGTTTGGTTTTGACGAGACGACCGCGCTGGTTTAGCCCCCCCGGACATTTTGCTCCGAGGGCTGCGTGGCTGTCCGCGAATTCAAACTTTCTGATCCCTTTTCCGATTTCCTGGCGACTGAAGCGAATATGAACCACTCGATCCCTGCCGGTTTCCGCATGGCTGGCGTTTACAGCGGAGTGAAGCGTGACCCCAAGAAGAAAGACCTCACGTTGATTGTCAGCGATCAACCTGCCACGGCAGCCGGCGTCTACACCCAGAATCGCATCGTCGCTGCGCCGGTCGTCCTCAGCCGTCAACGGACTCCATCGGCTGCCGCGCGAGCCATTATCATCAATTCGGGAAACGCCAATGCCTGCACCGGCCCCCAAGGCGATCTGGATGCACAGCAGATGGTCGAACTGACGGCAGCCGCTTGCGGCTGCGAACCGGATGCCGTCGTTCTCATGTCGACCGGGATCATCGGTCATCATTTAGCGATGGAGAAAATCGAACCGGGGATCCAGGCGGCCGCTGAAGCGCTGGCGGCGGATGGTGCCGCCTTGGAAAACTCGGCGGCCGGGATCCTGACGACCGATTTAGTACCCAAGATTTCATCCCGTTCGATCACGATCGGTGGCCAGACGGTCGGCCTGCTGGGTATCGCGAAAGGGTCTGGCATGATCGGCCCCAACATGGCGACGATGTTGGGTGTGGTGTTGACCGATGCCGCGATCTCGCCTGTGGTGGCTCAGCCGATGCTGGCCGATGTTGCTGCCGTGACGTTCAACTGCATCAGCGTGGATGGCCATACGAGTACGAACGATTCATTGGTTTTCATGGCCAGTGGGGCGGTCGCTCACGACGACATGAGTTCCCAGGACGTCGCCACGTTTCAGCAGGCACTGGAAGAAGTCTGCACCGATCTTGCCCGCGCCATCGCGGACGACGGGGAAGGTGCGACGCACCTGATCGAAATTCGTATCGATGGGGCCAGCACCGATGACGAGGCGATCTGTCTAGCACAGAGTGTGGCCAACTCGCCACTTGTGAAAACGGCGATCGCTGGAAACGATCCCAATTGGGGCCGGATCGTTTCGGCCGCCGGGTATGCCGGGATCCCTTTTGATGCGAGGGGCGTTGTGCTGCGCCTCAACGGTGTCACGCTATTCGAAGACGGAACGCCTGTCGCATTCGATGCGGAGGCAGTTTCTCAGACGATGCAAGAAAACCGGGAGGTGCTCATCGAACTCGATTTTGTCGAAGGCGATGGCGTGGCGCGATTCTGGACGTCCGATCTTACGAAAGAGTACGTGCGGATCAACGCCGACTACCATACGTAGATCAAATCGATCTTTCGCTGGAGCGGACGCGGTTCATCCTGCTAAGGTTCGCTGGCCGTTAGTCTTGGTAGACTTGATCGAGCCTGGCGACCCCACGCATGCGGGCATCTTTTGCCAAGAGCTTAGCTCGTAGCTTGCCGTATTTGTTTTCAGAGAATCGGCGGCTTCTGCGTTTGCCGTCTCCGTCGACCCATTGGGCCTGCCACGACTGCTCGTTCTTGTAGTAGATCAGTCCGGCTTCCCCGGACATCTTCACTGCGTTGGCTGCCGGCAACGGTGGCGGAGCCATGGCGACGAGCGTGTCTCGATAGCGGATGGCGGCTTCCAGCGCTGCTTGTTCTGACGCATATTTGCGAATCGGAAAGAACTTGCTGTGCGATTGTTTTCGGCGTTGAAGCCTTACTTGCCAGCCGTCGGTGTTTGCAGTTTTTACTCTTGAAATGTGTTTGTGCTTAGTCATTTTGCCTTGAACATTGATCGACGAAAAAATCTCACCGCATCCCCCAACGCGGTCGAGGCTCCGATTCTAATCAAAATTTACGGCGTGTGCGCCTGTTTTCGTTCAACGCGGCGCCGCGTGCTCGCATCGGGGTGTTTGCGGGCCGCGCCTCTCAAGCGGTCGAAAGCCTGGATGGATCGTATTCCCGCCGGAAGACCAGCGAACTGGGAAGACTGAAAGTCGCTATAACCGGTCTATTCTGAAGCGCCAACAGGAAGAATTACTGGTTAGGTCGTGTTTTACTTAATGGTTTGGTTTGACGATTCCCGTACGGAAACTAGCTTTGAATTAGCAACGGCGAGCTTGCTTGCTGGGTGCCTAAATTTGGCTTTCTCACCCCCGTGCGGGGCAGGGTTGGTTTCGACTGGCCTTGCCCTTTTTTTATGCGCCGGCTGCTTCGTTCGCGAGGTTTCAGGGACACTTTGGCCGTCTTGAGCCGAGCCGCCGCTGAAGCGCCTCTGCGTCGATGGTCACGTTGCGACCGCCTGCCTACGTTGCGACGGTTTGCCTACGATGCGACGGTCGCTTAATGTTCTGGGCCCTGCTGACTCAGCGCTGCCGCGGTGAGCAGCCTGGATGAATCGAGCAGCTGCCTCGCCACATCTTGCGAACGCGTCTCTGCAAAGTGGCTCAACCACTCTCGCAGCAGACCCAGCGTCGATTCGGCGATTTGAGCCGCAGCTAGGCGATGGGGAATGGTGGTTGTGGACGCCTGGCGTGCCAGCTTTTGCGCAATGGCGTGCGACAGCATCTGAACGAAGATTTGCGAAACATCGGACTTCAGAAACGCGAGAGAAATTTCACCGACCTCTTGGAAGTGGTCGAGCAGGCCGACGACGTGTTCGAATTCTATCTCCCCGGCGAAACCGACAGCCGAGAGCGGTTCGATGACGCCTTGCAGGCACTCTTGCAACAGGTCCTGCTTGCTATGGAAATGTTCGTAGAACGATGATCGGCTGACATCGGCCGCCGCAATGATATCGGCGATATAAAACTCTTCATAACGGCGCGACACGACAAGCCGCTTGAACGCCTCGATCAATGCCATTCTGGCTTTTGAAGTTTTCTGTTTCGTCATGATCTGAGAATCGGACAGGCTGGCGAATCTGTCCGAAATTGCTGGAGAGCTTCCTTTCTGAATTGATGCCACAGGCACAGACGAGTTCAATGCCCGCAGGAATCATAATTCTGTTTGCAAGAAAAACAACAACGGATTCGATCATGGACTCACCAGAAAACAACTCGCAAAACGGTGCCACGCGAATGGCAGGTATGATTCTGATTGCCGCCTCGCTCGTTGCCTTGCCGGGAATCGTTCATCACCCCGCTCCGGCCGACCACAGTCACAGAGTCGAAGATCACCCGGGCGAAGATCACCGGCGCGAAGGGGGCTGGCGCGAAGGGGACTGGCGCGAAGGGGACTCGATCGCCAAATTTGTCGATGGGCGACTGTCGCGACGGTTTGAAAATAAGTTGGTGCACGGAACCATGCTGGTGGTGGTTGGGCTGTTTGTTTTGGCTACCAGCTACGTCGCCAGCTCGCTAGGATTCGAGCGGATTTGCGTGCGGGCGGGAATGGTGGCGTACGGGTTCGGTGCGTTGTCTATGGCCGGCGCCGCGTCCGTGGACGGATTTGTCTTCTTCGGGTGGTCGGAAAGGCTGCTCGACACGGGCGTTCAAGAATTGGCCGTTGTTGAGGCCATGGGAGCTATCCTGTGGGAAATCAATCGAGTCACGGCACTGCTGGGCGTCCTCGGAATGTCGCTGGGTGTCTTGCTTTGGTCGTTGGCGATGCTCGAACAGAAGCATCCCTGGCGAGTTCCTGGTGGCTTGGGGGTCTGCGTCGGATTGGTGGGAGTCATTGGAGTCCTGTCTGGCCATCTGGAAGCAACCGTGTTGGGCATGATCTGGTTCGTCAGCATGCAGGTCGTTTGGAATATTTTCACCGGCCTCAAGACAATCAAAGCCAGTCGCGCCGTCGGGTGAATCGACTTGCGGTTGAGAGTTCCTGTGTCAGAGCGGCGCGTTCCACAGCCCCGGTCCGCTCCAACTCGATTCCGAAAGATTTGAGCCTTGTAGGGGATGCTCCGCTGCGCGACTCGGCAGACGGGCGACCGAGTTGACCGGCCATTTGTCAGCGAGCTTTTCGAGTTCCTGTCGGCCGACGCAGTCAGAACCGAAGGCGTGGAGCCGGGTGGGATGCTGCGGAATTGGCCGAATTCGAGCCGCCACGTTGGGACATCGGAGCGATTACGTCTGGATCCGTCTGTTCTGGATGTTGGTCAGCGAGCGGCGTTTGACTGGACACTTTTTCTTGTTGAGTTTCTTGATCGAAGAAACTTTCCTCGAGGTGGTCCACGGCGCGCTTGACAAACCCATCAAACGTGCCAAATTGACGCAATTCTCCGGTGCGCAGGGGTACCGATCTGAGTCTGCTTTTTGGAGTTGTTGGGATGACGTTGCTGGGAATGACAACCGTTCAAATTGGTTGGGATACGTCCGAAGACGAAACGAATCGACCGTTACCGATCACGATCATCGCCTCGGATGACGATCCGGCTCCCGACACCGATGATCCAAGCGACGAACCGAAAGTGGACGACGCCGACGGCAAAGAAGACAATGTGCCGGTCGCAGAGCCCCCGGTGGTACCCGATCCCGAACCGGAACCGGAACCCGTGGAAGTGGATGAATTCAACGAAGACGATTTCGACGATGACTTTGATGACGACTTCGAAGAAGAGATCGAAGACGAAGAATTCAAAGACGAAGACGAATTCGATCTTGGCATCGACATCAGCTAACGGGTCCGTCTTCTCTTTTTAGGCTGGTTGCCCGTTTCGGTTCCATCTAAAATTGGCGACTTCGAATCTTTTTCGTGTTTGAATTGCGGGGCGAAAGCATGGCATCCATTGACGATCTTTTTGCAGCTGACTTATTTGACGAGTTGGTGTGTGAAGATTCGCTGCAGGATGAATTCGACGAGCAGTTTTACGACGCTGTGTTACGACGCAACCCGGACAACCTTGCTGTGTTACGCCGACTTGTCGAGGTCGTGGCTCGTCGCGGAGCTTACGAACAGGCGTTGGAATTGAATCAACGCATTCTTGCATTGGATGCGGCCGATTCAGTCGCCCACTACAACCAAGCCTGTTCGTTTTCGATGCTGGGGAATGTGGAAAGCGGGCTCCGGGCTTTGAAGCGAGCCGTCCGTACCGGCTACAGCGATCTGGCTCATCTCGAAGCCGACGCCGACCTCGAACTGCTGCGATCCGATCTGCGGTACTTCGATGTCCTCGCCCTGTTCGCGTAAGCACCGGCCATTGATGGGCGGCAATTCGCCCACCCAATCGCCATCAATCGCCGCCAATCGCCGCCGGCACTCTGATGGGCCACCTGCCAGCCATCATTTGTTGCATCCGGCTCTCCTAGCAGGTGGGGAAGTATCGGGCGGTTTCCCGCCGGAAGTGAATGGAGCCGGGCGGATCGACAGCCGATGTGCCGGGACATCGGTCACAGGTCCAGGTCATTGGTTTTCAGGCAGGCCCTGTCGATACGTGGTGGGGACACGGTGAGGATGGCTGGCTCGTCGGTCTCTGAGAGGTCCAGCCACCCGATCTGCCGCGATTGCTGCGAAACGGTTATCGTAGTGTCTTACGGTCAAGCACCCTGGGTGCCGAACCGTGAACGGCGACGTGGCTCTGTGAAGGAGCCCGTCCACTGTTTCTTGGCCCAATTCGCCGTAGAGAGTAGCTGCCTGCATGTTTGCCGAAATCCCAAAGCACGTCAGTTTTCCGAATCAAGAAGCCGAGATTCTCGAATTTTGGAAGCAGAACGGCATTTACCAGAAGTCGCTGGCAGCCCGTGCTGGTGCTCCGAAATTCGTCTTCTTTGAAGGACCGCCGACAGCGAACGGGATGCCTCACCCGGGTCACTGTCTCACGCGAGCGATCAAGGATCTGTTCCCCCGCTATCGCACGATGCGCGGATTCCATTGCGAACGGAAAGCGGGCTGGGATACGCACGGTTTGCCCGTCGAAGTCGAAGTCTGCAAAGAACTCGGAATCCACTCGAAAGAAGACATCGAAAATTACGGTGTCGAGCCGTTCATTCAGTTGTGCCAAAGTAGCGTTTGGCGATACATGCAAGAATGGGAACGGCTGACCGAACGACTAGGGTTTTGGGTCAATTTGGAAGAGGCCTACGTCACGTATCATCAAAGTTACGTCGAGAGCGTTTGGTGGTCGCTGAAGAACTTGTTCGATCGTGACCTGCTCTATCAAGGTCACAAAATCGTTTGGTGGTGGGCTCAAGGTGGGACTGCCTTGAGTGCCGGAGAAGTCGGCCAAGGTTACCGCGAAGTGGCCGACCCCAGCGTTTTCGTCCGTTTCCCATTGGTCGATGCGCCCGACACGTCGCTACTCGTGTGGACAACGACTCCTTGGACCTTGCCCAGCAATCAGTTCGCGGCTGTGAATCCGCAACTGGAATATTCGACCGTCATCGACGCGGAAAGTGGTCAGAAACTAATCCTCGCCTCGGCCCTCGTAGAAACCATCGCGGCGAAGGTCAAACGGGAATTGACGGTCGAGTCGACTTGCCTCGGTTCTGAATTGTTGGGCCAACGGTATGTGCCGCCGTTCGATTTCTATTATGCGAAACTGGCCGATCAGCAAGGGACGCTGGTCGCGGGAGGCAACGAGCATGTGGCTTGGAAAGTTGTGGCCGCCGATTTCGTGACGACCGACAGCGGTACCGGACTGGTGCACCAAGCGCCGGCTTTTGGTGAGGTCGATTACGAAGTGCTGATCGCGGAGCAGAAGCGATATGCGGCAGAATCGGGCCCGGAGCTCATCTGTGCCGTCGGGCCGGATGGGAAATTCACCGACGAAGCGGGCGACTTCGCTGGTCGCTGGGTGAAAGAGGCCGACAAGGACATCTCGCGCAATCTGAAGGCTCGCGAGCTGCTCTATCATCAAGAACAGTACTTGCACGATTATCCGTTTTGCTGGCGAGCCGACGAAGATCCGCTGATCCAGTATCCGCGCCGCAGTTGGTTCATTCGCACGACTCAATTCAAAGAAGACATGCTGGCCAACAACCGCCAGATCAACTGGTTGCCCGATCACATCCAAGAGGGGCGTTTCGGAAACTTCCTGGAATCGAATGTCGATTGGGCGCTGTCGCGGGAACGGTATTGGGGGACTCCGTTACCCGTTTGGGTGTGTGAGGAGACCGGATACAAGGAAGCGATCGGTAGCTATGACGAGCTACTGGCTAAGCCCGGTATGACAGGCACCGAAGTTTGGGATGAAGCCAAGCAGGCCAATCCCGAGATGGCAGACGATCTGAAGGTGCATAAGCCTTACATCGACGCCGTGACCTACGATTCGCCCCAGGCACCGGGGAAACGAATGCGTCGCGTGACCGAAGTGATCGATTGCTGGTATGACTCGGGCGCCATGCCGTTTGCTCAGTGGGGCTGGCCGCACAAAAATGAAGATCAATTTGCCGAACAGTTCCCGGCCGACTTCATCAGCGAAGCGATCGACCAAACGCGAGGTTGGTTCTACAGCCAGCTCGCGATCAGCACGTTGTTGGCTGGCGATGAGCAAGGCAAATACCCGGTCAGCGAATTTCCACATCCGTTTCGCAACTGCATCGTGCTCGGCCTGATGCTGGGTGAAGATGGTCAGAAGATGTCCAAGAGCAAGCGGAATTACCGCGAGCCCAACGAAATCTTCGAGAAGTACGGAGCCGACGCGCTGCGCTGGTACTTCTTTGCCAATCAAGTGCCATGGACGTCGATCCGTTACAGCGAACGGGCGATCAAGGACAGCATTCCCGAATTCCTTCTTCGGCTGTGGAATGTCTATTCGTTTTTCGTGATCTACGCCAACATGGACGGGTTTGATCCGGCTGCCGCGCTGGCTGACGTAGCCGAAATAGGACAGGTTGATGCTAAGTCGCTGGCCGGTTCCCAAGGGTATCGGGTCGCATCGGAGCGTAGCGAATTGGACCGTTGGGTGCTGTCCGAGTTGCATCGTACCGTGCAGGTCGTGACCGAAAAAATGGACGCTTACGATAACTACCTAGCGTGTGCGGCATTGAACGAGTTCGTCGATGGCCTTTCGAATTGGTTTGTGCGGCGGAGCCGGCGTCGCTACTGGAGCCCCGACAAGAACGACCAGGACAAGTTGGACGCCTATTGGACGCTGTACGAGTGTCTCGTTACGACAACCAAGTTGGTGGCGCCGTTCACGCCGTTCCTGGCGGAAACGTTGTGGCAGAACCTTGCCGGGAGTCTGGGCGATTCGGTCCCGCAAAGCGTCCATTTGTGCGACTACCCGGTCGCGGACGAAGCGGTCATCAACGAGACGCTCTCGGCGCAGATGGAGTTGGCGCGTGAGGTCTCGTCGTTGGGACGGTCGGCTCGCATGAATGCCAAATTGAAAGTTCGCCAGCCGCTGGCGAAGGTCGAGGTGATCCTGGCCAGCGATGACCATCGGGAATGGCTCGCGTCGCACGCTTCACTGATCGAAGAAGAACTGAATGTCAAAGAGGTTGAATTTGCGCAAGAGGCCGATCAGTACATCACTTACGAAGTGAAACCGAATTTCAAATTGCTGGGCAAGTTGCTGGGGAAGAACATGCCGGCCGTGAAGAAACTGTTGGGGGCGGCCGATGGTGGAACGCTACTGTCGCAACTGGAAGCGGACGGCAAGATCACCTTGACGCTTGAGAGTGGTGACGCGGTCGAGTTGACTCGGGAGCAGATCGAAATCGGCATCAAAGCGAAAGAAGGTTGGGCGGCCGCTCAAGGCAAACACTGCGTCGTTGTCTTGGCGACCGAGCTCACCGACGAGCTGGTACGAGAGGGCGTGGCTCGCGATGTGGTCCGCGCCGTCCAAGATCGCCGCAAGGAGCTGGACCTGGAGTACAACGATCGCATCGACGTGGGGATCGTCACCGGCGATCCAGAATTGACGAAGGCGATCAAAGAGAATTCGACATATATCCAACAGGAAACTCTGGCCGCCAGTCTCCAGGAAAGCGCCATCGCTGCGGTGGAAGCGACCGAGGTGAGCGTGGGAGACTATTCGGCCCAGCTGTTCGTCTCTCCTGTGCTGCAGGAATCTAAGTCGTGATCCGAATTCTGGTGCCGAACTTTCAGCTTGACGACTAACGTCGCCAAGCGTTGGCACGTAGAATCGGGGACTGGCTTCAAGCTCTGATGGGATGGGGGCCAGGACTTTTCCTGACGATTCGATGCTTCGAAAATGAAGACGACCTATGAATATCTTTAGCGAGCGGCCTCTTGTCGCCCCGTTTTTTCTCCTGACGATGTCGTTCTTCGGAAGCGTGCCGTTCGCGACGGCCGAAACGACCGCGTTCATCGGCGCCCACATTATCCCGATTGCGGGTGAGGAAATTGAAGAGGGGGTGCTGTTGATCGAAGATGGCAAGATTTCGGCCATTGGAAAAACTGACGAAGTAACCGTTCCCGCCGGCGCGAAGCAAGTCGATGCGAAGGGCAAGACGATCATGCCTGGGCTGATTTGTACTCACAGCCACATCGGCGGCATTGGGGCCGCCGACGGCAGCGGACCGATCCAGCCAGGCGTGCGCGTGCTCGAATCATTGAATGTGCGCGACTCCGGTTTTCGCCGAGCATTGGCCGGTGGGCTGACGACGCTGAACATCATGCCGGGCTCGGGACACCTCATTAGCGGCCGCACCATTTATGTAAAACTTCGCTTTGCGGACGGGCCTCCTGCCAAGATCGACGACATTTTCATTCGCGATGATGGAGGGAAACCACTCGGCGGATTGAAGATGGCCAACGGAACGAATTCGATTCGTGACGCGCCATTTCCGGGGACACGAGGCAAGTCGGCGTTCCTCGTTCGCGAACAGTACATCAAAGCGCGTGAGTACCAAGCGAAAATTGAACGGGCCGGTGACGACGCCGACAAAATGCCGGCTCGTGACCTCCACTTGGAAACGTTGGTCGAGGCGATGCAGGGTAAGCGGATCGTTCACCACCATACCCACCGCCATGACGACATCATGACCGTGCTCCGGTTGTCGCGAGAATTTGGATTTTCGGTGGTGCTCCATCATGTGAGTGAAGGTTGGATCGTTGCCGAAGAGATCGCCAAAGCGGGCGCCCCTTGTTCGATGATTCTTGTCGATTCGCCGGGTGGAAAGTTGGAGGCTCGATACCTCCTGATGAGGACGGGCAAGGTGCTGGAAGAGGCCGGTGTTCGCACCGCGTTTCATACGGATGACTGGATCACCGACTCACGTATTTTCTTTCGTATGGCCGCCTTTGCTGTACGAGCAGGCATGTCACGCAAAATGGCCTTGGAAGGGCTGACGCTGGCGGGTGCGGAAATGATCGGTTTGCAAAAGCGCATTGGCAGCTTGGAACCAGGTAAGGATGGCGACTTGATTGTGCTCAGCGGAGACCCATTCAGCGTCTACACGAAGGTTGAGCAGACATGGGTGGAAGGTCAGCTGGCTTTTGATCGCACGCAAGAGGACGATCGACTGTATGCCGTCGGCGGATATGGTGCCGGTCATGACCAACAACCGTACTTTTGCTGTTTTGGGGACTCGCAATGATTCGCAGTGTTGGACTATTCGTCGTTCTCTTTTCTGCCGGCTGGTCATCGGTGGCGGCACAAGTGGCCGTCCGCGCCGAGATGATTTACACCATGGAAGGCGACCCGATCAAAAATGGTGTCGTGCTGATGGAAGCAGGCAAAATCAAAGCGCTCGGTCCCAGTGATCAAATCGAAATTCCGGAAGGAGTCGAGACGCTCGAAGCGGCCGTCGTGGTTCCGGGGTTTGTCGATGCTCATACTGTTGTCGGTTTGACCGGCATGCTGAATCAGGATCAGGACCAGGACCAGCTGGAAAGTTCTGACCCCATCCAGCCCGCTTTGCGAGCGATCGACGCTTACAATGGACGCGACGAATTGGTCGCTTGGGTTCGCGGTTTCGGCGTCACGACGGTCAATACGGGCCATGCGCCGGGCGAGTTGATTTCGGGGCAAACGATGGTGATCAAAACGGCAGAAGGTCCGCTGGAAGAGATGTTGTTGAACGCCCAAGCGTCGATCGCGACCACGCTGTCGTCCGAGGCTCGTAAATCGGGCAAGGAATCGCCGGGGACCCGCGGCAAGATGTTGCAGATGCTGCGTTCGAAATTGATCGCGGCTCAAGAGTATGCTCGCCAGCAGTCTCCCGAGGCGAAAGATGCGACGAAGGACCAGAAAAGCAAGGAAGATGGCGAATCGGATGAACCGGCGGCTCGCGATCTGACGTTGGAGGCACTCGCCAAAGTCATTGAGGGAAAAACGCCGCTGATGATCACGGCGCATCGTGCTCAAGATATTACCAACGCGCTGCGGCTGGCTGAGGAATTTGGATTCAAGCTCTGGTTGGATGGAGCGGCCGAGTCTTACCTGTTGATGGAAGAAATCAAAACGGCCAAGGTGCCCGTGATCATTCATCCCAGCATGGCCAGGGCGGTCGGTGATCGTGAGAACATGAGCTTCGAGACAGCGGCCAAGTTGGTCGAAGCAGGGATTCCAGTGGCGATCCAAAGCGGTTTTGAAGCTTACGTCCCGAAGACACGCGTCGTCTTGTTCGAAGCGGCCATTGCAGCCGCCAATGGATTAACGTTTGAGCAGGCCCTGGCGACGATTACTATCGAGGCGGCCCAAATTTTGGGAGTTGAGGATCGAGTCGGATCGATCAAGGTCGGCAAAGATGGCGACCTGGCGCTATTCGACGGTGATCCGTTCGAATATGTCACGCACTGCGTGGGAACGATCATTGACGGGAATGTGGTCAGTCGCGGCGAAAGGAATGCCGATGAATGAGGCTCGTTTTCCAATCGCCGTGCTCATTTCAGGCGGCGGCACGACGCTTAAGAATATGATCGACCGAATCGCGACAAATCAGCTGTCGGTAGAAATTCGCTTGGTCATCAGCAGCAACCCACGGGCGGGTGGCCTCTCGTTTGCCAAAGAGGCCGGCATTCCATCCAGCACGATCGAACGTCAGAAACACGGCTCGCCCGAGGCCTACCGTGACGCCGTTTTCGCAGCGGTTCGTGCCGCCGATGTTGAATTGGTCGTGATGGCCGGGTTCCTAAAACACTTACTCATCCCCAGTGACTTTGCCGGGCGAGTCATCAATATTCACCCTTCACTGATTCCTGATTTCTGCGGCGCCGGATTCTATGGAAAACGAGTCCACGAAGCGGTGCTCGCCGCCGGTGTGACCAAAACAGGCTGCACCGTCCACATCGTCGACGACGAGTACGATCATGGGCCCATCGTGCGGCAGAGATCGGTCGATGTGGAACCGACGGACACGGCGGATGCGTTGGCAGCTCGAGTCTTTGCCCAAGAATGTGAATTGCTTCCAGAAGTTCTCCAACTTTTTGCCGCCGGAAGCATCCTTGTTGACGATAACGGGGTGAGAGTGTGCTCATGAATGGTTGCCGAATGGTCGCATCGATTGCCGATTGAG
>CAYZRS010000027.1:46345-66712 GCA_964480915.1 uncultured Pirellulaceae bacterium | reverse complement strand
CACGCGTCAGGCCAGGGTACTTGGATTTCCATTGGTCGGTGTTGGCCCGTTCCCGCTCGACGGCTTCCAACAACGCGTCGATGACCGTGTTGCCCGTGACGTGAACGGTTGCCGGATCGACGCCTTCTTTAAGCAGATTGTCGGCCGACCGCTGCGTTGGAGCGCAGTGGAGAGCCGCTGAGATTCCGGCAACGCGCCGGTTCATTTCTTCCGGCCACGGGGCGTAAAGGTCGCCTGTTCTCAGCCCCGCTTCGACGTGCACGAACGGAATGTGTCGGTAGAAGGCAGCCAAGGCGGACGCCATCACCGTGGTCGTGTCGCCTTGAGCGACGACGCAATCCGGTTTTGTCTCTTCGAGCAGCTTGTCGACACCTTCGACACAGCGAGCCGTCAGGCCGGCCAATGTTTGGTTCGGACGCATCAATTCCAGGTCATGGTGCGGCGTGATACCGAAGTACGTGTTGACTTGCTCCAGCATCTCTTTGTGTTGCCCACTGACGCAAACAATGGCCTCAACATCATTGTGTGATTCGCACGATTTAACGACAGGAGCCATTTTGATCGCCTCAGGGCGAGTGCCAAAAATCAAGAATGGGCGGAAAGCAGGCATGGTTGTTCTCTTGGATTGATAAGTGGTCGTTGTTTCAAATTGCAACGCGATGCTGTTGGTTGCAAAGGATTCTCTATTTCGGCATCAATGCTGCCGAATCTGATTAGTTCATGCGCCGGGTTACTCTCCCGGGCACGCCAAATACAAAGCTGTTTTCGTCGACATGTTTCATGACGGCGCTGTTGGCGCTGACGACACTTCCGTCTCCTACTTGAACTTGCGGAGCCACCGTCGAATGTGTACTCAAGTATACATCGTCACCGAGCACACCGAATCCGTTGACCGTCGCATAGGGGGCCAAGAGAGAGTACTTGCCCAGGCGTGTGTCATGCCCGACGGAAGCGTAGTAATTGAGTTTGACGCCAGTAGCGAGCTGCGCATTGTTGGATACAGACGCGAATGGATAAATGATCACGCCTTCGTCGAGCCGCGCAGATGAAGCAACCATGGCTTGAGGGTGCACCAGCGTTAAGAATTGACCCCCTTTGGATTGAAGGGATTCCACAACCTTGCGCCGCGCGACCATATTGCCAATCGCGAGTACGAAGCGGTCTTCTTTTGCCGGTTGGTAATCTTCGGGTGTGGCGAGGATCTCCCCATCGACCGACTCGTCACTGTCGACCCCCGCATCGTTGCCGAGGAATCCTTTGAGCGTGTAGTCACCACCAGGAAGAAAGCTGGGCAAGAGTGCCCTGATTTCTCGTCCGAATCCGCCGGCGCCAACGATGATAATATTCATGGTCAATGTTCGTTTCAATGAAGCCATGCCGAGTTAGCCGGCTAAATCGACGCGCCACCGTCGACAGTGATGACCTGACCGGTAATGAACTGACTAGCTTCGGATGTCAGGAAGTGCACAGTAGAGACGACGTCTTCCGTCGTTCCTAATCTGCCGAGCGGTGTACGACGGATGATTTGGTCCCGTTGTCGATCTTCTAGGCTGCCCGACATCTCTGTATCAAGAAATCCGGGGGCAACGGCGTTGACCCGGATGCCTCTTGGGCCAAGCTCCCTGGCCAATGATTTTGTCATGCCAATCATGCCTGCCTTGGTGGCTGCGTAAGCTGCGAGTCCAGAGAAACCACGCTGAGCGATGATCGAAGAAATGTTCACAATCGTTCCTTTAGATTGCGTCAGCATGATCCGTGCGCACTCACGCGAAAGGATGAGGCTTGCTTTCAGATTGACGTCAAGCATCTGCTCGATTTGATCATCCGTCATCAACGGTAGGACTCGGTCATGGGCTAAACCGGCATTGTTGATTAGAGAATCGATCTTTTCGAAACGAGTCTTCACGTCGGCAACGAACTGCCGCAGCGATTCGGCATGCGCCGCGTCGACTTCGGTGAATTGAAATGAACTCGGATGATCCTGTGCCAGCGTACTAACGGCGTCGCTTCGTTTCCGACTGAAGCTGGCGACGTTGTGCCCCTTGCTGAGGTAGTGCCTCACAAGCGTTAGCCCCAGCCCTCGACTGCCACCTGAAATTATCACTGCCATGAAAATGCCGTTGTAGAGGAGCCGAAGTTAAAAATCTTCGATATCGAATTCAATGGTTGGAATGCTTAGGGAGCCAACGCTTTTTCGTAGACCGCGACGAGTTCGCCAAACGTCTGCACTGGTGCTGTCCCCGACCGAAACGGGTCAATGCCCAATGTTTGTTCGAGTTGCACAACCAATTGCGCTATATCAAGGGATGACAAGGCAAGATCGCCGGATAGCGTCGAGATATCGTCCATAGGCAATTCCGACTGCCCGCCGCTTCGCCAAACTTCTCGAATAGCGTTGGCTATTTGTTCTTGGGTTGTGCTCATGATTGAGGTTCAGCAACTTCTTCGGGGATCGATTCGGAGGCCGGCAGTTGCGTCGGCCGTTCTTGCGGGGGAAGCACATCGCGATTGATGGCAAGGTATAGCTCTGATTCCAATGATTGGAAGAACTCAACGAATTCAGACATCCGGGCAGCGGCGTCTTCTGAATCGTGTCCGTGAATTTCCAATTTGCCGATCGTTTCGCCGCCGCAATGAAGTGGCAGCCTGAGCTTCCAGCCTTCGGCTTCGCGCAATGATTCTTGAGAAGCCCATTGCGAGTAGAAATCTTCATGGCAATGCGGCAAGTGAACATTCAGTCGAATCTTTGCAAGATTGAATCTTGCAGCTGACTCAATCAGTGGCAGCCAGAAAAAATCCCATTGGAAAGACCCTTGGAATCGAACCGACGAACCGTTTCCACTTTCGACCAACTTGGCGCCAGGTAGGATGCGGCGCCCTAATGTAACCAAGCGATGGTTGAGTAACGCCGCTTCCGAATGACCAAACACGCGTGATGCGACTAAAAACGTTATCGTCCCAGCCGCTGCAATGGGCCCGAGGAAGCTGAGTTGCCAATAGACGCCTGCAATTGCCGCGAGGCCGGTTACGACACACATGCCAGCAATGGCCAGAACTGCCTTGTTGGGGCTTAGGCCTCGAACAAGTAACTGGTGGTGAATATGGCCGCGATCCGTTGCATACATGCTTCTGCCAGTCAACTTGCGGCGGATGATGGCTGAGACTGAATCGAAAATTGGGATCGCCCAAATCGCGAGAGGGGCAGCGAACGCAACAGCTGCTGCCTCCTTCGTGGCGCATCTTAGCGCGATAACTCCCAGTATTCCTCCAATAAACATGCTGCCAGTGTCGCCCAAATAGATAGTGGCCGGTGCCCGGTTAAAAAACAGGAACCCGCCGATGGCACCCGCAGACACGAACGCCATGAGTCCCATGACACTATGACCTATCAACAACGCCACGGCTCCAATCGTTAACGCCAACACAATTCCTACCGAAGCGGCAAGCCCATCGACACCGTCGAGCAAGTTAAACGAATTAATGGCTCCGATGATCCACAATACGGTGAACGCCGTGCCCAAAATTCCGAGTGGCATTTCGTAGCCAAAAACCGCAACTACTGAAGGGCCAGTGCCCGACCCCGCTACGACAAGTGCTGCGACGACCTGCAGCAGCAGCTTGTACTTGCCTGGCATGCCCCGCGAATCGTCGATAAGACCGGTAAACAACAAGATCAAAGAGAATTGGAGAAGCGCAAATGTTGTCGATTGGTCTCCAATTCTCTCGTTGGGAATAATCCAGAAGCCTCCCAGTACAACGAGACAGATCGTCGCAAAGATCGCGATGCCGCCGCCAAGGGCAACCGGTTTTTCATGAATCTTGCGAATACCATCAGGCTTATCGACAAAACCTATTCGGCGAGAGACGGACCGGACCAAGTAGGTCATCGCGCAGCCCAGTAGGAATGAGCCGAAAGTAACAATGCAGATAAGTGTCAAGAAAGTCATTGAAGCAGTGCAGAGAAAGTTAAAAGTTTAGTAGCTGCCGGTCTCTGTCTCGTGTGTTTCGGGGTTGCCCAAAAATTCCGCCATCGTTGCTTGCCCTTCGGCCGAAATACCTTTTGGGTTAATCAGTCGCCCTAAGGTGGCTATCAAGATTTGGATATCCAAACCAAGCGACCGTCGATCTACGTACTCAATGTCGAGTGTGAATTTCTCTGGCCAACTGAGCGAGTTTCGGCCTTTGACTTGTGCCAATCCCGTGATCCCAGGACGGACCTCGTGTCGTCGTGCTTGATGGCTGTCGTACCGTGGTAAGTAGTCAACGAGTAGTGGTCGCGGCCCGACCAGACTCATGTCGCCAAGCAAGACATTGGCCAATTGTGGCAATTCGTCCAGACTCAACTTGCGAATCGTTTTGCCGAAATCGGTAAGCCGTTCAGAATCGGATAGCGGCTTGCCGCTGGAGTCGGTCGCATCACGCATCGATCGGAATTTAAGCAATGTAAAAATTCGGCCATGCTTGCCGGCTCGCTCTTGCCGAAACAGGATTGGTGATCCCAGATTCCAGCGAACCAAAATTGCTGTCAACACGATGAGAGGCATCAGAAAAACGATCAGCAATAACGATAGCGCAACATCGACCGAACGCTTCATGGCGTTCTGATAGAGGTCGGTTGATCGTCGTTTGGGTGCCAACATCGTGCTTCGTTTTCTTGGTGAGTTGCGAAGGAGCGGTCTAAAAATGCCTAGTGAGATTCGGGTGTCTTGCTTAAGTCATCGATTAACTCGCGCGCCCATCGTTCACGGCCCAATAGTTCGGGCCCCGATTCGGTGAGGAACTTGGCGTTGCTGAACCGCGAGTCAGTATAATTGTGGATCTCGCCAGCGGCGATCGCCTCCAGTACTTGTTGGACACCCTGTTCGACCGTCCACTCTGCTTGGAATTCTGTGTCGCTGTGAATCTTGTCAAAGCAAACTCGGTAATTTCGATTGTCGGTATCGTCGGCAGTATGAATCAACTCTGCTCCGACCACCTGTTCGCGGATCAATTCGCCGATCTGAAGGATTGTGTAATTTTGATCATTGGAACCGACATTGTAGACCTGATTAGCGACCGTATTCAGTGGTGCTTTCAAAACAGCTGCGACCGATCGAGCGGCGTCTTGGACGTGTACGAATGGTCGCCATTGGTTGCCGCCGAAAACGGTGATCTCGCTGTCGATCTTGGCCTTGGCGGCCAGCAGGTTCACCACCAAGTCGAACCGAGTCCGTCCGGATAGTCCAAAAATCGTCGCGAATCGAAGCAAGATTGGTGAAAAATTCTCATCCGCTAATGACAGGAGAACTTGCTCGGACGCCGATTTGGTGTGACCGTACAGACTGATCGGTTGAACCGGGCTCGATTCGTCCAGCAAATCATCGCTGGCTCCGTACACCGAACAGCTGCTGGCGAAGATGAAGCGGCGCACACCGGCCGACTTGGCCAATTCGGCCAGCACGCGAGTCGAGATCAAATTGACATCGATCGTCAATTCTTCATTCAAGTTGCAGGCTGGGTCGCCCACGATGGCACCCAGGTGAATGACCGAATCGACGCCCTGCATGGCCTGATAGGCAGTCACGACGTCCTGAAAGTTGCCTTCGATTACTTCGAGATTGGGGTGGTCAAGGACTTGCCGGATGGGCTCCCTGCCGAACATCAAGATGTCGAGCAGTCGTACTTTGTATCCTTGCTCGAGAAGTAGCGGCAGCAGTGCCGAGCCGATGTAGCCGGCGCCTCCAATGACAAGAACCGAGTTGCTGTTTTCCTGTTCGCGTCGTTTGGCCTCTGGGACGGCAACTCGTTGCCAGGTGTCACTCCAGATTCGGGCGCCGACTAAGAACAGCGTTGCGAATAGCCATGCCAACGGCCACACCGTTCGCGCCATCGGGAACTCGCCTTCGGTCGCAAAGTACTCAACAAATCCAAAGGCGATAAAAGCGATAAAGACCGCCCGCACAACCACCAGCAACTTGTATTTACTGCGGTAGCTCTTGCCGTAGCTATAAAATCCGTGCAGCCAAAAGGTGATGGACGAAATGATCAGTAGCGGTCCAAAGGCGCGTAGGAAATTGAGGCCGTACCATTGAACGTAGTAGACGGCCGTATCCCCTTCAGGTTTTTGGAACGCCAGCAAGAACAGCAACCGCACGACCATCGCCACAGCCAATGCCAACGCAATAAATAGCGCATCGGCACAGAATCGCATGGCCCGACCGGGGGTGACGCTCGATTGCAACTTGGCTAGGGTCGAATTCCAAGTCATTTGATGGCACCAGCAGAAATGTAAAGCGGAAAAACGAAGTTAATTCAAATACGGATCGATTCGTCGAATGGGTCGTTTGGAGGCTCGGTCCGAGCGGACCTGGCCGCTTTAGGGGAAAAAACCACCGACCTTCAGCATATCAGACCTGGAGCTTCCTACGAGGCATTCGACGCCAGGAATGAGTGCAAGCAGAGTACCACTGCCCCTGGCGAGACCGATTGTGCAGGACCGGTAGAGTTTGCGGGCCAGGGTTGGCCCGATGTGGCCTGCCTGGGGCGAGAATCGACGAAATGGACTCGGCAAATGTTGCAAAAGAGCCACACCTGTCGCTTCGCTTCCCCACCAGACACGCCGCTCGATTCAGCGGCGCGATGCTCGAACGGGCTCAAAAAATGCGGTCAATCAGGACAGGCATGGGCCCGTTTCGTCCCGGTGTCCCGGTTGCGTCCCCAGCGATGCGACGATTGTTGAGATCGGACGATGGCGGAGTTCGGGGCAGCGTCGAAGGCTCAGCCACATGCCAAGCTCCCCTCTCGTTTCACCGTCAGCTGCAGGCGCACGCGTTTCATGCGGCGCCGCCACTGAACGCTTCCCAGACGCAGAAGCCTCCGGCTACCGGTGAATCGATTGAAGCGAGAGGCCGCACGATTGATCCCGCGGTTTCGTTCGCGCTGAGTGGTCGACTGTACCAAGTCGCCCCAAATCCACCGGATGGAGGCGAGCCAGCTTAAGAAACGCGCATGACGAGAAGCGTGCCGAATACGATGGAGGCAGTTGCTTGCTAGGTTCTTGGGTCTCGAGCCGTTGAAAAGTGCGCTGCCCAGGAAGACCGCGTCGCCTTCGCCTAACGCAAAGGGTTGCTCACGCGGCTGCTTGATGGGCTCGGCAGTGGTTTCGGCAGCGGTTGGGGCGCTGAGACCACTGGGGCGAGCTTCCTCGGAGCACGAACCGTGTTCATCGTGGCTGAGGTTTGGATAGTGGGTGTCGAAAAAGTGCGCAGTGGGTTGCCGACCTGATCAGGGGAAGACTGTGCCGAGGCTTGACGGATGTTGCTTTTTCGACGAACCGATGCGCCGTCAAACAGCTCGCCTTCCATATCGCTTGGTGGAACTTCGACGCCGGGAATCGTCCCTGAATTTCTTGTTCCAGAACCACCCATGTCGCCCGTCGTTTCGGGCATGATCGTTTCGGGCATGATCCCGCTCATGTCCATTTCCATGCTTTCCATCGGCATGCTTTCCATTGGCATGTATTGTTGATTCATGGGAGCCGCATTCCCGCCCGCCCGTTTTCTGAGGCGAGGAAATTCGGGTCGGATTTCTGTTTCATCTTCGGCCGACGGCAGATCAAGCTCCGTGGGACCCGTTTGCGGGCCTTGTGGGCGTCGTTTCGATCGCGTCGGAACGGCTGGGGCGGGAACCGGCCAACGGCGCCAATTCGTTTCGTAGTATCCGTACGTCAACCGATTCGGAGTGCACACGCCATCAACGCAGTACTGACAACGACCTTCGCAACTGCCGCCGTTTCCGCAGCCGCTGTCGCATGAGTCGCATTGAGCCATGGCGAGACTGCCGGCGGTCATCAAGCAAGTGGCAGCCAAGAGTGAGCGTAGGAGTTTCATCGTTGTCATGGTGTGCTTTCTTGTTTTCCAAGAACCGATTTGAATCTTTGAGTGTTTGGTGTGCTGGTTACGCCCAGGCGAACCTGCCCTTCATGCCGTTAAAATTGCTGGATCGATTGAATGGTTTGGGAACCGAGCAGCGTGAATCCGAGCGATCGTTCGAACGGATTGAGGATTTTCGAGATGAAGTTGTCCAAGGCGACGAGGCGATCTTGGGCGATAAACAACCGATCTCCTGGCAGCATTTGGTAATTTGTGCAGGTGTTGGCACCCTTGGTGATCGCGTTCCAGTCGACAGGCAAGACTTGATCGCAGCCGACTCCGTGAGGCGCCGGTCGCGAAATCCAGATGCGTTTGCTGGAAGTACTGCCGATCCCACCGAGCGTGGCGATGGCGTCAAGGACCGTTTCGTTGCCGGTAATTGGTAGACGCTGGACGCCGTCGCCGGGCCCTTCCGTAATCACGTAGAAGACTTTGCTGTTGTAGCCAAAGATATCGACGGAGATTTCTGGAGCTTCGAAAAACTCGCTCATTTTCTCTTCGATTGCGTAGCGGGCCTCATCGACCGTCATGCCGGCGACTTGGACTCGTCCGTAGATCCCCAGGCTAATGGTTCCGTCCGGTGATACTTGGTGTTCGCCGAAAATCTGTTGTTGTCCCGATGCTTGAATCAGCGTTACTGCCACGTCCGATTGAACGAGCGTGCGACGCAGGATTCGGGCGATTTCATCGCGTGCTTCCTCGGTGCTCAGCCCTTCCAGTTGCACGGAACCGTAGGCCGGGCCCAGGTTGACCGAACCGTCAGCGTCGATTGTGTAGACGTTAAAAATTGGTTGATCGATGGGAGTCCCCGAGGCGACGATTTGCACGGAATCGAGTGGCCGGAGCAAGTAAGGCTGCTTGGGGATGACTCGGATCGCTTCCAGCAAAAGAGTGTCAGGTGGTTCGATGCGGTAGGTCGGCAGCGTCATTTTCGTCAGCTCAGCCGGTGGTCGTTGCGACGCGGGCATGATCTCGCCATTGTTTAAGCAGGCAGATGGGTCGCCCGTTGCTGCCGCAGCAGCCAGACCGTTGGCGACACCCGCCGCATTACTGACGCCGACCATGCTGGTAGAGAACGTCTGGCAGCCGGTGGTGGCGACAAGCATCAAACAGGTCACGAGAAGGGCGAACCGAGTCGTGCTCACGGTGAAGTGCTGCTGTGGCTTCAGCACCGAGGCGTTCGCTTGCGGATAGAGAGCCTTTTGCCTGGTCATCATGTCGTACCTTGAAGGTTGTTCGCCGTTCATCCGTGAGCTTGCGCACGGATCTACCGTCACAATCGGAATAATCGGCATAGGTTTGGCCATTCTTTCCCTTTGATGCGTGAAGGCGCGGAAAAAGCCATAAGCAGCATTGCTTGACTTGCTGGCATATCTTGACTCGCAGAGCCGGAACTCGTGTTGTGAAAGGACTTTAGAGAGCGTCGTTTCGTTGACAGATGATTCGCGACAGTTACGATTTAGGGTTGATGCTAGCGTGCGTGTCGGCTTCCGGTCTTATCTTTCCGGCCGGTCGCCTGTCTCCGTCCGGGGAAACGCGTCGCTCATCTCTCGGTTGTCGAACCTGTTTCGAGTTGTCCTCGTAGCTATCACTAGTAGCGCCGCGGAACAACGCATCGGCAACTTCACGCGGAATATTGCACGAGTCCCTAAGCTCGGCCCTGGATAGTGAGCCACTATGAAGCAGATCAATGTCAAATTGCTAGCGATCCTAGCCGTCACTGGGCTCGTGCTCCTCGTCGGCACCAAGTTGCTGCATGATTACCAGGAGGTTAAAGGCGCCGGCATGATGTTGGTGCAAGCTGAGAAAGCGAAAGAGTCGGGCGAGTACGAAGATGCGGCCAAGTTGCTGCAGGGCTACTTGGCACGACGCCCTGACGACATCGAGCAGTATTCCAACTTGGCTCTAACGATGAAGCAAGCGTTGGAATCGGCCCGCGAATCGGGACGTGTGATTGACGCTAAAGTCTTCCAGCGGACCTATGGGACGATTGAGCTCGCGCTGCGCAAGGCGCCTGACGATGTCGAATTGCGAAAAGCGGCGGTCGATTTCGCATTTCAGTTCCGTCGCTGGCCGGATGCGATTAGTCACATTGAATATCTAACGGACACCAATGCTGGCGAATTCGATCCCGAGTTGGCCATGAAGCTGGCTCAGTGTCAGCTCTTTTCTGGCCAAGAAGAATTGGCGTTACAGACGGTCGCGAAGATCGTCGGATTCGATACGGTGGAACGAAAATTCGATGCCGAGAATGCTCAGGCGCCGGAGCATGTCGACGCCTACTCGTTCCTGTCCAACATCTACAGTCAGCGCAAGTCCAGGCCGGAAATCGCCATGGCGGTTTTGGAACGCATGGTGACTGCCAATGGGAACACCGCGAGAGCCTATCTCAGTCGCGCCTCATCCTTGAGAACTGGTACGGATGAAGAAAAGGCGATCGCTCGCAAAGACATTGCGAAAGCGTTGGAGCTGACGCCCGACGATCCGGACACGCTGGTGTTGGCCGGTCGTTTCGCTTTGGATACGCAAGATTTTACGCGTGCCAAGGAACTCTATGAACGCGTGTTGGCGATCGATCCTAAGAATGTACAAGCGTTACTAGGCATGTCCTTGTGGGGAGGTGCAACGCGTGATGTCGAGGCGGCCATTACTTACCTCACGCGCGCCGAAGAAGTTCAGCCACGCAATCCGACGATCATTCTTCAAAAAGCGAATATGGAGATTGATCGGGGCAACTTTGACAAAGTCGATGAGGCGATCCGAAAACTGGAAGCGCTCAACTTCCCCCGCCCTTATCGAGAATTCCTACAAGGTCGAGTTCACTTGCAACGTGGCGAATGGTTACGAGCTGCCGACAAGATGACGAATGCTCGGCCTCACATCGTGCAGCAGCGTCCCGAATGGTTGACGCCGATTGATAGCGCCCTGGCACTCTGTTACGAGAACCTGTCGCAACACGACAAGCGACTGGAAGTGTTCCAGCAGATCTTGATGCGAGATCCAGGCAACATGATGGCTCGCTGGGGAAAGATTGAAGCGCTCCGAGCCATGAAACAAACGGATCGGGCACTGAAGGAGTACGAAAAGCTAGAACGGCAATTCGGGGTGCAAGAGAGCACGGCCGGTCAACTGCTTGTTCCTCATCTGACTTTGGAATTGCTACAGCAGCGGAACCGAGCTGAGGAGAGTCGCGATTTTACGGAAGCGGAATCGCTTGTCCGCAGAATTCTGCAGGAGACTCGTATCAACGACGCCGCGAAGGCCTCGGTCGTTGCTCAGTTTTACAAAGAGACAGGCAACGAGGAAAAAGCGAGAGCCGTCCTGGATCGAGCAAGGTCCAAGGATCCCAACAACTTGCCCTTACAACTGGAAAAGATCAGCGAACTAGCGAAGACCGATATTCCGGGTGCTTACAAGGCGCTGGATGAATTTCAAAAACGCAATGGCGACATGGCGTCGATCCGGATGTTGCGTGCCCGCATCATCATGACGGAGCGCAAGGACGGGTATGAGCAGGAGCTGCGAAAGCAGGCCGAAAACGTCAGCATGTTCCCTGAGAACGAGCGGTTACGGATCGCTGCGAATATTGGCCGCATGCTGATCGCGGCGGGCGATACCAAGGGAGCCAAAGAACTTTGGCAACGTGTGGCCGATTCCCAGCCAGACAATCTGCAAATCCGTATCGGGATTTTTGAATTGTCGCTTCAGGAAGGTGACGCGGCCGGACAAAACGTTGCGATGAATCAGTTGCGATCGCTCGTGGGTGACAGTTCTGCCGAAATGAAGTGGGCGCAAGCCATGGAAGTCCTCTGGGCCGTGAAACGGGAAGAGCGTCCCACGAGTGATTTGAGCGAAGCTCGCGGCTTGATCGATGATGCGATCAGCATACGACCCGGTTGGGAAGCGCTCTATCGCATCTCGGGCGAGTTGGCTCTCCGGACCAACGAAACAGAAAAGGCGATGGCGGCTTTTGAAAAGGCTGCCGAGTTAGGGGCGGTCAATTTGGAAGTCTTTCGCAATTTGGCCGTCTTGAGTTTTTCGTCGCAGAGATACACCAAAGCGCGACAGTACCTCGACCAACTGCCAAGGTACATGTGGTCCAGCCGCGAACAACGGATGGACATGGAGTTACTGGCGCGTAAGGGCGAGTTGCCGGCAGACATGCCGATCAACGAAGATTCACAAGATCCTCAGGACCATTACTTTGCCGGTCGAGTCCTCGCCAGTGCGAAACGATTGGAAGAGGCCGACGCCGCTTTTCGGCGAGCACTCCAGCTAGAGCCCGAGAACCCGGAATTCTGGGGCGGTTTATTCAATCTATACGCGGACAACGACCAATTGGAAGCGGCCAGCAAAATTTTGCGGACGGCCGAGATGAAGCTATCCGAAGCGAATGCCCCCATGTTTCTGGGGACCGCTTATCGCAAGCTTGAGAACTGGGAGATGTCGGAAGCGAATTACAAAACCGCAGCGGAGATGCAGCCTGATAACGCCAAGATCTTGAACGCGATGGCGGAAATGTTGTTGGTTTCGAAGCAGTACGATAAGGCGCGAACGTGCCTCGAGAAAATGATCGCCTTGCCGCCAAAGCCAGAAGATGCCAGTCGCTTAGGATCGGCTCGACGTCGATTGGCAGGGTTAATCGCCTCGGCTGGGACTTACGATAGCTATCAAGAAGCGATTGAATTGCTAAAGAAAAACCAAGGCGATGTACCGACGATGTCGACGCAAGACTTGGTTCTCTACGGTCAGCTGGCGCTCGGGCGTAGCGATTCGTTGTCGCGACGGCAGGCGATTGAAGTCTTTGAATCTACGGCACAACGCCGCTCATTGGTTTTCCAGGAACGGTTCCAATTGGCTTCGCTCTATGAACGAGATGGGCGCTGGAGCGATTGCAAATCGGAAATGGAAAGCTTGCTGGCGACCACTGAGGACAATACGGTGTTGCTCGAGCCTTGGCTGAATTGGCTTGTGAAGCATGACGAGTTGGACAAGGCCGCCACATGGCTACGGAAGGCACCACAGGAATCGGCGATCGCCGTTCGGACGAAAGCGCACATTGATGTTTCACGCGGACAAGTCAAGCGGGCAGTCGATGCGCTGGTCCGCTTGGTGCCCAAAGAATACTCGCCCGAGACGGCTCAGCAATACGCATTCGCGGCCAGTCTGGCGGAAGATCTGGCGTTGAAAGACGATCGCATTTACGCCGTGGCAGACAAAGTTTGGTCTCGCTTCGCCCAAGGCGACAGCAAGAATCTCATCGGCTATGCCCGTTACCTCGGTCGGCGTGAAGATGGGCCTATCTTGGTCCAAGCCCTCAAGGTTTGTGATCAAGTGCGTAAGTCGGGCAACTCGATTGCGGCAGTTCAGATTGCCGCCTCCATTCTGCGGAAAGAAGCGTGTCCAGAACGGACAAAGTACGGCAACGCCGTCCGCGGCTGGAGTGACGCAGCCATCGACGCGAATCCGGATCAGTCGATCCATTACGTCGTGCGATCCGAATTGGAAGACATTCTCGGCGACAGCAATGGAGCGGCCGATTGGCTTCGTAAATTCATCGATCTGGGACGAGGCAGCGTGCAAGAGCGTGGCATTGTTGCCAATAACTTGGCTTTCAAGTTGGCACTGTCGGGCGATGGAGCTGGGGCGATCAAGTTGGCGGAACAATCGATGAAATTGTTGGGGCCACAAGACGCATTAAAAGATACGTTTGGCATGGCCTACTTGGCGGCGGAAGATTATTCCCGAGCGATCACCGAATTTGAAGCGGCGATTATCGCGAGCCCAAGCGCGTCGAAGAATTATCATTTGGCCGTTGCGAAGTGGCGGTCCGGTGATCGCGATGGCGGGGCTGAGGCCCTCGAACTTGCCATCGAAATGGGTCTGCAAGACGAGCTAGGAGACGGGCCGGAAGCCGACAAGGCGGCTGCGTTCATCAAGGAACTGCAGTCTGCTGGCGCGATTGCGACCGATCCGACCGAATCCGATCTCGAAGAGTCGGCCTCCACGCTCCCGGCGACTCTGAGGAAATAGCCCTTTTGCCGCGTTTCCAACCGCGACCTTGCAACGCCTTGAGCGGACTGATCCAGGCCGCGAGACAGGATCGCTGGCGTTACGACATTACTCTTCTCTGTTTTCGCTGAAGTCCGTAAGCTCCGTGCTGAATCCCAATCGCACCGACCGGAGTTTGCCTTATGGACTTGGCACAAGTTTGGAAACCATTCCTTACAAAATGGCCCACTGGGCTGGAGCGGAAGGGCGTGGTCGTGACCTCCGAAGAGCAGATCGTCTTCGTTGAATTTTTGATGGCCGAGACGGTCGTCATGTTCGAGCGGCAAGCGCCCGACTCGATGGGAGGACGCAAAGTGATCCTCCCTTACAGCGAGATCAAATCGGTGAAAATCACGGAACCGGTCAACAATCAGCCGTTTTTCGATACGGGATTTGCTCCTTCGCTGCAAGCGGCTCGTCCCAGTGCGCCATCGACTGCCAGGCCGGTCGCCAAAGCGCCCCCGTCGCCGCCCGCTGCGGCAGCCGCACCTCAAAAAGCGTAGCTGTTTAAGCGCGGCTGCATAGAATACATTTCACCGTGGATGGCCGACTGGGCCATCCATTGTTTTTTGCATGTTGGCAATCTGTTTAGTGGAAAACCACGCATGGCTTCCGGGCAAATCTATCTCGACTACAACGCGACGACGCCCGTCGCGCCTAGCGTCTCTGACGCGATCCTGCCGTTTCTCACGAAGCACTACGGCAATCCAAGCAGCGATCACGCCTTGGGGCGAGCCTGTCACCACGCCATCGAGGACGCGCGCGATCAAGTTGCGAAGCTGATCGGCGCCGAATCTGACGAAATCGTCTTTACGTCGGGGGGCAGCGAAAGCAACAACCTGGCGATTAAGGGGGTGGCTCGCTTAGCGAAAGAGCAGGGCAAGCGGCACTTGGTCACAACAGCGATCGAGCACCCAGCGGTCACCTGCCCCATTTCGTACCTCGCCAAAAACGGCTTTGAGTCGAGCATTGTCCCTTGTGATCAACACGGCGTCGTCTCGGTCGCAGCGATGGAAGAGGCGTTGCGAGAAGATACGGCGCTCGTCAGCGTGATGCACGCGAACAACGAAACGGGGGCAGTGCAACCGGTCGCACAGATTGGCTCCCTCTGCCGTCGGCGTGGGATCACGTTTCACACTGATGCGGCCCAAAGCGTCGGAAAAATACCGGCCGATGTCGACGAGTTGAATGTCGACCTCCTAACGATCGTGGGCCACAAAACATACGCGCCCAAGGGCAGCGGAGCTCTCTACGTGCGTCGCGGCACGGCATTAGAACCGCTTGTGCATGGCGCTGATCATGAATGGGGTTTGCGAGCCGGCACAGAAAACGTGCCTTATATTGTTGGGCTCGGCAAAGCGGCCAACTTAACGGGACGCAGAGATGAAGCGGCCAATAACCGCCTACGAACCCTGCGAGATTCGCTGCAAGAGCAACTAGCGGCCGAGATCGGTGATCGGCTGCAAGTCAATGCTGGGGCTGTCGAACGCTTGCCCAATACGCTCAGCGTCAACCTGCTTGGGGTCTCCTCGCGCGACTTGCTGGCCCGTGTCCCGGAGGTCTTGGCATCGACCGGTGCCGCTTGCCACAGTGGAAGCGACGCCGTTTCGGGGACGCTGGCAGCGATGGGCGTTACCGCCGACGAGGCCCGAGGGACGATCCGATTCAGCGTCGGCTGGCCGACTTCGCTTGACGAAATCGACCGCGCCGCTTCGCTTATTCTAGGCGCCTGGGAATCGCTTCGTTAAACGAATCATCGCAGCACCTGGTTCGATCGGTGCCTCGTCCGATCGGGCCCTGACTTATCCTGCTTGAGCTTCCAATGCGTGAGCCTGAGCCATCGCGTCTTCTGCTTTTTGGATGAATTCCTGCTGCTGTGTTCCCTGCCACGCACGTTGGTAGGTAACGCTCATCGCGGTGAAGTTGAACGGATCGCTGGGATCGACTTCGCAAGCTTTCTCGCCGTGCTCGACTGCTTTGTCGTGCTTGTTGACTTTGCCGTAGAGAACAGCCAGAGCCAAGTGAGAGAGAACATGAGTCTCTTCCGTGGCCAAAATTTCGTGGAGCGTTTCGATCGCTTCGACGTACTTGCCGTCGTCCTTCAGGGCGTCGGCTTTCTTGTAGAGTTCGTTTGCGGACATGCGTAAGGACTCGCGTGGTGAGTATGGCTAATGGGCCCTTGGATGGGCCACCTGGAAACAGGTGAGCGGGCTCTTCGAGCCCGCTCACATTCTAGATCGTATCTTACCAACCGTCAGCGTCGGCGCTTACGCTTCCAACGCCGCTTGGGCTGCAGCCAAGCGAGCGATGGGGACTCGGTAGGGCGAACAGCTCACGTAATCGAGTCCGGTGCGTACGCAGAACTTCACCGAATTCGGTTCGCCGCCGTGTTCGCCACAGATGCCGCATTTCAGGCCCGGTCGCGTTTTACGGCCGTTCGCCACCGCGTACTCGACCAATTGGCCAACTCCCGATTCGTCGATCTGTTGGAACGGATCGACTTCGAGGATTTTTTGATCCAGGTAGTCTGGCAAGAAGGTCCCGATGTCGTCACGGCTGTAACCGAACGTCATTTGCGTCAAGTCGTTCGTGCCAAAGCTAAAGAACTCGGCCGTTTCTGCGACTTTGTCAGCGGTCAACGCGGCCCGAGGGATTTCAATCATCGTGCCGACCATGTATTTCACCTTGGATTTGTCCTTGGCGATGATCGCGTCGGCAACTCGGCGAACAATCTTCTCCAAGCAATCCAACTCGGCCTTGGTACCGATCAATGGAATCATGATCTCCGGCGATACCTTGACGCCTTTCTTCGCAACCTTGACGGCCGCTTCGATAATCGCCTGTGTTTGCATTTCGCAGAGCACTGGGAACGTGATGCTCAAACGACAGCCGCGATGCCCGAGCATCGGATTGAATTCGTGCAGTTCGGCAACGCGTTCTTTGACTTTCGCCAGCGGCACGTTCATCTCTTTAGCCATCTTCTTCATGTCTGCTTCGCTGTGAGGCAAGAACTCGTGAAGCGGCGGGTCAAGCAAGCGGATCGTTACCGGGTTGCCGTTCATTGCCTTAAAGATGCCTTCAAAGTCCTTGCGCTGATGAGGCAGCAATTTCTTGATGGCCGCATTTCGGTCTTTCTCGGTGTCAGCCAAGATGAAGCGACGGACATCGGTGATGCGGTCCCCTTCGAAGAACATGTGTTCCGTGCGGCAAAGACCAATGCCTTCGGCGCCGAAGGCGCGAGCGACTTTGGAATCTTCCGGGGAGTCGGCGTTCGTGCGAACGTTGATTTTACGGAATTGATCCGACCAAGCGGAAACCGTTTCGTACATCTTGAAGATCCAGTGTTTCTGGGCCTTCTTGTTTCCTTCGACGAGCGCCGCGACCACGGGAGAGGACTCCGACGGGATTTCGCCATCGTAGACTTTCCCGGTCGAGCCATTCAGGGAAATGACCTGGCCCTCTTTGTATGTCTTGCCACCAGCCGAGATCGTGCCTTTTGCGTAATCGATCTTCAGGTCACCCGCACCGCAGATGCAGCACTTACCCCAACCACGGGCTACAACTGCCGCGTGTGAGGTCATGCCGCCGGTGCTGGTGAGGATGCCTTCCGCCGCACCCATGCCACCCACGTCTTCCGGCGACGTTTCGTGTCGGACGAGGATCAGTTTCGCTTTGGGGTCTTTCTTCTTGATCGCTTCCGCCTTGTCCGGATTCAGCACGATCGCACCGAACGCGGCGCCAGGTCCGGCCGGCAAGCCGGTGCAGAATGGTTTCTTCTTGGCCTCTTCGGTCGCATTGAAGATTGGGAACAGCAATTGTTCCAGGTCGCTGCCGGTCACTGTCTGCAGCGCCGTCTTTGCCGTCAGCAACTTGGGCTGTTTGGCTCCCGTGATGACGTCTTTCCCCGTGGCCATTTCAACCGCCCAGCGGACACCCGCGATGCCGACTCGTTTCGCATTACGAGTCTGCAGCATGTACAGCTTGCCCTGCTGGATCGTGAATTCCACGTCCTGCGGATACTTGTAGTGCTTCTCCAACATGGCCATCGTTTTGAGCAGTTCTTTGCCCGCTTTGACCAAGCCCTTGTCTGACTCTTCCGTGATGTCGTCAAGGTTCTTCGGAGTCCGAATTCCAGCGACGACGTCTTCTCCTTGCGCGTTGACGAGGTACTCGCCCATCGGCTTGGCTTCACCGGTCGAGCCATCGCGAGTGAACGCCACGCCCGTGGCACTGTCGTCGCCCATGTTGCCAAAGACCATCGTTTGGACGTTAACCGCAGTTCCAATCAGTCCGGTGATCTTATTCAGGATGCGATACTTAACAGCACGATCGGTTTGCCAGGAATCGAATACGGCGTTGATCGCGTATTCGAGCTGCTTCATCGGGTTCTGCGGGAAAGGTTCACCGACGTGTTTCTTGTAGATTTTTTTGTATTCGCCAACCAACTCTTCCAACTGCTCAGGCGTGAGGTCGGTGTCTTGCTTCGCCTTGTACTTCTTCTTGATCGCAGACAGGGCGTGCTCGAAGTGTTCATGGTTCAGACCTGAACTTGGCCCCATGACGACATCGCCAAACATATCGATAAAGCGTCGATAGCAGTCCCAACCGGCACGCGGGTTGTCGGTCATGTTGATGAAGCCGAGTACCGACTTGTCGTTCATCCCCAGATTGAGCACGGTGTCCATCATGCCGGGCATGGATTGAGCGGCACCCGAGCGCACGGATACGAGCAGCGGGTCTTTGCTATCGCCCAGCTTCTTGCCTTCGAGTTTCTCGAGCTTGGCCAATTCTAGTTTGACCTGCTGCATCATCGCTTTGGGGTACGAACCCTTGTCTGCGTAAACGGCACAGGCTTCGGTTGAAATCGTGAAACCAGGAGGAACCGGTACGCCGGCATTTGCCATTTCGGCCAGGTTGGCTCCTTTACCGCCCAAGACGCTTCGCATCGTGGCATCGCCGTCGGTCATCTTGCGACCGCCGCCGTAAAAGTAGACATATTTCTTTGTATTCTTCGCAGCCTTTTTTGCCATCTAGCTCATCCTTCTTGAAGTCGTGTGCGGACTCTATATCCGTGTCAGCGATTGTGTTTCGTTTGTTCGCAGCGGTGCGAAAGAGGTCCCGCCTGATAGATACCGCCCATCGGGACCTATGTGGGGGAATCGGTCATCCACTGACCGACTGAGGATTCCTCGGGAGTGGAATCGAGCATCGTAGCAATGAGCCCTAAAACCGTCAAGAAACCCCGGGATTGAACATTATTTCCCCACGGGGATTCCTGCCTTTTTCGGGCGAGGAATTCTTGATAGCTGGCTCGTGGAATCCATGTCTGGCTCTATCGTGGCGATCTCAGTACAGTTCTGCCGGTCGCAAACTGGAAAGCGGCAATTCGTGTGCTGATGGGATGAGCAAATTGAATTTGGAAACTGAAACGACTCCTGGGCCGATTTGCCCCATTTTAGGTCGAGCCACCACGATCCGTCGCAGCGGTTACTCGACCCAATCGTGGCAATTGGTCGAGTGCCAGGAGACGGGCCTGGTCTATTTGCTGGACCCTCCGGAGTACGAAGAAGTCGCAAGCGAGTTTGCGTGGCAGAAGACATTCGTTAGCGAAAAGGCGAAGCGGCGCAATCAAGAGCCGGCCATTTCCCGTGTTTCGAGTTTTCTCAGCCGCACAAAGGCCGTTCTATTCCGCCATCGTGACAAGATGTTTTCGCTCACTTTGCCGCACGTTTTGGGCAGGCGGCAGATTTCGGTGCTGGATGTCGGTTCCGGGCACGGACACCGGATCGTCAAATTTTGCCGCAAGATGAAAGAGGTTGGAATTGAGGTGGTACCTTCGGGTATCGAGATTTCACCCGAGTTGGCAAAGAAGTCGAATCGCGTCTTGGAAACGCTGGGTGGTCGAGTGCTTGGAGAGACAGCAATCAACGCATTGCCGCGATTTGCCGCAGGCACGTTTGATATCGCGTTCATGAACTGCTATCTGGAACACGAATCGCAACCTTTGGAAGTTTTGAAGCGGACTCGCGCGATTCTCAAACCGGACGGGATGGTCGTCATCAAGGTGCCAAATTTCGGGTGCTTCAATCGTCGTGTGCGGGGATCGCGTTGGTGCGGATTCCGATTTCCCGATCACGTGAATTACTTTACGCCGGCGACACTCCGCCGTGTCGCTGAAGAGGCCGGATTTGAAATGCAGTCGCAGCGGCTGACAGATCGTTTTCCTACTAGCGACAATATGTACGCGGTGCTCAAGAGCTAGAACTTTCTCCCGCGAAAATTTCGCAGGCCGGATCGCGGCCGCGTTGTTGCCCCCACAGGCTGACACATCTGCGCAACGAAAAACGGCGGCTCGCCCGGGGCGCCGCCGTGTTTGAATAACTGCCAAGGATTGGAAAAAGCGTAC
>CAYZRS010000027.1:0-46335 GCA_964480915.1 uncultured Pirellulaceae bacterium | reverse complement strand
CCGTTTGGCGGCGGGTTTTTTGCCCTAACTGGGTCAGGCAGGGGCTCAACTAAAACCGGGGGCTCGCAGGGCGAGCCGCCGTGATGAAATCTCTGCCAAGGATGCGAACTAGCTTCCGCAACCGCAGGACGAACCGCCTGCGGCAGGAGCCGATTCGATCATGCCTCCGCCCATTCCAGCGTCGCCCATGATGGCTCCGCCGTCGCTGACCATGCCAGCTCCACCGCCCATGCCACCACAAGGGTCGCAAGGCATTGGAACGCAAACGCGTACTGGGTACGGTTCACAAACGACGCGTGGAACCGTTTTGGTGACCGTGTAAGGCACCTGGCGGGATACTCGTCGTGGCACTTGGATCGTGCGTTGTTCCTGAACCGGACGGCAAACCGTATACGGGACGTTACGGACGCGGGTTTCGCGTTCGATGCGAGTCGTCGTGTACGGAATTTCTCGCGTGCGGGTCTCTGGAACGCAATGCGATACGCGGTAGCTGCAAGTACGAACCCGTTGTTCTGGCACTCGGTGGCATACTTTGTAGCTGCAAGTGCGAACCCGTTGTTCTGGCACTCGGTGGCATACTTTGTAGCTGCAAGTACGAACACGTTGCTCTGGTACTCGGTGGCAAACGTTGTAGGTGCAAGTGCGAACGCGTTGTTCCGGCACTCGATGGCAAACGTTGTAGCTGCAAGTGCGAACCCGTTGTTCTGGCACTCGGTGGCATACTTTGTAGCTGCACGTACGAACGCGTTGCTCAGGCGTTCGGTGGCACACTTTGTAAGTGCACGTACGAACGTGTTGCTCAGGTACCGTGTGGCACGTCTTGTAGCAGACGGTGCGTGTGCGGCACTCAGGAACGGTTCGGCAGACGGTGTAAGGGATCGTCTTGCAGCGAGTTTCACACACGTAACGAGTGCATGGAACTTGCTTTTGGCAGCAAGAAGGAACCCAGATTCGTTTGCAGCAAGTGACAGGTGGACCTTGGCAGCATACCGTTCGGCAGCAGCCAGGCTTGTAGACGCAACGGCATCGGCAAGGGTCCCAACTCCAGCTACCTGGCGATTGAACGACCTTGCGAATCGTCGGGCCGGGCTTCTGTTCGGAAACCGTTTGCCATTGGCCAGAGTTCACGGTGATCGTCTTCATTTCGGTGACAGGGACGCGAACCGTGTAATTCACCGTTCGAGTTCGTTGTTCTTGCACCGTGTTGTAGACCGTGTAGGGAACTTCGCGAGTTTTGTTTTCCCAGACCGTTCGGTAAGTCGTGTAGGGAATCTCGCGAACTTTGGTTTCCCAATGCGTTCGCATGACCGTGTAAGGAATCTCACGGGTCTTGGTTTCCCAATGCGTGCGGTAAACCGTGTAAGGAATCTCTTTCGTGCGAGTCTCTACATGCGTCTTGTAAACCGTGTAAGGAATCTCTTTCGTACGAGTTTCCACTTGCGTGCGGTAAACCGTGTACGGAATTTCTTTCGTACGAGTTTCCCATTGCGTGCGGTAAACGGTGTAGGGAATCTCGCGAACTTTGGTTTCCCATTGAGTGCGGTAGACCGTGTACGGAATCTGGCGAGTTTTGGTTTCCCAAACCGTTCGATTGACCGTGTAGTTCACGGTACGAGTGTGACATTCCCTGACAGGACGGCACACCGTGTAAGGCACTTGTCGCATGTGCGTTTCGCGAACATTACGAGTCACGTTGATGGTTTTGGGTTCCATCACAGTGTCGTAAACGGTTCGGTAACGAGTCTCTTGCTGTTGTTCGCAAATGACCCGCTTACGCGAGGACATGACGGTAAAGCACTGCTGGCCACAGCCGCAAGAGCTTGCTCCGCCCATCGCGTAGCCAGCGCCACCGCCGAAACCAACTCCTCCGCCTAAGGTAGCTCCGCCACCACAGCCTCTGCCGCCGTGGCCGAACAGACCGCAGCCGCCTCCGCCACCGCATGCCGAAGCACCACAGCGGCCGAACAGCCGGAAGCTCGAAGCTCCGCAGCAGCACGAGCCGTAGGCGATCTCGGCCGATACCATCGCTGCAAATACGATGAGGATCGGCAACGCCAGTCGAATCTTCATTTTTACATCTCCTAATTAGCGACGGATTGAGCTCCAAAACCCCCGGAAGCTCTGTAAACACGTCGCGTAACTTCGTTTTTCGTCTGATCGCCAGCGCGGATTTCTGTTCGGCCACTGCTGACCGAAAAGAGCCCGAGAACGCTACAATCCGTTAATTAATCAGTTCGCGCAGACTGCAACGCAGCCGTGCATGTAGGTGGTATCGGAAGAATACGTTGAATGCTTGAGATAAAAAGCTTGATAAGAATGGCGGCTATAGAAGAATTGGGATGCTTGGGTGGTTTTTGCGCATCGTGGGCTGAGAGAACCGCAGGTGCCCGAGGAGAACAATCGGAATTGCAAACGGCCGTTTTTGCCACTTTCATGATTTTTGCACCCGGAAAACCAATGTGGTGGTGTGGCTGAATTGGTTGCTGCAGTGGCTCCGATTGCAGCGATCTTGATTACCTTGCCTTTCCTACGTTCTGAGTACGTGTTATGAGCTTGCTGCCGTCTGCGTAAAATGGCTCACAGTTGCCACTGACGGTGACTTTTGGATCAGAATCTGAAACAGGATACGAGTGCCAACGACGATGACGGAATCATCAGACAAAAGTGGAGGCTCAGGAGCCGACGGCACGGTTCCTAAGGCGGTCGTCAATCGGCTCAGCCTCTACTTACGTGCCATTCAGTACTTGCTCGCCGAGGGCAAAGAGACGGTCAGTTCGACTCAGCTGGGATCACGGCTCGGGCTGACCGATGCTCAGGTGCGCAAAGACCTGGCCTACTTTGGTCAGTTCGGATATCCGGGGATTGGTTACCGCTGCGACGATCTTGTGAGGGAAATCAAGCGAATTGTGGGGACCGACCGGACCTGGAATGTCTGCCTGGTTGGCCTGGGAAATCTGGGATCTGCGCTGATTAGCCACCGTGGCTTTGCCCAGCAGGGATTTTCACTTGTTGCGGCGTTCGAAGTGGCTGCGGGTAAGATTGGGCGGAAGGTGGGCGGAGTCTTGGTCTATGATTTCGCCGATTTGGCGAGGGTCGTGGCAGAAAAAGAGATCAAATTGGGAATCGTCGCGGTTCCAGCAAATGCGGCTCAAAGTGTTGCCGATGCATTGGTGGAGGCCGGGGTCGAAGGAGTGCTGAATTTCGCTCCGGTGACGATTTCTGTACCCGAGAATGTGAGCAAGGTGGCGGTCGATTTGGCAATTGAGCTCGAGAAACTGACTTTCGCCGTTGTGAACCGTCCGTAGAAGTCGTAAATTGTTCGGTCCAAGCTTTCCCGGATAGTGTAATGGCAGCACCAAGGTTTTTGGTACCTTTAGTCTAGGTTCGAGTCCTAGTCCGGGAGCTTTTTTTCAAGGCGTGCCTTTACGGCCGCCTTTTTTCGTTGGAACACCGCTGGAACGCAGCGGTCCAGCCATCGACGATTCTGCCGATTGTCGCAGCTAGGTCGCCGATTTTCCTCAGACCAATCTGTCTCAATGTGCCAGTCGCGACGCGAGCCACTGGTTTTCGCAAGGTTTCGTAGCGAAATGACGTTTCTGAGAGAGGGCCAAAAGCCTTTTTCGCTCGAAGTGCATAGAATGCACGCAGACCCAAATTCGCGAGATGTTGATATGGCAGTTTCATTGTCCGAGTGTTTTACCCGATGGCGAATCGGAACTTCCGGTTTGTTGATCCTGGTTACGACCGTGCCTGCCTTCGGGCAAGGATTGGAAGACATTGATCCGTTCGGCGACACACCGGCCGCTGAGCAAGCTGCTGACGATCCGTTTGGTGTCCCTGGCTTTGCTGATGAAGCGCCGGTGCCAGGACTCGATGGAGCTGACGGCGCGGAAGAGCCAGAGACACGCGAATCGGTGCTAGAGAAAGCGAAAGGCTTCGCCGCCGACGAAGATTGGAAATCGGCAATCTCTGAACTTTCCAAAGTGCTGGCTCAAAACAGTCGCGATGGCGAGTTTGCCTTCGAACGGGCCATCGCCTTCAAAGAACTCGGTAATGATCAATTGGCGATGCAAGATTTCGAGGTCGCTGCCACCTACGGTGGCCCCTTTGAAGGGGTGACGGAATCCGCTTTGAAGAACTTGGCCGAGCTCAAATTAGACCAGGGGCAGGTCCAAGAAGCGGTCGACGATATTGACCAGGCGATTCGCCTCAATCCGACCGACGGTGAGTTACTGTTCCTCCGCGGAAAAGCGCTGGTGCGACTTGTGCGAATCCTTGGTCAGCAAGGCGTTGAACAGTTGACCGATGCCAAAACGACGCTCGATCGCGCCATCGAAAGCGATCCAGAAAACGCGGAAGCCTACATCGAACGGTCGAATGTCTTCCAGTTGCAAAACCAACTGCTTGGGCAAAACCGCCTAGATCGTGCGATTGCCGATGCGGAAATGGCAGTGCAAAAAGACTCAGAAACACCCAACACGAAAGCGCGGTCCGGTCTGGCATTCTTGACACGTGCTTCGAGTGAAAAGAATCGATATAACGCCGACATGGACCAAGTCGTAAGTGACTTTGCACGTGCCGCGGAAATGTTCAGTGGTCATCTCATGGTCGAAGGCGAGAAGACCGAGGAGGACTACGAAGAGGCAAGCCCGGACACACTGACTTCCGGCCAGGTCTATTTGTATCGCGCGGTTGCCAATCTGGGCATCGCTACCAACTCATCATCCGCAGACAAACACTCGTTGTATCAGTCAGTGATCTTCGACTGCGATAAGGCATTGGAATTTAATCCTGATACGGTCGAAGCGCTCTATCAAAAAGGAGTCGCTCAGCGATTGTCGGGCGACCTCGAGGCGGCGATCGATTCGTTTACCGACTCGCTCGACTTGGCTGCCGGTTTCAACGAAGCACGTCTGCGACGCGGCATCGCTTACTACTACCTCGACGATATGTCGCTGGCTCGAGGCGATTTTGAACGTTGCCAGGAATCGCAAGCGGACGGGCGGGCGGCATTTTGGATCGGTGTTACTTATGCCCGTGAAGGCGAGTACAACGACGCAGTTCGCTATTACACGCAAGCGATTCGTGAGAATCCAAGTTACAAGCCAGCCTATAGCAATCGAGCCCTGGCCTACATGAAAACGAACCGCTTCCGCCAAGCGGAAAGCGATTACAACGAACTCATTCGACGTGATCGCAACGATTCGGTAGCTCGCGAACGTCGCGATGTGGCACGAGCTCAAGCCGGCTACTAAACCGAGCGTGGCGCGTTAGATCGCCGACGATTGGCTAAGCTCTACTTCTTCCAGGGTTGCAGCCAGTTCGAAAGAACAGCATCGACGACGAGCTCATCTTGCTCGTCGTGACGGGGGGCAGCTTCCATCGCTCGGCGATTGGCGTGGAAAGATTCGCTGCGAATCTGGAAAAGGGCAATGGCCTGGTCCGCACTGGCCGAGACATTGGGTGGCTCGGCCGCCGGCATGCGAGGAACCGAGTTCCGCAATGGTCGCTCGGCGGAAGTTTCCGAGCCATCGAGCGTGCTTTGCGGTTGGGCAACGATTCGTGCGTCGGCCGAATTGAATTTGTTCGAATTCCAAATGACGAAATCGGCTCCGTTGACGTTTCCGTCGCCGTTGAAGTCACCGTCGCACCAGTTCGAGCTGGCGGTGAATTTGTTGCCATTCCACACGACGAAGTCGACTCCGTCGACGGCGAAGTCAAGATTGGCATCGCCAAGTAGGGTCCCTTTCAGATCAGTGATCCAGAAGGCAACATCCTGGGAATCAATCAGGCCGTTCGCATCGACATCGTAAGTCGCATTCGCACTGGCATTGGCAACGGCCGTGGTCAATTCATTGATGTCTTGGCAATCCAGTTGTCCGTCGCCATTGAAGTCGCCCGTAGTGCTTCCCGCGCCGGGTGTTCCACCGACGATGGCGCTGGGCTGCCAATTCAGCGGGTCGCTATAGTCACCGTTCAGGTCGATGATCTCCAAGGCAAAGCCACCACCGTCGGGTGATGTGGGCCAAAGCCCTTCGTCGTCATAGACGAAGTCGTGGATCAAGTCGCCCAGCTCGTCGACGAGGAGGATTCGTTCGCCACCATTGGCCAGCGAACCGGATGCAAACACACCCACCACGGCCGACAGGTTGCCATACACGCTGTTGAATTCAGCCGCATTCGTGGCAATCACGATCCGCTCTCCTGGAGCGATCATCGTGCTGGACGCGAGCGTGAAATCGAATTCGACCCCTTCAATCAGACGATAATTCGCGAGATCGATCGTTGTCGTGCCGCTATTGATCAGCTCCATGAATTCCGATCCGGTGCCGACGACCGGGTTGTACATGATTTCCGTGACACGCAGGCTGCTGGGGGAAGCCAGCAGCGGGTCGGCGCTGCCCGGTGTTCCGCCCACGTCACGGCTGGGTAGCCAATTGAGCGGATCGCCATAATCGCCGTTCGTATCGATGACTTCCATCGACGCTCCCTGACCGTCTGCGAGCGAAGGCCAGTTGTCGATGTCGTCGTAGATGAACGAATGGATGGTCGAGTTGTCGGCCGCCAGCAGCGTGACGAGCTCGCCTCCATTCGCCAGGCTGCTCAGCGTGTTCACCGCCACGATCGGCAGTCCTGTTCCATAGCGTAGTTCGAACGCCGTCTGGTTGGCCACGATCAGTGCGTAGTCACCCGGGAAGAGCGTGGAGGCGGGTAATGAGAGTGGCGTGCCGACGTTGAGCGTCACATCGGACAGGCTGATGGCCGAGCTGCTCACATTCTGCACTTCGAGGAACTCAAAATCGTCGTTGTCCAAGCCGGGAATCGCCGCCAATTCTGCCGCGGTGGGATCAGCCGGGTTGAAGTGCAATTCGGTGATCTTCAGGCTGTTCCCATCGGCTGCGGCCGCGTTCAACGTAAAGTCGGCTTCGGTCAACGCAGACCAGACCGAATTGGAAAGGACTCGCGCTTTGATCGTTGTATCTGCCGTGATCGAAATGGCCCCGCCGAGGAAGGGTTGAGCCGTGTTGCTGGCGATGCCGCCAGGCAGGCGAGGGTCGCTGCCGTCGGTTGTGTAGTAGATCGTCCCACCGGATGAAGTAAGCGTTGCTGGGAAGCCGAAAGGCACGCTGCCTCCATGCATGTTCAGTGCCGGTGGGTCGACACTTGGGTAGAGACCGTCTCCGATCAATTGACTGAAGACGGTGTTGTCGAATCGAGTGTTGAAAAATCCAGGTAACGTATTGACCTCGTTCGTCCAAGTGACGGGCGTACGTGCCGGTTCTGTTTTGGAATCGCCCCAGCGTACCGATTCGGCCAAAATGACATCTTCGACGACATCCTTTCGCTCGTCCCAGCGGGCGATGTTCTTGGCCGGTGTGAATTCACCGTCGTTGAAAAAATGCTTGTGAATGCGATCGGCAAATGCGAGCCGATATTCTTCGCTCGCGAGTAGATCCTGGTGTAAGTACTGTGGATTTTGCTGGGCGTAGTTGTCTTGATTGCCGTTGTTGAAAGGCCCGGTTCGATCGTTGGTGTCCGTATTGCCAGCGCCCAACGAATGTTCGGCGTCATGAGCAAAGAACTGGAAGCCTTGATCGGCGTTGGTGCGGTCATTGATTCCAAACCAATTGTTGGCAAAGTTGTTGCCGATGAAGTCGGAGAGACCCGAATCGCGGTTGCCCGTGTAAAACAAGATGAGCATGTAGTCGATCAAATTCGTCATGTCGACGAGCACGGGGGTACTCAGGTCTCTGGTGCCGTCCGGGTGGAGTCCCTGCATCGTGAAATAGTTGTCGGCGTTTCCGACGGGATTTTGGGCCAGCCCCTGCCCCAGGTCGAACAGGTCTCGCCACTGCTCATCATTACCGTCGGCGATTTCCGTGCCGCCCACGTCGCGCAGGCCCGATTTGACGACATCGTAGTCAGAACGATCGCCTCCGAGGTATTGTTCCCCATAGAAGTCGTGGACGCGCTCTTGAGTTTGAAAAAGGCCCCAATAGACGCCGTTGATATACAAGTGGTGGTATTGGCTGCGTGTGAACGGATGCTCCAAATCACGCTGTAAGTCTCGCGACCAGACTTCTCGCAGAAACGTATTCTCCGTTCCTCCTTCCGAGGACCAGGAGTAATTCTGAGCCGTCCTGAGGTCGAGCACGTCGTACGAACTGGCACCATCCTCAAACAACTGGTGATCCAGCTTCGTCGCGCCATACTCCCCACGGAAATAAAATCGGAAAGCGTGTTTCGGGTTGAAGTCGTTGCGACTGAAACCGCCGCGGATCCGCAGCCCCGCATTGATCTGGAAGCCACCGCTGCCGTCCGGATGAATCAACTCAACGGAAGCCGGTCGCTCCCACGAGCGGCCGCCGTTCTGCGCGTTCACGTAGATGCCGGTATTCGCATCGAACAGGTTCTCAATTTCGGTCGTGATGGAAAATGTAGAGATGGCCGTTAGTGCATCCTTGACTGCTTGCGTGCCGTATTGATTGATCACGTTCGGGTCCATACCGTAATCAATGTCTTGGCCATTCACATTCCCATTGGCCCAGCCAGGACCGGGGACTTCGCCGTTCGGTTGTTGCCCCAGCACATCGTCCAAGAAGAAATAGGATTGCGTTACGCTGGGCGTGGGTTGGAAATCTGGTTTAAAAGCTGCCGCACGGATGACGCTCGTTTGGGAAACAGAGATGGGGTTGGTGTAGAGCAAGCCATTCTGAATCGTGCTGCCATTCGAAAGAGGGTCACTGCCGTCTGTCGTGTAGACGATGATGGAGCCCGGGTTGGACGTGGTGAGTGTTAGTGATTGAGTCGTATCGTAGAAGCCGTGATCGAGGCTAAATTCGACCGGGCTATTGAAGCCGAGGAATGACTCGCCGTTGGCTCCGCCCGGCGATGGTGACTCTTGATAGCCTATTTGAATCGGCTGAATCAACTCGACCCCTTCAGCCACAAGCTCGGCGTCGAAGAGGATGTCGGAACTGGTATCGCTGACGTTCAGCCCGTGGATCGCCAGAACGTTTGGACCAAGCTGTAGATTGTTGGCACCGGTACTGACGTCAAACGTCTCAAAATTAACGGCATCTTCATCGGGATGATTGCCTGCGGCGAACGAGTTCCAAAACACGGTGTCCGGAACGTTGACCTCGGCAATGACATTCCCGTTGAGATAGGCCACAAAACCGTCATCGTAACGAACGCCCAATTCCAGGCTGGAAATATTCGCCAGCGACGTCAGGTCAAATTCGTAACGGACATAGACGCCCGTTGCGTTGCTGGGAAGCGTTGTTTCGATGAGGCCGGCGTAATCTCCCGGGGACGATTCATAACCGATCGGGGATGGGCCGTTGATGGTCCACGAGCTGTCGTCGAAGGACGATTCGGTCCAAGTCGTTCCGAGCGTTCCATTCGTCGGAATGAAGGCGGAGACCGTGTCACCAGACGAAACGAGATTCGTCGTCGTGCCACTGGTCTCCATTTCTAGCCCGTAGGAAACGTCTTCGAACTGAGCCGGATAAGCGGCTCCAAAATCTTGTAGCACGGTGGTGCCATCGGTATCGACGAGTCCTAGGTATTCGCCCGCCGCCGATAACTTGAAGTTGGTGTGCAATTCTCCAGAGCTTAGGACCGTGTCCTGGCTGGAGGCGAAAATCACGATTGTTTGACCAGGCGCCAGGTCGACGGCGGGAATGCGCCATTTGGTGAGATCGGTCGCATCGTCCGTCAAGTAATGTCCGTCGAGATCAATCGTCGTCGGGCCATCATTGAAGAGCTCGATCCAGTCCGAAGAGTCACCGAACCCGTCAACGATCGTATCCGAGTTGGAGGCCATGAATTCGGTGATGTACAGGTCGGCCGCCAGCATACGCCGATCTTCGAGCGACTCTAGTGATAATCTTCGTAGCTTCCCGTGGCTCTTCATCATGTCGTTCCGTTCGCCCGATTAGACCGTTCATCAAAGTAAAAAAAAGGGCCGCCCAGCACGGGCAGCCCAATAAGCAAAGCAAGGTAAGCAAGCAACAACACTAGGTCTCAAGGTCTCTACACACTTCAGGTCTCTGTCTCTTCGGTTCTCTTAGCCGCGACGTCGGGTCGCTCCGACCAGTCCGATCATGCCGAACATGAGTAGCCCGCCAGTCGCCGGTTCTGGAACGGCCGCGGCGAAACCCGTTCCGTACGATCCCGTTCCCGAGAATTCGAACCCGATCCCGAAGACGTCGATGTCGGTCGCCATGTTTCCTTCCGCAAGCCGTGTGTTTCCGTTGGAAGTTTCGAGCCAGGCGTCGAACAGGTCATTGCCGTTCGCGTTGTCGTCCAACCAGCCGAGCTGCAATTTGATTTCTTCACCGACCGGAACATTGTCGCTGTAGGTCGCTGAGAACTGTTGGCGGTTGCCTTCCATGTCCCACGAAACGGTCCACGTCAGTTCTTCAGATTCAGTACCAGAGCCTCGTTCAATGCCGAGGACCAGTTGTCCCAGTTCGCCAGCGAGCCCTTGTGCCGCTCCAAATTCGTTGATGTCGCCAAAGTATCCCAGCTGGACCGATTCACCTTCCGCGACGTTTGCCGTCATTTCGATGCTGTAAAAGTCGCCGAGCCCTTCTTCCACGACCCAAGGGAGGCAGGTCACCGAGACACCATCACCGGTGGCTCGTCGAACGCTACCGCCATTGGCAGTCGATGTCATGTATTCATTAGCGTGCGAGGACATCCATTGGCCGTGTAGGGCGTCGTACCCTGGCGACAACGGTCCGTTAGGAAGGTTCGCCGCCGGCGGTACGAAGCCAACTTGCCATCCGTCAACTTCACTCCCAACTAAGTTGCCGCTGCGGTTGAAGTTCTCGCTAACGTCAAGGAAGTACGGAGCATTCGTGTCGATCATGCGGTTCAGCGTGGGAGATATCAGGTCGTTTCCGCCCTGATCGAGTTCGATCCCACGGAATTCCCAAGCGCTAGCCCCGGCTGCCATTCCGGCAACCACAATTGCAGCCACAGCTGCAATGAACTTTGATTTGTTGGTAGTCATTAGCTTACCCTTTGCTTCCTTCTTAAAACCTATTTTCGTGTTGTTGCTTTCAATGAGACATGAATTAATGCGGTGCTTAATCGCTTCATGCCGGGTCCCCGAATTTCTGGTTGCTTACGCCATACGTTCAGATTGACAGACCCCTAAACCATTGATTTGTTATGCGGCCGCGGTCAGCACCTGATGTGGGATCGGTTTGGCGAAGTACATCTCCGCACCGGCACATCGGGCTGTCATTTCATCGTCGACCGAGTATTCATCACCGACCAATGCGATCGGTGCTTTACATCCTTTTGACTTCAAAATGGATTGAAGGTCGGTACCGCTCATGTCTGGCAACCGAACGTTGATCACCCACATTGCAGGCTTGTCGACTGCTGCGGATCGCAGAGCCTCCTGGCCTGAACGGAAGAAAACAACGTTCGTGTTCGAACCAACAATTGCATTTCCAGGTACAAGATTTACGTAGTCGTCCGTTTGAGGATCAACAACGTAAACAGTTGTGCGAACTTTTTGTTCCCAGATCATGAGCGGTCCACCCTTCGTCCAAAACAAACCCCGACAAACCAAGGGAAGGTAGTCGTTGTTCTAAAATGTATTTTCAAGTGCGAGGACAACTGCAACGTTTTGAGTCGTAGTGTCGCTTCGACGAAAACCTACAATCGCAATGACCGTGCCAACCGGACCGGCACGGTGTCGGAAAAGTTGCGAAGAGACCTACGCCGTGCTGGCATAGCAGTGTGAGAAAAATTCAGGCCCTTCGATTTCGTCTGCCGGTCATGCAGGTGTGCCAAGTGGGCTTGCGATGGAATGACCCAGAACTGGGTCGAATTGAGCCACGACCTGTTGCGTCGTTTTGACCCAGGGTTGGTCGCCGGTGACCAGTCGCCCGCAAATGGCCCTCTTCTTCCTCCTTAGGGCCCCTCGGGGCCAAAAGTCTCGCCAAGGGAGTCGACCCTGGGTCGATTTTGCCCGAATTGCCGAGAAAACGGCGGAAATTGTGGGAATGAGGCTCGGGTCGGATTGGATTCGACCGAGATGTTCTGTTTCCAGTCCGTCTGCACTGATCGGGCAATTGACCCGGTTTGCCGGTGTCTGCTAGGCTGCGGGACTCGAACAGGGGCCTTTTTGCCCTTGGTCTGGGGGGTGGGAGTGGCCCGCCCCGCATTCATCGATCGAAGCCTTTTCTGGATCCGGAACGATTTGCTGAGGCCCATGCTGTGGCAAATTGTGGCTCTCGTCTTGTGGCGGTGCTCGTGACCAGGAAGGCCCTACTTCATTTAAGGAGCTGCGAACGTGTCAGGAAACTTAGTTCAGCGTTTAATCGAATCCGGGGTGCATTTCGGGCACCGGGCGAGCCGTTGGAATCCCAAAATGGCGCCCTATATCTACGGACGAAAGAATCTCATCCACATCATCGATGTTCGTGAAACCGTTCGCGGACTCTTGCGAGCCAAGAAATTCCTGACGGACGTCGCTTCTGAAGGCAAGCTGATCTTGTTTGTCGGAACCAAGCGACAGGCTGCCGACAGTGTGGAACGCGAGGCAACCAGCTGTGGTATGCCGTTCGTTTCCGAGCGATGGCTGGGTGGAACGCTGACGAATTTCCGAACCATTCGTAGCCGACTGAGTCGTTTAGAGCAGTTGGAGACCATGCGGGAATCCAACGAAATTTCTGCCTACTCGAAGAAGATGCAATCGGCGTTGAATCGCGAGTATCGCAAAATGTACCGCAACCTGAATGGGATGCGTACGATGAATCGACTTCCGCATTGTTTGGTCGTCATCGATCCTCGCAAAGAGAAGAATGCGATTTGCGAAGCGAAGAAGCTTGGCATTACGACTCTGGCACTGATCGATACCGACTGTGATCCGGACCTTGTGGATCTGCCGATCCCGGGCAACGACGACGGTATCCGATCGATTGAGCTGATCGTTTCCGAATTGGCAGCAGCGGCTGCTGCTGGTGCCGCGACGGCCGCAGCAGAGAAGGGCGGCTCCGCTCCGGCAGCTGCAGCGAAGGCGCAGTCGACTGTCGAAAAAGAGATGGTTGCTGCGGCCACGGCCGAACCGGCGACGGCGACTGCGGAAGCTTCTACGGAAGCGCCAGCAGAAGTTGCCACGGCCGAGTCGAGCGAAGCGAAGCCTGACGGCGAAGCGACCTCCTAGGCGACGTCTACCGGAATTGAATTTGTCGAGAGTCGTCGCCCAACCGGTCACTGGCTCCCAGCCGGCGGTACAGGCAGATCTCTCGTCGACAGATGCAACACTCGACAACAAAAAGTCAAAGAAAGAGCAGTTAAAGGAAAGCTATGGCTATTTCAGCTAAAGACGTGATGGAATTGAGAAAGGCCACCGGCGCCGGGATGATGGATTGCAAGAAAGCGCTCCAGGAATCGGCTGGCGACATCGATGGTGCGTTGGATTACCTCCGCAAGAAGGGGCAGAAGGTCGCCGCAAAGCGAGCTGACAAAGATGCCAATGAAGGTTTCGTCGTCACCCTGATGAATGACAGCGGCGACAAAGGCATTGTCATGGCGCTCAGTTGCGAAACCGACTTCGTCGCGAAGAACGAAGGGTTCCAGGCGTTCGCAACGAGTATCGCCAAGATCGGTATGGATAACCTCGTGCCGACGCGCGAAGCGCTTTTGGCCATGCCATTTGATGGCGGCACGGTCGAAGAAAAATTGGTCGAAGAGACCGGCAAGATGGGCGAGAAAGTGGAAGTCTCTGATTATCAAATGATCGAAGGCAGCAAACTGGCCTCCTACATCCACGCTGGTAGCAAGATTGGTGTATTGCTCTCGTTTGATGATGGCGGCAAAGATGGTGCTGATTTCTTCCGCAGCGTTGCGATGCACATTGCGGCAATGAGCCCGTCGATCCTCAGCCCGAATGAATTCGAAGCCGATTACGTGGCGAAAGAGACCGAAGGGATTCGCAGCCAAATCCAAATCGAAAATGAAGATCGCCAACGATTGGGGAAAACGCTGCGAACGGTGCCCGACTACGTCAGCAAATCACAACTCACAGCAGAAGTGATGGCCGAGGCGGAAACGAAGATCAAGGCTGAGCTGGAAGCGGAAGGCAAGCCTGAGAAAATCTGGGACAAGATCGTGCCAGGTAAAATGGAACGGTTCGTAGCCGACAATACGCTGCTCGACCAGGAACACTGCTTGCTGAGCCAGTTCTTCGCACTCGACGACACGAAAACGGTCGAGCAAGCGATCCAAGAATTTGCTGAAGGGGCCAAAATCCTGGCATTCAAACGAGTTGCAGTCGGTTAATTCTCAAGGGATTTCCTCTAATCGTGATGGGCTGCGCCGAGTGATGTAGCCAAACGGCGATAAGACTGCCATATTTCTGATGTCGCAAGACGCGGCCGCCAACCTGGGCGAGCCGCGTTTTTTTGCAGAGTTTCTCTACCGGAGTTGAACCCATGGCCGATACGCCGCATTACAAACGAGTTGTCTTGAAATTGTCGGGAGAGAGTTTCGCTCGACCTGGCGAACGCGGAATTGCCATGGATGAGGTCGTCGATATTTCTCGGCAAGTGCACGATGCCCAAAAGTTGGGCTGCCAAATCGCGATCGTCATCGGGGGTGGCAATATTCTTCGCGGTGGACAATTCAAAAGTGCCAACGCCGGAATTCAGGAAGCGACGGCGCACTACATGGGCATGCTGGCGACCGTCATCAACGGATTGGCGCTCCAGGATGCATTGGAATCGCTCGGCTCGACGACCCGCTTGATGACGGCGATTCGCATCGATGGTGTCGCAGAACCCTACATTCGCCGCCGAGCCCGTCGACATCTTGAAAAGAATCGGTTGGTCATTTTCTCTGCCGGCACCGGTAGTCCGTTCGTCACCACCGATACGGCCGCCGCTCAGCGAGCTCTCGAAATCGAAGCCGATGTCGTCATGAAGGCGACTCGGGTCGACGGTGTCTACAGTGAAGATCCCGAAAAGAATCCGCACGCGGTGCTCTACCGTGAATTGACATACCAGCAGGTTCTCGAACAAAATCTGCGAGTCATGGATCAAACAGCCATCAGCCAGTGCATGGAACACAACATGCCTTTGCTGGTGTTTAACTACAAGAAAGAAGGCAATATTCGCAAAGCGATTTGTGGCGAGGCAGTTGGAACCGTCATCGGTTCTCGGCAGCCAGCCACGGCCTAGGCAAAGCCAAAGCAACGCAGCGAAGTTCCGGTGGAGAATTTGAAATGAGTGTGGAAGAAATCCTGATGGATGCCGAAGAGCGGATGGAAAAAGCGGTCGAGATTTTGAAAAAGAGCCTCGGTGGCATCCGCACCGGGCGAGCCAACCCGGGCCTCGTCGACACCTTGCGTGTGGAAGCTTACGGGTCACCGACGCCACTAAAACAATTGGCGACGGTCGGTGCCCCAGAACCGACGCAAATTGTGATCCGACCCTACGACGCCGGGACGATCAAGGACATCGAGAAAGCGATCGTCGGTAGCGATTTGGGCTTCAATCCGCAAAGCGATGGGCGTGTGATTCGCATCAACATCCCGCCCCTTTCGACGGATGTCCGCAAAAAGATGGTGTCTCGTATCAAAGAACTCTCGGAAGAAGCGAAAGTCGCGATTCGCAATATTCGCCGCGATGGCAACAAGGCGGCCGACCAAGCGGAAAAAGATAAAGAGCTCAACGAAGACCTCCGCGATGATGCGAAAGACCAAATTCAGGAACTAACGAAGAAGTACGAATCGCAAGTGACCGAGATGGCCAAGGGGCGTGAAGCAGAGGTCATGGAAGACTAGAACTGTACGAATCCGCACAAAGCGGCTCCGTTTTGGGGCACACATTTCCTTGCTCCGAAACTGGGCCCGTGTTAATCTGGATGGTTACTCGCCCCATTTTGCGCTCGCGGAATCAAAGCCACTGACGATTCAAATTCCAAGGAATACCCTCCCTGTGCTGATTTGACAGCACGCGGAAGGTGTTCCTTTTTTTGTTTCGCATTCTTGTTTTGGCAGGAAACGCAAGGAAAGGATCACGCGGCACTTCACGCCGGAACGGCACGTCGTACCCCCTGGGCAGCAAACCGAGGTCGAGATCGAATGAATTTGACACTGCAAGAAATCTCTTCTAGCCGCATCGCGGTTATTGCCTCTCGTGTGCCCAAACAAGGTTCAACGTCCTTAGGAACCAATCGTCGCGAGCATCGTTTTCGTTGGAATTCGTCTGTTTGCTCTTCTTAAATCATCGGGCTTTTCTAGTTTCAGGATCCTTACCATGAATGTTTCTCTCCGCTCTGCGATCGGCTGCCTTGCCGTTTTGATGGCAATGTCTTCGCTCAGTTTCGCAGACACCGCGACCTTGTCGGCATCCAAAGATAACTCGCTTATTACTGACGCCGCCGGAGCGGTCGGCAACGGTGCCGGCTCTGTGATTTTTGCAGGTAGAACGGGCCAAGTCGGTCCCGGTGCCATTCGAGGCTTGGTGGCGTTTGACATTGCCGCCAGCATCCCGGCCGGCGCTTCCATTACTGGCGTCTCGTTGGAGCTCTTGATCACCAATTCGAATGATAGCCAGGCCAGAGACTATAGCTTGCACGCGGTGACTCAAGATTGGGGTGAGGGAGATACCGTTGCCAATGGCGGAAACGGAGCCCCGACGATGCCAGGCGACGCGACTTGGGTGCACACCTTCTATGACAGCTCGTTTTGGAATACTCCCGGTGGGGATTTCGAGGCGACCGCCAGTGCGACGTCAGCCGTTTCCGAAGTGGCCGGTTCGACCGCCGTTTGGGATTCGGCCGGGTTGGTAAGCGACGTGCAAGGATGGCTCGACACACCCGGTTCGAACTTTGGTTGGTTGCTGATGGGTGACGAGGTCAATGATCGCACGGCTCGCGGCTTTGGATCTCGCGAATCGGTCACCAGCGTGGGACCGATGCTGACCGTAACGTTTGAAACCGTGCCGGAACCATCCGGGTTGCTGATGTTGGTTTCTGTTGTTGGTCTGTTGATACTGAAGCGGTCCAGTACGTAACTGGTGCTTGTTTTTGTCGACGTTTACTCGTGTCGTGTGGAACCGTAAATGCTGAATTTTCGCCTGAGTTCGCTCTTGATTTGTCTGTTGGCCCTCCCGACTTGGGGAGCCAATCAAACGCAATCGACGACACCCGTGATTGTCGGCGGTGCCCTGCCCTACAGCGTCGAATTAGAGCAAATCGATCCGCTGCAGACGCTCGCGAGGCCCTCTTTGCACTCATTTGTGGCTGGCGAGTACAACGGGCAATGGGTCGTCATTGGTGGACTGAGCAACGGACTGCACGGTTTCGACATCGATCGTCCAAGTATTGCTGAACGGTATCAGAATTCGGACGTCTGGGTGATTGATCCTGTCGCGCAGACATCTTGGAATCGCAGCCTGATCCCGGGCGTCGCCAACAGTGGGCTGACAACGGAGCAACTCTTGTCTTTGACCTCTGCCAACGCGCAGTTTGAGCAGGTCGATGACCGGCTCTACATGACCGGAGGCTTTGGTGATAACGACGTGATCGATCCGACGTCACGCGATACGTTCAGCGATTTGACGGCGTTTGATTTGCCCGGCTTGGTCGATTGGGCGAAAGGCGGCACGGGAACGGCGGCGAATCATATTCGGCAGACGAATGATCCGCTGTTCAAGGTGACCGGTGGTGACATGTATCAGGTCGACGGACAAATGCACCTGGTGTTTGGCCAAGACTTTAATCAGGCCTATCAGGGGAATCAGGTCACCGGTGAATACACGAAGCAAGTTCGCAGCTTCACCATCCAGGATGATGGCACGAATCTAAGTTTCACGCCGATCCAATCATCGACTCCGGAAGAGCATTTTCGCCGCCGTGACTTGAACGTATTTCCAACGATCCAGAAGAACACGGATGGCACGTTGGAAGATGGCCTCACGGTCCTTTCGGGCGTTTTCACGACCAGTCGGGGTGCTTGGACAGTGCCTGTCGAAATCGACGCGGCCGGCAATCCGGTTCAAATCGACAAAGGGAATGATCCTTTGAACGCGAATGGCGAGTTGGACGCTGACTCGACCGTGTTCAAACAAGGGATGAACAACTACCACTCGGCCAAATTGGGACTGTTTTCTCAGACGTCGGGCGATATGCATGAGCTCCTGTTTGGCGGCATTACTTTGCAAGAGTACGACCCGACCAGCCCGAATGCGGATGCGAACGGATTCGTGACTGACAATGCGCTCCCCAACACACGCCAAGTCTCTTCGGTCGTCCGGCAGGCGAATGGGGATTATGAGCAGCACTTTTTAGGCGAATTTCCTGAACTCTACACGGATGAACCGACGCCGCAATTGATGCGGTTTGGTTCGAATGCCGAGTTCTTTCTCGCGGATGGAATCGAGACCTATGACAACGGCGTGATCAACTTGGATGTGCTGCCGCTCGGAGAAACGACGGTTGGCTACATCTATGGGGGCCTGATTACCAATGCTCCGCATGTCTTTGGGAATCCGGTCGCCTTGTCATCAGCCAGTGGAGAGATTTTCGCCGTCAAGCTCAACAAAGAATTTGTGACGATCAGCGGCGACTTCGATGGGGATGGTGATTACGCCTGTGCCGATGTCGATTCTCTGGTGACTGCGATCGTCGCCGGAACCAACGACGGCCTTTTCGATCTGACGGGTGATGCACAGGTCGACAACGACGACTTGATCGCTTGGCTGGCAGAAGCCGGCGCGGCGGAACTTGCCTCGGGCAATTCGTATTTGCTGGGCGATGCTAATTTGGACGGTAGTGTGAACGGCGGCGACTTTTTGGCTTGGAATGCGAACAAGTTCAGCGCTGATCACGGCTATTGTGGTGGCGATTTCAACGCCGATGGCACGGTCAATGGCGGCGATTTCCTGATTTGGAATGCGAATAAATTCACGACAGCCGACGCGCTTGTGCCAGAACCGGCGGCATGGTCCATGTGCCTGTTGGCCCTGTCACTCGTCGGTTTCCTTCGATCGCAAGCCACATAGGTCGATTTGCAGATGGCTGCCCGTCTCTTCTGCGCGGTTGAGCTATCACTGCTAGCCACTGATCGTAATTGACCCTTCGCGGATCATTGATCTAGACTCCCGGTCCGCTTGAGCCGCCATGGATGGGCCGGTTCGCGAGCACTCGCAGCGCTGATTACGGAGGATCGTTATGCGCCGCTCTGACCCAAAACAGACCGCAACTTCATTAACTCACTCGGGCCGCCGGTTTACGACCGTTTGTTTGGCCATCGCGGTACTCGGTACGTGCGTTGCCATACGCTGGATCGATGGCCCCGATTCGGCGAGTGCCCAAACTGTGCGTCGCCAGACGGCAGCACGCCAACCGGCTGCAGAATCGTCGACGACGTCGGTTCCTACGAAACCAAATGTGGTGGCAGTCGTGAATGGCCAAGAGGTCACTCGAGGCGACCTCGCTCGCGAATGCACACGCCGCCACGGCAAAGAGGTATTGGAAAGCGAAGTCAACAAGCGATTGATCTTGGAAGCCTGCAAGGCCCAAGGGATCAAAATCACCAATGCCGAAATCGATGCCGAGATTGCTCGCATGTCGAACAAGTTTGGGCTCTCGACCGGACGTTGGTTGGCGATGCTGAAAGACGAACGCGACATTTCGCCATTTCAATATCGTCGCGACATCGTCTGGCCCACGTTGGCGCTGCGACGTTTGGCAAAAGATTCGCTGCAAGTTACCCGAGAAGAACTGGAAATTGCCTACGAGTCGGAACACGGCGCGATGGTCCAGGCACGCTTGATTTCGACTCAGTCACGTACCAAGGCCGAGCAAATCCATGCGAAAGCCATGGCCAATCCAGAGCGTTTTGATCGGCTCGCCAAAGACCATTCGGAAGATGAAAACAGTGCAGCTGCACGCGGGTTGATTCCACCGATTCGCCAACACGTCGGTGATCCGCAGATCGTCGACATTGCCTTTAGCATGGACGAAGGTGAAATTTCGCCCGTGATTGAAGCGGCCGGTCAATTCATCTTACTGAAGTGTGAACAACACTTGCCACCGCGAGACTTGGGGCCGGAGCAACGGGCTCAGGTCATGCAAGAATTGCGAGATTCGATCGCGGATAAGAAATTGCGCACCGCCGGCAACGACCTGTTCAAGAAGTTGCAAGCCGAGGCGCAGATCGTCAACGTGCTCAATGACAAAACTCAGCGAGGGAAATATCCTGGCATCGCGGCGATCGTCAATGGAACGAAAGTCTCGATGGCCGATTTGGGTGAGCAGTGCATTTTGCGGCATGGCAAGGAAGTGCTGAGTGCCGAGATCAATCGACGCATTTTGGTTCAGGCGCTAAAGCGACGCAGCCTTGAGGTTCAGGAGTCGGATGTCAAGAAAGAAGTCCGGCGAGCTGCCGAATCGTTTGGGTTCGTTAACAGTGACGGTACGATCAACGAATCGGGCTGGCTCAAGCACATCACCGACGAGAGCGGTGCGGATGTGGAGGTCTACGTTCGCGATTCGGTTTGGCCCTCGATTGCACTGAAGAAATTGGTGAGCAGCCAAGTCAAGATCACGGATGCCGATCTCAAAAAAGCGTTCATCGCGAATTATGGCGAGCGAGTCGATGTCTTGGCCATCGTGATGTCGAATCAGCGGACGGCCCATGAAGTATTTGACATGGCCCGTTCGAATGACAGTGACAAGTTCTTCGGCGAGTTGGCGCATCAGTACTCGATCGAGCCGATGTCCAAAGCGAATTTCGGTCAGGTTCCTCCGGTGCGGATGCATGGTGGTCAGCCGATGCTGGAGAAGGAAGCGTTTGCTCTCAAGCCGGGAGAAGTCTCGGGTGTGATTGCGACCGGCGACAAATATGTTGTCTTGCGTTGCCTGGGACGGACCGAACCGGTCGTCAAAGAGATGGAAGTCGTCAAGGATGAATTATTGGACGACATTCGTGAGAAGAAACTTCGCGTCGCCATGGCGAAGGAGTTTGATCGCATTCGAAAGTCGGCCCAAATCGACAATTTCCTCGAAGGTACCGTGCAGGCCGGGCAAGGTCCGATGGCTCAGCGAATGCCTGGTCAGACGCGAGCTCAGCCTGCGTCAGCTCGCGTGAAGCGATAGGCGATCAGCGATAAGCGACCAGCGAAACCCGCGTTTTTCGTGAAAGCGAGCCAGGAAGTACGATTGACCAAAAAGGCCGCCTCAGGGTGGCCTTTTTTGTCAGCGGCCGCCATCCGGCTGTCCGGCGATCGCACGAATCATTCCGCTCCGTCGATTTCGGTCGCTGAAGGGGCGGTCTCGTCGACATTCTCGTCTGTTCTAAGGCGCGCAGGCGTATAGAATGTCGACAACGATGACTGGAACCTACGTCTCTACGGATGTGAGACCACGGCTCCTTCAACTCGCGGAAGCGCTCGCAAGCGACGACCAACTGGTTGGCGTTCGTGACGCGCTCGATCGGCAAAAGCCCGCCACGATTGATGGTGCCGCGGGATCATCGTGCGCGCTGGCAATCGCCGCCTTGGCTCGTCGTAGCGCGGGGCCGCTGGTCGTTGTCTGTTCGAAAGCGGCCGAGATCGAAGCGCTGGTCGATGACCTGGCACTCTTTTCGGATGAGGTGCCGCTCCGATTCCCGGCTTGGCAATCAGATCCGGGCCAGCGCCTGATCTACGACGAAATCTATGGCGACCGCTTACGGACGATGTGCCAATTGATGGACCCCGATTGGCGAGGGCTGGTGCTGTGCAGTGTGCAAAGTTTGCTCCAGCCGGTTCCCTTGCCAGACGCGGTGAACGCGAACAGTCGCCGCATCCAGGTTGGTGATACGCTGTTGGAAGATGACTTGCCACGTTGGCTGGCCAGTCGTGGATTTCATAATACAAGCGGCGTCGAGTTGCCGGGTGAGTATTCGGTGCGTGGCGGCATCATCGATCTGTTCCCGCCGGACGCAATCAATCCGGTTCGGATCGAGCTGTTTGGCGATGACGTTGAATCGCTGCGTCGGTTTGATGTCTCGTCGCAACGAAGTTTGGACTCGTTGGAAGAGGTCCGCATCACGATCCTGCCGTCGGGCGGCAACGATGATATGCGGGCGGCCGAAAATCGCGATCAGTTGTTTGCTTACTTGCCAGAGTCGGCTCGGTTTGCGCTGATGGAAATGAGTCAGCTCGATGCGGAAGCGGCCGCCTACCTCGAACGCCAAGATGATGTGAAGTCGGTTTATGACTGGACGTCGACCAAGAAGAAATTGGCGAAACGGGGCTACGTCCAGATCGCTTCTTTTGCAGACATCGGTGACGAAGCTTCGTTCAAGTTACCGACTGCGACCGTTGAGCGATTCAGTGGCGAGATCAGCAAGGTCAAGGAAGAGCTCGAAGCGGCTGTCGGCGACGACGAAGTGATCTTGGTGGCGCCGACCGAAGGTGAATCGCAGCGCCTTGCGGAGATTTTCACCGAAACCACCTTAATGCGAGATGGGCGGATTCATTTCGCCGAAGGCAATCTCACCACCGGCTTTCGCTGGGATGCGGCCGGGCTGTTATTGCTGGGTGTGAATGAGTTGTTCCAGCGATCCCATTTGCGTCGCCGCAAGCGGAAGCATCTTGGCAAACGCATCGACAGTTTCATGGATTTGCGTGCCGGGGATCTTGTTGTCCACCTGGGGCATGGGATTGGCCGTTATCGGGGTATCGAGAAGCTGCAGCGTGAGAATCAGATTGAAGATCATCTGATTATCGAATTCGCGAAGGGGACGAAGCTATTTGTGCCGGCCACGAAGATCGAACTGGTGCAAAAGTACGTTGGCGGCAGCAAAGCGAAAGCGCGGTTAGCGACGATCGGTGGGGTCGCGTGGCAGCAGCGGAAAAAAGCGGCCGCTTCGGCCGTGACCGACATGGCGGTCGAGCTGTTGGAATTGCAGGCCCGCCGAGCCGCTCGTCCCGGCATCGCCTTTCCGGCCGATACCGAGTGGCAGCGAGAATTTGGCGCCTCGTTTCCGTATGAAGAGACCGAAGATCAGTTGCACGCGATCGAAGCGATTAAGAGTGACATGCAGCAGCCTCGCCCGATGGACCGACTGCTGTGTGGTGACGTGGGCTTTGGCAAAACCGAGGTCGCCATGCGGGCGGCGTTCAAGGCGGTCGACAGTGGTTATCAGGTGGCTGTGCTGGTTCCCACGACGATTCTGGCCGAACAGCATTACCGCACATTCCGGCAACGCCTATCCGAGTTTCCCTATCACATTGCCCGGCTCAGTCGGTTCTGCTCGGCTGCGGAAGAGCGTGAGATCGTGGAACGGTTGAAAGTGGGTCAGGTCGACATCGTCATTGGGACTCATCGGCTCGCATCGAAAGACGTGCGGTTCGAGAATCTGGGCCTGTTGATCATTGACGAAGAGCAGCGGTTCGGCGTGGCGGTAAAAGAGCGGCTGAAATCGATGCGGACAACGATCGACGTGCTAACGATGACCGCGACTCCGATTCCTCGAACGCTGCACATGTCGATGACCGGCATGCGGGATATTTCGAATTTGGAAGTCGCGCCTGACGAGCGCATCCCAGTTGAAACTCGATTAACACGTTGGGACGATGAACTCATTCGCATGGGCATCATTCGCGAGCTCAATCGGGGAGGGCAGGTCTATTTCGTCCACAACCGTGTGTTCGACATCGAGAACGTCAAAGACAAGTTGCAGCGGATCGTTCCCGAGGCCAGCATTCGTATCGGTCATGGCCAGATGAATGAGCATGATCTCGAAGAGGTCATGGTCGATTTTGGCAATGGCGCCTTTGATGTCCTGCTGGCGACAACGATCGTGGAAAGCGGGTTGGACATTCCCAACGCGAACACGATCTTCATCGATGATGCCAATCAATATGGGCTGTCCGATCTACATCAACTGCGGGGCAGGGTAGGGCGGTACAAGCATCGGGCCTACTGCTACTTGTTGGTCGACAAGAACAAGCACGTGACCCCGGAGGCCGCCCGTCGTTTGCGGGCGATTGAGGAATTTAGTCACATGGGTGCCGGTTTTGCGATCGCCATGCGTGATCTGGAGTTCCGCGGTGCGGGCAACGTGTTGGGGTCGCAGCAAAGTGGCCACATCGCGGCGGTAGGCTACGAGATGTATTGCGAACTGCTAGAAGCGGCGGTGCGGAAATTGAAGAAGTTACCGCCGAGGTTGTCGATCGACGTGAATATCGATTTGCCAGGCGAAGCGTTCATTCCGGACGAGTACTTGCCCGATCAGCGCACCAAGATTGATCTCTATCGCCGCCTGTCTCGGGTGCAGAGTTTTGAGGACCTGGAAGAGATTCGCGTGGAGATCAAAGATCGGTTTGGTGAGCCGCCGCTACCAGTGCAGCGAATGCTGGCGCTGGTGGAATTGAAGATCGAGGCAGCCATTTGGCAGGTCGAATCGATCAGTCTCGATGATCAAGATGGCAAGCCGTATCTGGTCTTTCAGTACACCGATGAGGCTCGGATCCGCCAATTAGTGCGGCAACAGAAGGATCGCAAGAAGCGACTACGCGTCGTGGACGACAGCAGTGCTTATCTACCACTGCCAGCTGGCACCGAAGATCCCGACTTCGTTTTGGATCAAGTGCGATCGGTGTTGCGAGCCGATTAAAGCGATACCTATACTTCCGCGGCGCGGGGCTATCGCCGCGCGCGGCGCCGATGACGGACCGCTTTGTGTTGCCTTATTCGTTCACTCTAATCGCAAAATGCTATGACAAAAAACGAACGAACCTGCTGGGTTTTCGTGACTGCTTGCCTCTCGATGATGGGATGGCTCAATATCGCTGCGGCTCAGACCCGCGGTCCGGTCAACGCCCGCACGTTTGAGTTGCCCAAACCTCCGTTGCAATCGGAGGCTGCACAGCCTGGCGTGCCGGCGCCGCTCGGCGGGGCTGCTTCCGAAAAGAAATCGCTCTGGCCGTTGAAGCTGGGGCAAAGAATTTTCAATCGAGGCAACTCGGGTGAGACGAGCAACGATCCGTTCTTGGGTCAGGGCATGGAAGAACAACAAAGGCTGGCGGTAGAGCTCAGCGCCCAAGCGGCCAACGGTCTCGCGCAGACGGCGGCGCCATTGGAAACTGGCGGCTATCCATGGCCGAACCCCATCGACTCGAAAGCGGTCTCTTCGGCAGTCACTGCGGCAGCCGATGGCACGACCTGGAACGATGCCAAAGCGGTAGCGCAAACAGCCGCGAGCAGCGCAACCAAATCGGGATCGCGTCTCGTCGACGCAGTCAGGCAAGCCAACGCACGGGCCATCGATCGCTTCGGTTCGACGGCTCGCAACGTGCCCAACGTATTGTCGGCCGGCAGTGCACCACTGGCGCCTCAACAGACAGCCCAGTATGCCGACACCTCGACGACCGAAAATTATGCGCAACAGGCAGTCAACAAGTACCTGCAGCGAGTACAGCAGGAAGGGACGGCCAACGGTCGGCTTTTCAATCCGCTGGTAGAAGTCAAGAAGACGGTACAGCAATCGGCACAACAGACAGTTCAACAAACAGCCCAGGCAGCGAACTCCGTCGCGGCCAACATCCAGAACCAAGTGGCTCGGCCAATGCATCAAGGCGTGCAGGTTCAGCAGCAAGTGATGGCGACGGCTCAATCGTCCGGTGGCCAGTTCGTCAGCCAAGTCGCCGGCACACTCCCCTCGAATCAGCCGGCCGTTCCTGCGGTACCAAGCCCGCCGGCGACGCCGACGTTCACCGGGTTGCCGGCTCAGAATCAGCCTCCGCTGTCGATTCCGCAGCAGAACCGGTCGATTCAACTGCCCAATCACGTTCAGCCTACGACACAGTACGTGCCCAACGTATCGGCGATGTCACAGGTGGCTCCGCCGCAAGCCGGCAGTCCACCAGCGGGGCCGGTACCCAGTTACGTGGGCGCTGCCGCCACGGCTCCGACCATGACGCCCACCTACCAACCGCAATCGCCACTCTCAATGACGAACGTCGTACAAACAACGCCCACACCGCAGTCTCAAACGGCAGCAACGATTCCGGTCGTGCCGCCAGCGACCAGTAACACGGCGCAGGTCACTGCCACGGCAACCGGCGACCCAAAAATTTGGGGCACCCCGCTGCACAACAAGCCCGAGTTTTCCCGTTCGTCCGAGTTCCCTGGCGCTGCGATGGGCGCGTCGGCAGTGGCGACGCAGCCGGCCCCGGCCCAACCTTCGTTCCCTGCGGTGAATAGCAACACTACGTCTCAAACTTTGACTGGCCCGTTGGCCATCGCCGCGCCGAACGTGACGCCTTCGGCTGCTCCGGCCACGCCGCCCGGTCTGGGGACTCAGGAGAAGAATACTCGCGTTCTTGCGATCGTCGGTGATCAGACGATTCTGGCCGGTGAAGTGATGGCTCGTGTCGAGCAGATTCTCACGCCCTATCGCGATCAAATGACCGATGAGCAATACGAGCAGCAAGCCGAGCTGTTGATCCAGCAAGTTCTGCCTCGCTTGGTAGAGAACAAGCTGGTCTTTCTCGATTTCTTGCGCACCATTCCGCCAGACAAAATTCCAGAACTGGAAGCCAAGGTGTTCGAGTACTTCAGTGAACACCATATTCCTTCGATGCGCGAGAAACTGGGGGTGGAGACGACGGCCGATATCGATGCCAAGCTACGCGAGATTGGTTCCTCGTTGGCAAAACAGCAAAAGATGTTCCTTGAACAATTCGTCGGCAACGAGGCGCTCAAGCGCAACGTCGATACCAGCGCTGAGATTACTCATGATGAATTACTAGCGTACTATCACGCGCACAAAGATGATTTTTCTTTCCCCACGCGAGCCCGTTGGGAAACGATGTCGGTAGAACTTTCCAATTTCGATACCGAAGAGGCAGCCTTCAATGCGCTCGCCCAACTTGGCAACGCGGTCAAGAGTGGCGAAGATTTCGCGACGGTCGCGAAGCGAGGTTCGCAAGGTCCGCGAGCCGACGAAGGAGGCCAGTACGACTGGACGTCCGAAGGAAGTTTGCGTTCGACCAAGATTTCGGAGCTTGTCTTCTCACTTCCGGAAGGCAAAATGAGTCGCATTGTGGAAGCGGACGGTTTCTTACACATCGTTCGCGTGGTCGAACGTCAACAGGCTGGTGTCGAAGAATTTGCCGCCATTCAGGAGAAGATCGGCGACAAAATCAAAGAGGAACGCCGGCAGACGGGCGAGAAAGAATATCTGGATCGGTTGGCACGCGAAACCTACGTGTGGACCGCCTATGACGAGTCGCCTCTTCCGAACCAAACGGCCACACCGCCCAGCAATGGCGGTTGGCAACGATAGCCGCCGCGGCGATCACGCCAACGTCTGAATTCGCCAAGTCACTGAATTCGCTGATCGGCCTTGCAACGTCCCCGGATGGATCGTCGTGTCCTGCGAAATGCGCACGAAAAAACGGCAGGCCCGCGAATGAGAAGCGATGCCTACCGCAATGAAACGACGTGTGGATAATTGATGCGGGGAAGTTATCACGCTCAATCCCGCGATGCAAGTCTTGTCGCGCGATCGAATGAGCCCCACTAGTTCTGACGGGGGGACAACTATGCTTCGTTCACGTTGGCAAACAAAGGCCGGCTATCGTCTTGTCGTGCTCGGCTGTTTTATTTTGCTACGCGCTACTTGCGCGGAAGGGCAAGTCGCGTCGGCTGGAGTGACTCCAGCGGGCTCCGCAGTCTCAGATTGGGTCGCTGCGAACTTGGATCGATTCATAGCGTTCTATCGAGAGCTCCATGCGCATCCCGAAGTCTCATTTCAGGAAAAATGGACTTCGCAGCAACTTTCTTCCGCTTGGGAGAAAATCGGTGCGAAAACGACCACCCATGTAGGTGGCTATGGGGTCGTTGCCGTGCTGGCAAATGGTGCGGGGCCGACGCTCATGCTGCGCTGCGACATGGACGCGTTGCCGATTGAGGAGAATACGGGGCTCGCTTTTAGTTCGCAGATGACCGCGACGCTCAAAGACGGAACGCAATCCAAAGTGATGCACGCCTGTGGCCATGACGTGCATATGACCAACGTTGTCGCTGCGGCCGAGTACTTGGCAGCTCACCTGGCCGACTGGTCGGGAACGTTGGTATTGATCGGTCAACCGGCCGAAGAACGGGGCGCGGGGGCCAAAGCGATGTTGGAAGATGGTTTATGGGAACGTTTTCCGAAACCAGATTTTGCGATCGCGCTGCACGTTTCCTCCGATGTGCCGGCCGGAGAGATCGGTTATCGCGGCGGCTACTCACTGGCCAACGTTGATAGTGTCGATGTGGTGCTCAAAGGACGTGGTGGTCACGGCGCGTTGCCGCATACGACCATCGATCCCATCGTGCAGGCGGCTCATTTGGTGATGGATTTGCAGACGATTGTCAGTCGCGAAATTTCAGCTTTGGAGCCAGCGGTTGTCACCGTCGGGTCGATTCATGGCGGCTCGAAACACAACATCATTCCGAATGAGTGCAAGTTGCAACTGACGGTTCGTAGCTATTCGGACGAGGTCCGCAAGAAGTTGATTGGCGCTATTCGGCGGAAAGCAAAAGCGGTGGCCGATTCGGCAGGAGCCGACACGCCCGACGTGCACGTTTCCGAAGGGACCCCTTCTTTGTGGAATGACGAACCATTGACCGAGCGATTGATTCCAGTCTTTCGATCGGTCGTTGGTGCCGATCGCGCGGTGGCAGTCGAGCCGGCGATGGTGGGTGAGGATTTCAGCCGCTTCGGCCGCGCCGGAGTACCGATCCATATGTTTCGGTTAGGAACCATCGAGGCGCGACGGTTAGATCGGTATCGACAACTGGACATCCCGCCTCCCTCGTTGCACTCGGCCGAATATTACCCAGACATCGAACCAACATTGAAAACCAGCATCCCAGTGACCGTGGCGGTAGCCCTTGAGCTACTCAAGAAATCATGAGCAAATTCTTCCTTGGGGCGATGGTCGTTTACCTGATCGCCATGGCAGCGGTTGTCTACGGTTTAAGGACCGCGCGAGCGGCGGCGCTGCGCGATTACGGATCGGCTTCCGCAGCCAGCGAGTGGCAGGAGTGGCGTCGTGAAGCGACGAAGCAGAGCGAGGGGGAGGGCCCTGTGAAGCGTCGATCGCCAAAAAGCGAAAAGCCGCCGGCACTGATGTTGATGACCGAGCACTTCAATACCTGTTTGGCACTCTCGCTGTTGCTCACGTCCGTACTTTACGGGACGTTGGTGGCGATGGTGCATGGAGCCTACCGCCGCCCCGAGGCTTGGGAGCCGCCATGACGCTTGTTCTGTGAGGTCGGCAGCAATCTTGGGTCTGAGTCGCTAAACTGTCGTCATGAGCGCGCCCCTCTATCATGCCGATCCTATGGAATCGCAGCGAGATGTCTCGAGCGATCCATTCCTAACGACAGCGCCGCTGCCGGTGATGCAGTTGCGGACGTGGACACCGGTCGACGAGCCACTCCATTTTGCGTTTGGGTTTGTTTGTGTATTGGCGTTTATCGGTTTTCTGTTTGGTTCGGCCGGAGCATTACCGGCCGTGCTGGCCGCGTTGATGCTCACGGCCGCCCTGTGGCGTTTCCTGTTGCCGATTCGCTATGAATTGGATGCTCGGGGAGTCCAAGAAATCGTGCTCGGTCATCGCAGTTTTTGGCGTTGGAACGAATTCGTTCGCTATGAGATCGATCCCCAAAGCGTCTGTCTCATCGGTGACGCGCGCGATTACCCGCTGGTTCGTGCGGCCAGTGTTACGCTATTCTCCGAACAAAGGCATCTGGAACTCGTTCACTTGGTCGCGACCTATCTCGGTCCCATGGTCGGGCAGACCGAAAGCACGATACGTCAACCGGCCCAAGCCGTGCCGTCGACGCGCACCCAGGGAATAACGACGTGAGTGATTCGACGATTCCCGAGCATCAGCGGCACAAACCGCCGACCGAATTGCTTCAGCCGCGTGAATTGGTTGTCGCGCTGCCGCAGATGCAGAGTCAGGTCAATGTGGCGCGCGTCGTCCGTGCGGCTGGCTGCTTCGGCGTGCAACGTCTGATTGTGGCCGGTCAGGGAAAGATCGATCCAAAAATCGCACGAGAAGCGATCGAGTACTGCGAGATCACTCGGCACAACTCGCTGCCACCCGTGCTGGGGTCGTGGAAATCGGACGGTTATCGATTGGTCGGATTGGAGCAGGCGACTCGCTCGGTATCGATCTTCGACTTTCAGTTTTCTCGCAAGACGCTGCTGGTGATCGGACATGAACGCAACGGCATGGACGAGGAACTCTTGCGTATGATGGATGACGTCGTAGAAATTCCGGTCTACGGGCGTCCGCTCAGCTACAATGCGGCGACGTCGGCGATGCTGGGAATGTATGAGTATTGTCGGCAGTTTCCTTCGTAGTGGTCTGTGGCACTGGGAGCCGCGGGCGGTTTTTGAGCGATTCGTCGGTGCTGCGGGCTCGAGTGTGACAAATGCCGGCCGGCACGACGAGCCAGTTGCGACTGGGTGCGATCGGGCTTAAATTGACTCGGTTTGTCGTCGCCAATTTCTCTGTGTGGGGGGCGGCGTTTCACCGAAAGCCAACTCAGCTAGGAAGAAGAAGTGCCAGGAACAAGCATTATCGGACTGCAGTGGGGCGACGAAGCCAAAGGCAAGCTTGTCGATTTACTGACGCCTCAATTCGATCTTGTGGTTCGTTACCAGGGCGGTGCGAACGCGGGGCACACGGTGGTGATTGGTGATCAGGTATTCAAACTGCATCACGTTCCCAGCGGAATCTTGCATCCTCAAGTGATGAATTTGGTGACGCCAGGCGTCGTCGTCAGTCCGCCGATCTTATTGGGTGAGATTGATGGCCTCATCGATCGCGGAATCGAAGTTGGTGAGAACATGATTTTGAGTGAGCGGGCACACGCGGTTCTGCCGTGGCACATGGCAGAAGATCGAGCCATGAACAGTACCTCGGTCCAAGGCGAGAGCATCGGGACGACGCTCCGGGGCATCGGTCCCTGTTATCGAGATAAGGTTGGTCGCACCTATGCGGTCCGGTTGGGCGACATGGTGCGAGACGACTTTGCCGAGCGTGTCGCGACGATTGTGGAGGCCAAACGGGACGTATTAAAATCGCTCGGGAGCGACGAAGTCCTGGATGTTGCGGCGATCGTGGCAGAGTACTCGGGCTATGCCGAACGGTTGCGTCCTTTCATCGGCGATACGACCGATTATTTGCTCGACGCGCTGGATGATGGCAAGCAAGCGTTGTTCGAAGGTGCTCAAGGCGCTTTGCTCGACATTGACCATGGCACATTCCCGTTCGTCACCAGTAGCAATAGTTCAGGTGTTGGTGTTTGCAGCGGATCGGGCGCACCGGCCAAATGGATTCGCAATGTCATCGGTGTCATCAAGACGTATAGCACGCGCGTTGGTGGCGGTCCGTTTCCGACCGAATTGGAAGATGAAACGGGCGAACGCATTCGCCAGGTTGGCAAAGAATTCGGCACCACGACCGGGCGGCCTCGCCGCTGCGGATGGTTCGATGCGGTTGCGGTGCGGTATACGGCTCGATTGAGTGGCGTGGACGCGCTGTCCGCCATGATGCTGGACGTCTTGAGTGAGCTTCCGGAACTGAAGATCTGTGTCGCCTACGAAATTGGCGGCCAACGGGTCGAACGATTTCCGTGCCAGGTGGACGAGCTGCGCGACGCGACGCCGATTTATGAAACGCTACCCGGTTGGAAGGAAGATATCACCGGCGTTCGCGACATGGCCGATTTGCCGGCCAACGCGCAAGCCTATTTGGCTCGAATCTCTGAACTTGTGGGTGTGCCGGTGGAAATTGTCTCGGTCGGTCCCGATCGCGAACAGACCATGTTCCGGCAATCGAAAGAGCAGCTGTTGGCCGTTTAACGCGGCGTGGCGCAGTTGAATTAACGGCGCGAGCTTGCTTCAATGTGCGTTAGGGTGGCTGTTGATCGGCCGCACTCGGTTGAGATAAATTCGTACTGTCGATTTACGTTTACTTCGAGGTCATCGTGACGGAAGTTCCCGCCAAAGCTGAATTGCCCGAGCTGTCGGTTCCTAAGGAACAGCAGCCTCGTCACGTGGCAGTCATCATGGACGGCAACGGACGTTGGGCTCAGGCGCTAGGGTTGCCTCGTATCGAAGGACATCGACGCGGCGTTTCCAGTGTCCGTCGGACGGTGGAAGAGTGTGCTCGGTTGGGGATTGGGCAGCTAACGCTCTATTGCCTATCGAGTGAAAATTGGAAACGGCCCCAGATCGAACTCGACTTTCTCATGCACTTGCTTGAACAGTACATGATCGAAGAGCGATCGTTGCTGATGGAGCAGGATATCGTCGTGAGCGTGATTGGGCGACGCGATGGCATACCTCAACGAGTGCTCGATCAAGTCGATAAAACGATCGAGATGTGCTCGCAGAACGGCGGAACTCGGTTGTGCTTGGCGATCAACTACGGTGGTCGTGGCGAGATCGTCGATGCGGTGAAGCGGATTGCCGCTGACGTCGTCGCGGGCAAACTGGCTCAAGAAGATGTGAGCGAGGAAACGGTCTCGGCCTATTTGTATACCGAGGGAATGCGTGATCCCGATCTGTTGGTGCGAACGGCGGGAGAAATGCGGATCAGCAATTTCTTGCTGTGGCAGATTAGCTATGCCGAGCTGTGGGTTACCGAACGTTGTTGGCCCGAGTTTGAAGTGACCGATTTGCATGCGGCAATCGAAGACTACGCTGCCAGAGACCGACGTTACGGCGGACTAAACAAATAATCTTCAAGCGACGATAGTTCGCGCGGAGTCGATACCTTGCTGCGATGGAGATTGGTGGGAGCGGTGGCGATCCTAGTGCCGCTGCTGACCATGTTGTGGCTCGATGCGGAGCACAATTTCGGGTATGCCGGGTTGTGGCTGATCCCTTTGGGGATGCTCTTCGCCGGGGCTGCCAGCAGCGAGATCATGATGCTGCGGACCGACCAAAAATGGACGCCTGATGTGACGGCCGCGGCTGCAGGGTCGTTGGTGGCGGCCGCGATCATGTTCGTTCCTGTCTTCTATCGGAAGCCCGCTTGTCCGTTGGGTACGTGGGGGTGGACCGCGATCGCTTTGTTCGCTGCGCTCGTCGTCGTTTGTGCTTTGAAAATGCGCACGTACCGCGAGGGAAAAGATGCGATGTTGCCGCACGTCGTTTTTTCCGTCGTCTACATCATCCTGCCGCTTTCGTTTCTGTTGCAGACTCGCCTGCTGCACTTGGATCAGTGGGGCGTCATCGCCGTATTGTCGGTGGCGACGATTGTGAAGTTCAGCGATGCCGGTGCCTACTTTGTCGGACGGTTCTTCGGGAAGCGGCCCATGGCGCCAATCTTGAGCCCCAAGAAGACGATCGAAGGAGCCATCGGTGGCATTGTCACGGCCGTCTTGGTGGCGATGATCTTGCACTTTCACTTTTTCCCTTATCTGTTTGGAGTCCACCACGCGCCGCGCCACGCCATGGGGATCTTGACGCTCGTCGTCTATGGCCTGTCGATTACGGTCGCGGGAATATTTGGAGACTTGGCCGAGTCCTATCTCAAACGGACAGCAGGGCAGAAGGACTCTGCCAAGTGGCTGCCCGGTTTGGGGGGATGTCTGGACGTGCTAGATTCTGTCCTGTGGGCAGCGCCGGTCGGCTATCTGTGGTGGGCCGCTGATGCCTTGGGCCCCGCGGTTTGAGCGGTCGAATCGGTGGGCGGTCCTGCGAGTGAGCCGATATCGCCTTGTCTGTTGCACGTTGCCTTGCGGTTGGTTTTCGTTCATGTTCCTTTTTGTCTGTTGAGGCCCCATTGAATACTTCTGAAAAAGTGGAACCGCCACTCACGCTTCAAGTCACCATCGATGGTCAAACGACGACCATCGCTGCCGGCGATACCCAGTCGGTGGAGATCGATGGCAAAGCGCATCAACTCTGCATCGAATCGTCCGAGCATCGCCAGTTCGATGCGGCTGGGCTTCGGTTTCTTTACCCGTCAGGTCACACCTGGGATTTTGACGAAAGTGAATCGTCTGCCACCCTCTGGACCTTGGACGGTAGCGACAACATTCTGATGTTGATGCGGTTCAACGAAGCTGCGGTTGAGGAATTCGATGACCTGTGCGACACATTGGTGGAAGAATTTACCAGCGGCTATGACGAGTCAGAAGTCGAAGTCAAAGAGGCCTCGATCAGCCTCGGCAAGCGTGGCTTGGCGGGCAAACGGCTGGATGTGTTCGTGGCCGGTGAACGGTTGCGTCAGGAGATTTTCACTTTCCGCAACGGGGAACGCGTCTTTGCCCTCATGGTGCAAGACACGCCCGATGACACGAAGGAAACGGAAGAGACTCGACGCGTCAAGGAACTGCTTGCCAGCTCGTTCGAATTCCTAACCTGCTAAAGCTCCGTGCGCTGCGAACCTGGCCGCCCGTGATTGCCTCTCTTTGGGAAGCAGCATCGAAGTTGACCAAATTGCGGTTCTCAGAAATTGGTTGACGCAGGCAGGGCGAATCGTCGGTTCGAGCGGGCGCTCGCCAGCAACCGGCAGGATCGATACAACCGTTCAAGCCGCCTCTGCATCAGGTGTCTAACTCTTGTGATGGCAGTAGTTTGCGATCTTGAGGCACGATCGCGCACGAAGGGGCGCTAATCGGGTACTATATTTTCAGGAACCAAACATTGCCTAGGAGCTCTACGGCGGAAACGTTACCGTCTCAACTGCATGACAGAAGCCATCATTTCGCTGCTTGACCCGGCCATCGCGCTTTCGCTGTTTGGCGCCAAAGATCAACATCTTCGTCGCATTAGCGATGAGTTGGGCGTGAACATCACCCATCGCAAAGGCAAAATCCACGTTGCGGGGCAGCAGACCGCCGTCTCCCAAGCAACGAAGGCTTTGGAAGAGCTCAAGACGCTCGTCGAGCGCCAGGTGACCGTGGATGCCGACCATGTGTCAAACGTGCTGGCGCGGGTCACGGGCAATGCGGATCAAGCGGTGCCCAACGTGCGAGTCGAAGTTCCGGCCGCTGGTAAAAGCATCCGGCCGAAGACGCCTGGCCAGGCCAACTACATGGATGCCATTCGAAAGAATTCGCTCGTGTTCGCGGTCGGTCCAGCCGGAACGGGAAAGACCTACCTAGCTGTGGCGATGGCGGTCGAAGCGTTTAAGAAAAAAGAAATTCGCAAAATCGTGCTCGTCCGACCGGCGGTTGAGGCGGGGGAGAGCTTGGGTTTCTTGCCTGGCGACATGCTGGCGAAGATCAATCCCTATTTGCGTCCGCTGCTCGATTCGCTTTACGAGATGATGGATTACGATCAGATTCAGCAGTACATGGAGCGTGACACGATCGAGGTGGTGCCGTTGGCCTACATGCGAGGCCGCACTTTGAATGAAGCGTTTATCATTCTCGACGAAGCCCAAAATACGACCGTCTCGCAAATGAAAATGTTCCTGACCCGTATGGGGCAGGGTTCCAAGATCGTCGTCGCTGGGGACAATACCCAAGTCGACTTGCCGCCGCATACTCGCAGCGGACTGACAGATGCACTCCAACGACTGAAAGATATCAAAGGCGTGGCCGAGAGTCGGTTGAGCAAACGTGACATTGTTCGGCATCGATTGGTGCAGGATATTGTGCGGGCTTATGAAGATGTCGGAAAGAAACGACGTTAGGGCGTCGGTCATGTCCAGCGAAGAAATCAAAGGATCGGCTCCGCCGGTAAAACATGTCTACGGGTACACCCAAGAAGCGTTCTGATCGAGTTTCCCAACTCGAGTTGCCGCCAAGTCGCTTCTCGCAAGCGTTATCGGAATTTCGTGAACCGGATGTGCTGTGGCGCTTGGCCGTTTGCATTGCCACCGTCGTGCTGATGTGGGCGATGACGGGGCGTTGGCAGCCAGCTTTTCCCTATCGCACGTCGCAGGTGACTCAGCGAGACATCGTGGCGCGTGTCGATTTTGAAGTGGAAAGCCCGCAAAAAACACGTGAGAAAGAACGGAAGTTCCGTGCCGAATTTCAACAGGTTTATCTCAATGAACCAGCGTCAGCAGTAGAAACGGTCGAGGAACTGTCAAAACACTTGCGCGAATTTGCGCTGGCCGAATCGGTCGAGACAATCGAACCAGCCGTGCTCGACCAGTTCCTCTATGCCTTTGAACCGGTGGCGCCATTCGCGCCAGCAGCTGTGACCGCGCCGGCAGCTGCGACCGCTGCGGCAGGCGACGCTGAGCAGCAGACGCCTAACGAAGAAGCCGTCGCGAGACGCACAAACGTCTTTGCTGCGATGAAACAGGCGCTGAACGGTCAAGGGATCGAAAAAACTCTGGAAGAATTGCGGGCAACGTTTGAAAACATTCGCGAGGACGGCCTGCTTCGTCAATTGACGCACACCAGTGGAAGTCAGGAAGAAATACAGGTTCGCACTGGCAGCAAAACGAAAAATCACATCGACGTCGACGATGTTTCGATCGACAAGTTGTTAGCGAAGATTGAAGAGCGATTAGGGCCAGAGCTGGCGTTGCCGATTGACGACTGGCTCGACAAACATCTCGAGACGACCCTGACTTGGGACGAAAATGAGAGCGCCGAACTCCTCAAGAAGCAACTGATGAACCTCGAACCGGAGGTGACGCAGTACTTAAAGGGTGTCAGCCAACTAGCGGCGGGTGGGGAACGGTTAGGGCCGGAGCAGATTGAACTGCTCAAGCAAGAACACGTGCGGGCCCTTGATACGATGGCCTGGCCACAGCGGCTGGCTCGTGTGGCCGCCTCGTTCGCGATGTACTTGGCGCTCTACGCCTTGCTGGGTGCTTACATTTACTTTCGTGAGCCCAGTCTGATCCGCGATTTTAGTAAGTTCTTGCGCCTACAGATGCTGGTGCTGATCACGATCACGTTTGCAAAAATCTGCGCCAACGACAGTTGGCAATCGGAACTCGTCCCCATGATGCTGTTTGCGATGACCGCATCGATTGCTTATCGGCAAGAAATTGCTTTGTTGCTTTCGTCTGGTATCTGTCTCATTACGGTGATTAGTTTGGGCCAGGGGCTGAATGAACTGGTCATCCTGGCCGCCACACTCGCGACGACAGTGATCTTGCTGCGAAACGTCCGCAGCCGCACCAAGCTGATTTACATCGGTATGGCGGCGGGGGCCGTGGCGTTTTTGACGGCGCTGAGTGTGGGCATCGTTCGCAATCCGGGGATGGGGTTGCCGCTGGTCATCGCCGCCGGATGGTATGGGGTCCTGGCGAGCATCGCCGGCGTGATCATGACGGGAATTCTTCCCTTCGTCGAAAAGGGTATGGAACTTCAGACCGATATCAGCCTGTTGGAATTAGGAGATGTGGCTCATCCGTTGCTGCAAGAGCTCGTCCGCCGCGCACCGGGTACCTACAACCATTCGATCAGTGTCGCGTCGGTTGCCGAAGCGGCGGCCGACAGTATCGGTGCGAACGGTTTGCTGTGTCGTGTCGGAGCCTATTTTCATGACATCGGCAAGATGATGAAGCCTCAGTATTTCATCGAGAATCAAGGTACCGAAGGGAGTCGCCACGAAGCGTTGCTGCCGGCCATGAGTACGTTGATCATCATCGCGCATGTAAAAGATGGAGCCGATCTCGCGCGGCAGCATAACTTGCCGCAGCCTTTGATCGATTTTATCTTGCAGCACCATGGTACGACGTTGGTCGAATACTTCTTCGATCGAGCCAGCAAACAATCGGAAGACGATCCGGACGCGAGCGAAGTCGATGAAACGACCTATCGTTATCCGGGGCCGAAGCCTCAAACTCGCGAGGCGGCAGTGCTAATGTTGTCAGACGCGGTAGAGAGCGCCTCCCGTTCGTTGCAGGAACCGGCGCCGTCGCGGATTGAAAGTCTCGTCCACGAATTGGCGTCAAAGCGGCTCCTCGATGGGCAATTTGACGAATGCGGGCTGACGTTCAAAGAACTGCGCATCGTTGAGAAGAGTATCGTAAAATCGCTGACGGCGATGTATCACGGCCGAGTCAAATACCCAGATCAGCAAACAGCCTAATTGGACGCAGTGACAAACAAATTCGACATCCCTATCACGGATGAGCAATCTTCGCTTGAGTTAGACGGCCCGTTCATCCGCCGTGCGGTCGAATTGGTACTCAGCGATGCCGGTAAAACGACCGCCTCTGTCAGTGTGGCCGTGGTCGATGACGAGCAGATTCACGAGCTCAACAAGACCCACTTGCAGCACGACTACGCCACCGATGTGCTGAGCTTCGTCTTCGAGAATACCGATCAGACGACCGACGGCGAGATTGTTGTCAGTGCGGAAATGGCGGTCACGATGGCGGCTCGTTTTAATGCCAAGCCTCACGATGAACTGATCTTGTACGTTGTGCATGGTGCACTCCATCTGGTCGGCTACGACGACAAGGATGATGCCTCGCGCGACGCGATGCTCGCACAGGAACGAGACACACTTGCCCGCCTCGGGCTCGCGGCGCCGGCCGAGCGTGACACGCCCGTCGGTTTCATCGTGCCCGACCAAGGGAGTTCGTCGTGAATTCTGGATCGGCCGTTTGGCTAGGAATCTGCGGCTTGCTCTTCATGACGCTTTCGGCGATCGGTGCCAAAGCACTGAATGAAGTCTCTTGGCATGAATTGAAAGAGTATTGCAAACGGCGTCAGGGGCGCGAACGCTTCGATCATATCCATGACCATTGCGAGCAAGTGACATTCGGCCTGGAGTGCTTGCGAGTTGTCGGTGCGGTCCTTTTGGTGGTGGGCGTCGCCGCCTGGTTTGCGAACGGCACTCTGCAAGAATCGATCGGCGGTCGCGAGATGATGACGGCTGCGCTGGTGCTCGGCTCGGCTTTGCTGGTGACGACGGTATGGTTGCCGGGAGCCTTAGCGGCCGTGTTTGGCGACGGCGTCTTGTATCACCTATGGCGAATCCTACATCTAACCAGCACGCTCGTTTGGCCACTGACGATTGGCGTCTCGCTGATGGAGACGGTGTTTCGTCGCGCTTCGGGTCGAAAGGAAGAGGATGAGGAGGAGGCGTTCGAAGATGAAGTACTGGCGATCGTTACGGAAGGGTTGCATGACGGTTTGCTGGAAGCCGATGCGCGAGAGATGATCGAAGGCGTCATCGAGCTGGGCGACGAAGATGTCGCCGATATCATGACGCCGCTGTCCGAAATCAATGCTTTCCCGATCGATATGCCTTGGAACGATGTGCTCATATTCGCGACCGAATGTGGGCGAACACGAATTCCAGCTTACCAAGATTCCATCGACAACGTCGTGGGTGTGTTGTACGTCAAAGACATGCTGCGGGAATTGGCGAAGGAGGACCCGGCCAGTCGTCAATCGATTCAGCAGCTGCTGCGCAAACCGTGGTCGGTCCCGACGACGATGCCGCTTGACGAGTTGCTCAGTGAGTTCCTCAAAACTCGCAGCCATCTTGCTATCGTCCGTGATGAATACATGGGCATCGCCGGACTCGTGACGATCGAAGATGTGTTGGAAGAGATCGTTGGAGAGATCGTTGATGAATCGGACAAGGAGGCGATCGGTGAGATCAACCGAGTCGACGAGCGAACGGTCGTGATTCACGGTCGAGCTCACCTGGCGGAGATTAACGAGGAGCTCGGCTACGACCTGCCCGAACCGGAAGGCTTTGATACGATTGCTGGCTTTGTTGTGAGCCAGATGGGGCGAATTCCGGCTGCTGGCGAGACGCTGCTGTGGTCGACACTGCGCATTACCGTCCTCGAGGCGACCAAACGCAAGATTGATCGTGTGCAGGTGGAAACGATCGAAGCTAGCGCCTAAGCCGATTCACCGCCGGCCCAGCTGGTTGGGGCTCAATCGCCTGTTCATCCTTGCCATCAACGACAGCATTGCCTGACCTCTCACAGCCACGTTCGGGCGCTCGCACTTGACGGTCTGGGGGCAATTTCACTACGGTTCCTCAGCTTTTCTAGGTCTGTCTGCGCGCCGGTTGTGCAGGATGATCGTTAGTCTATTCCTATCGTGAGGTGCTGTTCTTGCAGCGCATCGTCATGAAGCACCGCCTGCTGACTCGTTTGTTGAAGTTGCTCACCTTGGTAACCCTGATTAGTGGTTGCGCGTCATTCACGCCGCCGAAGATGACGTTGCCTCAGGTAACGCTACCGAAGCCGCCCGCATTGAAGATGCCCGAAATACCTAAGGTTGCGTCGCTGAATCCGTTTTCCAAGAAGCCGGCCGCGACGGCAACGGAACCGGCGATGACCTATCAGGCGCAAGAAGATCCTCGCAAGAATCGTGGTTTTCAGTTTTCTCGATTGGACAATCCGATCACCGACGGACCAGGGGTTCGCGCGCTGCTGATGGGCAACGCGCCTAACGAACCCAAAGCACGCGCTAGTTTTGCTCGGGCACAACAGCTCTACCAACAAGCCCAAACCCAGTCTGGCAAGGAACGGGCCAAGACCTTTAAAGAGGCGGCCAAGCAGTACAAGAACGCCTCGGACCGTTTCGTCGATCCGTCGCTGAAAGAAGATGCGTTTTTCTTGGCGGGGGAATCCTACTTCTTCGCCGACGAGTATCCGGATGCGGTGGAGGCGTTCGGCGGTCTGATCAAGAACTTTCCTAGCACACGCTACATGGACGTCGTCGATGGGCGGCGTTTCCAGATCGCCAAATATTGGATTAACGTCGACAAACAAGATTCGAAATTTGACGTGTTGCCCAACCTCACGAACGAGAAACGGCCGATTGCCGACGCCTATGGCAACGCGATCAAGCTTTATGATCGCATTCGCTACGACAACCCCAACGGCAAGTTGGCCGATGATGCCACGATGGCTGCTGCGGTGGCTCATTTTGAAAGTGAACGGTTTGGCGAAGCGAATGATCTGTTTGATGACTTGCGAAAGAACTTTCCAGGCAGCGATCACCAGTTTCGGGCTCACTTGCTGGGTCTAAAAACCAAACTGCAAGTCTACGCCGGTCCCGACTACGACGGCACGGTTCTCGATGAGGCACAGAGTATCGTCGAGCGAATGCGGGCCGCGTTCCCGGACAAGGTAAAAGAGCATGAAGAGTATCTGACGAATGCCCTTAAAGATGTTCGGCTGAAAATGGCCGAGCGTGAATACGCGGTGGCCACGTTCTATGACAACCGACACGAATATGGGGCGGCCCGTCTGTATTATGACCAGGTTCGTGAAGACTACCACGATACGAATCTGGCTTTGGAGTCTGAGAAACGCATGGCGCAAATCGAGAGTTATCCCGCGTCGTCTGAAACTTCGATGGACTGGTTGGCAGACGCTTTCCCCAAAGAACACGATCCGCAACCGCTGCTCAGTCGTGGTTCAGCGCCCACGCTGCTGAAATAGAGTCGCCTTATGCAACGCCGCTGCCTGATTCTCGTGATGGTCCTCCTGTCGTTCGTGACCGGCTGCGCCTGTTATCAAATTGGCAATCAAGGGCTCTATCGTCGCGATATCTATTCGGTTTACGTACCGGTGTTTGAATCGGAGAGCCTGCGTCGGCATTTGGGTGAACGGTTGACCGAAGCGGTTGCCAAAGAGATCGAGCTCAAAACGCCCTACAAGCTTTCACAGGGTATCAATGCCGACAGTGTGCTCTATGGCCGTATCATTGAAGAGAACAAGTTCGCGATCACTGAGAACATCAACGACGAGCTGCGCGATGTCGAAGTCGAATTCTTCATCGAAGTAACATGGCGTGATCGCAATGGGCAAATCATCTTGGGTCCGCAAGCCATGATGATGCCCGAAGGTTTGCAAGAATTCGGCCAGGCAGTCCATTTTGTTCCGGAAGGTGGCCAGTCGCTGGCGACGGCTCAGCTGGATGCAATCGAACGTCTGGCCGAGCAGATCGTGGCACAGATGGAAGCTCCGTGGTAAGTTGTCGCTGCTGTCAAATCCTTAGCGCCGCCAACATCTGAATATCGCGATCGTGTCTCATTCTCTCGCCGAAAGATTCCCGCAGCGTGCCACCGAGTGGCAGCTGCGGACCAAGACGATGCGATTGCCGACCTGCCCGTTGGTGATGGGGATCGTCAATGTGACTCCCGATAGCTTTTCTGATGGCGGCAAGTTTTACGACGAATCGGCCGCCGTCGATCAGGCGTTGCGTCTGGTGGCAGAAGGAGCCGACATTCTCGACATCGGTGGCGAGAGCACCCGTCCCTATTCAGCACCGGTCGCTGCCGAAGAAGAACTCCGCCGTGTCATCGGTGTCGTAGCCCGCGTCTGCGAACAGACCGACGTTCCCGTGTCGATCGACACGTCCAAATCGCTCGTCGCCGCCGAAGCGATTCAAGCGGGGGCCGAGATTCTGAACGACGTGACCGGGCTCTCAGGTGACCCACGAACGGTCACAGTCGCCGCTGACACCGGTGTGGGTGTCTGTGCCATGCACATGCAAGGCACTCCACAAGACATGCAGGATGCGCCAAAGTACGACGACGTCGTTCAAGAGATTGTGACTTACCTCCAACAGCGAAAAGCGTTTTTGCTGGAATCGGGAGTCGATCGGGCTCGAGTGTGTCTCGATCCGGGGATCGGGTTTGGAAAGAGCCACCAGCACAATTTGGAACTTGTCGCTGCTGCCGGCCTGTTTCATCAAACGAGTTGCCCGATCCTGGTGGGCCATTCGCGCAAAGGTTTCCTTGCCAAAATACTGGGGAACAAAGAGTCGGATCGCACCGCAGCGACGGTCGGCGTCGCGCTGGCGCTGGCATCGCAAGGCGTCCAGATCATTCGGGTCCACGATGTGCGAGCGGTGCGCGAGGCGCTGCTCGGATACGAAGCCGTGGGAGGGATCGATGGTCGGGTGGTTGTCTTGGGAGACTAGCGGCTGTGCCAAATGTGTGAACGGCATCGCTCTTGCTAGCGGCAAACCTTCTGCCGCCCGAAGTTGCACTGCGAAAATGCCGTTTGAATCGTCTTGAGAGCCTGTTCGGTTCGCATTTCGGTCTTCGCTGAGCTACGATCGGGTGATCTTTGAACCGATTTGCAACATGGCTCCGGCATGAATTCTTCTTCCATCAGCAGTACCGATTTAGCCAGTTATTGCCACGAAGTGGCAATCCGCGCCAAAGCCGCGTCGCGGCAGTTAGCCACGCTTGCGACCGACCAGAAGAACGCGTGGCTCGACGCGTGTGCCCAGCAATTGCAATCAGAATCGGCCGCGGTCTTGGCTGCCAACGCCTTGGATGTGGCAGCGGCTCCTGGTTTCGGGCTGACCGAGGCTCAGGTCGATCGCTTGCGACTCGACGAATCACGAATCGCAGGCATCGCGGCCGCACTGAGCCAGGTCGCCGGCTTGCCCGATCCGATTGGCGACGTGATGGAAAAGACAACTCGTCCCAACGGATTGGAAATCGAAAGGATTCGAGTTCCCTTGGGCGTAGTCTTCTTCATTTATGAATCTCGTCCCAATGTCACCGCGGATGCGGCAGCGATCTGTGTGAAGAGCGGCAACGCCGTCATTCTACGCGGCGGCAAGGAGTCGGCTCACAGCAGTCGCGCGATTGTGCAAATACTCCAGTCGGTTGGCGCGGCACACGGAGTCCCCAAGCACGCCATTCATTTGGTGGAAACGGCCGACCGCAGCGCCGTCGATCATTTTCTGGCTCATGGTGACGCGATCGATCTGGTCATTCCCCGCGGCGGTGAATCGTTGATTCGTCGTGTTGCCGAATCGGCCACGATGCCGGTGCTAAAACACTTCAGCGGCAACTGCCATGTCTATGTCGATGCCAGTGCTGATCTGGACGTCGCCAGGCAAATCGTCGTGAATGCGAAGTGCCAACGGATGGGCGTCTGCAACGCGGCTGAATCGGTGCTCGTCCATCGTGCGATTGCCGATTCGTTCTTGCCTCAGCTGGCCACCCAGTTGGACCAGCATCAGATCGAAATTCGAGGCGACCAGGTCGTCTGTCAGCACGTTTCGCACGCCCAACAAGCGGCGGAAGACGATTTTCATCGTGAATTCTTGGGGCCGGTGATTTCGGCCGCTGTCGTTGACGATGTGGATTCCGCTATCCAACACATCAATGAATATGGGACGGGACACACGGACGCGATCGTTGCGACGGATGACCGCGTCATTGAATCATTTGTCAAAGCGGTCGATACGGCCGCCGTCATGGTGAACGCGAGTACGCGATTTCACGACGGCGGTGAATTCGGGTTAGGAGCCGAGATTGGTATCAGCACCGACAAGTTTCACGCTCGCGGTCCCTGCGGGTTGCGCGAGCTGACCAGTTACAAGTATGTCGTTCGTGGGAGCGGCCAGACTCGCAGTTAAAAGCGAAAAGGTCGGCTCGTTACGATCCAGCACCGATTTAGACACAAAGGCAAGGATGCCATGCAAGAGAACGAACTGACTCCGCAAGAGATTGCGGCACTCACCACCGGCGAATTGCCGAGCGAATCGGTTCAGCCGAATCATGAAGCAGCAAAAGTGGGGGCGTCTTCAGAGGCTCGTCCCGCCGTTGCTGCACCTCAAGCTGCCTGGGATGACAGGATCATGCAGGCCTATCGGGCGGTGATCGATTCGTTTGCCAACCGATTCGCAAAGCAACTGGCTCCGCCATTGCGGACTGAGGTGACGATCACGGTCGAATCGGTACGCGAAGCGATCTTTGGTGAAATGGCGATACGCATGGACAACCCGACTTGCGTACAATTGATGACTGCCGAGCCGCTTGCGTCGGAATACGTCTGCGAACTCCATCCGACCGTTCTGTTTCCCATTTTTGATCGGTTGCTTGGTGGTGGGAACTTGCCCGCCCCGATGGTTCGTCGACCTTTGACCGAGATTGAAACGCGTCTGGCCGGCCGCGTCACTCGAATTTTAACGGCCGAGCTAATGGAAGCGTGGTCGTCGGTCATCTCGTTGCAGATCCAATCGGCACATCTGTCGTGCAATCCGCGCTTGATCCGATCCGAAAATCCGAACGAGCCAATGATTGTAGCTCAGTTCCGTCTAACGATGGACGGTTGCGATGGTCCATTTCAATTGGCAATTCGCAAGTCGACGTTGCTGGCGATCCGCGATCAGTTTTTGGAGCCGCAGGCCGCTCAGCCCGTGCGTACTCATCACGTCGAGGTAACGGTCGGTGAAATCCATCTGACAAGGAACGAGTTGCAAGCGCTGACGGAAGAGGATGTCTTGGTGAGTTCGGGGAGCCAAGTGGGGCAGTCGGTCGTGTGGCTAGACGGGGCGCCCGCCTACGCCGCGGCCCTTGGCACGGCACACGGAAAAAAAGCGGTTGGCATTCAAGCCGGCCTGTGATCATCAACGTCTTCACAGCCGTTCTCTGGTGGGATTGGCTGTTGCGGTGCGATTCGTCGGGAAAGCTCACCTGGTGAATCGTCGCTCGAGCACTGGTATGATGCGGGCACGATCAACGTTCCCCATTTCTTCCAGGAGTCCTGCCATGATACGGCTCGCATTCTTGCCCGTGTTGCTCGTCAAAGTGGTTGTCTCTCTTTCCTGTCTTGTCGCTGGTGCGAGTGCGCAGCACGAATTGGAGCCGCGCACCAAACTGGTCGATGGCCCCATGATGAAGCTCGCACCGATGCTAGGCACTTGGGAGATCGAGAGTCAGTGGGCAAACGGCACACCTCTGTGGGCGAAGAATGAATACTTCGTTGGTTTGGGCGGCCGATTTGTCGAGGCAAAAACGTATTCCAAGAACCCGGCTGGGAAAATCTATCAGCGTTATCACACGATCTTTGGCTACGACGAAGCCAAACAGGAATACATGAGCTGGGGCTTCACGTACGACGGCACAGAAAAAACCTTGCCGGTGCAAGTGGAAGAAAGCGACGGCCGTGTCTCTCTGACAAGCGAATGGGAACAAGCTCCGGGCTCACGAATCAAGCAGACGGTGACGATTGGTGCTGATGCGGGGCAGTACCAATGGACTGTGTGGTCGAAGGAAGATGACGGTGACTGGACCGAGATCATGGACGGCACTTGGAAACGAGTCGAGTGACGTTGATTCGCCGGCGGGGTAGGGCGTTTGTGACGTCCGCGACATCACCGCGACGAAGTTTCGAATGGAATCGGGATCGGGCGAATTCTCAATGGCTGACAAAGAAGCCGAAGCATGAATGCTGCAAGTCAGACTCTGCAAAACAACGAAACTAACGAGGGGGCCTCATGCCACGTTACGGCAAATATCCATTGGGACGCGTCGCCGTGCGAAGACGATCATTCGTGATCTGCACTTTGTGCGTTACTTTTTGCGGTGTCACGGGCGCGTTTGCTCAGACTGATACGGAGACGCCAACAGCGACCTCTGCC
>CAYZRS010000026.1:0-67446 GCA_964480915.1 uncultured Pirellulaceae bacterium | reverse complement strand
GACGAATTCTCGTCTCCAGCTACGACCTTGACGATTCGGCTGCCATCATCTTAGAACACGCCTGACATTTAGGACGTGAACATTCGCCACCCGCGGACGTAATGAATCACCGCGACTGCTAGAACTGACGCGTGCAAAGGAACCACTGTTGACCCCAACGCTCCAGCCCCAATTGTCACGCGTGCCTCAACTTCGAGCGCTCGGTCTTGCACTTTCGATCCTCAGTCTCGTCCTCGGGCTGGCTTGCAAGTACTATCGAGGCCCCGGGCAGGTGTTCGTCAATCACTGGGGACCGGCCAGCGTGTTCTATGAGACCATGTTTATTTTTGCACTGTTTGCCGTCTGGCCGTATCGGTGGGCTGTTGGACGAATTGCCGTTTCCGTGTTGATTGCAACCTGTTTCCTAGAATGCCTGCAAACGTGGCAGCCACCATGGTTGCAACGAATTCGGGCGAACCTCATCGGACGCCTGCTGCTAGGCACCACGTTTTCGTGGTGGGACATGCCGGCCTATTTTGTCGGCTCCGTGCTTGGGTGGGCCTGCCTCCGCCGCCTGACCTCAAAACAGTCGGTCGCAGACTAACCGCTGGTCGTAGCCGATCCGCCGGCCGGCATCACCGCCTGTATGAGCTCCCTGAGAACCGTCGTTGCGTAGGTCCCTTTGGGGAGTTGAAAGCGCAGGACGCACGTTGAATCGTCCTCCCACTCGGCTGCGACCTGCGTGGGGCGAAGCCGGACGACTCGCCGCTCTTGCTTTAGGTTGAATTGAGCCAGGCCGGCGATCAGCTCTGCGTGCTTTGTCGCCACCTCCGCTTCCAGCGCTCGCACGACGTCCTGGCTTTGCAATTCCCCCTCGCCCCACAGTGGTGCTGTGATTTCGAGCGCCCCATCCTTCACACGCTGTTCTTCATCTCCCCGTCGGTTTCCGGGCAGGACAAGACTGCGATTATTCGCAAAGCCGAATACGTCGCCAGGCAGACAAGTGTCCCAGGTGCCCCGTTCAACGCGCGCGGCGACGCAGGCGTTAAAGAGTGCGCTGCGGGCGGCCGAGATCAGAATGCCACGCAGTTGACGATCGCGCGGCTCGTATTCACCTTGAAACATTTTGGTCGCCTGTTCCACATTGCGGCCGTCACGTCCAAAGCGTTGCGGCCCGAAATAGTTGGGCACGCCGCGGTGGACAATTGCCGCCCAGCGATCATCGAAATGCTTTGCCGAAAAGCAACAATTCCGCAAGCGGATCACGAATCGATTCGCATCGTGACCACCTCGGTGCAGCTTCCGCAAGTTTCGCGTGACCTTCAGGACTCGGACGCCCGGCAGTCCGAAATCGGCGGGTGTCGGTGACGGTTTTCCGGGCAGGTGAATGCTGAACCACTGACGCGTCACCGCCTGCTTGTCCTTCCGTCCGCAGTGACTGACCAGTCGCTTTCGCAATCCCAACTTGGCAGCGAGCGCCGTCGCGACATCGTTGGTGTTCACGTCGCACTTCTCGATCCACAGGCAGCAATGCTCGCCTGCGCCTGAGGGTTCGAATCCGAGCACCTCTTCGACCTGGAAATCTTCGAGCTGCGACTTGAAGCCAGCCGTGCCTAACGGTGGGCCATGAATCGGCGGTGGATCGATCGGGTTCATGCGCGATGATCGTTCTATCGACCTGCAAACTTCCTGTCGCCGAGCAACGGCAGCAGCGGCCTAGTCTTGGTCCGCTCGCAGCACCGAAACAAACGCCTTCTGTGGAATGTTGACGCTGCCAAACTGCTTCATCTTGGCTTTCCCTTTCTTCTGTTTCTCGAGCAATTTTTTCTTGCGAGTCACATCGCCACCGTACAGTTTGGCCGTTACATCCTTGCGGAACGGTTGAATCGTCGACCGCGCGATCACCGTCCCGCCGATGACTCCTTGAATCGGGATCTTGAACTGGTGACGGGGAATCTCTTTTGCGAGTCGGTCACAATAATGCAGGGCTCGCGTCCGTGCCTTTTCGCGGTGAACTAAATATGACAGCGTGTCGACCGGCTCCTTATTCACCAGAATGTCCACCTTCACGACATCGGTCGGCCGATACTCGATCTGTTCGTAATCGAACGAGCCATAGCCTCGGGTCAGCATCTTCAGTTTGCCGTAGAAATCGAACAGGACTTCACCGAGCGGCATCTCGCTGGTCACCTCCAGTCGTCCGGCGGACAGGTAATTCATCGTCTGGCTGTCCGAGCGATGTTCCCGACAGAGTTCCATCACCGGACCGACGTATTCTTCCGGCGTGAGAATGGAAGCCTTAATGTAGGGCTCGGTCGCCGAATCGATGCTCATCGGATCGGGCCAGTAACTGGGATTGTCGACCTCGATCGTCGATCCATCTTTGAGCGTTAGGTGATATTTGACCGACGGTGCCGAAATCACCAAGCCAATGTCGAACTCGCGTTGCAAGCGCTCCTGAATGACGTCCAGGTGAAGCAGTCCCAAGAAGCCGCAACGAAAGCCGAATCCGAGCGCGGCAGAACTGTCTTTCTCGTAGGTCAGCGCCGCGTCGTTGATCGCCAATTTGTCCAGCGCTTTGGTGAGATCGGGATACTCTTCGGTACTCATCGGGTAGATCGACGAGAACACCACTTGCTTGGCCGGTTGATAGCCGGGGATCGGTGTTTCTGCCTGACGGTCCAGCAGGGTAATGGTATCGCCAATCTCGATGTCTTGCACGCTCTTCACGCCGGCCACCACATACCCTACCTCGCCCGCGGCCAGCTGCGGCTTTGGGTTGAGTTTCATTTGGTTGTACCCCACTTCATCGACCGTGAAGTCGCGTCCCGCATGCATGAAGTGAATCGTATCGCGAGGCCGCATCGTCCCTTCCATGACTCGCACTTGCAGAATGACACCGCGGTACTTATCGAAGTGAGCATCAAAGACCAATGCCTTGAGCGGCGCGTTCGGATCGCCCGATGGTGGAGGCAGGACTTTGACGATGCCTTCCAGCACCTCTTCTACGCCGATGCCCGTTTTGGCCGAGATCGGCAGCGCCTCGAAAGGGTCGAGCCCCAGCTCAGCATCAATCGCCTCCCGGGCGCGATCGACGTCGGCCGACGGCAGGTCGATCTTGTTGATGACGGGCAGCAGTTCGAGTTCGTGCTCGAGCGCCAGGTACAGATTCGCCACCGTTTGCGCCTCCACGCCTTGCGAGGCATCGATGACGATCAACGCCCCTTCACATGCCATCAGCGAACGTCGCACTTCGTGGGAAAAGTCGACGTGCCCGGGCGTATCGATCAGGTTGAGCTGGTATTCCTGGCCATCGCTGGCTTTGTAATCCAACGTGATCGTATTGCTCTTGATGGTAATCCCGCGCTCGCGCTCGATATCCATCGAATCGAGCATCTGCTCATGCATTTCTCGCTGAGTGACGCCTCCGCATACCTGGATCAAGCGGTCGGCAAGCGTCGACTTACCGTGGTCGATATGAGCGATAATGCAAAAGTTCCGAATGTTTTTCATTTACTCTTCTCTGTCCGCTCGCTGATACGGCTGTGTTCCTAGCAGCCAGCTAGGATCATACACCGAATCGGGCTGGAACGTCTGCGGCTCCTACGGCGATTCACTGCCGGCGCTAGTTCTACCGATCGATGATCGACATTGCGGCCGGCCGCTTCCGGTGGTGGCGGCCGAAGATCCAAATCATGAATACAAGTCCGGTCGAACCGCCACTCGGTTCCGGCACCGCCAAAGCCCCGTTCGTTGCGAATTTGTTGCTATTCCAGAGGATAAAGTCCTGCCCGTCGACCGTACCGTTAAGGTCAAACTCGCCCGCGCACCATCGCGACTGGCTGCTGAACTTGTTCGCATTCCAGATGACGAAGTCGGCACCATCGACCGCCCCATCAAGATTAGCATCGCCCGGCAGAATGGGCCCACTCAAATCATTGGCCAGCGCTGCGGCGGCCAGCCAAACCGATTGATCGAGGCCATCAACCAACCCATCACCGTTCAGATCGAATGATGGTGGATCTGAACCTGAAACGATCGCCGTGACGAGCGCATCGATGTCGTGGCAATCAAAGACCGCGTCCTGATTGAAATCACCATACCGCTGCGGGGGAGACAACTCGAACGAGACAACAAGGTTACCATTCGAGCCCCCACCATTGTCGGTCACACCGACGAGCGTCCAGTTGCCATTGGCGGTTCGGGGGCCCAAAGCCAGGCCCTCAAGATTGGCACCGAATCCTCCGTCAGCCGCACCAGCCCAGAGCAGCGTTTTCTTCACCGGCACATAACTGGCGCCGACCAGGCCGTTATTGAAGAGCGTCCCGCCGGTGTCTGTCGCGCCGGCAAAGTCGATCTGGTAGATCCGGTTTTGGATGATGGGATTGGTTACTGCTGCTGACCGCTCGAGCGCCAACAGGCTGCCATCGGGCAGCGCCACCAAATCGACCAGGCCGCTCCGGTCGGGTTGTGGCCCGTGGACCGGATCGACTTCGTAGGCAAATTGAGCCGCTGGCGTCGCCATATTGTTGGCAAAGGCGAGTTGCTGCAAGCGCACGGTTGTACCCATGGTGCCCGTCGCCTGAGCCCCATCAATCGTCAGCGCTTCCTCGTTTCCCGTCCATACGAAGCCACCGGCAATCGTGCGAGTCAACGATTCAAAGCCACGGTTGGTCCGAGTATTCCCATTCGTCGTCCAGACGGCAGGCAGCGGTAGCGTCTGCAGGCGATTGCCCTGCAGGTCATACTGCCGGATGCCAGGGATCACCGGGTTGGCATCGGTGTCGCGCTCGTATGAAACCAAAACGCGGTCAGGCTGACTCGGGTGAAAGGCGATACCTTCGGTGTCGAGCGAATCGTCGTCCAGTTCCCAGAGGCTCGTCAATTCGGTCGAGCTGACACCATTCGCATCAAACGTCGCATCGAACCAACCAACGTTGCCATTCTCATCGGACACCGTCATGAACGTCCCCTGCCCTGTCGCGGACGAATTGACCAGTGTCACGCCGCTCAGTTCATCGATGTCGAAGCCGCCTCGATCTAGCTCCATCGCGTTCTGCCAAGCGACCGACCACTGGGCATGACACCTAGCCGCATGGTTGAAACCGAAGGCGAGGACGACAATCATGAGCAAACGAAGCATCTGGCAGTTTCCACTTCAGAAGAGCGTGGCGGGAAGACTCCTCAGTATACGCGAAGTTCGCTCAGAAACTGGGCTCACGACAGGGAGAATCAGCGAACCGTCGCGCTAATCGTTCAGGTCCCTTACGGCGCCGGAACGCAAAAGCTCATGAACGGTCGCTCTTTCAAGCACACTGCCATCTGGCAGGGTGACATCACGCAAATACCTCGCACACTCAAACCGATCACCGATGGAAGTGTACTGGGACCACGACTGCGGGGTCAGGTTCAGGCCACGAATTTCACACCGCACCCCAAGCTGCGGGCATGCCGCCTCCTGAGCGAGAAGCCGAGTCTCGACTTCGGCGAAGGTAGTCGCGGCTGCATCAAAAGAAAGCGTCAGCTCCCTTAACGTCGGAAGATTCAGGAATAGCTGGGCGACTGCGGAAACCGACAACTCGTCGGCATCGAGCGTCAGGCTTCTCAGTCGCAGCGCGCTCCATTGAGCTGCCGCGCCCGGCGGCAGCGAACTATCGGCGATGTCTAACTCGGTCAGCGACAATATCCTCGCCAGCTGCGTGAGGGTCTCCGGCTTCAAGGCGTGCCCTCGCAGCTTCAGCCGATGAAGCGTTGGCACCCACGGCCAGTCCTGTTCGGCACCAGGGGGCGATAGGTCGGCTAGCCGCTCCATCATCAACGGCGTATACGACAGGTCGAGCCAAACCACGCCGTCTTCCAGGCACTGCAAACCACTGCCGGTGACTCGGGTGTGACTTAGATCCAGGAAGGTCACACTCCAATCGGCGACCTGTGCCAGGATGCGATCGTCTAAATCGCTGTGAGCCGCGTCGAGCCATCTCAATCGCGGCGCCGATGCGATCTGGCGAAACCCGTCTGAATCGAGTGAGGTATGGCGCAGCACCAAAACGTTCGCCCTCTTGAAGACGATCGGATCGTCGCCGAGTGCCGCATTGGTGAATTGCTCTCCGTGCAGCTCGATCGATTCCAGCTGCTGGAACGGGAGACGCCGAATCGAGGCATCAGACAAGTGGCATTGCGGACCACAGTGAAACCGGCGCAGTCTTCGCAGCGGAATCCGCTGGAAACCCTCGTCCGTGACTTGGCAGCCCCGCAATAGCGAGAGCCCGACGAGCAGCGGCACTCGACGCACAAAGTCGATGTCCTCATCACGACTTTCCTGATTGAGCACAATCTCCATCAGCAGGCCTTCGCCGCGGCGCACCAGCACGCGATCACTTTGCCTCATCAGAAATGCAGAATCGGTCAAGAATGTCAGGGTCAAGCCAGCGATCGCACAGGCAAGATACGCCACAAAGCCCAGGACATTGGCCACGCCTTTCCTGCCCGTCGACGACTCCGTACCGCGAACTTGCTGATTGACGCGGCGAACCAGCCACGCACCGACGGCTAGGAGGGTGATGACGATCAACCCTTCGGCCTCCGCAAGGCCCTGCCCCCCAAGCACGAATCCCCAGTAGGCCAACCAGCCGAACAAACCACCCAGCGCAAACAAGCTCGTGGCTAACAGCAGCTCTACTCGGCCCACCTGTGACCAAGTTGCCAAGCACCAACAGACCGCGCCCAGCACCACGCCAACAGCATAAAGATGGGGCCCTGCCAGCGTGAGGAGTGTTGCTCCGATCGTGCAGCTAATCAACAGATTTAGCAGAGGTGTCGCTCGACGCTTCAGATAAATGGAGTTAGCGCTGCAAAGGATGAATGCCAGCAGCAGCAGTCCCGACGCGAAGACAACCTGCTCCGCCTCGCGGCTTTGCGACACCCCTTGCCACCCGCGCCAGCGAAACGCTTCCGTTACGCGCTGGAGGTAGGCGAACAACAAGCATGCAGCGAACAGGCCGGTGTAGTAACCTATCGATGCCTTCGCTTGGCGAGCTGTGTCGGGCATGGGGTGATTATGGTCGCAAGGTCTGCTTCAGGGCAACTCGTTGCAGTACGGCCGGCATTGCCAGACCTGCTTCACAGGCCTCAACGTTGCAACGCGGCTTGCAAATTTTGCCAACTCGTCCGAGCGACCGATTCGGCGGACGGTTCGTAGCGAAACGGTTCGACCGAGACCCAACCGTCATACGACGAGTCTTGCAGCGCTGCGAGGATCGGTGCGAACTGAATAGCGCCCATGCCGGGCCCCAGCAGGTTGGGATCGTTCGCGTGAAAATGAGCTGTCAGCGGGGCATACTGGCGAACGAGCGCAGCAATATCGTGCGTCTCGGACGCCATCGCTTTCACATCAAGGTGCAGCCGACAGCTCGCAGAATCGACCCGTTGCACCAGCCGCGCCGCGGCAGCGGCTGTCATCAGAAAGTCGCCTTCGGCAGGTCCCAGCGGCTCGATGGCAATCACGACCCCCAGCGGCTCGCACGCGGCCATCACTGTGCTCAAGACTTCGGCCGCAAACACTTCGGCCTGTTGATGCGAAACGCCCGGCAGCAGATTCCTGTGCTGCGGCGAACCCAGCACCATGACGCTGCCACCCAACGCCGCACAGCACTCGGCCAGCGATACCAAGTATTCGGCCGTCAATTGACGGACGGTATCCTCCGGAGAAGTGAGATAGAGGCCTGCCGTCTTCGCGAGCAGCCAATGCAGCCCAACGATTTCGAGGCCGGCCGACCGTGCCTCGGTTCGCCACTTGACCAGCCGCTCTTCTGGTACGTTCCTCACATCGCACGGCTCATCGCCGCGTGGCATCAGCGTGAACGGGGCGATTTCGATTCCCGTATAGCCGATGTCACTGACCCATTGGCAAACCTGTGAAAACGGACGGCTGCCAAACATCTCGTTGCAAATGGCGAATTTCATCTCACGGCTTGGCAGCTTCGTTACAATCGGTCCACTGAGATCGTTCCTGCTCGACGCCGAGCGTCAGGCAAGTCGTTGAATGGGGCGCGTCTTCTCGACTGGGGCTCGTGCCCAGGATGGTGTCACCCGCGGTCATCGTCACACCAAACCAAAGCTCTTCATTCTTAAAGTGGTGCAAGCGGTGATTTCGCCACATGCGTCGGTACAGCTCGGTTTTCGGTTGGTACGACGTATGGATAAGGTAGTGCACCCATTCGTAATTCAGGATCATGGCGATCGTGACGGCCGTCGTCGTGGCCGCTAATTCGATCGACATGAACAGGCTCGACATCAACGGCAGCCCCACCAGGTAAGCAACGATCATGTGGGGCGTCGTGAGGCCCAGCTTTGGCACCCAGGGGTTTTGGTGATGGATGCGGTGCGTCCGTACAACGAGTGGCTCAAATTCGCGGCCGGCAATTTTCATCGGTTTTAGATGGAGCAGCCAGGCGTGAATCGCCCATTCTTGAAATGGCCACGCACCCAGAATCAGCGCCACCGTGATAATGTCCCATTGGCTGAAATTGCCAAGCTGCACACGCCAGGCCCAGGCGGCAATCGTTCCCAGCAGCAGGCACCACGAGATCGGAAAGCTGAGGTATCCGCGGGCGGCGGTGAGCAAATCGATCTTCGGCCCAAAACCGGGGACCTGCTCTTCGAGAATCTCTGCGTCGTATTCTGAAATCGTCTGGCCGCGAAAATAGAAAAACAGAACGACGCCGACGACGCCCACCACCCAAATCCACATTTCCTGTTTGCAACTTCCTGATGCTCAAATGCTTGCCACATTTGCGCGACCTTAGAGAATGTCATGCGGCAGAGCACATCACCCCCTCAAGTCTATAGATTTCTGCCCATTCCCGATATGAGGAACCGGTCAGTTTCGGATCGAGTCGCTAATTGCCGGACGAATCGAACCTGCTCCGCGTTGCCCACAAGCCCAAAGCGGGGTTTCGGATAAAATAGAAAGGCTTTCCGGCCGCCGTCTTCTGCCACCCGTCCGCCAACCCCTCGATTGGGAACTCGGTGATAGCATCGGCAAAACTGCGATACTGAAATCCGGCCGCTTCGATTGCCGCTTGTCCCATTTCGTCTGGCACACAATAGGTGATGCTGAACCGGCCTTCGGAGGAGCCGTGGATCAGATGCGCGGCGGCCGACAGGTTGGCCGCCAATTCGGGATCGCTTTTGACCGCTGCCAATGTGGCGGGCGTCCCGCAGTAGCCATGCTTTCTCACCAGCTGATCAATCGTGGCATCTTCGCCGAACATCTGAACTGCCGGCGCCAGCACGATTAACTCGCCCTCATCGGCCATTGCCATCCGCGTTCGATAGATGGCTTTGTTACCAAGCCAAGTACTGGCAAACTCAGACGGATCGAGATAAACCACAGCCCGCTCCAGCGGCTCATCCAATAACGTGACATTCACGGCTTGTGACAGCGCCGCGGCCTCTTCAAAGCACTGTCGGTCCTGGCCTGCGTACAGGCCGCGTAGCGTCTGCACGCCGTCGCATTCCTCGACCACAGTTAAGAGAAACTTCACGTTCGCGTGCGGTTTGACGAATCGCTCAAACGCGCCGTCGATCGCCCGCCGTACGGGAGTATCGGCCCGTCCCATCATCGATTCCATCCCACAGACGGCGCCCAGAAAGTGCGATTTGTGAATCATGCCCGAGCCGCCGACACCAATGCAAATATTCTTGGTGTAATTAGCAAACCCGATCACTTCGTGCGGTACCACTTGCCCGATCGATATGATGAGGTCGTAATCACCAGAAACGAGTCGCTGGTTCAGCTCGACCTGCATCGGTTCGCAGAACCTTCCTCCGGAGAGCTGCGACATCTCCTCGCTCGAAACCTCGCCCAGCTGGACCAATTCCTCTCGCCAGCGATGCTCAATCAGCTCCCCATGCGGAATCGCGCCAAACATCAGGCGGCATTCTTCGGCGTTCATCGCCTTGTGCGTCCCCAGCGCCGGCATGATGTCGACCTGGACGGTCTCACCGAATCGCTTCCAAAGATATTCGGTGATGGCCCCCGCCTGTGAATGCAATCGCGTGTGATCGGGCGGCACCAGCAGGATGCGGCCGACTTGATCGTCCGCCAGCCAGCCGCCGACAATGGTGTCCAGTGCAGACTGCAATTCGGCCCTGTCGATATTTTCCGAGGTCGAACCGCGGGAGTAGTTTCCAGTCTTCACGCGTGCCTTAATCCTTCTTGGAGTGCGTTGCTAGTGCCTGTCCCAGGCGCCTGGAATAATCGGCCAACTTGTTCGCTGCTGTCGGATAGACCATATCTTCCAGCCAATCAGCATCGGCGACCTTTGCCACCTGCGACAGCATTTGCTTTTGACGAGGGCTCAGGAAGGTGGTCCCATCTTGTTTCTGCCGCAAGGCCGCGTTGATTCGTGTCGCCTGTAAGGTCGTCAGCGGTAAATGACGCAGGAGTGACTGCCGCAAATAGTATTGTTGATCCGAATCCTTGGCCGTGCGGACACTCTCCCCTGCCGAGATCAATGTCGTCGCAAGACCGGTACTCGATTTGGCGATGCGCGCCTGGTCAGGGTTCAAGGCGAACACGTGATCCGCGCATTTCACGCCCTTCGCGGCTCGCAAGATCTCTTCATAGCCGGCTTTCGACGGGTCGTAGGTGATTTCCACGACCTCCTTACCGCCCAACCAGCCTGACCATGTTTTCTCGACTGCAGCCAATGCGCCCAACTGCCCTTCGCCTTCCCAGTAGCAGTGCATGGCGACGACCGCCGTCTCCGTCGGGCCGTGGTGCTCATCGGCCACTAGCCGCAAGTAATTCGGCACCTCACGCCCGGCAGCGGACAGCGCGGCGACCATGCGCAAGGCAGTGTCGCCGACCGACCATTGCCGATCTTTGCGTGGAATCAGATCATTCTCATTCGCGTCCAGATAGCGAATCACAGGATTGTTCCAGGCCGGTTCTTGGAATCGCTTCAAGATGGTCTCGTCTTCTCCAGCCTTGTTGTTGTGAATCGCCAGTGGCACAAACAGGTCTTCGATCGCCTCAACGAGCAACGGGTGCGAAAGTGGCTGAGCACCGAACGTCTGGCACGTCTGACAGCCGGGAATTTCTTGGAAGAGAAGCAAGATCGGTTTGCCGCTGGCCCGGCTTTCGGCCTTCGCCGCGTCGAGCCGGCGGAGCCAGTTGATTTCTCCCAGCTCGGGCGGATTCTCGGCCGCTGGTACATTCCCCGCGAGCAACAGGCTCCCCAGGATCAACACGATGGCAACTGCCAACTCAGGCGCTGCGGTGTGGTGGCGTTTGTTCATGGCTCTCATTCTCACTGCAAGGAAGGTTCCACTCGCCCCTTCGCGTCGAATTTCGTCGTATCGATTTCAATCGTATCGTAATGGCCGCGGCACCGCTATCATGACTCTTGCGAGCCCGCCAGTCGTTACAAAACCGGGACCGGCTCCGCCGCAGCCTCCTTTCAGCAAACGAATGTCTACCTTCGGTTTTGTCACCAGCAATCCCCGCTTCAGTTTTCGGAAACCGCCATGCGACGTCAACCATTCTCTATGTATGCTGCGACACGATGCTTCGCGATCGCACTATCTATAGCCGCGATCAATCTTTCCGCAGAAGAGCCAGCGAAATGGCGCGCACACGACATTACCCGGCCACGACCCGCCGTTGTCACGCCGCCCGCCGCTCCCGGGCAGCCGCCGGCCGACGCGATCATTCTCTTTGCTGGAAAAAACCTCGACCATTTCGAGTCCCTGGACGGAACGGCATCGAAGTGGAAACTGGCCGATGGCTGCATGATGCCAACTCCCCACAGCGGCCCTCACCGCACCAAACAATTGTTTGGTGACATCCAGTTGCATGTCGATTGGTCCTCGCCGCAGCCAGCCAAAGGGAAAAGCCAGGGACGAGGCAACAGCGGCATTTACTTCATGTCAAAGTACGAGGTGCAGGTTCTCGATTCGTTCGAAAACGAAACTTACGCAGATGGGCAAGCAGCGGCCATGTACGGCCAAAATCCACCCCTGGTCAACGTCTGCCGACCGCCCGGCGAATGGCAGACTTACGATATCGTCTTCCGGCGTCCCCACTTTAACGAAGCGGGCGAGCTGACGTCGCCCGCCTCGATGACCGTTTTTCACAACGGTGTCGTCGTTCAAGATAACTTTGAACTTTGGGGACCGACGAACTGGCTGAAGCACGATCCTTACCTGGCGCACGACGGCAAACTGCCACTCATGCTCCAAGATCACGGCAACCCGGTTCGTTTTCGCAACCTGTGGGTTCGCGAACTTCCACCACGCCCGACGGCAACGGCGTTAGCTCACGCCCAGCCGCAGCTGGACATCGATCCAGCAACGCTCGACCGTTACGTCGGCCAGTATGACAACATTCGAGTCCGTCGCTCTGAGGAAGACTTGCAGCTCTTGCTGCACGGCCGCTGGTTCGATTTAGTACCGCAGTCGACGACTCGATTTGACTTCCTGCGAACGCATGCCTCTGCCGAATTCCTGCTTCGTGACGAGAGCGTCACCGGGATGCACCTGACGCTCATGGGTCACAGCGAAACCAAATCACGAAAGGACCGCAAGATGGAGGACCGACCGGCCAAACAGGCTGCCAATATGGACGCCTACCTCGGCATGACCGAGGAGGCTGCTATCGCGAAAGCCAAAGCAGAAGGGCGTCGCTGTCGCATCGTCAAGCGAGATGACGAGTCGTTCCCGATGACGCGTGACTACCGACCGAACCGAGTCAACCTGACGATCAAGGACGGCGTCGTCACCGTCGCGAATGGCGGTTGAGAAGCAGAGAGCAAAGACGGCGGGAAGTCCGTGCGACCCCATTGCTCCCCTCATGGCAAGAATGCTCTCTGCGGCTAGCCGTTACTCAGACGTGTGGGCTTTTGCTTTCGACGTGCTCCACAAATTGACTTGGCCATCCACGTGACCGCTGGCCAAGATGGATCCATCGCAATTGAAGGCGATTACGCTCCCCCGGGAGTCGGCCTGGAATGTTTGTAACAGCTCCTCGGTGCTAACGGCCCACACTTCAATTCGACTTTGTTGGTTCATCGTGGCTGCCAATTTGCCGTCGGGGGAAATGGCTACGAGGTCGAGGTCGATCATACGCTTTTCTGTCTCCCGCTTGACACACGCCCTCCGCGTGTTCTTCAACAGATCCCAAACGACAAGGTAGCTCGATCGCTCCTCCGCACCTTGTCGGAAGTGCTGGTTAATCGAGCCGTTCACCGTCGCAGCAAGGTAACGATGGTCGGCCGACCACGAGATTGCCGTAAGTTCAAGAGCGGGCAATCCTAATCGCCGCATGATCGATGGCTGGGAGCCGTCTGTCCAGTCATCAACGACCAGATTGGCTTGAGGCGGGGTGCTCTTTGCCAGCCATTCAACGCGGACCGCGCGACTGCCACCAATTGCAAGTGTGGGCAATTGAAAAGGTCGGTACATGACGCCACCCTGGAAAACCGATATCTGTGCTTCCGCTTCGAGTCGGCCGGTTTCAATGTCCCATCGCCTCGCGACAAGCCCATCGTCAATGCGCACAGCAGCCGTAAACGCCTTTTTATCCTTACTGAATTGCAAATCAGATGGGCTGTGAGGATGACCGGGCTCGTAGCTTCGAATGACTTCCCCGGTGTCGATGTTGTGCAAACGCACTCCGGGGTCTAACCCACCAGACACAAGTGCCTGACAATTGTTGACCGCGACGATGGCTGGCGTCGCATTTGAATACTCACCTAGTAATCGTGTGGCCTGACCTGTCGCAGTAGACCACGCTTGTCGTTTGCTCCTGCTCGCAACGAGCAAACGGTGCCCATCGGGCGTGAATGATAACGCCTGAATTTCGTCGACATGACATTCGATCTTGCGAATCGGTTGCCCCGTGGCAACGTTGATAGGACAGAAGACCGACCGACTGCCAGTTGGAAACACATATTTTCCATCCGGACTGATCACCGATTCGCCGATCCACGGTATCTCTGGCGTCTCGAATGAACTTACGATTTCGCCCCGGGAAATGTCGAATACGGCCATTGAGTTGTCATGCCAGCTCTTTTGGCCTGGCGCCTTGAAGACGAGTCTACTTTGGTCATCAGATATCATGGCCTCCCGCGCGTTCCAATCACGTTTGGCCATTGGGATTTTGCTACCCACCCAATCATCCGCAGATGACGTTGCATCCCAGAACACAACCGCTTCCGCTTCCGAGCAATAAGCCGCAAAACGGACACCTTCTAGATCGCTGATGAGCCCATGAAGGCGATCGCGATGGGTCGCCTTAGAGATCTTTTTCCCTGTCAACACGTCGTATCTTGCCAAAAACCCATCGTTCCAGATAGTTAGCACGGCCTCGTCTGAGATTGCCGCACCAGCGGGCCTGAATCTCGGCTCGATTCGTTCTAACTGCCGCTTTCCCGTCGCAGTATCCCATACCGAAACGCCCCAGTCGCGGACGTAGAGCCAGCGACCATCGCTGGAAAAATCGAAGTGGAGGTCGCCTTCCATTTCCTGCAGTGCAACCCTGGATCGCAGCTCTCCCGTGATCACGTCAAACCGATATATGGCGCGCTCATTGCGATTCAGTGCCAGCAACTCACGGCCGTCATCCGAGAACCCAATGCAGCGTCTGTTCACGAAACCGGCGAACTCGTGGATCAGCTTGCCTTCAGGAAATGTCCATAGCTTAAGCTGCCTCCCATTGGCACCCGCAATCAAGCTGCCGTCCTTAGAAAAGCGGAACCGCCGCCCGATCGGCGTTGGCATTAAGCGAAACTCTGATGACTCCAGCCGAACGATGGGGGGATCGAAGGCTTCGCTCTTGGTGTCGCGACACACTCGGTTCAAAAGCAGGACAGACAGAATGACTATCAAGAAACCGCACTGCCATCTTTGATTTAGTCGCATCACAGAGCCAGTTCGTCGGTTGCGTGGTCCGTACTCAGCATCGCGCGGTATCATACTGCAAACTTAAGACTCACTGAAATAGACGCAGGAATACGCGGAGACACTCATCGTTGTTGGGAATCGGCCGAGATAACCTGGCAGGGACCATTCAGCATTCTGGGCTCCAGATGAACCGCAATCGAAGGGCGTCATTGATACCGCCCCTTGGCGTCAAGAACAGCCCCTTGAATCGAAACGATCACGACTCGAAGGTCGTCTCGCTTGAATCGAGCCAACCCACTCTTTTTCGACGATCGGTTTAGGGTAAAAGCGATTTCAATTCTTCATTATCCCGAAGCCAAGCGAAGCTTTCGGAATTGCGAAAAGCTTCATCGGGCTCCCAGCCCAATTCGACGGCCCCGATGATCAGGTCGATCGCACATCTCGCGTAGGCTGCCAGTTGCCGCTCGCGTGCCGAGGCATCGAAGCTGGCGTCTGCGCGACTCCATTTGACGGCTGGCGCCAGCTGTCTTGCCGATTTTATTTGATGCTCCGCAGCGGAAGGTTTTAACTGTGCGAGCCGATTCACCCATAAAACAACTTCATCGTAGCGACCCATCTCGGCCGTCAAATGGGAAAGCTGACCGCAGACAAAGTCGGCGACGGAGCGGAACGATGGATTCGTTGGATGCTTCGCAACGACGTCGCTGATCTCTTCATAAGCTTGCAAGCAGGCCGCGTGAGCCCGTTCAAATTCATGCTGGTCGGCCAGCGCGTCGGCCAAGTTCACCCTTACTAACGCCAGGGACTTCGTATTGGTCGGATTGGAGTGCAGCCCCCCTGCCCGCCCTGAGCGCAGCCGAATCGCAGTTTCAAAAGCAGAAACAGCTTCTTTCAGACGACCTTTTTGTGCTTTGAGCAAGTTGCCAAGGTTGTTCAAAGCGACCGCCTGCGTATCCAGTGACATTGGATCGCTGCCATAGACCGATTCAATTAGCTCCGATTGATGAATTGCCAGCGTATAGGCGAACTCAGCCTCTTCGGTCTGCTTGCGTGCCGAGTAGATCATCCCGAGGCTCAATTTGGTCCTGGCCACACTGCGTTGGAATCGGATGGTCAGTGGGAAGTCTCGCTGCAACTGTTCAAACGTCTCCGAGGCCAATTCGTAGGCTTCCGATGCCTCATCGTGACGGCGTTGAAACATGAGCAAATTGCCCAGGTTCAAGGCGCTGATTCCCAGTTGATCCAAGATGTCGATTCGACCGACCGCCAACTCGCGATTCTCGTTACACAGCTCGATCACTCGGCGGTAATGTTGCTCGGCCTCTGCGAATCTTCCAGACGTCCGACAGAGGACCGCTAGGCTGTTCAGGGATTCGGTGAGCGGTATGAGTTGTTCGCTGTGGCCGATGGCTACCTCCAAACCGTTGAGCGTTTCGAGTGAGCTGCGCAACACCCGCTCAGATTCGTGCGTTTGGCCCGTTTGCTCCAAAATGGCACCCAACGTGCGCCTCGCGGTGGCGAGCCCCACACTGTGCTGAGGTCTCATGTCAGCCTCTGAAATCGATTCCAGCGCCTTGATCGCCAAATGTGATTGATCGATGGCATCTCTCAGATCCCCGCGAATACGCAACCAAGACGCCAGTGCCGCATGCGTCTGACCTTTTTCAAACAATTTGTCCGGCCCATTTCCGGGGATGGCCTCGATCAACGCCATGGCTTCTTCGAGCGATTTGCGCGCTTCGCCGTACTGCCCGATTTGCTTTTGAATCGCGGCCGTCCTTCGATATGCGGCGATCGTCTGCATGACGACTTCCGGGTTGCCCGGCTCCAGCGCGAGCACTTCCTTCTGCAGCGCCAATGCTTCCGAAAAGAGCCCATGCCGCATTTCATCCATCTGGGGCACCCCAGCCAAATCGTGGCCTACGCGGTTGAGCATCTTATCGATCGTCTCGACGGTCAGTGAGAGATGCCTCGCCGCACGTTCATTCTGCACCTGCAGCTCTCGTGCCTGGACGCGCAGCTGGCCTGCTTGGCGATTTGAATGTAAAGCCGAAATCGTCGCTCCGACGGCCACCGTCACAAGCAAAAGCAGGCTGATCGCGCTCATGGTTGCCGCCAGCGGGTTGCGGCGACACGTGCGCCACAGCCGTTCCAGTGAAGTGATGCGCCGCGCCTGAATCGGACGATCGGCCAGAAAGGCCTGCAGGTCCTCAGCCAGTTGCTGGGACGTGCGATAGCGACGGTCGGGAGAGCGATCGATCGCCTTCAGAATGATGGTCTCTAAATCCAACGGCAGCATCGGCTCCAGCAGACGCGGCGCGACGGGCGTTCTTTGGATCACGCTTTCGACAAGTTCCGCACGATCGGTATTCTGGAACGCCGCCCGCATCGTGCACAATTCGTACAACGTCAGCCCTAAGCTATAGATATCGGAACGATTGTCGGTTTGGCCGGAGAACCGTTCGGGGGCCATGTAACGCAAAGTGCCAACGATATCGCCCGATTGCGTGAGGTCATCTTCCAACCCTTTGGCGAGGCCAAAGTCAGTAATCCAGACGATGCCGTCGGTATCCAAAATCAAATTGGCCGGCTTGATGTCTCGATGCAGCAACTCGTTCTGGTGCGCATGCTCTAGCGCATCGGCGACCTGCAGTCCCAACGCCGCCACTCGACAGAAATAGGCGTTCCGACCACGTCCACCGAGGGACCATTCCGAAGAGCCAAAGACGTTGCTCGACGAGCCACGTTCACCCGTTCGCAAAGTGTCTGACGATCCGCTGCCCGAGCGATCATCGAAAGCGACGGCCAGTTCGTGTGGTTCTTCGTCGGATGATTCCGGCAATCCTCCGTTCACCATACGAAACGCAACAGTCTGGCTCATTTCGTCCAGCTCGCCGCGGGATGAACCGACGGGACCGTCGCGTCCTTGAGATTCGTCACCGCCTGCCGCACCGCTGCTGCCACGCAGTGCGCGAATGTCGTCCAGGATCAGGTCCAGATTTTGACCGCGGATAAACTGCATCGAATAGAAATGAAAACCGCCTTCCTCTCCCACCTCGAACACAGGCACGATATTGGTGTGGTGCAGTTGACCCGCAGAACGCGCCTCTTGGTGAAACCGCGCCACATTGGACGCCTGCAGCGCAACGCTTTTCGGCAATACTTTCAGGGCGACCCGGCGTTGCATCGGAATATGATCGGCTTCGTAGACGATCCCCATGCCGCCGCGACCGATTTCGCGCACGATCCGATATTCACCCAGTTGGTCAGGAGGGATATCATCTGCGTCGAATCGCTGGGCCGCCTGGACTTCTTCCTGAGGCCGGCATCGTTCGAGCATCTCCAAGGACGGAAACAGCTGGCGAATTTCCTCCGCGAGATGCGGATGCGCCAGCTCATATTCGGTAATCGATACCTGCTCACCCGTCCGCAAGCGACCGACAAACGATTCGACTAATTGATCGATCGTCTTCGGCTGGTCGGTTCTTTTCGGCGAATCGCGTGTTGGCCCATTCAATCGCACGACTCACGTGATTTCGGCGACGCCGTCATGAAGAATCTCCCAGTACGGTGCCCAGTCGTTTCAGCGCCCGCATATAGCGATTGTTGGCCGCTTTGTCCGAAATCCCCAAGACACGCGCCACCTCGCCGTTGCCCAGTTGCTCAAAATGTCGCAGGGCCAGGACTTCGCGATCAATCTCGTCCATCGTGTTCAGCGCACGCTCCATCCGCAATTGCGATTCGGCCCGCATCGCGGCTCCACTCGGACTCGTTTGCTTTCCCAGCAAGTGGGCGGCCAGCACCGCCGACGTCGCTTGCGGATAAGGACCTGCGTAGATCGACACTTCACGAGTCGCATCTCGCGCTTGAACGCCAAAATGACGTCGATGGATCTGCAACAGTTTTTGCATCGTGATGAACCGCAGCCACAAGAAAAACGGCATCTTGCCTTGCTGGCAGAATTCGGCGAAGCGTTCCGTCGCCTCAATGAAGGCTTCCTGCAGTACATCAGCCGCATCCAAGCGGCCACGCAGTCGACTGTCCATGCGGAACTGGACGATACTCAACAAGCGACCATGATGGATCTGAAACAGCGCGCCAAGTGATTGTGGATCGCCCTGGGACGCCTGTTCGAGCAAACGACCAATTTCTGCAGTTTCGGTATCGTTCATGATCTTACTCACCGTGCGGAATCCAGGTTCATCATAACAAACTCCGATCAGGTTGCACTCGGCGACACGCTTGCCGCGCTGCGGCGCTGCTACGTCAAGCTCCACTCTTCCTTCAACCGCGGTGCGTTCCACGTCGTAGCGGAACGAGCATGGGGACTCGAACCCGATACTCAGCATATCCTGGCAACGCCTCCACAAGATTGCGCTCCTCAAACTGAATCGCTATCAGGATGTAGGCCGTGCCGCCTATCGCAAAGAGCAAGTGCGAAACGGTCATGGTTGGCGTGAACCACATGACCATGATCCAGCCGGCGTACAGTGGGTGTCGCACAAAGCGATAGAGGCTCGGTTCCTTGAAAGGTAAGTCGGTGTAGGCTTCCCCTCGATAATGGAGCCAGACCTGCCTCAAGCCAAATAGCTCGAAGTGATTTAGCTGACAGGTGCTAAACAGCACAACGAGCCAACCGAGCCCGTATAGCGAATAGGCGATGACCTGCGCCGAAGCACCGGTGAAATTCCAAACCTGCCCGCCCATCGGTTGCCAAAAACAGAACATCAGAATCATCATGACGTTGGAAAATAGCACGTAGGTAGATCGCTCCATGGGGCGTGGCACGAACCGTGTCCACCAGCGTTTGAACGTGGGCCTTGCCATCCCGGAATGCTGAATTGAGAAAACGGCGAGCAACAACAGGTTCACGCACAGCGCTACCGGCCACCCGATGCGCGGCTGAGAATCCAAAGCATTTGGCACGGCAACATTCCCGATGAATCCGACGGCCCAGAGAAACACGACAAGAAACATGGCGTAGCAAAGGATGCCATAAACCAAAATTGCACAGCGCTTCATGATTACCTTCTTTTGCAGCAGAGAGTGTTTTTTCCTCGTCTTAACGGCACTTTGCAGTGCCGCCTCGACACGTAACTGCTCGCACGCGAAGGTTTTCCACAGCTTTTCCGCACCGATCTTCGAATCGATCGGCTAACGCAGCGGTGGCCAATGCCCATCAGATTGCGAGTGGAAGAGGCCTTCGTATCGCGCCGATTCCGAACAGGCGTTCTTTTTTTGTGGATTCTCTCGCCACGCCGCAGTTATGCATCTACCCGCAACTGTGCGGCCAGCCCGTACCACACCAGCAAGAGAAAGCGCCCCATCATGACTCAATCGATCGACCTGACTGCCGAGAAACTCGAAACACGACAGATGATGGCCGGGGATGTCTCGGTGTCGGTAAATAGCGGCGATCTCATCATCGAAGGTGACGACGGCAACAACGAGCTGATCATCCAAGGCACAGGGGTCGACGGCGAATTCGCGCTCTATGCGGCGAACGGAACGTCCGTGAACGGCTACAGTTCGATCGTCGTGGCCGGCGTGACCGACGATATTCGCATCCACCTCCGCGACGGCAACAACAAATTGGGATTGAACCGGGTCGACGTGCCGGATGACCTACGCATTCGCCTGGGGAATGGAGACGACGAAGTGGCGATTGAAAACCTAGCCGTCGGTGATGACGCCGACATTCGCACAGGAGGCGGCGACGACGCAATCATGTTCCGCAGAGGCCGCATCAACGACCGTTTCACCATCCGCACCGGCGCTGGCGCCGATGAGATCGGCCTGAGCGAAGTCGGCTCGGACCGCACCGCCATCAACACAGGACGGAGTGCGGACGAAGTGGCGGTTGTCGACAGCGTATTCAATGACAAAGCGATCGTGAGCATGGGAGCTGGCGACGACTTGCTGTTCTTCGCCGCCAACATCGGACGGCTGCGGGCCAATGGCTCAGCCGGCGTTGATGCCGCGACCGTCGATGTCGCCGGGGAACGTGGATTCGAGTTCGGCGACGTCCATCTGGTCGCTGCCACGATTCAGATTGATCCCGCTGTCGGTTTAATCGCGGCTTCTCTGGATCTTGGCACGATTTAGGCGCTCGTGCCGTCCTTGGGAGGGCGCAGGCAACTCGTATCCGCAGGCGAGCCGATGGACCACAGGTCTCGCAAACTCCACCCGGGTTCGCCTGCGGCTTCAGATCAGCAACAAGAGCGGCGTGCAGCGGCTGTTGAACTGCTCGACGACCGGCTCAGAAATAGCGAACCGTATTGCCATCGATCCGGCCGACCCCGCGTCCTGAGCCAAACCAGATACCGCCCTGCTTGTCCTCGAAGAGTTCGAAAATGCCGCGACCTGCCTTGACCTCAATTTGCTCACTGGCCGTTCGGATGTTTTCAATTCCGGCCGTCGGATCAAATCGGTTAAGAAGACTCATCCCCTGTCGTGGCGAGGTCCCTTCATCCACGACGCCGGTAAACCAAATATTGCCGTGCGAATCTTCCATGAGCGAGAAGCACGTCGACTCGAAGAGGTGCTTTACCCGCTTGCCGTCGTAGTGATAGAGCCCATTTTGACCGCTGAACCACAGGTGCCCCCGCCGATCGATCAATGTCGGGATATAGCTATCAATGGCCAACCCTTGCTCTTCGGTGAAGTTGACGAACGTGTCGCCATCGTATCGGAACAGCGCACCACGCGTTCCCAACCAAAGGGTTCCGTCCGGCGCTTGTGAAATCGAGTTGACGTCGGCATTGGTAAAGCCGTCTTCTTTGGTAAACGACGTGAAAGTCGTGCCATCGTATTTTGTTAAGCCAAGGCCGCCAAACCAGAGGTTGTGGTCGCGATCTTGCATGATCGATAGGACGGTGTCGTCGACGAAGCCATCTTTCTTGGTGAAATTGGTGTAAGTATTTCCATCGTATCGATACACGCCCGCTCCGCAGGTACCGATCCAAACATTGTTCTGATCGTCTTCAAACAGGCTAAATGCACGGTAACGCCTGAGCCCTGCTTGGTTCGTGATGTTAGTGAACTTCGTCCCATCGTAGCGCACGATTCCGCCCCACGTCGCGAACCAGAACCGACCGCTGCTGTCCTGCCGAACGCTGCGCGTGATGACTTGCGGGCCGGCACTGCTTGTCAACTCTGACGATTCATGAAAATACGGATCAACTTCCGTCTGCTTGGCCGCTGCCTCCGAATCACTATCGCTGGCAGCTGGAGTGCCGTGGGAACCGGTCTCCTGCTGAGCTTGACTAGCGCACGTATGCAGTGCCGCAAAAGCGAGCAAGAACCACGGGAGTGATGGTCGTTTCATAGAAATTCCAATCGATGTGAAGTGAATTCGATCCATTTGAGCTCGCACCGGCCATTGATGCGAATCGCATCCCGCTGTTCCTGATCGGACGAGTCCCGACTTCAGAATCCAGTGCAAACGACGGCTCTGGGAGCGGCCCCGTAGCCCGCCGCCGACGAGTTCGTCGTAGCGCGACGGAGCTCCCATGATCAAACTAACGTCCTAGCGTTACACGTTTCCGAAGCTACCTGTGGATTTTGGACAACCCGGCGCAGTTAAACCTGAAGACCACCCCAGCCATCCCCTCGTTTGTTTTTCAGGAACAACCCCCATGGTTCAGCCGCTCCAATCGCAATTTGCCCGTATCCTCCTATCACTTGCCACCGTCTTGCTCACAGCGGCGTCGCTGAACGCAGAGATCGTTTTGGATTTCACGGGAGTAGCCGGAAGTCTCTTTCAGGCCAATGCGACGTTCGGTTTCAGTTTCGAAGTGACGCACCCGATGAGAGTCAGTCGACTCGGTTTTTTCGACGACTTCCTCTTTGGTGGTGCGGGGCTCAACCACAACCACTTGGTACGCGTCTGGACCGACGATCAGGACCGCCAACTCTTGGCCTCCGCGGTCATCAGCAATTCGAGCACCGCAGCCGCCACAACCGCTGCCGACGGCCAATGGCTACTCGAGGAGATCGATCCGATCGTCCTGCGGCGTGGCCATTACGTGATCGGCGCCGACGACCCTTCCTGCGGGCCAAGCGATTGCGATCGCATCCGCTACCTGACCACCGCCACCACGTTGCCCGGCATCACGTTGACGACGGTGCGAAATGCATCACCTCCCGGTTTCCCGGCTGCCAGTACAAACGATCGCGACGACGGATACTTCGGCCCGACGCTGGACGCGACGTTGCTGCCAAGGCCCGATTTCAATTTGGACGATCGACTCACCTGCCTGGACGTCGACGCCCTGGTGGCCGAAATCGCAGCCGAAACAAACCATCCATCGTTCGACATGACCGGCGATGATGCGGTCGACGGAGACGACTTAAACGAGTGGTTGGTCCAAGCTGGAGCCATCAATTTGGGATCGGGCAATGCTTACTTACCCGGGGATGCCAATCTCGACGGGGCCGTTGATGGCACCGATTTTGTCTTGTGGAACGAACACAAATTCACGGCGACCGCCGCGTGGTGTTCAGGTGATTTCAACGCCGACGGCAGTGTGGATGGCGCCGACTTTATCCACTGGAACACCCACAAGTTCACCACCGCAGACCGACCGACCAACGCGGTGCCAGAACCAGCATCCAACCTGCTCATGCTGGCACTGTTGGTGATCGCTCACGCGACTATTCGCGTTCCGACCGGAATAGGCGGCTGCTGAGGAACGATCGCCAGTATCCCTGCGAGGCCGGTGCTGGGACGACATCATCCGCTTCGGTTTCGTCCACTCGGAAGGTGCGCGCACCACCTCGGCCGACCGTCCTCTGCACGGTCCCGTCGTCACTCTCGATGGCCGACTCGACATAGGCATCCGGAGCGTGCGGCTGCTCGCCGACTGCCGCATCGATGCTGCCCGCCACGTCGCTGTAGCCAATGGTGAAGCGAGAGCTGAGGAAAGCGCGTTTCGAGACGACATTCGCGTCCGGTTCGGCAACCTCACCGAAATTGTTCGCTGGAGCACTCTCTCCCCCCATCAGGTTAATCGTGATTTCGTCATTGCCAGAGACGAGACCGCCGGGCGACCCGGTCGAGTCCTGCCCATCGACGAAGCCGGCCGGTTGCTGCTGAGTCAAGCGATAAACGCCTGTCGGTAGGCCGGTGAATTCGTAGTGGCCGTTGGCGTCCGTAACGGTCGTCAAGGAATAGTGATTGCCAAAGATATCGTCACCCTCAAGCGTGATGGTAACGCCCGACAAGGGTGCGTCGGAGCCGCTGAAAACCCCATCATTGTCCACGTCGTCAAACACGTTGCCTTCGATTACGCCGGTTCCGAGAGGCGTCTCTTCCGTGGCCCAGTTGTCGTTGGGCGTCGGATCGGCACCGTTGGTGCCGTCGTCGCCAATCGTGGTCGTGTTGCGGATCGTTAGCGTCGCTTGCAGCTCGTCCTGGACAATGATGGCAAACTGGATCGTGCGGACCTCTCCGACAGAAACCGATCCGGCCACAAATTCGTAATTCCCACCGCCCAGATCGATCCACCCGGCCGAGCTGTTGCTCGCGTCAAAGGAGGTTCCGGGCGGTAGCGTTTCCGTAATCACGACGCCGGTTGCGTCCTGATTGCCCTGATTTCGATAAATCAGATCGTAGATGACCGTATCACCCAAGATTCCTTCGCTTCCATGATCGGTCTTCTCGATCGTGAGGTCGGGCGCGGCGATCAGCATGTCGGTATCGTCGTCCTGATTGTTATCGGGCGTCGGGTCGGGTCCACCGGCACCGTCGTCACCCACTTCGACTTCGTTGGTGAAATCGTCCACACCCGCCGGAGCCGCACCGATCAACTGTCCGGTGACGGTCAACGTGACGGTCTGGCCGGCCGCAAGATCGCCCAGGTTCCAAGTAATCGTCCCCGTCGTGGCGTCGACGATGCCACCCTGATCAGCCACGACTGTCTCCATCAGGCCCAGTGGATACGAATCCATCACAACGACGCCCGTTCCATCGCTGCCACCGACGTTGGAAACGGTGATCGTGTAGGTAATCGTTTGACCCGGCGTCGCTTGAGTCAGTCCGTCATCTTTTTGAATGACATAGTCGGGTGCGGTCCGTAGGGGCGTTGTATCGGTCGCGATGTTGTCACCGATATTCAGATCAGCTCCGTTCGTACCATCATCGGAGATGCTGGCGCTGTTGGTGATCTGCGTGGCACCAGCCGAGACGGGATCGTGAGCTGTGACTGCAAACTGGACTGAACCCGTTTCGCCGACCGCCAAGGAACCGATGGTGAATTCGTAAACGCCGGGGCTGGTTTCCGTCCAACCGGCCGAACTGAGGCTGGCGTTGAACGTCGAGTTCGCCGGGAGATTCTCGGTAATGACGACTCCCACCGCCTCTTGCTGACCATGGTTCGCGTAAGTCAGCGTATAGACGATATCACCACCAGCCAGTACGGTCGCGTTCCCGTCATCTTTCACGAGAGACAGGTCCGGGGCCACCTCCAGCAGATCGATCTCCTCGTATCGGTTGTCGGCCGGATTGAGATCGGCTCCGCTGGCACTGTCGTCGGTGATGGTCACTTCATTCAGCAGTTGCTGAATACCGGCCGCCCACGTATCGGCAACGACGACGGCAAATTCAACCGACCCCGTTTCGCCGGCAGTTAGCGTGCCGATCGACAGCGTATAGGTGCCACTGCCGGGCGTCGTTTCGCTCCAGCCGGCACTGCTTGCCTGGCTGTCGAAGGTCGTGCCTTGCGGAAGCGTTTCCGTGAGGATGACTCCCGTGGCTGTCGCGGAACCGTTGTTCGCATACTGGATGCTGTAGACCAGCGTTTCGCCTGCGGTTGCGATGATCTGACCATTATCTTTGACCACGCTCAGATCGACCGCCATGTCAAACACGTCAATGTCGCTGTCGCTGTTGTCGGCCGGGTTTTCATCCGGGCCGCTCGTACCGTCATCAGAAATCGTGACCGCATTGAGCAACTGGACGATGGTTGGTGCCAACGGATCATCCACGATCACGGCGAATTGGAGGGACCTTGTTTCGTTCACCAAAAGTGAGCCGACGGCAAATTCATAGACGCCGCTCCCGGGCGACGTTTCCGTCCAACCGGGATCGCTATTGGCCCCATCAAACATCGTTCCGAGCGGGATCGTTTCGGTCAACACGACACCGCTGGCATTCTGCGTCCCGGCGTTTCCGTAGTTGATCGTGTAAATCAGCGTATCTCCGGCCGCGACAATGACGTTCCCATCGTCCTTCAAGACGAAGAGGTCAGGAGCGGCCGTGATGGGCGTATCGTCGGTGGCAACATTATTTAGGTCGTTAGCGTCAGGTCCATTGGCTCCGTCATCACTGATGTGGGCCGAGTTCTCCACGGCCTCCAGACCGGCCATGAGCGGATCGTTGATCGTCACTGCAAAGGTGACCGTCCCCGCATCTCCGGACGCTAAGTTACCAATTGCATACGTATAGAGCCCGCTGCCAGGCGCTGTCTCGATCCAACCCGTGCTGCTGTTGACCGCCGCGAAGGTCGTTCCCAGGGGAAGCTGTTCTGTGATGACGACACCTGTCGCATCGACATTCCCGACGTTCGAGTAGGACAGCGTGTAGATGACCGTGTCGTTGGGCATGGCACTGAAACCTGCATCCGATTTCGTGAGGACCAAATCGGGCGCCGACACGACCGGGGTCGAGTCGCTGTCGCTGTTGTTCGTGGGGTCCTCGTCGCCGCCGTTCGTGCCGTCATCGGCGATGGTGACCGTGTTATCGATCGCCGGAACGCCACTAGGAATCGATGCGTCGACTCGCACAGCAAACAGGACGGAGGCCGACTGTCCGGCTGCCAGATCCCCTACGGCGTAGGTGTAGATGCGACTTCCCGGGAATGTTTCGGCCCAGCCAGCATCGCTGCCAGCGGCATCAAAGGTCGTGTTGGCAGGTAGCATTTCCGTGAGCACCACACCGGTTGCGTCTTGGCTACCCACATTCGCGTAGTGAATCGTCCACGTCACGATTCCCGCCGGCGTCACATTGACTCCACCGTCCTCTTTCGTGACCACGAGATCCGGCGCTGCGATGACGGTGTCGATGTCATTGTCCGAATTGTCGCTGAGATCGACTTCGGCACCGTTGGTCCCGTCATCGGCAATGGTTACGCTATTAACCAACTGGTCGATGCCAGCAGCCAAAGGTTGGTTGACGGTCACCGCGAAGGTGAGCGTCCCATGACTGCCAGCGGCCAAACCGCCAATCGTGTATTCGAACACACCACTGCCCGGCGCCGTTTCCGCCCAGCCCGTCGAGCTGCCGGCCGGATCAAACGTCGTTCCCATCGGCAACGATTCGGTCAAGACCACTCCGGTGGCATCCTGAGAACCGTCGTTTCCGTAATTGATCGCGTAGATCAGTACATCACCAGGCGCCACCGACGTCTGAGAGTCGTCTTTGACAACGTATAGATTAGGAGCCGCATCGACGGTATCGGTGTCGGTCGCCGTATTGTCGCTTGGATCCTCGTCCAGCCCGTTCGCCCCATCGTCGGCAATGGAAACGTTGTTCACGAGTTGCTCGACGCCGGAGGCGAGCGGATCGTCGACGATGACGGCAAACGTGATGCTCCCGTTCGACCCCGCGAGCAGGCTCCCCACGTTGTAGGTGAAGAGGCCACTTCCGGCAGCCGTCTCGACCCAGCCCGCCGAGCTATTCGCGGGGTCGAAGCTCAGGCCTGCCGGCAGCGTTTCCGTGATCACGACGCCGGTCGCATCTTGGGAACCGTCGTTGCCATAGTTGATCGTGTATGTCAGTGCTTGACCAGCGACGACGACGCTCTCTCCATCATCTTTCATGATGAACAGATCGGGGCCGGCGATCAGCGGCGTATCATCGGCGGTCAGGTTATCGCCGGGATTCGCATCGGCTCCGTTGGCTCCATCATCGCTGATGCTCGCTGTGTTATTGAGCAGCGTCACGCCAGGCGCCAGCGGATCGTCGACGACGACTGCAAACATGACCGACCCTGACCCGCCAGCCGCCAGCGATCCCACAGAGAAGACATAGTTGCCGCTCCCCACGGGCGACTCGACCCAGCCGCCTGAACTGTTCACCGGATCGAACGACGAATTCGTGGGCACCGTTTCCGTAATGACCACGCCCGTGGCGCCAATGTTCCCCTGGTTGGAGTACGACAAGGTATAGGTCACGACATCACCAGCGGTGGCGGTGACTCCGCCGTCCGATTTCGTCACGACCAGATCGACCGCTGAGATGATCGGCGTGTCATCGCTGTGAGTATTGTCAGCCGGGTCTTCATCCGGACCGTTCAGGCCGTCGTCAGCAATCCCGACAATGTTATCGATCGTGGTCACTCCGCCAGGAATCGTCGAGTTGACATTCACAGCGAAGGCGACAGCGTTCATTTGCCCAGCGGCCAAGGCGCCCAGTTGCAGCTCATAGACGCCACTGCCTGGTGCCGTTTCTGACCAGCGGGAGTCGCTGTCGGTCGCATTGAACGTGGCGTTTGCAGGGAGCGTTTCGGTCAACACGACGTCGGTCGCGTCCTGCGTTCCATCGTTGCCGTATTGGATGGACCAAATGATCGCACCGCCCGGTGTTACGGTGGCGCCACCGTCATCCTTCGTCACCCACAGATCGGGTGCCGCATTCAGCGTATCGGTATCGATCGCATTGTTGTCGCCCGAGTTGCTTTCTGGACCATTCGTCCCGTCGTCGGCGATCGAGGCATTATTGACGAGTTGATTGAGGCCCGCGGCGACCGGATTGTCGACGTTGACCGTAAACGTGACGGACCCCGTTTCGCCAACCGCTAAGGCGCCCAACGTCAATCGATAGACGCCGGTACTGACTTGCATCCAGCCGGCCGAGCTATTGGCCGCATCGAAGGTCGTTCCAGCTGGCAACGTCTCCGTCAGGATGACTCCGGTCGCGTCCTGGTCGCCGTTGTTGCCATAGTTGATCGTGTAGACCAGCTGATCACCAGCCTGAGCGACCGTCTGACCATCATCTTTCGTAATGAACAGGTTCGGGGCCGCGTTAACAATGTCGGTGTCGCTGGCGTTATTGTCGGCCAGATTTTCATCCGCGCCATTCGCTCCGTCATCGGTGATCGAGACGTTGTTTACGAGATCGTCGATGCCGGCAGCCAACGGATCGTCCAGCACGACCGCAAAATCGGCCGACCCGGTCGCTCCGACCAGCAATGGCCCCACCGTGAGTTCAAAGAGGCCGCTACCAACGGCTGTCTCGACCCACCCGGCGGTGCTGTTGGCCGCATCGAAGGTGGCTCCGACAGGCAGCGTCTCGGTTAGGACGACTCCCGTCGCTCCCCGCGTCCCGTTGTTGCCATAGTTGATCGTGTAGACCAACGCGTCTCCTGGGCGAACGACCGTCTGACCGTCGTCTTTGAGGACGTAGAGATCGGGACCTGCGACGAGCGGCGTACTATCCATGGCGTCGTTGTTGTTCGGATTGGCGTCGGCGCCGCTGACGCCATCGTCGACAATCGTGGCATTGTTCACCAACTGCGTCACGCCGGGCGTGAGCGGATCATCGACGATCACTGCGAAATCGATAGTGCCTGATTCGCCGGCCGCCAATGTGTCGATGCTGAATTCGAAAACGCCTGGAGAGACTTCGGTCCAGCCGATGGTGCTGCTGGCTGCGTCGTAGGTCGAATTGTTTGGCAGGAATTCCGTCACGACAACATTCGCCGTGCCGACGTTGCCCACATTGGCATAGGTCAACGTATAGACGACCGTGTCGCCTGGGCTGGCAGTGATCCCCCCGTCCGTTTTCGTCACCATGACATCCGGTGCCGTAATCAGCGGCGTGTCGTCGAAGCCGCGGTTGTCCTCGTCGTCTTCATCGAGGCCATTCGCTCCGTCATCGACGATTTGAACCAGGTTTTCAATGGCCGGCACGCCGCTCGGGATGCCCGAATTGACGATGACCGCAAACGTGGCCGTTCCTGTTTCACCGGAGGCTAGGTCGCCGATCGCGAGCTCGTACTCACCAGGAAAAGATTCGGTCCAACCGGGTGAACTGTTCGTCGGATCGAAAACGGTGTTGGCCGGCAAGAGCTCGAAGAGCGTGACCCCGGTCGCGCCCTGCGTCCCGTCGTTACCGTAACTGATCGTATAGATGGCTAATCCGCCGGGCGTCACGCTGGCGTCACCGTCGCTCTTCGATACGTACAGATCGGGAGCCGCCACAACGCCGTCGGTATCGGTCGCCGTGTTGTCGCTGAAGTCGGCCTCGGGGCCATTGGTGCCGTCATCACTGATCGTAACCGTGTTGATCAACTGATCGATGCCGGCGGCGAGCGGGTTGTCCACGACCACAGCGAATTGAACCGACCCAGAACCGCCTGCGACGAGCGAAGGAATCGTAAACTGGAAGAGACCAGAACCAGGCGCCGTCTCGACCCAGCCAGCCGAGCTGTTGGCCGCGTCAAACGTGGTGCCTGTCGGCAGCGTTTCGGTCAATACGACTCCCGTCGCGCCCTGGCTGCCTGTGTTCGCGTAATTGATCGTATAGGCCGTACCATCGCCAGCATTCAACGTCCCGATGCCATCATCTTTCGTGATCGATAGTTCCGGGTTCGCGTTCAGCGTATCAACATCGCTGTCCATGTTGTCGCTCGGGTCTTCGTCGGGACCATTGGTTCCATCATCACTAATCGTGACATTGTTGATCAGCTGATCGATCCCAGCGGCGACCGGGTTATCGACAATCACGGCGAAGGCGACAGAGGCCGATGTGCCGGACGGCAAGGCTCCAATGTCGAATTGAAAGACGCCACTACCGGGCGACGTCTCTGTCCAGCCAGCGGTACTATTGGCCGCATCAAACGACGATCCCGCCGGCAACGTCTCGGTCAACACGACCCCTGTGGCTCCTTGAGAACCGTCATTCCCATAGTTGATCGTGTAGATCACCAAATCGCCGACGGTGACCACACCGACGCCATCATCCTTATTGACGAACAAATCGGGCTCAGCATCGATCACGTCGACATCGGTCGCACTGTTGTCGCTGAGATCGGGATCAACGCCATTCGCGCCGTCATCGGCAATCGAAACGTTGTTTACCAGGTCATCGATTCCGGCCGCAATCGGATTGTCCACGACGACGGCAAATGCAACGCTGCCCATCGTGTCGGCCGGCAGCGACCCGACGTTGAATTCGAACACTCCGCTACCGGGTGCCGTTTCAGTCCAGCCCGCCGTGCTATTCGCGGCGTCGAAAGCTGAACCGACCGGTACCGTTTCCGTGATGACGACTCCCGTGGCACCTTGGTTGCCATCATTTCCATAGTCGATGGTGTAGATAACGACATCCCCCACGACGACGACAGCTTGCCCGTCGTCTTTTGAGATATACAGATCGGGCGTCGCATCCAGCACATCGCTGTCCGTGTCACTATTGTCGGCCAGATTCTCGTCCGGTCCATTGGCTCCGTCGTCGGCAATCGCGACCGTGTTGACCAGATTGTCGACTCCGGCGTCCTGCGGATCGTTAACGGTGACGGCAAAGTTCACGCTCCCCGTCGCATTGACGGCCAGCGCTCCCACATTGAATTCGAAGACGCCGCTGCCGGGAGCGGTCTCGGTCCAACCGGCCGTGCTGTTGGCAGCATCGAACGTGGAACCGACAGGCAACGTTTCGGTGAGCACCACGCCAGTGGCATCCTGTGAACCGGTATTGCCGTAATTGATGACGTAGACGACCGTGTCCCCTGTGGTGACCAACGTATCGCTGTCGTCCTTGGTGACAAACAGGTCGGGCCCGGCAATCACGACGTCAATATCGTCGTCGCTGTTGTTGGTGAGATCGCTGTCGGTGCCGTTCGTCCCGTCGTCGGCAATCGTGACATTGTTGATCAGCTGATCGATTCCAGCAGCGATCGGATCATCCACTACGACGGAGAACGTCACCGAGCCAGTGGCGTCCGCGGCCAAGGAGCCAACCGCAAACTGGAAGAGGCCGCTCCCGGGTGCCGTCTCGGTCCAACCGGCCGTGCTGCCAGCCGCATTAAATGCCGATCCGGCGGGCAAGGCTTCGGTGAGCACCACGCCGGTCGCACCCTGATCGCCGATATTTCCGTAGTTGATGGTGTAAGTGACAACATTTCCAGGATTGACTTCGGTCAGCCCATCATCTTTCGTCACAAACAGATCGGGCACGGCATCGATCACGTCCGTGTCGACATCTGAATTGTCACTTGGATCTTCGTCCGGACCGTTGGTGCCGTCGTCTGCGATGGCGACGTTATTGACCAAGTCATCGATCCCGGCCGCGAGCGGATCGTCGACGACGACCGCAAACGTCACGCTGCCAGAGAGACCCGAGGCGAGGCCTCCCACCGTGAATTGATAGGTGCCACTCCCGGGCGCCGTCTCCACCCAACCGGCCGTGCTGTTTGCGGCGTCAAACGTCGCTCCGGCTGGCAGCGTTTCGGTGATCACGACACCGGTGGCGCCCTGCGTACCGTCATTGCCATAGTTGATGGTGTAGACAACCGAATTGCCCACGGTCACGACCGTGGCTCCGTCATCCTTGCTGATGAACAGGTCAGGGGCGGCCGTGAGTGTGTCGACGTCATCGTCACTGTTGTCGCTCGGATCCTCGTCGGCACCGTTGGCGCCGTCGTCGGCGATGGAGACATTGTTGATCAACTGATCGACCCCGGCATCTTGCGGATCGTCGACCAGCACGGCGAACGCAACGCTGCCGCTGGCCCCCGAGGCCAAGCCGCCCACGTTGAAGGTAAAGGTGCCGCTGCCAGGCGCCGTTTCGGTCCAGCCGGCGCTACTGTTGGCCGCGTCAAATGTGGCTCCGACGGGTAGCGTCTCGGTAATGACGACACCGGTAGCGCCCTGAGTCCCATCGTTGCCGTAGTTGATCGTGTAGATAACGCTATCACCAGCCGCCACCACCGTCTCACCATCATCCTTCACGATGAACAGGTCGGGGGCAGCCAGGAGCGTATCGATGTCTGAATCGCTGTTATCGCTGAGGTCTTCATCTGCTCCGTTGAGGCCGTCATCGGCGATCGTCACGGAATTGACGAGTTGCTCGACGCCCGCCTCTTGCGGATCGTTGACCGTCACGGCAAAGGAAATGGTCCCACCGTCTCCAGACGCCAGTGCGCCGACACTAAACGTGAACACGCCACTGCCCGGCGCCGTTTCGGTCCAGCCAGGGGTGCTGTTCGCGGCATCGAAGGTGACCCCCGTCGGCAGCGTCTCGCTGATCAGGACGCCCGTGGCATCTTGCGAACCATCGTTGCCGTAATTGATCACATAGATCAGATTGGCGCCCGCCGTGACGGCAGTGAGGCCATCCGTTTTGGTGATGAACAGATCGGGGGCGGCTGTCAACGCATCGGTGTCGCCGTCGCTGTTGTCGCTCGGGTCCTCATCCACACCATTGCTACCGTCGTCAGCAATCGAAACATGGTTGACGAGCTGATCGACGCCAGCAGCCTGAGGATCATCGACCATAACGGCGAAATCGACGGAGCCGCCGGCACCCGCAGCGAGCGCGCCGATGCTGAATGTGTAGATGCCACTACCGGGTGCCGTTTCGGTCCAACCGGCGGTACTGTTGGCCGGGTCGAACGAGGCATTGCTTGGGAGCGTTTCGGTGAGGGTAACGCCGGTCGCCCCTTGCGTTCCATCGTTGCCATAGTTGATCGTGTAGACGGCGCTACTGCCGGCCGCCACGATCATCAGGCCATCATCTTTCGTCACGAACAAGTCGGGCGCTGCATTCAGCGTGTCTGTATCGCTGTCCGCATTGTCACTCGCATCCTCGTCGGCTCCGTTGCTGCCGTCATCGGTAATCGACACATTGTTGATCAGTTGATCGACGCCCGCGGCTTGCGGATCGTCTACCGTGACAGCAAACGTCACGCTGCCGCTGGCACCAGAAGCCAAACCGCCGACGCTCAAGGTGTAGATGCCGCTGCCCGGAGCGGTCTCGGTCCAACCCGCCGTGCTGCCAGCCGCATCAAACGTAGCTCCGGTCGGCAACACCTCGGTGATGACCACGCCTGTGGCGCCTTGCGTCCCATCGTTACCGTAATTGATCGTGTAGCTCAGGCTATCGCCAGCCGCCACCACGGTCGCCCCGTCATCCTTCGCGATGAACAGATCGGGCGCCGCCGTCAGCACATCGGTATCGGTGTCACTATTGTTGGCCGGATTCTCATCTGCGCCCTGCGAACCATCATCCGCAATGGAAACATTATTCACGAGCTGGTCGATCCCTGCGCTCTGCGGATCGTCAACCGTAACAGCAAACGCCACCGACCCGCTGGCTCCAACATTAAGCGCACCAACCGAGAACGTGTACACACCACTGCCGGGCGCCGTCTCGATCCAACCGGCCGTACTGTTGGCGGCGTCGAAGGTGGCTCCGGTCGGCAACGTCTCCGTGATGACGACACCCGTCGCATTTTGTGAACCGGCATTACTGTAGTTGATCGTGTAGATCAGGCTATCGCCCGCCGCGACGACCGTGTTGCCGTCATCTTTGACAATCACCAAGTCGGGTGCAGCCACGAGCCCATCCGTATCGACGTCGGTATTGTCGGACAGGTCTTCATCCGTCCCATTCGCGCCGTCGTCCATGATCGAAACATTGTTGACGAGCTGATCAACATTCGCCGCTTGGGCGCTGTCAACGATCACAGCGAAGGCCACGCTTCCCGACGAGCCCGATGCGAGCGCGCCGACGCTGAACGTAAAGACTCCGCTGCCCGGTGCTGTCTCGGTCCAGCCGGCCGTACTATTAGCCGCATCGAAGGCGGCGTTGGACGGCAGCGTTTCAGTGATGACGACACCGGTCGCATCTTGCGAACCATCATTCCCGTAGTTGATGGTGTAGACCAGACGATCGCCAGCAGAGACAACCGACTGACCGTCATCCTTCGTAATGAACAGGTCGGGCGCCGCGGTGACCGTGTCGGTGTCGGCATCCGAGTTATCCGAAGGGTCTTCGTCGGCGCCGTTGCTACCATCATCCGCGATGGCCACATTATTCACGAGCTGCTCGACACCGGCGTTCTGCGGATCATCGACGATGACGGCAAAGTCAACGCTACCGCTGGCCCCAGCTGCCAACGACCCGACGCTGAACGTGAAGACTCCGCTGCCCGGTGCTGTCTCGGTCCAGCCGGCCGTACTATTGGCCGCAGCAAACGTAGCATTCGCGGGCAAGGTCTCGGTAAGCACGACGCCGGTAGCGCCTTGGGTCCCATCGTTGCCATAATTGATCGTATAGACGAGAAGATCCCCGGCGGCCACGACGCTCGCCCCATCGTCTTTCGTGACGAATAGGTCTGGCGCGGCGGTGAGGGTGTCGACGTCATTGTCATCATTGTCCGACAAATCTTCGTCGGTTCCATTGGCTCCGTCATCGGCAATACTGACGTTGTTGACGAGTTGGTCGACGCCCGCAGCCTGCGGATCGTTCACCGATACCGCAAAATTCACGCTTCCACTGGCTCCTGATGCGAGCGCACCGACGTTGAATGTATAGACGCCGCTGCCCGGCGCCGTTTCAGCCCAGCCGGCAGTACTATTGGCCGCATCAAACGTGGCACCGATCGGCAGTGTTTCGGTGATCACGACGCCCGTGGCATCTTGCGATCCATCGTTGCCGTAATTGATGGAGTAGATGACGTCCGCCCCGGCCGTCACAACGGTCAGGCTATCGTCTTTGGTGATGAATAGGTCGGGAGCAGCCGTCAGCGAATCCGTGTCGTTATCGCTGTTGTCCGAGGGGTCTTCGTCGACACCATTGGCACCGTCGTCGGCGATGGCGACGCTGTTCACCAGTTGCGTCACGCCAGCTGCTTGCGGGTCGTCCACAATCACCGCAAAGTTCACATTGCCACTCGCGCCCGACGCCAAAGCGCCAATACTGAACGTGTAGATGCCACTGCCGGGTGCGGTTTCGGTCCAACCGGACGTACTATTGGCCGCGTCAAACATGGCATTGGCAGGCAGTGTTTCGGTGATCACGACGCCGGTTGCGTCTTGCGATCCGTCGTTGCCGTAGTTGATGGCATAGACCACGCCCTGCCCCGCTGCGACGACCATCAGCCCATCATCCTTCGTAATGAACAGATCAGGAGCCGCTGTTAACGCGTCGGTGTCGCCGTCGCTATTGTCGCTCCCATCTTCGTCAGTTCCGTTGGCGCCGTCATCGGCAATGGAAACCGTGTTGATCAACTGGTCGACGCCGGCCGCTTGCGGATCATCCACAATGACGGCAAACGTCACACTGCCGCTGGCACCGGAAGCGAGCGCACCGATACTCCACGTGAAGACACCACTGCCAGGCGCGGTCTCGGTCCAGCCGGCTGTGCTGTTCGCCGCGTCAAAAGCGGCATTCGCGGGCAAGGTCTCTGTCAGCACGACTCCGGTCGCACCCTGTGTTCCATCATTGCCGTAGTTGATCGTGTAACTGACACTATCGCCGGCTGCTACCGCCCCATTGCCATCGTCCTTGGTAACAAAGAGATCAGGGGCGGCGGTGACCGTGTCCGTATCACTATCACTGTTGTCGGACACGTCCTCATCGGCACCGTTGGCGCCGTCGTCCGCGATGCTCACGTTGTTCACAATCTGATCGACACCCGCCGCCTGTGGGTCATTGATCGTGACCGCGAAATTCACACTGCTCGATGCGCCCGACGCTAAGCTGCCGATACTGAGCGTGAAGACGCCACTGCCAGGAGCCGTTTCACTCCAACCGGCAGAGCTGTTGGCCGCGTCAAAGGTGACTCCGGCTGGAAGTGTCTCCGTGAGCACGACTCCGGTGGCATCCTGCGAGCCATCATTTCCATAGCTGATCGCGTAAACGGCCGAGCCACCAGCCGCCACGACCGTCTGGCTGTCGTCTTTGGTGACATAGAGATCAGGAGCCGCGACGAGCGAATCAGTATCACTGTCCGTGTTGTCGCTCGGATCCTCGTCGGTGCCGTTGGTTCCATCGTCGGCGATCGCCACATTGTTGACGAGTTGATTCACCCCCGCCGCCACTGGATCATCGACCAGCACCGCGAAGGCGAGACTGCCGCCACTGCCCGAGGCGAGCGAGCCGACAGTGAACTCGTACGTGCCACTTCCCACCGGCGATTCGATCCAGCCGGCCGTACTGTTGGCTGCGTCAAACGTGGCGCCGACGGGAAGCGACTCTGTGACCACGACACCGGTGGCTCCCTGCGAACCGGTGTTGCTGTAATTGATCGTATAAACCACCGACGCCCCCGCGGCAACGGAGATCGCGCCGTCATCCTTAGTCACGACCAAGTCGGGCGCCGCAGTGACGGGCGTTGTGTCCGTGCTGGAGTTGTCCGTGAGATCACTGTCGGTCCCACTCGATCCATCATCGGCAATCGAAACGCTGTTGGAAATCTGAGTAACACCGGCCGCCAATGGGTCGTCGACGAGGACGGCAAACATGACCGAACCATTGGCGCCGACATTCAGCCCGCCGACGGTGTACTCGAAAACGCCGGTGCCAGGCCCCGTCTCGATCCAACCTGTCGTACTGTTAGCCGCATCGAATGACGAGTTGGCTGGCAGCGTCTCGGTTAGAACCACGCCGGTTGCATTGTTCGTACCGAGGTTCTCGTAGTCGATCGTGTAAATCACGCTGCCGCCGGGTGTCGTACTGATGCCACCATCATCTTTGGCGACCGCCAAATTTGGCGCGAGATTGATCGGCAGCTCGACCGAGGCGCCCGTTGTGCCCAGATTGGACGAGACCAAGACGGTATTTTCGACCATCGTGTAGACCGGCAATGGCAAGTTGAGCGTCGTCTCGAAGGTGATGATGGTCGTGCCGCCCGGCCCGATATCGGCCGTTGCCAAGCCACCTTCATCCATCGGCATGATGGTGGCTCCCACGGAATCATCCGCCACGCCGGCGCCATTGACCGTCGTCGAGTTAGCCACGTAGGTCGTATTGCTGGGCACGTCGTCAAACGACACGACACCCGTCATATCGAAACCGTCATTGTTCGTGATGGTGATCGTCCAAACGATCGTGTCTCCCGGATCAAACAGTCCGTTGGCGCTCACGTCATTACTCAACGCCGCCACCTTGGTCACCGTCGGCACCGGGAACGGCAGAACGATGGTGCCAAGATCAAGATAGGGCAAGCCGGGACCGCCGATATCCGGATCGAGGCCCCAGGCAGATGCGAGCACCGTCCCGTCGACGGTGTAGACGCGCAGCCCGGACTGATCATTGTCCGAGCTATCGAAAACCCGCTCCGACTCGAGGGCGTTCACCGAGCGCAGTTCGTCGTAACGATTTCCGAACGGATCGACGAGCGAGCCGGTCGACGGATCGCCGTCGAAGTCAATGTAGAGGTCGGTTGCAGATGTGGCTGTTATCCAAACGGGACTACCGTTTACCGAGAGGTCTTCTGAGCCGGGCGCCCACCCCGCGACCACCATGGGAGTCAGCCCCTGTTCGGGAAGCAGGCTGAACCCCCAATCGTAGGCCGTGTGCGCGGCATCCGAATCCATCGTCATCACGGCATAGAAATCTTCGCCACCCTGACTGGTCACGTAAGCGCCGGAGACTTCACCACCCACCGGAGCCGGCATGACGTATACGCCGGAATCGCCAGCGGGAACCAGCACCGGCACGGTGCCTCCCTGCGTCTCGACGTCCACCGTGATATCAGTGGCGTTCGGGTTATAGAACACAATCGTGGCCGGGTCGGTCGCAGCCGTCGTCCCGACCGGGTTGATGTACGCATTGGACCATTCTGCTGTGGGACGCAACAAATACCAGCGCGAATCGACGAGCGACGCTCGATCGCCTGTGATCAGATCGACCTGCACCGGTTCGGTCGATTCGACGGTCGCTCCCTGCAACACGCCTCCATCGACATGATACGAATCTCCTTGGTTCAACGTCGTCATGACATCGACCGTGCCATCGCCGTCGAAATCGATGTCGACCACCGTGCCATCGACGGCCGCCATGACGTAGAGCCCGGTGTATTCGTACTGGGCAAAGACGTTCGCGGTATCTTCGCCGATAGGAATCTCGTAACTGGTCCCCCAGCGGCTGGTATCCGTTACCTCGACCGTGCCCGCCAACACCGTCCCCGGCGTCGGCGACCAACCGGCGCGCGTCGCCGCCACCAATTGGTCGGTCACAAAACGATCACTACCGTCGAAGTAGTTCACGGCCCCTGGGAACTCGGGCACCAAGTTTTGCAGGATGACAATATCGCCGGCGTTAATGATGTCGCCGACCAAGCCTGGCGCTGAACCATTTGCCGGATTCCCGTCTCCCCAGACTTGCGTGCTCGCCTGGACCGGCGCTGCAATATCGGCCTCGTAACCATCTTCATGGTGATCGTAGGTGATGATCGTATTGTCGCGGGTCGCGGTGATGCCGATCACCGTTTCGATATCGGGGTCAACCGTCGCCGCGGTGTAGATGTCGACGAGCGCATCATAAATTTCTGACTCGCGCATCGGCACAAAGAATTCCTGAATCGGTGGACCGAGCTGCGATCGCCACGTCGACTGCAGCTCGCCCGAGAACGGCACGGCCGCTTCGATGACACCGACCGCGAACTCCAGGTCCCAGTCGCCATTCAGGCGCTCGTGCCCTGTCACGTCGTCGCTGGCAGCGACATCGGCGTCGGTCAACTGGGCAATCTCTTCGACCAGCTCAATCCCTGCCTCGGAACCGCTCAGATTGCAGCCGTACAGCAAAATGTCGCCATCTAGCGAAATCGCATCTCCCCAAGACTCGATGGCACCCTGGAATCGTGCGATCGATTCGAGCGTGACCCAATCGCTGCCCAGCTGAAAGCCCGCATCTTGGCCATGCGAGACGATGTGCAGTGCATCCAAAGCATCGTAACCGTCGAGCAGTTCGGTAACCTGCTCGACCCCGCTGCGACCGGATTCCAGAACGACGACGTCGTAGGTCTCGCCACGCCCCTGCCAATCGGCAACGAGCGAGCCAGCGTCAGAAACGCCGGCATCGATGATGAGCAGCTCGCGCGTGACGTCCGCCTGATCGGTCGCCAGTTCATTGGCAACCTGAAAGAGCATGCCATCCGTCTCGGCTGGCGTAATCGCCAACGCCGGATCGACGAGTGGAAACGCGTCAAAAAGCGTTCGGTCTTCCAACTGCTGAAGATCGATGGCCCGTTCGCTTGACCTGCTACTCAGACGAAATTTAAAAAAATCGAACACTGACATCCGCTGTCAACTTCCTCCGTGCAATCCGGCGCACGGTTTCCCCCCCTTTGATCTTTCCCCGTCTTCTTTCAGAAGACCGAGCTTGCGCAATCCTCGCGCAAGAATTCCCCCATGCTTCATCGGGGCGGGTTAGCCCGACACTGAGTAGGGACTTCCCGGGTGGTGGATACGCGACTTATGACACAATCATGCCGACCGGAACGTTCACGCCGGAATGTTGCTCACCACCGGCAGCGACCGCCGACCGCAGCCGCGCAAGATCGGACAACCTTACCACTCGCTGATATTCGCACGTCGCGAGAAGGCTCTTCCGGCAACGAGAGAATCGCCACGACCCTCACAAAGCGCAACGGAACGCGCGTCCGCTGACGCTAATGAGTCCCGTCCATCGCTTCTACCGCAGCGTCGTCGCTGCTGTAGCGCGGCAGCAGAATGCGAAACCGGGTTCCCTCACCTTTCACTGCCGTGCAACGGATCAACCCATCATGCGAAACGACGTGGCCGTAAACGACAGCCAGCCCCAGCCCCTGTCCCATATCACGAGTCGAGTAGAACGGTTCGAAAATGCGCTGAAGATTCGCTTCATCAATGCCATCCCCATTGTCTTCAAACTCGAAGAAGACGAATTCCCCGCCATCCGTTCGCAAGCCGAACAAGGTCGGGTCGGACGCCACATCGACGATTGCTTCGGTGCCGGTACGCACGACGAGCCGGCCGTTTTCGCGATGCTTGATCGCTGTCGCCGCGTTCGTAGCGAGGTTCATCACAACCTGCTCCATCTGCGTATGATCGATTTCAGCCGGAAGCGGCTCCGATTCGTCAAGCAGCAGATCGCAAGCAAGGTTCAGGCCAGATTTCAGCAGGGGACTGATGTTCCGGATCATTTCGTTCAAATCGTCTGGCCGCTTACAGCTCGGCACGCGACCAGCATACGACAGCATCTTCTGACTCAACTCGGCCGCTGCCATGGCGGAGGCAATGATTCCTGTCGTGCAATCGGCCGCAGCCTGCTCACCCAGCTTATTACTCTCTAAGAGCTCTGCATTGCACAGCACACCGACCAGCAGGTTGTTAAGATCATGAGCGATGCCGCCCGCCAGCGCGCCCAGGCTCTCCATCCGTTCAGCCTGAGCGATCTTCACTTCCATCGTCTTCTGCAATTGGCGGCTTTTCTTGTTGGCCTCTACTTCCGCTTGCAATTCGGCATGCGTTCGCTTCAGCCTCTGACGGCTTACCAGTGTCAGTGCGGCGAGCAGCGTCGTCAGCAAGAAACCGACCGTTGTCAATTTCTGAAACACCGATTTCTCAGATTCGACGGTGGCGCGATCTTCAATCAGATTCTCATTCAGCACGACCAGCTTGGCTTGTTCTGACTTCAACTCTTCAACGCGCTGCGCGCCCGCGGCGGCCGCTTCTTGAGCGACATCAAGCTGTCGAGAGAATTCCAGCAATCGCTGCTGCAACTTCCGCGATTGGATGTGGTCGTCGCTGGCGAACATGGAATTGGTAAAGTCGACCAACCGCTGCTTGTTGCCGGTCGCCAAATAGACCTTTACGGCCGCTTTCTGAACTCTGCGACGCACATTGCCCATATCGATCGCCGGCAATAGTTCGCAGGCCTCATCCATTCTCGCCAGCGCTTCTGCCGTATTTTTGCGGGCTAAAGCGAGATCAGCTTTCGCGCACAGGCTCAACGCGACCCAATCGGTCAACTTCAGTTTTCCCGCCGATTCGTACAGGTCGTCGCTGAATTGCTCGAATTTGTCTAAGTCTTGCAACTGCGCCGCGGCATCGATCAGGTGCATCAGCAGCAGGATGTGCACCGGTCGAAACTGAGCAACCTTGGCTCGCTCGGCCAGCGGGGCAATCTTTTCCAGCGCCTCTTTCGCTGGCAGCCGATCCGCTTTGATTACTTCTTGGCAGTCCAATGACAGCTCGATAAACTCCATGCCCGCCTGTTGGGCCATCTCTCTAAGCGGCGCCGACGTCTCCTTTGTCGGTGGCGCCGCGATGGCACGCTGCTCGTACAGGCTTAACTCTCCCAATAACTTGAGCTTTTGGTCGTCGAGCTGATCGATGGCGTTCCGCATCTTTTGGCTAATGGCCAGCAGCTCACCGGGCGATTTCAGCAACCGGTCACGGTAGAAGAGGTGCGAATAATAGAACAGACGCAGTTCCGGACTGCACTTGGGATCGAACAACGCAACAGCCCGTTGGTAAGCTTGTTCGCTAGCCCTTAGCCCTTCCATTTCGGCGATGGCGATGGAACGCTGTAGATAGCAAATCGCCTCCGCGCTCGGATTGTTCTGTCGCCTCGCCTCTTTCAACGCCAGTTCTGCAAACTCGATGGCTTGCTCTTTGTCATGATTGAGCATCGCCGCCGTCCGTTCCAGGATGGCGTTTAGATACTCGGTCGTCCCACGTTCCGCCTGATTGAGTTTCGCGGCGGCCAGTTCTTGCCATTGAACTTGCGCACTTGCAACGCCGAAGGCACTGCAAAGGAGTACGCATGCGATGACACCGATCCTGGACATTTCGACTCGATTAGATGTTCCGTCAACAGAAGAGACCACCCACGTTATCGCAAAACGGAAATTCTGGGAATTACTTTGCCGAAATCGCGACCATTCGGGGGGAACGGGAGATGATCATGAGCTCCCACTATTCGGACTACGTCGTCGGACCCGCGGCGAGGACTGCGGGACGCACGCCGTCTGCATACGTCGAGAAATTTTCGGCAAAAAGCTGAACAAGTTTCTCAGCCGTCTGGTCATAGTCTTCGGAACTTGCCCAAGTTGACTTGGGTAGTAGCAGTTCCTTCGGCACGTCCGGGCATTCCGTGATGACGTCCAATCCGAAATAGGGTTCTTGAACCGTCGCCGCATTGGATAGCTGGCCGCCATGAATGGCCGCCACCATCGCCCGCGTATGGGAAAGCTTGATCCGCGAACCTACACCATAGGGACCGCCTGACCAACCGGTGTTGATCAACCACACCTCGGCGCCATGCTCATTCAATTTGGACGACAACAGCTCGGCATACTTGCCCGGATGCCAAACGAGGAACGGACCGCCAAAGCAGGGTGAGAACGTCGCCTCGGGTTCGTCGACACCGACTTCGGTGCCGGCAACTTTGGCCGTATACCCACTGATGAAGTGGTATTCTGCCTGCTCCGGGGTCAACTTACTGACAGGCGGCAGCACGCCAAAAGCATCGCATGTCAAAAAGATCACATGTTTCGGATGCCCTGTGACGCACGGTACCTTGGCATTTTCGATGAAGCCGATCGGATACGAGCCACGGGTATTTTCTGTGATACTCGTGTTGTTGAAATCAACATGGTGATCGGCCGCATCGTAGACGACATTTTCGAGCACCGCGCCAAATTTGAGCGCGTCGAAAATCTGCGGCTCCGCATCGCGCGTTAAGTAAATCGCCTTCGCATAGCAGCCACCTTCAATATTGAAGACGCCCTCGTCAGTCCAACAATGCTCATCGTCACCAATCAACCAGCGCGCTGGATCGGCTGACAGCGTCGTTTTTCCCGTACCGGACAAGCCGAACAAGACCGACGATTCGCCCGTGTCGCGGTCTTCGGTCGCGGAGCAATGCATCGACAGTACATCTTGGCAAGGCATCAGGTAATTCATCAGCGTGAAGACCGCCTTCTTCATCTCGCCGGCATATTCCGTTCCGAGGATCACCACTTCACGATTCTCGAGGCTGAGATCGACACTCGTCTTCGAAGTCATTCCTTCGGTATGCCGATTCGCCGGGAACGCGCCCGCATTGAGAATAGTGCAATCGGGTTCGCCAAAATCGGCCAGGTCCGACGATGGCGGTCGGATCAGCATGTTGTTCATGAAGAGCGCATGATAGGGACGAGCACAGACGACGCGGACTTTGATTTGGTACTTCGGATCCCAGCCGGCGTACCCGTCGAAGCAATACAGTCGCTCACACGTATTCAGGTAATCGATGGCTCGTTCCCGGTTGATTTGGAAGACTTTATCTTCAATCGGGATATTGACCGGTCCCCACCAAACATTGCCTTCCGATTCCGGATGCTTAACGACGCGCTTGTCGCTCGGTGATCGGCCTGTCTTTGTGCCCGAATAGGCGATCAGCGCGCCGAGGTTAGAAATCGTCGCACCGGCATCGCCGCGGATCGCCTCTTCATAAAGCGAAGAGGGTGCCGCATTGCGGACAACATCGGTTACAGTAAGGCCCAAACTGGAAAGGTCGAAATCGCTCATCGTTTGTCCGTAAATCAAAGCGGACGAATCGAGAGTTCATCGATCCGCCGCCACCATTGTGTCCGCCCAATGCTGGAAATCGTACGCCATTTGCGAAGCTGAGCCAACCCGGAGCCTCCTCCTTTCGGACGCACCGCCTTCCCTGGACTTTTTCATGAATTCACTCTGCCACAATTGCCAACACAAGCGAGAAATCCGCTCTGGAAAGGGCTCGCTCTTCCTGCTTTGCGAACGGGCGCTGAAAGAGTCCCAATACCCCAAATATCCACGACAGCCGGTACTGGAATGCTCGGGGCAAGAACCGCCCAACCCGCACGCTCCGGCCAGCGAAGCGGACTGAATCGTCGCGAGGTTGCTGCGGCAGCCGGCTAGTTCAGCGCGTTCGGCGCCGACTGGGAATCGCCACTGACGATCGGGAAAGTAATCGCCGTCGTGACATCGGCCTCCTCAGGCGACGAAACGCCCATCGCCATCATTTCCAAGCTCGCGAAGGCGAGCGATAGATCGTTCAGCTGGTTATTGAACCAGGAGGCAGAATTGTTGCTAAACAGCCGTGGCTGGTTGGCAAAATTGAATTCGAAACGGGAGACATTCTTTGCCACGACGTCGTAGCTGAGCTTCGATTCGCCGTTGTAGAAAGCGTCGACCCGCGACAGAAACAGGATGCAATTCAGGTCGTGGATGTGCTGATGGAGTCCAGCCAGCACCGAAAGCCGCGTCCCGATCAGAAAACGCTGCCAAATTCGAGTTCGAAAGCAGCGTTTCAGCAGTTCGGTCGCCTGTGCATCGATCCCATCGGGCAACGGATGCTTCGCGACCTGATCGATATCAATCTCTCGCTGCTGTACTTTGGAGAAATAGGTGCCGCTCATCTTGGCCAGCGGCATCACCTTGGGGAGCGAGAAGATGCGTCGCCAGAGGCTCATATTCAAAGTCACTTCTTGCGGCAACGCGTCACGCATTAAGGTGGCCGCAAACCGCATGCGAACCGGGCTCGCCACCGAACGGAGGTTGTCGACAGGCGTCACCGTCGCCGCCTCTTCTAGCAAAGCGACCGCATCCCGATCGTTGAGCCAGTCGCTCAAGTCTTCGTCGCCTCCCTTCTTTTTTTCAATCGTCTGCTGAACCAAACTTAGACCGGCATGGAACGCCTGCCAAATGGAAGTTGGCCGCTCGGGCTGAAAGAATGTTTCGAGGCTGTTTGCGAGCGCATCAAATTCGCCGTGCGAAACACCCGTCTCGTGATTCAGACCGACGAAGGCCTTGTGATCGGGCGGCAGATCGGGCACTTTCGAACCGGCGGCAATTTCGGCCTCTTGCTCGACCAGTCTCGTCTCTTTGTCCGAAATGACGCTCGGGCACCCAAAGTTGACCGACACGCGATGATCGACGAACGTCACCGATTCGTGGAAAGGAAATCGCTGGCACGGCGTCGGCTTGGCTTCGGCCCCCAGCTCCTTATGAATGATACAGAGTCCGTCCGGAAGCAGGAACAGACACTTCGTGCTGCCCTCCTGCTTCGGAATGACATAAAAGCCGTCGGGAGCGTCTTTACTTTCCTGATAGAACTTCTTGCCGGCCAGCTGCTCGTACTGCGAAAAATCGACGTCGGACAGGGCGTGCGCCTTCTCCTTTTCGATGGCGATCGAATAGGGCTGTTGGCAACAGTTCGAGCAGCCGTTGCACGAGAAGCCTTCGTTCTTATCAATGATCTGCAATCGCATCTGACCAGCCCTTTGACTCTATTCGCCTGTTTTCACCAAGAACACCTCGCCTCCCTCTTTTCGGCATTTTCGCTGAAGGGCCTTCACACATCTGCCGAGCCACCCCTATAACCGGGACGGGGCGTGCAATCGCACGCCGGCCCTTGGCACACGTTGTCCCCGCTTACGCCAGACCCATGAGTCACGAAAAAGACGCTCTGTTTGCTGACCGCCTGAGCCACGTCGGCGATTTTCGGTTCGACAACGAGGTGGCTCGAGTCTTCCCCGACATGATTCAACGGTCGGTGCCTGGATACGGATCAATCCTGTCGCTCCTGGGCGAAATCGCAGCAACGTACGCCACGCCCAATTCGAACATTTACGATCTAGGGTGCTCGTTGGGAGCCAGTACCTTCGCCGTCCACGATCGCATTCCGAGTGATTGTACGATCCACTGCGTTGATAATTCGCCCGCCATGCTGGATCGGCTGCGGGCCCAGTTGCAGCAAACACCGTTGGCCTGTCGCAGTCATCTGATCGCGGCCGACATTCAAGAGGTCGACATCAGCCAGGCGTCATTGGCCATTTTGAACTTCACACTGCAATTCATACCGATCGCCGAACGGGCGCGCGTGATCGAGCGGATCGCAGCGGGCACGAAGGCGGGTGGGGCGTTGATTCTGTCTGAGAAAATCTCATTCCCCGATCGAGACCAGGATCAACTGCTGCACGAGTTGCACCATGCGTTTAAACGATCGAACGGCTATAGCGAATTAGAGATCGCCCAGAAACGCACGGCGCTAGAAAACACGCTCATTCGCGAATCGGTCGCAGAGCACACCGCCCGCCTACAGCAAGCTGGCTACCGGATCGTCGCCCCCTGGCTGCAGTGCTTCAATTTCGTTTCGATCCTGGCCATCAAATAGCGAGCCTGTCGATTCGTGACTGCCATGTACGATTTACTCGGCTACCCGGCCCTCTTTGATCAACTGACGGCCGCCGGCTTAGATCGATTCGTCGAGCGGGTTCAGCCGGCTTGCCGTTGCGCGCTGACCGCGGAAGCGAATGCCGATTTCACGCGCTGGAGCCAAGCGATCGCAGCACTCGACGTGCAGCCCGGCTTGACCACGCACTTCGATCAAGCCGCCGTTGCGGCCTCGTCGCCGCACCCGATGGAGGTCGCGGCGAACGAGCGGCTGCTCCGCGAGCTGATGCCATGGCGGAAAGGGCCCTTTGAACTGGACGGCATCGTGCTCGACACCGAATGGCGATCCGATTGGAAATGGGACCGCATCGAACGGGCCGCCGATTGGCCAGGCGCCACCGTCTTGGATGTCGGATCTGGGAATGGCTATTTCGGTTGGCGAATGCTGGCAGCTGGAGCCGCGTCGGTATTGGGGCTCGATCCGTTTCTGCTCTACATCATGCAACACGCGGCGGTCCGCCGCTTCGTCGGAGCAGCGCCAAATCATGTGCTGCCACTCAGCGACGCGGTGCTTACCGAACCCCTGCGTTACTTCGATGTCGTGCTCTCGATGGGAGTCCTCTACCACCGCACCAGCCCGATCGATCACCTGACCGCACTCGGTCGTGCCATACGCCCCGGTGGCAAGCTCATTCTCGAAACCCTCATCCTGGACGACTCGACCGAAACGGTACTCGTACCGGCAGATCGGTACGCCAAGATGAGGAACGTCTGGTTCCTTCCCTCCCTGCCAATGCTTGTCCGCTGGCTTCAGCGATGCGGGTACAAAGAGATCGAACACGTCGACACAACTCCGACGACCACAGCCGAACAACGCAAGACGGCATGGATGGACTACGAATCGTTGTCCGACTTCTTGTCGACTGACCAGCGCCAGACCATCGAAGGCTACCCGCCGCCGCTCCGTGCCATTCTCACCGCCACGAAGGGGTAAGTTCTCACCCGTTTGCAGCGATGGATGCGGTTTGCGATACTTCAGCCCGACCGCGTGTAAGTTTTTTGACATCGCCCCACATCAGGCAACCTCCGATGAAATCATGGATCGCCCTCATGGCCATCACCGCCATCCTGCTCTGCCTTGCGGCGCTGAATTCTCGCATTTCGGCTCAGCAAACGATCAGTGCCGAGCTGGCGACCACACCCGATGCACGTTCGGATGGCTGGTGGACCGAACGGCACGCCGCGAAACTAAAAGAGAAGGCGGCGAACCGAGAGCAAATTCAACTCGTCATGATTGGTGATTCCATCACCCACAGCTGGGAAAAGACCGCTACGAAAATTTGGAGTGAACGCTATGCGAAATATCGGGCACTCAACCTAGGCTACAGCGGCGACCGCACCGAACATGTGTTGTGGCGTCTGGAAAATGGTGAAGTTGCTGGGCTCAACCCAAAACTAGTCGTCCTGATGATCGGGACAAACAACGCCGGCCATCGCCACGAGCCGTCCGAATTCACCGCGGCCGGCGTGAAGGCAATCCTGGACGATCTCCGAGAACGATTGCCCGACGCCAAGCTCCTGCTGCTGGCGATATTCCCGCGAGACGCCAGCCCCGAGGGTGCATTCCGCCAATTGACCGACGGCACCAATGCGATCATCCAAAAGTACGCCGATGGCGAGCACATCTTCTACCTCGACGTTGCCGACGCCTTCCTCGATGACGACAAGAGCTTGCCAAAATCGATCATGCCCGACCTGCTGCACCCAAACGAAGCCGGTTACCAGCTCTGGGCCGATGCGATGCAGCCAAAGATCGACGAGTTGATGAGCAGCGAGTAACGATGCCGCCATGGCGGCTAGCACTTCGGGTTAGCCTAGGCGATTCAACTTCTTGTTTGCCCAACGATAGTGACTGAACGTGTTGGGCCCGATGTAGCTCACGAGCGGCAGTTTGCCCGTCCAGCCTTCCCAGCCAGGCTCTAGCAGTTGACGCTCGGTCAGCTCGTCCACCCACTTCATCACTCGCCCATGGGAACGCTTCAGCCGAATCACAATCGATTTCAAAGGAATGTCCGCGTGAGCTCGATCCAGGCTGGCATTTAACGCCCGCGTATCTCGCCAACGAAAACCGGCGGCGGGTAACGCTGGCTGAGCCCCTTTCGCCGCCTGATCACGCCAACCGAGCAGCAACCCGTGCCAGGCGTACAGATGCGCCAGGACTTGATGTGCAGCTTGTGGACTTTCTAGCAGCCCAAACTGGCCCCACAGCCGCTCCCATTCGGCCGCGGTTCGCTCGACGAACTCACTTTTCGAAGAATACTTCATTGCAAACTTACCGGCATGATTGCATCACGCCTTGGCGGAAGCTCGTCCTGGCTTGATGACCTTGAGCTCGATATCGACCTGTTCAATCAGGTTGTTGTAGATATTGCTTTCCCGTGCGAGCAGCTGCACGTTATCGACCTGCTGAGGATACCGGTTACGCCAAATCTGGCTGGGCGTTACCGTCGTTTTCACAATTTCGAAGTCCACGTCGTGGTACAGGCCCAATGGTGAATTTGCGGCGCCGGCCGCTTGCCATTCGAGGTTGGCTTTTTGCGAAAAAAGGGACAGACCGAAGGAAGTCACCGGTCGAACATGCGTCGGGTCGGCAAAGAAGTTGTCATGACGGTGGTGTGGCACCGCGATACGAATGACCGCGTCCGGCTCGCAGATGCGATAGAGTTCTTTCATGATCCCGATGAAGACGCTGGGCTGCTGGCCGAGATGTTCGAGCACATGGATCATCAAAATCTCATCCACCGTACTCTCTTCCCATGGCCACGGAAACGACTCCAAATCATGGTGGACATCGGGCTCACCAAACATGTCCACGTTGACGAACCCTTCCGGCCGCTTGTCACCAGCTCCTAGATTGAGTTTTAAAGCCACGACGCCCCCTTCATTGATTCGGAAAAGTATGGGTACCCACGCTGAGCACGGTCTTGCCTAGGTCGTCACCGTCGACGCATCGGACGTCGCCTTGTCATTCGGCGACATCACCAGTGGTGGCAGCGAACAATAGGCATGTAGATGCCGGTAAAATACGTTCATTAAGGAGTCGATGCCATCCGCAACCACAAATCGATTCAGGGCGGGAATGAACACGCGGCGATTCGCCAACGGAAAGCACATCTCTAACAATTGATCGGCCCCCTGCGGCGAAACCAAATAGCCACACAGTCCATAGGCATGACGCAGCGGCTGCAGCAGCGGCGCCGTCGACACCTCCCGAAATTTGGCAGTATCGATCGGGCCTGGCTGAGTCGTTACAAAACCGGTCGCCATGGCGACGCCCGGCACGAGTTCAGTGGTCAGCACCGAATCGAGATTGTAACCCAGTAGGACAAAATCCCAGTCGGCGGGCAATTGGCCGACTAAGGCGGCCAGCTGTGGCGCAAAATCGGTCCGGAGGATGGCATCGTCTTCAAAGGCGACGACTGGCTGACGACACGAAGACGCTTGTTGCCACACTTTCCGATGCGAGAGCGAGCACCCGAGCATCCCCTGCGTGAATCCTTGCAATCCGGGCACAACCAATGCTTGCTCGACAAGCGAACGCAGTTCGACTTTGTCGCCATCAACGCCTTCCACAAAGTCAAATTCGATCCCCGGCACGCGATTGTTGTCTTGTAAGAATTGCTGCCGGCGATCGGTACGCCGTTGCAGATTGATCACGGCGCCTCGGCCTGCCGGTGGCGGCGTGGGCTTGGTTATTTGCCGAGCCGGATCCCAATCGCAGATGTCATCAATGCCAAAATGATTGTGTTGGCCGTACTCTTCGATGAATCTTTCGGCGGCCAACTCTCTCGCTTCGACCTCGGCTGTTGTGCGAGTTGACGATTCGGGCTCGACCGGCCGGAAGTCCTCAATCTCGAGATGTTTGGCGATCGCCAACAATGCTGACGCTTGCTCGCCAACGTACGTTTCATAATTCAGCGAAAGCACGGGGAATCGATGCTTCTTCAAGAGCGTGCGCAACACGCGATCTTGCGTCACGACCGAACTGAGACACGACAGGATACTGGCGGGTTCCCATGTCAGCGGTTGTCCTGGCGGTGCCGCCGTGTCGCTCCCCCATGCTGCCGTCTGCCTGGCCGCATGGAGCGAGATCGCTTGGGCCAGTAAGTTGGCACGGTAGAGGTGGATGAACTTGGTTCCGTCGTGAACAAAGTTCATGATGAGCAGCTGGGGCCGCTCGACGTACTGGAACGGCTGCAACGTCATTCCGAAGCAACCGTTGGCGGTCGTCCTTTTCTGCCGGAGCAATTTGACGTACGCGTCCAAATTGTTGGGCTGCAGCCCAAACCGGCGGCAGATTCTCCCCTGATGCAACGGTTCAAAATATCCGGCCGGCACGCCCAATCCGGCATTTACCAACTGGCGGCACATGAGTGCTGCTCCGGTGCGTTGTCCCGCCAAGATCACATAGGTCGTGGTGCTCTGCGGGTCGGCTGACGCGCGGTCGACGTCGAACCGGGCGTCGTCCAAATCCAATTCGGTCATCCGCTCATACGTCACAATCAAGATTCCTTGCCACGCCTGCCGAAGTCCAACGAAACGCCCAATATACTACCTTCGGCAGCATGAGCCGGTTCCCATAGCGATTCCCGTCGACTCCGTTTTTCCCGGCACAGACGCCAATCGCGAACCCGGAATGCACCAGAATTGGCAGTCTGAACTGGTGCGGCCCATTTTTGTTACCATCAGATCATGACGACCACACCACCCATGCCTGAACTGCTCTCGCCCGCCGGCGACTTCGAATGCGCCACAGCAGCCGTCGAGAACGGTGCGGATGCGGTCTATTTTGGACTCGACAATGGATTCAACGCGCGGGCCCGAGCCAACAACATCTCGCTCGAAACGCTTCCCGAACTCATGCAGTTTCTGCACGGCCGCCAAGTCAAAGGCTTCGTGACGCTGAACACGCTCGTGTTCTCTGACGAATTGGAAAAATTCGAACAGGTCGTTCGTGCCGTGGCCCAAGCCGGCGTCGATGCAGTCCTGGTGCAGGACCTGGGAATGGTCCGTTTGATTCGGGCCGTCTGCCCCGACTTGGCCATCCACGCATCGACCCAGATGACGATGACGAGCGCGGAAACGATCGCCGAGATCGAGTCGTTGGGAATCGAACGTGTCGTCTTGGCACGCGAGCTGTCCCTTGCCGAGATCACTCAAATCTCGCAAGGCACCACGCTAGAACTAGAGGTCTTTGCACATGGCGCACTTTGCGTCGCCTACTCGGGCCAGTGCATGACCAGTGAATCGCTCGGTGGCCGCAGCGCCAACCGTGGTCAGTGCGCCCAAGCTTGCCGCTTACCGTACGACCTGATTTGCGATGGACAGGATGTGGAACTGGATCAGCAGCAGTACTTGCTCAGTCCTCAGGATCTGGCCGCCTTTGAGCTGGTACCCGAACTCGTCGACGCCGGCGTCGCGTGTGTCAAAATTGAAGGGCGATTGAAGACTCCTGAGTACGTCGCCAACATGACGCACCGCTATCGGGAAGCGATTGAACAGACGGCTCGGTCGCGCCGCGTCGAGTTCTCCCCCCGCGTCGTGGAGGAGATGGAGCTGTCGTTCTCGCGAGGTTTCTCGCCAGGTTGGCTGCAGGGGTGCGATCACAAGATGCTCGTACCGGCCACCACGTCGGCCAAGCATGGCGTCCCGCTCGGAAGCATTGTGCGTGTCGAGAGCCGTGTTCAAGTCAAGCTTTCCACGTCACTGCGCTGCGGCGACGGGATCGCGTTCGCCGGCGATCGCCTGGCTGGCACCGAACAAGGGGGCCGCGTCTACGAAATCTGGCGCGACGGCCAGTCGACGAAAGAAGCACAAGCTGGCCAAACCGTAGAACTCGGTTTTCAGCACGGTGCGATCGACTTCGGCCTGCTCCAGCCGGGACAGGCATTATGGAAAACTGACGACCCGCAGCTCACGAAGCGGCTTCGCCAATCGTTCGGCGGCAAGTACCCCCAGCGAAAGGTGACAATCGATCTAGAAATCGACGCGCGCGTTGATGAGCCGCTCCGCTTGGTGGCTCGGGCCGGCTCGACTCAAGTGACTGCCGTTTCGGATGACGCCTTGCCCGCAGCGAGAACCAAAATCGCCGATGCCGATTCATTGAAAGCGCAAATCGATCGGTTCGGAAACACGGCCTACCAATTGGGCGAGGTTAGCATCACGGTCGATGGCAAAGCGATGGTTCCCCATGGCATTCTGGGACAGGCGCGGCACCGCCTAATCGATTCGCTCGACGATGCCTTAACGCAAGTGCCGCAGCGCCGGATCGCCACATCGTCGGTGATCGCTTCGCTGCGTCCGAAACCAACAGCTGGGGCAGCGGACGAAGGAGCTGCTTCCTCCATTCATATCCTCTGCCGGTCGCTCACACAGTTGCGACATTTGGTCGATGCTGGTCATCGCAATCTGATCGCTGACTTTCAGGATATCCGTGAATTTGGTGACGCAGTCCAAGTGGCGCGTGCGGGCGGCTCTCATCTCCTGCTGGCGACGCCTCGGATTCAGAAGCCGGGCGAGATGGGAATCTTCAAGGCGATGAGCAAACATGATCCGGACGGGATCCTCGCTCGGAACCTGTCTGGATTGAGCTACTTCCAGTCGCGCGTCGCATCCACCGTGGCCGATTTTTCACTGAATTGCACGAACGAGCTAACGGCCGCCTGGCTGAAAGACCAGGGAGCGACGCGGATCACCGCCTCGTACGACATGAATCGTGACCAGTTGACGGCGATGGTAGAGAACACGCCAACCGCGTGGCTCGAGATTGTCATTCACCAACACATGCCGATGTTTCACATGGAGCATTGTGTCTTCTGCGCGGTACTTTCGCCGGGCACCAACAAGACCAACTGCGGGCGTCCTTGCGATTTCCATGAGGTGAAGATGCGCGATCGGGTCGGCATGGAGCACGTCCTGCATGCCGACGTCGGCTGTCGAAATACGCTGTTCAACGCTCAGCCCCAAAGTGGTGCGGAGGCGGTGCCTCAACTACAACAGGCGGGGCTTCGGCACTTTCGCATCGAGCTGTTGGGGACCGAAACACCGGTCGAGATCGACCGGCTCAGCGGACTTTATCAGCAGTTGATTCTTGGCCAATTACCGGCCAGCGAAGTTTGGACTCAGCTGAAAGCGGCGAATCGCGTCGGCGTCACGCGCGGCACGATGGAAGAAAAACGCAATCCGCTCGCGATTCTGTAAATCGCCGCCGCCAAAATGGTTGCTTCTCTGAATGCGACGGCCGCCCTTCGCACTGACATCGGGACAAGTCCTGCCTATAATGTGGGGCTACCACCTTTGACTATGACCTTGCTGGAGTTTCCTGGGATGCTGCGAAATCACATTTCTCGTCGACGATTCATAAAAACTGCGGGTGCTACGGCAGCTTTAGGCTGGACCATGCCCCGCCTCGCGGCCCAAGAACACAAGTGGCCATCGGACCAACTAACCTTCGCTTACGTGGGCACAGGTGTTCGCTATCACACCGCGTTGGGGCATCAGACCTACCCATTCGGTCCGTGTGCCGGTATTTGCGACGTCGATGCGGTCCAAAGAGGACGGGCTCAACAGATCGCCCGCGATTACCATCGTGAAAATGGCCGCGCCGAAATGATTCCTCTCTACGAAGACTATCGACGGATCATCGACCGCGACGATATCGATGTCGTCCTCATTGGGACTCCCGATCACTGGCATACGAAGATCGCCATCGAGGCGATGAAGGCCGGCAAAGATGTCTACTGCGAAAAGCCGCTCACGCTGACCATTAAGGAAGGGCAGCAATTCGAGCAGGTCATGAACGAGACGAAACGCGTCGTTCAAGTCGGAACCCAACAGCGAACCGAATTTGGCAGTCGTTTTGCGACGGCCGCAGCCATGGTTCGCGACGGTCGAATCGGCAAACTCAAGAAGATCACCTGCGCTATCGGCAGTTCGCCCGTTTGCGAACCGCTGCCGAAGGCGCCGGTACCGAACTACCTCAATTGGGAACTCTGGCAAGGCCAAGCACCTGAGGCCGAATATCGCCAAGGCGAGTACCTGCATCCTGATGGCTGGGGCGCAGGTTATCCCCAGGGGCGTACGCATCGCTACTTCCGTTGGTTCTATGAATACTCTGGTGGCAAGTTGACCGATTGGGGCGCACACCACGTCGATATTGCGCTCTGGGCGATCGACCGGTTGAATGGAAACCTCGGCACCTTCACGATCGATCCGGTCGACTTTGAACATCCGGTCGAATTCAAGGACGGCATGCCGCTGACAGACGATCGCTTCAACTGTGCGAGTCGTTTCAAGATATCGGTCATGCTCGATGATGGCGTGGAATTGCAAATCCGCGACTCGGCTGACGACCTCGGTTTTCCCAACGGGATCATGTTTGAAGGAACCGAGGGTCGTTTCTTGGTGAATCGCGGCAAAATCGTCGGTCGCCCCGTCGAAGCGCTGAAAGAAAACCCGCTCGCCGAGGATGCGTTCGCTAAGCTTTACGGAACTGAAAAACCGAAGAGCCACATGCAGAATTTCATGGACTGCATCCAGTCGCGCGATCAACCGATTTCCGATGTTGCGTCGCACAACCAGATGCTGGCCGTTTGCCATGGAGCCAACATCGCCATGCGACTGGGTCGTAAACTGACGTTCGACGCCCAAAACATGACATTCGTTGGTGACGATCAGGCCAATTCGTTCATCGAGCGAGAGCAGCGAAAAGGTTACGAGATCACGGTCTAACCGGCGATCTGTAGCGGCGATAGAAAAACCACAAGGGCGAACGTTTTGACGTTCGCCCTTGTCTTTGTCGGTCATGCTGTTGCTATCGTCTGAGTTTCGCCATCCCCATGAACACGAAAATCATCCACAGCGGCGACATGATCGGCTCCGGCACCGCGTCGACCGTTGGGAGCACAGTAAACGCCTGAGCACCGCTGCCACCGACAAATCCTGCTGCAAACGCCGAGTAGACGGTGCCGGCGTCAAGCTGCAGATTTGGAACCTCGAAAACCTGTGTGCTCGTTCCCGCCAGCAGAATCCGCACGGTATAGTCACCCTCGGGCAACGTCAGGTAAGGCGAATTCTCTTTGAAACTCAACGTGGAAACGACGCCCACTCCATCCACGCTGATGTCGACCTCGGGTGCATCGGGCGATGCGTGAACCAAGCGGATTCGGGCGTTGCCCGCATCGATCGTATTGTCATCGACCAGGACCAATGGCTCAATCGAAGCGACCGCGTTCACGGCGGCGATCGAATAATCGGTGGCCCCATCGACAGCGAGTCCATCGACGTTGATGACCGGCGAACCGCCCGCTGACGGCGTCACATCGATGAAGTAATTACCCGTGGGCACCGGAAGATAGGGCGAGACGCCCGTGAACGGTACGTTCGTGAGGACCGCATTGGTCGGGTCGTCGGCCGCCCCCAGGAACACGTCCACTTCGGGTGCGTCGGGCGACAGGTGCAAGACACGGACGTCGGCCGCGCCCTGTGAAGCGACGAAAAGAGCACATACGACTGCAAAAAACAATTTCTTCATGTTCTGATTCTCCAACAAATAAAGGGTATTTCTAACGTTTGAGAATCGATTCACGGGCGGCTCCTCGTCACAACTACAAATGTACCTATACTGCCTCACACAGGACGTTATAGCCACATCTGTAGCTGAGACCAGTCGAAGGGCGATCAAAACTGTTGAATTTGCTGACCGCTCGGCTATAACTACATCTGTAGCTGCACTTTACGACGGAACTTTTTTTGGCGGGAGCTAGCCGTGGCGAAACGACGCCCCATGTCGAAAGCGGAAACCGGGATCGCTCGCGTCCTCTGGACGCTCGGTAGCGGCACTGCACGGGAAGTTCATGACGAACTGGTCCATCGCCGGCGTCCTACCGACTACTCAACCGTTCAAACGTATCTCAATCGACTCGAAGAGAAGGGCTACGTCACGTCGACGCTTAAGGGGCGTGCTAAAGTGTTCAAACCGAAGGTCGCACCGGCGCGGGTCATCAAGGATGCGGTCGATGAGTTTGTGACCGATCTTTTCGACGGAAACTCGCTGCCGCTGCTGCAACACCTGATTCAACAGAAAGGTGTCAGCGAGGGCGATCTCGCGAAACTTCGCGAACTCCTAGATGAACTGGAGAGCGAATCATGAGCGACGCTCAGTGGGAGCTTTTCCAGCGACTGGCCTGGACGCAGCTCTGGCAGATCTCGTTGTTGTTTGCCGTGGTCGTCGTGCTGTCACGAACCTGGCTACGTCACCGGCCGCGAGCGATTCATCTGCTGTGGATGATCACGTTTGTGAAATCCTTGACGCCACCGTTGTGCGGTAGCCGCTTCTCTTTTTTCAGCTGGTGCCAAGTCGAGATTGCTCAGGCCGAGAGCTTGGGAAGTCGGGCTTTTGGCAGTGCGTCCTCAGAGTGGTTCGTGCAACACATCGGCACCTCTACGATGCAGCTTTTGGCATTCGTTTGGATCTGCGGCGGCCTCTTGAAGCTGGTGGTAACGGCCGGCCGGGCGCTGGCATTGAAACGCGCTTTAACCTTAGAGCGAATTCCGACGCCGCCAGCCGTCGATGAGGCCTTTGCGGTCGTCAGTACGCAATTGAACGTCCGTCGTGTCGACATTCGGGTCACCAACAGTGATATCGGCCCGGCCATTTTCGGCTATTGGCGGCGCACGTTGGTCCTTCCGATCGCCGTTGTCGGCGACAAGGGCGCCGGACAGATCGAACCGATCATTGCCCATGAGCTTGTCCATGTGCGTCGCGGCGACACCGCAGCCAGCATTCTCAGCCTCTTGGTCGACACGGTTTGGTGGTTCCACCCGCTCGCTTGGTGGGGGACTCGCGAGTCGAGTTACCAATGTGAGCGATGCGCCGACGCAGAAGTGCTTGCCCTACTGGACTATCCACCCAGTTACTACGCCCACTGCCTACTCTCCGTCCTCGAAACGAAATGCAAGCTGCACCCGATTGTCGGTGCCGCAGGCATGAATGCGATGGAGATTACCGAACAACGGATTCGTTCCATCATGACGACGCGACCTCGGCCTCGTCGCTGGCCGGAATGGGTCGCTGCCGTCTGCTTGGGCGTCCTTCTGATCCCTGGCGGCTCACTCACGATCGATGGCGAAACGCTGATTCCCTGCCATACGTTCCGTCCCGATCTTCCGAGTGACTATCGCTGCTGGTCGGCCGAAGATCTGCCCGGCGCCACGCCAGAAGCATTCCATGATTGAGCCGACGAGTGCATCACCGTGCGAGAATCGGCGACCGAGTCCTAGGGACTGGCCGACTCTTCGCCAGGCGTCCCGCCTAGCAGGCCCAAAACAGGCAGGGCATTTTGCTTGAGCGTCGCTCGCAGTTGCCAGACCGCTCCGCGAACCTTGGCACCGGCCTGAAGCGCGACGACACGAAACTTTAGGGCCTTCACTTCTTCGGCACCCAATTTCGCTTTGTACGGCTCATCGCCGCGCAGATAGTCGATCACTTCCACGCCGTTCTGATGGCCTTCGAGGATATTGTGAATGTTCATCAACCAGCCTGGGTTGTGCATGTGCAGCTTGGGTTGCATTCCGGTCTGATACATGAAATGAGTCTTGTCACGCAGAATGCCGACGCTGCACGAGGCCAATTTGCCGTCCAGCAACAGGCGAGCGAGGAGCAGGTTCCCGGCTTGAAAGCAGTGCCCGGTCACTTCTCGCAAGAAGCCAGAAAATTCGGTCGAAACGAAGCAACCACCATCACCGAGGCTCATTCGCCTCGAACAGTGTAGCTCGACAAAGTCCTGGTAGAACTGCCTCATTTGCTCGGCCGTCTGGGCATATTCGAACGTCGTTCGCCCCGTATCGATGTACTTCCGTTTCAGGTCACGAACCTTTCGGCGACGTTTTTTCGAAAGCCCCGCCAGGTAGGCATCCCAATTGCCTCGCAGCTCATTCCGCCAGCAACTAGGGGTCGACTCAAAGTTGATCTGATACCCCAGCGCATCGAGCGCTTCGCGCAAGCAGGCCATCGATGTGTCGGTCGGACAGACGCCCTCCACACTGAGGAAATCCCAGCCGTGCAGTTTTTTCTGTTCGACGTCATCGTTCACAAAATGCAGCCACTCAGCGATCGCCCGGCAGACCCGAGAAAGGTCTTCATCCTTCGCCAGCAGCCCCAGGTAATCACTGCAAGCGTGGCCCATTCCCAAGAATTTGATGCGACGCCCGCGAGTCGTCGAAGATTCCTGATACCAAGGAGCGATCCCCAGCACCTCGCCGGCGTCATCCTTAACGACCAGCACATAGAGTTCGTTGTCTTGCCCGTAGTACTTCCACCAGGTCGACATCCAAGTCCAGCTGGTGAAGGGGCTCGAGCCGGCCAGCCGGTCCCATGACTCGGCATAGGCGGTCGCCAGTTCGGTAAGTTTCTGAACACGAATGACTTGCATGATTGCCCCGCCGAGAAACGCTTAGAATTGGAAATACAGAAAAGGGCTATCGCCGTCAAAACGCAAGACGCACAGCACAAAGGCCAAGGACAATGCCACAGCACATGGCACGCTCGCTCTGATTCGCAGCTGCCAGATATTGGGAGCTGCAAAGATGATGCCTAACAGACCGGCCAGCACGGCCACCGCCGAGGCGCCACCCATGACCGCCAGTGGGCTTGATTCAAAGCCGCGAATACCAAACATCGACATCCACAGCTCGGAACACATCGTCATGTCGGTCGAGCGAAAAATCGTCCAGCTGATCACGACAAAGAAAAACGTCATCGCAATACCAGCAACACGTGGCAATCGAAATTTGCATGCCGACCGTGACAGGCTGTGGACGACGAGCATCGCGCCGTGGAACAGCCCCCAAACGACAAAAGTCCAACCGGCTCCGTGCCAGAGTCCACCGAGGAACATCACGATCACCAGGTTCCGCAGCGTCAGCCATTGACCGCGACGACTGCCACCGAGCGGAATGAAAAGATAGTCTCGCAGCCAGAAAGAAAGCGTCATGTGCCAGCGGCGCCAGAATTCGGCGATGTTTGCCGATTTGTAAGGCGAGTCAAAATTCTGAGGGAATTCGAATCCCAGCATCCGGCCCAGGCCGACCGCCATATTGCTATAGCCACAGAAGTCGAAATAGAGCTGGCAGGTGTAGCCGAGCATCGCAAACCAGGCGCCAAAAAACTGCAATTCCGTGTAGTCGGCAAAGAGCGGATTGATTTTCCCAGCAATCGTGTCTGCCAACAGCACCTTCTGAACCATGCCGACCACGAAAAACAGGACGCCCTGAGCAAACTTATCCCAATCGATCCGCGTGTTGATATTTCGCAGCTGACTCTCAAGTTCGCTGTAGCGCACAATCGGCCCAGCGATGAGCTGTGGAAACAACGAGACGTAGGCCGCGAAGTGCCAGATGCTGTCGGTCGGCTCTGCTTCCTTTCGATAGATATCGATCGAATAGCTCATTGTCTGAAACGTGTAGAACGAAATGCCGACGGGCAGGATGATCTCCGGAATCGGAACGCTCCCACCGGTGCGCAGCCAATCGCACACTGCGTTGACCGAGACCGCAAAGAATCCGCTGTACTTGAAAAAGATCAGCAGACCCAGGTTCGAGACCAACGATACGATCAACCATCGCACGCGCCGAGACTTCACAGTGGCAGCGTGCAATCGATGCCCCACGTGGTAGTCAATCACGGTCGACAGCAGCAACAGACCGACAAAGCGATAATCCCACCAGCCGTAAAAGATGTAACTGGCTGCCGTTAAGATCCCCAGGCGCGTTCGCACCGAGAGCGCGCACGACCACCACGCCAGCAGCATCAGCGGCAAAAAGACGAAAATGAAGATGTAGCTATTGAACAGCAAGGCCAACAATTCCAGTCTGAGGAGTAAGTAATCGATCAATCATCCGACGCGTATTGGGCTCCAAAGGATGCACTCCGTCGACGAACAGTTGAGGGTCGCCTGCAAAGCTGCTCACATCAGAAAGATCGCAGCAGGTAAACCCAAACCGATCCGCCTGTTGCTGGACGTACTCTTTCACCTGCAACTTTCGTGCAGCGAATTCTGTGCATGAAAGTAGATGAGCGTTCAACTCAGGGTGCATGGGGGGCAGAAACACCATCAGCTTGACACCTTCCGCCTGGCACTTGTCGGCCATCACCTCGAACACTCGGCAGCGCGACGGCGACATCTTCTTGAATGCACGGAACAGGTGCTTGTATTCGTTTTTGTTGTACTCGAGCGCAGCGGAGAAATCGTAAACGCCCTCTGATAGCTCGCGCTCGCGCTGGTGATAGACGATCAGGCCGTCCGCGCGGAACGATTCGACCGGGCTAGGGATGGCGCCCGAGGTCAGCTGGAGCTTGATCGATTTGAGTGAATTTTTGGTTTGCTGCCAGCTCAACAGCTCACGCCACCGCTGCATACGATCCGACCAGCGAATCGCTTCCGGAACTCGCGAAGCCAGCTCCTTGTTGCTCAGCAATCGCGAGTCGGGTGGCGAACCGTCCGTAAATGCATTGACGTCGAGTCCCAGAACCACCATCTTCGGCGGCCGACCGCAAGCGTCCTCGTAGTATCGCAAAAACGCGAGAAAATCCTCGGTCTTGCCATGGTTCATCCCAGCATTAAAAAACCGATACCCGGTCTGACGCTCGAGGTAATCGGGTTCGAGCTTGAGAACTCGAGAGGAACCAAGGATAAGACCTTCGGGTGCTGGCTGACAACTTCCGACAAGTTGGACTTTCTGAGCCCGTGAAGTCTGCACCATGGGAGTAAACCAAGCGGGCAGGTACTGTGCATACGGGTTCACGACAAAATTCATGCCGGCGATTCCCACGAATAGCAACACGCTTACCGCGAGAAAAATCTGGCAGAACCTTTGGGAACCGGCCACCGACGCGGCGGTTGAATCGCTGGGTAACATACAAGGACTTCGTCTATAAGTAACTCTGAGGATGGCTGGCTCTTCAGCAAGGCTGGCCCGAACAGGCTCTATACCTAGCAACCGTAGCCCCAAGAATGTCCCGTCCGACGGACAATCAGGCGACTGGAACCGAGGATCTTCTGGCGTTTTCGTGCGGAAGCCGACAATCGCTACAGCCCTAACCATCAGCCTCGCGAAATGAGACGTTCGTCGCGCCACACCGAACCGAAAACAGGTGAAATCTGGCGATGATTAGACAAATCGCCAGCAGAAGCGCATTCTAAAAAGCGTTGTGAAGCGATCCGACCGCCCATTCGCCGATGAATTTCGATCCCGGACAGCCGAGTTGGCTGAATTCGGAGTGGCTGCGCTGGGCCCGCTCTACGACCTTACGGCACGTCGCCTGGTCCGTTATGCCAGCATGATCGCGCGGCAACAGCAAGACGCCGAAGACGCCGTGCATACGGCGCTGACAAAGTTGGCCGACCGCCCTTCCCTGCTCGTCCACCTCGATGCACCCTGGCCTTACCTGCTACGGATGGTCCGCAACGAGGCACTGCTGCTGCGTCGCAAGCAGGCACGAGTCCATGGCGCTCACGACCTGAGTCAGCTGCTAACTTACTGCCGCGTCGACGAACTCGAGCAGGAAGATGATTACCAGCGAATCTGGCAATCGCTGCGGAAGCTGCCGACCCAGCAGTCAGAAGTGATTGCACTGAAGCTCTGGGAGCACATGACGTTTGCTCAGATCGCCGAAGTCCTTGTAATATCACCGAACACAGCCGCCAGCCGCTATCGATATGGCCTGGAAAAGCTGGCCATCCTGTTGCACGAATTTGCGGAGGCAGGTCATGAGTGATTTCGAGCCACCAGCCATCGACGACATGCCACTGTCCGATCTCGAACATCTCGTCGCCCGAGCGGGCGACTACCTACAGGTATCGGCCGATCTGCGTCCGCACGTCTTGGAAACTGCGCGTACCCGACAACGTAAGGAATCGATCCGACGCTGGTCCAGTTGCCTGCTCGCCGCCGCCTTGCTCTATTTCGCGGCACTGCCCCGCTCCTCGACCGACTCACATCCCACGACGACGATGGCCGAGCGGGAACCTCTGGCAGCCGATTCAATCACCCCCGTGGGCAGCCGCCTGCCCGATCGTATCGAAACGGAATGGCGACTGGTCCATCGCTATCGCCAGATTCAGGAACGACGTCGGCGAGTATTCTGGCATGCGCTATAGCCTTTTTGTCGTTTCGACTCTTGCCATTCTTTGCAGTCTGAATATTTTTCTGATTTGATAGACAAATCGCCTCCGGCCACGCATCCTCTTCTTGGAACCGGGAAGCTCAGACAGGTCTGGCGACTTCATACGAGGCGAAACGAGCCTCTCAGCTGACGCCGACACGGCCCCGGCCACTGCAACGCACTCGGTACGGATCAGACAATCAAATGGCGACCGTCGAACAGATTCGTCAGCTCGATCGCTTCCTGCAGGCCATGCGCGAGGCCGATCTGACGGTCGCTCCGCGGCACAACATCCCGCACCAGTCTTCGCACGCCTTACGTGACGCTTCAGCGGAATCAGACGCGTCATCCGCAGAGCAGATCGCCGCCTCTGCGTCGGCGTCAATGGCCCAGGCTTCGACATCGGAAACGGCACAATGGCTAAATCTGGGAGTTACCGACGACTCGATCGCTGATGGATTTCAGGCTCATTCTCAACACACGCAGCGACTCATCCAGCTCCATCGGCAGTTGGCGGCCTCTCTTGTCTACCCGCTCGTCGTCTGCCTGTTGGCGTTGGTATTCCTCGGCAACTTTCGATTTCATACGGCGCCGCTGCTGACGCAATTGCAAAACGATCCCTTGATTCTGGACGTGGCCCAAGGCGCTCCGTCAACCCGCGGGATGGATGGAATAACGCTCATGGCAGCCTTCATCCTGACGCTTTTGATCGTCCTAATGTCCGGCTGGATGCTGTTGTTAGCTCGATCGCGGCAAAGGAACCCTGGTTCGCCAGGCGCCATTCATTGGCTCCCCGGTGCCCGCGCGATCACCCGCGATTCAATGCTTGCGGCACTCGCGACGCAAGCTCGCATCCTGTGTCAGAAAGGCGTGCCGATAGATGCGGCTCTGCAGCAAGCATCGCTCGGCCTGACTGGCCGCAAATTTGACAACCCGCCACCTTTGCTCCACTGGATTGCGGAAACGGGCTCAACAAAGTCGGCCGAAGTGGCGCCTCAGCTGGCACTTGCGGCCAACCTGTATCAAGAGCGCGCTCAGCTCGGCGCCGATCGATTGCGTTGGGTAGTCCCGACGCTCTTCCTCGCCCTTGTTGGCGGCGGTGCTGCCCTGCTGTACGGCTACCTCTTTTGGAGTCCCTTCTGCCAAATCCTCACCCGAATAAGCGAAGTCACCATTCCCATCTAAATCCATTGCCGCGTCCGTCCGAACTTCCAATCTCACCCCTTTCCTTCAACACCCAGCGCTCGATGACACGACTGACACCGTTATCCAACGCATTGCGTCACCTCGAAGAGGAGGCAGACTTCCTCAGCGACGGTCTCACGGTTTACGCCCAGGAATTGCCGCGTGGCCCAGCGAAGCGGCATCTCTTACAAGTCGCCAAAGACATTCGCAGCAAGCGAATTGAAACGGCGTTGGGCAACGAATCGCTGCCTCACCGCGAAATCATGTGGTCGGTGATCGCCGACCGAGCAGCCGCCGATGGCACACACCATTTCCTTGAAGCCATCTTAGGAGGCGCTCGCCGATATTCTCAAGGTCGGCAGCGAACATGGCGTGCCTTCGCTCACCCCATCATCTTGCTCCTTATCTGCACGCTGATCATCGGCTTCCTGGCGTTAGCAATCATCCCGACTTTGTCACAATTGTATGGCGACTACGACACACAGCTGCCGGCGGTTACCCAAATCGCGTTCAAGTCGCGACAGCTGTTCATTGGCCTCCTGTTGTTTATGGCCGGAATCGCCCTGGCGGCAGGTCTCGTTCCCGCCTCCATCTACGATCATCTGTTGCGATGGGTTCCGGCGGTCAACACGTATCGACGCTGCACTGCCGTCAGCCGATTCTGTCGCGTCGCAGCGGCATTAGTAAAAGCAGACGTCGCCCTGCCTGCCGTCGTCGAAAATGCTGGCAGGATCCCTTACCGGCCATTGATTGCCAAATCGGCAAATCGACTTGCCCAACAATTGCGAGACACTCCCGACGCGGAGGCGCAGCGTCCAAGCTATCCACTCACGTCGACGGTCGCCTACGCGTTTTCGCCGCAAGTGCAATGCGAGCAGCGGCCCGAACTGTTGCTAGGTTTGGCCGACATTTACGATCGTCGCGCACTACGTCTGCTCCGATGGATAGAAATCGTAACGGAGCCCGTGTTGATCTTAGTCCTCGGGACGATCACCGGAGTGCTGTTCATTGCCCTCTTGGCACCACTCCTATTCCTATTGGCGACCCTATTCTAGAAAGCCGCAGAATTGCCGATGACGAATGTGCTGAGAAAACTGTGGTCTCTTTTGGGAAGGCCGTTGAAATTCATGCTCGATGGGTTTCCTACGATGGATCGGCAGGCACTGCAGCCCTTGATTTGCGTGGCCCACGAACAGCGATTGGAGTTACCAGGATTGGTCGAGGCGTTCGCGGAAGAGAGTTCGCCATGGAGGCGGCCTCGCCTGCGCCGGCTTGCCAGGCGGCTGAGAAGTGGAGCGAAGTTAGGCGATGCGATCGAAATGACTCCGCACGCATTACCACTCGGCACCCTCTTCGCCGTTCGTGTTGGCGGCGAGATGGGAACCCTTGACGCATCGCTGAAGCTCAGTCAGCCAGCGGCCGATCGAGCGACTAGCGCTGCGATTGGTCGGATCACCGACGCGGCCATTTATGCCGTGACCTTGGCAGTGATCGGGGGGTTATGGCTTGGCTTTAGCCTCGTGAAGCTGCATCCGGTGCTGCAGCAGGTCTGCGCAGAGTTTGACCTGCCAGAATCGGTCGGCGCGATGAGACTGAATCGCTTGGCCGACTGGGGAGGGCCGCTCACGTTCCTCTATTTGATCCTTATACCGGCGGCGATTTGGTTCATTGGATCAGGCAGTCTCGGCCGGTCCTTGCGGCACGGTTGGCTCGCATGGACGCTCGGCATTCAGCAGAGCAGTTCGATCGCGGACAGCTTGGAGCAATTTGCGGTAGCGACCGAAGCCGGCCGGCCGCCGGCGCTGACCCTAGACGCCCTGGCAAGGCATCACCATTCGGCTCGAATTGCCAAGCAATTGCGACAGGCCCGGGACCGCCTCTCCGACCTGCCGTCGATCTGGACGGCGTTTGAGTCGATTGGGTACCTGACGAAACCCGAATCGAATGCACTTGCGGCATCGGAACCGATTGGCAACACAGCCTGGGTGTTGAGGCAATTTGTCGAGAAACGTCGGCGACGTCATGGCCTTCGTTTGCAGCTGCTTTCGCAGCTTGTCATTCCCGCGATGGTCATCCTTTTTGGCGGAGGCCTGGTATTCGTGGCCACGGGCTTGTTGGGCCCGACGTTCAGCATAGGTGCCTACATCCCATGAATGTTTCACAACGCAACTTCCGATCGCGCCTGCACACGCATCGTAGACATGGTGCTTTCCTGACAGAACTCCTGGTGGCGATGAGTCTTCTCAGCGCGCTCGCGGCGACGGCGCTGCCACTGTCGATAAAGATCTCGCGAGCCCGCGGTCTGCACCAGGAACGGCTCATTGCGGTTGAAGAACTAGCCAATCAACTCGACCGGCTATGCCGGCTTCCCGCGAACCAACTGGACACGATCGACCCCCAGTCGCTGTTAACGGACGATGTCACTGGCCAGTTGACGGCAGCCGAATTGCAACTCGTACTGACGCCTCAGACGCCCAACCTCGGCCAGGGACGACGGCTCGATTTAACCCTGCGTTGGCAAAATCGCCTGGGAAATCGGGACCAGCTGATCATGACAACGTGGGTCTATCCGGCGTGCTCACACAAGGACAACCAATGACGTACCAGCGGCCATCCAGCAGACTCGGAACTTCGAGCATCGAAGCACTCGTCGTGGTGACGATCAGTTCGATTGTGCTCACGCTACTAGGACAGATGCTCCATCGCGTGCTGGCGCAGCATCACATCTCGCAACGCAGCGTCGCATTCCAGCGTGAGTCGTCACGCCTGGCGTATCGCTTCCGGTCGGATCTCCGTCGTTGCACGCAAGCGACCGTCGCTGGCGACACGCTGGTGCTCGTCCAGCCACAAGGCGAAATCACCTACACGGCACATGAGCGTCGCTTGACGATTACCGATTCACTCGAAGGGCGACGGCGGCGCGAAGAGTACGCTTTACCACCCGGTTGCCGAATCACGTTCGCGGCAGACGAAGTCGAGCAATCAAACGAAGTCGAGCAATCAAACGACGTGGGGCGCTCCAA
>CAYZRS010000025.1:0-69665 GCA_964480915.1 uncultured Pirellulaceae bacterium | reverse complement strand
TAGCGTATCGAGCCGATTGTTGCCTCGCCGATCAGGAATGGCGACCGTCTGCGCATCGAGGATCCGAACGAAACCGGGCCCGTCTCCGCGAGGCGAACAGTCCAACCCGCCGGGGCCGATACTGGCAATCGCACAGAACGGCGCTGCTTCGATCAAGCGGCGATAGGGCTCGTTAATGACCGGCGACTCTTTCCCGACGGTCGTTGCCAGCGGCTGGGCATAAAGCTCTTCCAGCTCTTCAATCGTCGTGATTTGATGACTCACCTGAATCGACTCCTCGGACCAAGTTGTCGAAGGCCCGCGACGAATCCAGAGAGCGGGCAGTCAGCGCTCATTCTAACAGACCGTTACCATTTGGCACCAATGGCGATGTTCCCGCCAAAGAATCCCATCGATCCATCTTCGCTGCTGGCGTTGCCGACGCCGCCCCAGTACTGGCCCTCGAGTGCTACATGAAAGTAGGGATGCCAGACTCCGCATTGCGTCGCCGTGAATTGGATACCGACCTGAATTTCGGCGTTGGGAAGAATGTCATCTCGCGTGGTAACGCGACGTGTCGTCAGTTGGTCATCTAGGTCCAAGTCTTCAACCGCGTTCAGTTCAGAATCCGATTCACCAAACAGGAGTGCGCCACGGGCCGAACCGAATAGCGCCAGCCCGCAAGCGAAAGGACGTTGAGCTCGAAAATAGGCCGTCGGACCAACGCCTTGAGCCTGATGTCGGAAGTTGATCGTGCCTTGCTGGTTCCCCGCGGCGCTGGTGAGAGAACCAATGTAGGTTTGTTCCATTTCACCAAAACGAACGCCAGCAGCTGCCAACCACTTCCAATGGCCCTGGTTGAATCCGAGCGTTCCTTCCAAGTCGATCGTGGAAGCGAACAGTTGCGAAGTCGCCGTATAGACCGAATCAGGAACGGTCGTCGACAGATCGACATCGCCGAAAACGGGCGGCGTGATGCGGCCAAACCCATTCGCCGGTGGAGAGGCGGTGAAGGTGTCCGAGTCGTGATCGAACTCCCACCAAGTGGCTCGCAAGCCCAGGTTGCCAGGCACCGTGAAATCGAGCCAGACGCGCGGCGCCAATTTCGTATCGAAAGCAAACTCTTGATCGGTAAAGGTAAAGTTCTGATTGCCGTCGCTCTCTAGCAGTTCCGCCGCGACGTTGGATTCGAAGTGGGGATGTAAGAACGTCAATTCGACGCCTGCGGTCATGAGAGATGGCCCACACTTGGTTTGCGTACAACCGCCGCCGCCAAATAGAGTGCCGAACCAACCGTCGCCACAGTCGCTACAGCCTCCTCCGCAACCACCACCGCAGTCTCCACAGCCGCAGCCTCCGTCATAGGGACCACCGTAGGAATCTTCGTAGATGATCTCGCCCTCGTAGCCGATGTCGCCTTCATAGGTGACCGCCACGACGTCGTTCCCATCGTTGTACCGGCTCTCACTCAGAAAACCATCTGATAACGGTCGTTCAAACGACGTTGGCGGTCGGCGCTGAACTTGCGGGCGACGCTTGATTCGCAGTGAACCCTGCTGGGCGATTGCCGCGTCTCCCACCATCGATGACACGACAGCAACAAGCATCAGACGCCAAAGTATTCCGTTCATCGCAGACCACTCCTTTGGTCGGTGCTGCGGCTATGAACCGAGCACCAAGAATAGACCGAGCGCATTACACAGCGCGCTGCGGCAGTGATCTGTATCGGCAAGCTAGATAAGGAAGTTCAAAAATAACGGTCGTAACGATTTTGCGACCGCTGGCGCTGCTGGCATCGAATCGGTGCCGAAGAGATCGGCGCACCGTTCGCGCAGCCGAATGTCGCAATTCGGCCAACGCTTGACCAACAGCGAATGGACGCGCTGTGCCCTAGCCGATGCGAATCTCAAACGTCTGGAAGTCATTGATCGTGGAGCTGCCTGAATTGGAAGCACCCACGGTAACCTCAAACGTGCCCGAGCTCCCATTCGAAGGTGTGATCGTCATCAGACCGGTCGTCGAGTCGACCGATACGTCCAATCCGGCAGGTGGCTGTAGAACGGGGAAACCGCCCGAGCTGGCGGCCGATTCTGCAGGCCCAAAGAACTGCACTTCGTCACCTTCGACATCGATGCCGACCAACTGATGCGTGACCGGTGTATCGATTGCCGTTTCAATCACCGGAATGTCACCCAGCCAAGGACGAGTGTTCACGACGTCTGGCGTCACGGTGACCGTAAACGTTTCGGTAAAGGTGGACGTACCATCGCTCGCCGTGACCGTAATTTCTGCCGTGCCGGAACTCCCTTCTGGGGAACTGAGCACGAGAGTTCCGTTCACATTGTCTACGATAATCTGTGCATTCGCGATCGTCACGTCATTGTTGGGTCGATCGGAACCGTTGGTAGGAACGTTGCTGATCGTTTCGCGAATCAGCTCACCTTCTGTCAGCACGCCAAAGATCGTGTGGTTTCCGTCCAAGTTGCGCGTCGGCCCTTCCGTGACGAAGAATTGAGAATCGTTGGTGTCGTCAACCGATTTGGCCATCGACAACAGTCCGGTGGTGTTGTGCTGCAGATCGACATGGAATTGATCATCAAAGTCGCCCAGGTCGGAACCGCCGGTTCCCGTACCAAGCGGATCGCCACCTTGAATCACAAATTGGTTGATCACGCGGTGGAAGATCAAGCCATCATAGAAACCTTCGTTGGTCAGCGTGATGAATCGCTCTGTAGCGCGGGGAGCCAAATCTTCGAATAGTTCGAAAATCATCGTGCCGTTGCTGATCCCATTTTCTGGGCTGTCGATCTCCAGTTGCCAGCTTCGGTTTCCGGTGCGGATGTCGGCGCTCACAAGCGAAGGATCAGAACTGGTGACGGTATAGGTCAAGTTATCGCCATCGAGATCGAACGCATCGATCGCAACATTTAGCGGCGACCCTGAGAACAGCGCTTGGTCGCCAATACTAAATGCTGGAGCGGTGTTCTCGCCAACAACCCGAACCCGAATCGTCGCTTGGTCACTGGTATCGGCACCGTCCGTTACGGTCAGCAAGATTTGGCGGATACCGGCGGATCGAGTTGCTGACGAATTGGAATAGGTGAGCGTTTGCAAAACCTGTTCGTAATTGGTGATCGTGTCGGTGCCCGTCAGCGTCAACACGTTACTCGCCTCATTAAAGCTGGCTGTGATCGCCGTGCCTGAGGTGTCAACCGAAAGCGACTCGTCTGCGTCAGGAGATGAACTGATCGTAATCGTGGCACCCGACAATTCGGTTTGGTCATCGTCGGCAATCGTCAGTCGACTGCTGGTAATGGAAACCACGCTTTCGCTCGCGCTGAGCGTAATCTCTTCGTCCCCATTCAGCGTCACGACAGGTGCCGCATTCAACACATCGATATCGAACTGGATCGCTTCTGCCAATGGGGGATCGCCGTTGTCTGTGGCAATCACACGGAAAGTGACCGTCTGCCCTCGATCGTCGACAGAAGGAGTCCAGAAGAGTGTCGCCGTTCCAATCTCATTTTCTTGCAGCACGGCGCCTCGCAGTTCGTCCGATTGGCCGTTGACTTCTAAACTGTAAGTCAGCTCGTCCAATCGATTCTCGTCGGTCGCATTGATCACAATCTGTAAGTTGCGCCCCACAATCGCGGTCGAATCGTTCACTTGCTCGATCACGGGCCTGACGTTTTCAGGCGGAGCCACATCCACCTCGTAACTCTGAGCAAACACGCCGTTGCGATCGTTGGCTCCATTGCCCTCAAAGGCGATCAGTGAATTGCCAAGTCCATTCAACGCCACGCTAGGTGTCGTCTGGTGATCGGAAGCCTGATCGTCGGCGGTGGGGTTGACGGTGAATTGATCGCCATCGACTTGCCCGTCGGAATTGAAGGAACGCGCGACGACTTCCCATCCACTACCCGACTCTTCGCCTTCGATCCAGGCAATGACGAATTCACCGGCACTGGCAACGCCCACACTGGAATTCCGTTGATTGCCGACGTCGTCGCCACTGATTTGAGTTTCACCACCGGGTGCTCCGGTCGCCGAGAACTGCCGCCCAAAGACGCCCCAGCCATCCGTGTCTTGCCCCAGGCTACTCCATGTGATCACAAAATCACCCGAATCGGCGATATCGATCGCCGGCAGATGCTGACTTCCTTCGGTTTGCACGTTGACTTGAAACTCGTCATCAATAGGTGTTGCCGAATCGTCGTAGATCCGCGCGAAGATCCCCCAACCGCCTGCTCGATCCTGATGACGACTGCTCCAAGAGACCACAAATGATCCATCTTGGTTCACCGCCACGACCGGATGGGTCTGCATATCCTCCGTCGTTTGATTCACCAACGTCTCGGTGCCCACCAAGGTTCCATCGGCAGCCAACCGCTGCATGAAGACACCGTCAAAATCGCCATCGCCCACACCGGTCCATACAACGACCGCCGTGCCATCGGACGCCACGCCGATGTCGGCCTGTCCTTGCACACCCCCTCGAGTCGTGTTGACTCGAACCTGATCGGTCAGCGCCGCACCGTCCGCGCCGAAGCGTCGCGCAAACACACCATCGCGGTCGCCCTCACCACGCCCACTCCACACGACCCAAAATGAACCATCCGTGGCCATATCGGCCTTGGGCTGAAACTGCTCGCCGCGAGTGATCTGATTGACCGTCTCGATGGCACCCGTCGAGAGGCTGCTTTCAAATTGCTGGAAGAAAATTTCACGGTCGTTGCCAGGTAACCGCACATCGGACACACCCTGACCGTGGAAGACAACGGTCGATCCCTGCTCGCCCGATACGAGCGCTTCGATCGAGGTAATCTCGCTCCGCTGCGGGCCAGCGAACAAATCGCTGACGAGGATCGCATCGCCAATCGGTGACGCGGTCAGCATGGCCCGAGTTTCAAGACACTCAGGATTCGCAAGCCGAGTTGAAGGCGCATTCGTTCGCGCGCGACGGCGCTGGAGAAGCCGTTTTAGCATCAGTGTTTCCCTGTTCTTAAGAAAGCCGGCAGTGCGACGATAACGACGTCGAAAATCACCAACCAACGTTCCAAAATGGACTCCGCCCCGACCATGTTCAGTATGAATCACCCCGGGGAAAGTTTCAAACTTTCTGAGCGCCTCGCCCTTTTCCACGACCGTATGCTCGAATACCGTACCGTCGTACGACCCCCACAATCAAACCACCAGCCGATCGGCTGTCTTAATCGTTACGAGCCGTACTACCCGGGGCCGATTCGCAGGCGTCTGCGCCACAGCCGTCGAAAATAATCGCTCAGTGCAACTGGACAGTTGGCATCGTGGCGAGCGATTTCCTTGCGCCGCGCCACGTCTTAGACATCGGTCGCACGCCAATTCAAGAAGTGAACGATTTCCATCAGGTCGCATTCGATGACTGACCGTTCATCTCGCCCAACGATCGACGCGTTCGCCCCGTGCAAGCACTGTAGTTAAGACCGTCAGTATCGACACACCGATCAACATTCCCGTTCCACCACGACCACCTCGGCGGCGGACGCACATGCGATGGCGATCTGCACTAGGATGGGCTCATGCTGATTCCCCATCACATGCTCAGTCTTCCGGCGCTGCGGGCGATCGTCGAAGAGTTTGTCACCCGCGATGGCACCGATCATTCATCCGAAGAATCAAGAATCGAGTCGGTACTTGGCGAGCTACGGTCGGGACAAGCGGAACTGCATTTTGATGCGCCTTCGGCAACGACTCAGATCGTACCGGTATCCGACCGTTCCAACGATGACTCAGCCTGAGCCCTCCTGCGGGTCCTGATCTCTGGCCGCCACCACAGGGCTCCTCACTTACTCGCCGCTTGGCAACCGCCGCACTTTCTGGTCGGTTGCAGCGCCATCCGAGCAACTCGACGCTTGCGATTTGCCTGGGAGCGGCCGCCCAAGGCGTTGCTTTCCCACCCCACAAAAACCGCGAATTCCATACTGCGTTTGACTCGCGAACCGCACCGGTGTACTATCGCACTAGTACAGATGGACGCCGGACGGTTTCTCGGTCCAGCGATCCTTGCCATTTCAGATAACTGAGACCTATCGCATGTTTTTCTCGATCGATCCCAACAGCGGCCTGGCGATTTACGAGCAGATCGTGCGGCAGGTGAAGTTTGGAATCGCCGACGGGTCGCTGAAGGCTGGGCAGCTGCTGCCCAGCGTACGAACCCTCAGCCGCACGCTGACGATTAATCCCAACACCATTGCCAGGGCCTTCCAGCAGTTGCAGGCAGATGGCGCTTTGGAATCCATGCGGGGTCGCGGACTGGCGGTTTGTGAGGGAGCGGTCGCCAAGTGTGCGGAAGCTCGCCGTGAGCTCATTGCGGCCAGCATCCGATCAGTACTGACCGAAGCGTTACACGGCGGTTTGAGCGCCACCGAAATTCGGAAAATCGTGGCCGAGCAGCTGGGCGACCTAAAAGACAGCGTGGCCACCGTTTCGACCAGCACGAACCATCCACCCGAGTGAGGAAGCAAACGATGTCCCATGTCGTCGCAACAAAATCGCTAGAGGTTTGCTTTTCGAGGTGCAACGCGTTGCAGGGCGTCGACATCGAAGTGCCTCAAGGAAGTGTCTTCGCGCTGCTCGGCGAAAATGGTGCTGGCAAGACGACCTTGATTCGTGCACTGACCGGTTTCCTCAAACCGACGGCCGGCTCTTGTTCCGTACTGGGAATGGATCCCGTCCGACAAGCGGTTGAGATTCGCCGCCGAGTTGGCTACGTCAGTGACAGCCCGGCGATGTACGACTGGATGAAGGTCGGTCAGATCGGCTGGTTCGCAGCCGCATTCTATCCGGACGGTTTCACCGATCGATTCCAAGAGACGGTCGAACAGTACGAAGTGCCGCTCGACCGCAAGATTCGCCACCTGAGCAAAGGGCAACGAGCCAAAGTAGCGCTCGCGTTGGCACTGGCTCACGACCCGGAATTGCTCATCCTGGACGAACCGACATCAGGCGTCGACCCGTTGGTGCGGCGCGAGTTCCTCGAAAGCATGCTGGATCGCGTGGCCACCGGCCGCACCGTCCTGCTTTCGAGCCATCAAATATCGGAAGTCGAACGGGTCGCCGATCACGTGGCCATCCTGCATCAAGGGCGACTGAGCATCAACGAACCGCTGAGCCAATTACGGGAATCGGTCAGCGAGGTGATCGTCAGCCTTAACGATCCACTGGTGGAAGTGCCCGCGCTGGCAGCGCCCGCCATCGTCCTGAGCGAATCGACAGAAGGACGGCAGCGACGGATGCTCGTGCGGAATCTGTCGGACGAGATGGTCTCGATGCTGAAGAATCGATCGGGTGTCGGTTCGGTACAGGTCCGGCCGAGCACGCTCGACGATCTGTTTGCCGCCTGCATTCGCCATGAAGCGGTCTTAGCACCCGCATAATTTTCGTACGTGAACCCACCCTCATCGAGACCACACGCCCGGAATTACTGTCATGAGCCATCAACGAATCTTAAATCGACTGTACTGGAAGGAAGCGATGCAAATGCTTCCTTTGGCGGTCGTGTTGTTGGTGATTGGATTCTTCACAAACATTGGATTTTTGTTCAACAAATATCCACAAGGCCACGCGATTGTTTTTCTCGGACTTCCTTTGCTGTTCGCGATCGGAATCGGCGCCCTACTAGTCGGCCAAGAACGTGAGACAAAGACACTCGGCTGGCTGCGAACATTGCCGATCGAACCCCGCGATCTCTTGCGCTGCAAATTGTTAATAGGATTCGCCGGACTAACTCTTGTCTGGCTCGTAAGCGGATTGATGTTTGTGGCTTGTGATTGGCTTCGTGGCGACGAGATAGTGACGCGACAGCTAATTTCGCCGCTCACGCCGATGATGTCTCTCCTCCTCATATTTCAATCGTTATTCATGTTGTTAACCGGTGTCTACTTAGCGTGGCGATTTCGCTCCTCTCTGTTTGCCCTATTTCTCTTGGCACCGATTTGCCTTATTCCATCGTTCATCGTGCAAACTGCCCGCGGCGATCTGCTATGGGAACGCGATTCCCGTTGGATTACGGGATTGCTGGCGTGCGGAAGTGTAATCGCATTGTGGACTGGTTGGCGAGCCGGCATCCGTTGCCTGGGTAGCCAGAATACGACACCGCTTCGCCGGGAGCCGCTCGACACTTACCAAGAAGTCGATGCGGTGACGAAAGCGTCTTGGCTCGTTCCCCACCGTCCGACCAACGCACTGCTTTGGCAATTTCTATTCCACAACCGCATCGTGCTCGCGGCCTCGACGGTGCTATTGCTGGCTGCAGCCGTTTGTCTGCTCTTTGATGAATGGCGGGGAGTTGCACCATTTCTGGCAACACTTGGAGCAAGTTGGCTGAGCGTCTCAGTTTTCGCAGGTGACGCCCAGTACGGCTCGATCGAATTGCTTTCCGTTCGTGGAGTCTCTGCTCCGTCGATTTGGCTAACCCGTCAGGCCATTCCGATATCCATCCTGGCCGTCAGCGCCGTGCTGTACGTCGCAATCCTTGAATTTCTTGTCCTTCCTCCAAGCGGAATGATCGATCCTGCAGTGCTCATTGTTCCCGCCGCGCTGTGGTTAGTTTACGTCAGCTGTCAGTGGCTTGGCCAAGTGGTCAATAGCCCAATCATAGCGGCGTTGTTGGCACCGGCTTGCGCATTCCTTGGGATCTCTGCCGCGTCCTTTGTTTCACTCAATATCGGAACGCCAATCTGGAGCATCATGCTTGTCTCCGTCGTCCCAGCGCTTACCACGTTCGGCTTAACACGACACTGGATGGATCGAAGAACAGGCCTGAGATACTGGTCAATCCACGCGGCATGCTTGGCATTCTGTGCATTGATTCCGTTCGTGAGTTTGTTGTCTGCGTCCCGTTTGCCATCGATGCCGGCAGCCACTCTTCAGGAATTGAATCGGCAACCAGTGCATTCGCCCCTGAGTGATAAACCGCGGGAATTCCAACGGTTGTTGGTTCGGGTAGGCTCATCCGCTCTATGCCGGCCGAATTCGCCCGACCTGATGGACCAGTTGAGAGAGCCGAACAAGATTCATGAATTAATGGCAAGGGCATTTATTGCAAGATGGGCGCCTCACAATGACGTCGATACCGTGACCTACCAACGTTGTGTCACACGGGTCGCCGAACTTACAGCCATGTTGCGCGTCTCAACTTTGCAAACGCATCAAGACAAGGCCGACTTTGCCGAGAACTGGCTACTGCATGAATTAAAACACCCCAATGCACCTTCGATACTTGAAGAATGGTACGACCCTATTGCAAACCTCTTGGCAGCAGACGAAGTCCGACGCGAAAGGCGAAAACTTGCCGTCATTGAAAATTGGCGCCTTTGGAAGAAGCAAGATTCGGTCCTCGAATTTGGTGGCTACCCGCTTTACGAGAAAATCCCCTATTTGACTTGGCGAGACCAAATCATTGCCGAAAAACGCGTCGAGCGCGCGTTCGGTCACTTGTGGACGTTGGCCAAGGGTGAACACGATTCGGCAACGACTCAAGACTCGTTGAATGCAATCGCCAAGGAGCTCGGTTACCCAGCGGAGAACGATGCCGTTGCAAGCCAATGGAACGCTGAATCGCTACCGGGTCGAGCGTATGGTGGCGAGTGGGAAAGGCAAGCCAAATTGTTACCCCGTCCGACTGCCGACACCTTGGAGGACAATCATGTCAACGAGTAGAGCCTCCAAGGCCCATGCTGTCCGCCATGAGCCTGTACCGACGAAGCAAACCCCGGAGCGACGAAAGACCAGCTGGCTTGTGCTGTCGTTGGGATTCTTCTGGGCAGCCCTAATCCTGATCGCCGCCTACCTCGCTACGGTCGAAGCTTCCTCGAGCGAGTTGGCGCAGATTGAGATAGACAAACTACAATCGCTCAACTTGCCGACCGATAACGAAAGTCTCGATCAGTGGCTTCGAGACCGCACCAGCACCGACGGAACAGCCGTATGGCAAGAAATTTACCTCACGGTAAAACACCTCCCCTCGCACATCGCCATGGATTCGACACGAGAGGATGAAGAATCATTCTCTGAAGTGGCAGACGAAGTGCGAATCGCAAGACAGGCAGATCTTGGTCACTACGTTGACCAGATGAAGCCAGTAATCGAACGAATCCACAATGCAACAGCGGACGCCACTCCTACCTATTTCCCAGTTGTATTTGACGGATTCGACACGAAGCTGGCCCCCCTGCAACAAGCCCGTTCGGTTTCCCGACTGCTCGTTCTGGAATTAGAAGAGGCCGTACACGAAGCGGATCACGACCGTGCGCTACGGGCCCTGATATCCCTGCAGGGCATCGCGAAAATCACCGACTGGTCTTTGGCGGTCATTGGCGAGTTGATCCACGCCGCCTTGGTCAACTCGCATCTCGACGCAATGGAAAGCACTTTGGCGTTCGATTTTTGGACCGAGTCGGAGCTCGACCTGCTCCTTCGTCAGATCGACGAACCGATGGAAATCAAGCAGCGATGGCGATCGACCGTTGCCAGTGAAAGAGCCATGGCGCTCATGAGCGCTGAATCTAAATCGCGGCAAGGCCTGATCTCGACCCCCAGCGCCCTCCTTTTTCTACCAAGATTCCCACTCAATTATTTGGAATTCGCCCGCAGTTGGGAAACGCTGGGGGACGACGGACTAGAGTCGTTGGTGAGCAAATCCAAATCGTTGGAAACGAAAATAAGTCCGACGAAACTGGACGTCATGACCCAGATGCTGCTTCCCTCGATCCAGGTGATGGCCGAACAGTACGTGCGGCTGGAGAATCGCCGCCGGCTAACAATCGCCGCGCTGGGCGTAAAGAAATTCCAAGTACGAAACGGTCGCTGGCCAACACAGCTTGGCGATATTGCCACCGTGGGAGTGAGTCCAGACAACTTCCAAAGTGTGGCCAGAGTTCCGTTTGATTTCGAAGTTAGCAAATCCCGCCGGCAGACCGACATCCACGTGTCGATTGCAAGCGACGGGCAAGCGCCAGTACCAAAACAGACGCTGGGCGTTACTGTAAGTGACGAGCAAATCTTCAACCAGTTGAAAGAAGCAGACACCGTGGACGAGCCATGATGTTAGCGTCCACAACGCGTACGCGCAGCAGAATTTCACGCTCATGACCGGTCTTTGTTCTGTGTAAATCGGCGAAGACTGGCTTGGTTGAAACCAGTAAGTCCAATAGCTGCACGACGGTTAGGGTACTTCACACCAGGAGGGTCAGGTCCATGTTTTCGGCCCCTATCGAAAGTGGTGACCGAATCAGATCGCCAAAAAATGTAACAGACCCCGCCGCTGCGCCAGGTTTTCTAAAGCGCCGGGCAGGCTCATTTGGCGTGATTTGATTTCTGAATTTCATTCGCCTCAGACGAATTGGGAGGCTGCTGATTCTCCGGGACTGGAAATTCCTCAGCAAACAAACCGTTCGGTTTCAAGTACAAGCGCGAATTCTCCACGTCCACTAGCCAGTTGAAACGTTTCAAAAGTTCGCCCCCGATGACACTCATCTGCTGATTGCCAATCTTTCCCGAAAATAGCCCAATCGGCACATCGGCGAATTTGGTGTGTCCCAACTTCAATCCTGGCAGAACAACGGTTTTCGTCGTGAGGACGTTTCCCAGCGAATCTCGCAGTGTCCGTTGACCAATTTGTCGGAGCGAATCGGGCGGTACATTCTTCGTAACAAATGCGTCGTCGAACAGAATGGTGCCGACAAAGCCGGAGTGGATCAAGAACTTGTTCTGATGCTTCGTCGTCCCGATTCGAACCGCCGCTTCGACAAACAGGCTACCGTCGCGCATTTCAATCTTCATGCGCTCGTAGGCAGTGGCGATTTCTGGCAGTGCTGTGTAAATCGTTAGCTGAGATTGATCAAAATCGACCCCGATAATTTTACCCGCAAACATGTCGAGGCCAAACTTGCCGTCGGTCTCGTGACCCGAGAGTACATCTTCGACGAATGATTGTTCGTCCCATGACAACGGGCCCATCTGTAGCCGATTACTCGTGCTGTAGCGAGTTTTCGAAGTGCCACCCCAGCTGACCATGTTGCCCGCTTTATCCCAATCGATCGACGTCGCTTTCTCTGCGGCCGCCGACGTGATCGCGACGCCCGAAATCGCCGTGTGCAACATCAACTGCACCTTGTCGGTCTCATTGATCTGAGCCGCCACGGCAATATTGTTGGCTTTCGTCAGAGTAAACGGTACGACCACCGGCGACGACGGCTCACCGGGCTCTTCAGCACATGTACAGAATGTGGCCGTGCAAAACAGGCAAACCAACACTAAGGCGAAGACCTGTCGATGACAAACTCGATCCATTTTCGGCTCCATACGGTCGGCCAACAGACGAACTACAAACGCGAGGAACGCGTGTCGTCGTACCGGTGTTTACGCTTCATGACGAAGATTCTTTCGCCAGCAACTCCCTTGCCGTTATAGCAGCATTCCAGTTCATACATCTCGGATGGGCAATCAAGTCTCACGGCGTCAATCGTCTCGCCAATCGGCTACGAATGAGACCACCTTGCTGTCACTAGAACAGCTCTTCGAGTGTGCCAGCGGTGCCGTCACCTTGGACAAATTCCACGTTGCTTGGCTGTGAAAGAATCTAACTGTCGCGGTTTGCACAAATATCTTAGCCTCGCAGTCAACTGAGAGTCTTTTTTAGGAGATCTAGCTTGCCTGTTCCGCGATTCGTTCTTCTTTGCATCGGCTGCGCCGTGAGCGGAGCGTTATTCGGCCCCGTGGCGTGCGCTCAATTCGATGTGGGAGACGACGGCTTAGCCCCACTCGTCGCCAGTCAAGATTTTGACCCAACCGATTTGGTCGCCGATGAGGCGAACGTGATGTGGGGCCCCTGTGCTTCGTGCAACGCCGTGAATGGCTGCAACTGCGCGAACATCGATACCGCCGCATTCACGAATTCTGCAAACCCATTTCCGACCGTCAATCTCACCGGTTTTTTCCAAGTCGACGCCGCATGGTTCGAAACCGGATTGGACACAAGATTCAACGACGACTTTTCCTTTTCCAACGTGCTTGACTCTCGCGGGTTTCGGCGCGCACGCTTGGCGGCGCAGGGTCAGACGGCAAAGAACGTCGACTATATGATCGAGTTCGACTTTGCATTTCCAGGACGACCGACGTTCATGGATCTCTATTTTGACGTTCACGGCTTACCGTTTGGATCACTCCGAGTCGGCCAATGGCGGCAACCGTTTGGGTTGGGCGAATTGACGAGCGTGCGAAGTCTTACATTCCACGAACGGGCTTCGATGTTCTTCCTCGGCCCTTTTCGACGCACGGCGATCGGCATCCATAATTCCAACCAGCGTTCCACCTATGCCGTTTCACTGTACGGCGGAAACTTCAACAATCATCCCGACCCTTTCGGAACCTCGAACGGTGACTCGAATTACGGAATCGTGGGTCGTGTGACGACATTGCTTTGGGACACACCGGGGCAATTGTTGCACCTGGGTGCCGGCTACACGCACACTCAATTGGATGATCGTTCATCATTCTTCGTGACGTTCGTGCCGCCCGAAATCGTGGGTGCACCCGGAAACTTCTTTTCCGCAGAGCAGTTGCAGAGTTTCATTGGTCCGGCAACCGAAAACAATGTCTTCAATTCGGAACTGGCAATGGTCAACGGCCCACTGCATATCGAATCGGAACTCCGTTTTTCCCATTTCGGGCGAGTCGGCGACGATGCGTTGGTCCCCGCGTTTTACGCCCAAGCAGGATATTTCTTGACGGGTGAATCTCGTTCCTACGACCGCAGCAACGGCGTGATGGGCGGCGTCCAGCCGAAGCGGCCGTTTAACGGCGACGGTTGGGGAGCCTGGGAATTGGCGGCCAGGTACTCTCACCTCGACTTCAATGGTGACGAGCTACTCGATGGTCGCACGAACAATTTCTTAGTGGGGCTGAACTGGTACCTCAATGAAAACACGAAGTTTCAGTTCAATTACTTGAAGTCAATGATCGACCGAATTTCTCGTGAAGATACCTCCACGGCCTACTCGATTCGCGCCCAGGTGGCGTTTTAGGGAAGCGTCAGCAGCTTGCCAGCCGATCCGAAGAAACAGGCACACAGTAAGACAACGGCTCTCTTTTTCACACTCCTCTAGTGTTACCGTCGCTGGCCGATGTTAAAATGTGATTTCCACATCACATTCTCCTTCGTCGCGTTTGCATGCCACGATTCATACGACACTCAAACGCGATCCGGTTATTGGTTGCCCTCGCATTCAGTTCTGTATCTGCAATCATCCCCAATGACTGCTTCTCTCAGCAAACTTTGGATGAATCGCTCGTTCGAATCGACTCACCGGAACCTTGGATCCGTAACGTTTCCTGGGAACGCGGGACGGGCGACAGCTCCAACGATGAAAGCACTGGCACTCGATATCTGCTCATTGATCAACAGGTCGATACGACACGCGGAATCTATTTCGGGCACACAGTCCGGCGCCTCGAGAATGAATCGGCCGTGCAGGAAAACGGCTCGATTTCTGTTCGATTCGATCCTAGTTATCAAGAACTAGTTCTTCATAAGGTCAACATCCACCGCGGCGACCAAGTGATTGAACAGTTGACTTCAGATCGTGTCAGACTGTCGCAACCGGAATCGGAACTACCATCCGGAATCTATAACGGCGAGCACCGCGCCATCGTAATCCTGGAAGATCTTCGCGTCGGCGACATGATCGAAGTTTCGCACTCATTGATTGGGGTTAATCCGGTCCTTGGCGATGAGTTTGCCGACACGTTCTCGATTGCCTTCAGCCTGCCTGTCCAAGCACAGTCACTGCGGTTTATTTCTAGCAAGGATCGCGAACTCATTTTCCGCAACCATGGTCATTCCATCCAGCCATTGCGAACGGAAGCGGATGACCAAGTCGAGCTGACTTGGAACATCCCAGCGCAGGAAGCTGTGCAGTTCGAAGACTATGTACCCTACGACACCTACGCGGCTCCGTTCATTGAATTGAGTACTTTTGAGGACTGGCAGTCGGTTGCCAATTGGGCGAGCAATCTCTACCCGCGTCACCAGCTGAACGACGATGTGGTCGAGATCGCCTTACGATGGAAAGAGGAGTTCATTCCGGAGGAGGACCGAGCGAAAGCTGCCATTCGCTTTGTCCAAGATGAAGTACGCTACTTTGGAATCGAAGTGGGACCCGATTCGTTTCGTCCGGCGCCGCCTGCCATGACTTTGCAGCGACTCTACGGCGACTGCAAAGGCAAGGCGCTTTTACTTTGCGAACTCCTCAGCGCCATGGGAATCGAGTCACACCCGGCTCTCGTCCGCTCTCCGGGTCGCAGTCTCTCCGACCGGCTGCCTTCTCCCTTCCTGTTCAATCACGCCATCGCCCGCATTCGAATTCGCGGCCAAGAATATTGGGTAGACGCCACGCGGACGCAACAGCGGGGGCCGTTAGCAAAGCTGCCGGTGAGTCGATTTCGCGACGCCTTGGTGATCGACGAGACAACAAAGGAATTGGTCGAAGTCCGTGTACCCAAGCATGACGAAGCGACTAAGAAAGTCACGCAACGATTCGATATCAGCAGCTACGAACAACCAGTCACGATGACTGTTGAAACGGTCTTTCTTGGTGTGGACGCTGAAAACTCTCGTGACCATTTCGCGAGTAAAACGAAAGATTCAATTTCGAAAGACTACTTGAATTACTACGCGGAGACTTACCCTGGAATTCGCGACCCTTCACTGACGTTTTCTGATGACGCAGAAAGAAATAGGGTACGGATTACCGAACGCTATATGATCGACGATTTCTGGGAACAGTACGACGATGGCGATCTTTACGCGTATTGTTTTCCTGACACGATTAATGACGTCCTTACAGAGCCGACCACCCGCATTCGTTCGCAACCACTGCGGATCAATCACCCGGTCCATGTTGTTCACACGAACATTATCAAAGTCCCGGAAGATTACGGCACTTGGGATTCGACGGAAACGGTCGAACACGAAGCCTTCCGCTTTTCCTGGAGTGCCAAATACCAGGGAAAACGCATCGTTCATCGGTACGAACTCGAGACGCTGGCAGACACCGTGACCGTATCCCAAGTGGAAGACTATCTGTCCAAATTGGAAGAGGTGGATAACTTACTTGGTGACTACGTCGAGCCGCCCAGGCCATTCGGGCTGGCAACTACGAACTGGCTGTTAGTGATCGCTTCTTTGATGTACGCAGCTTTGATCGGCGGTTTCGCGATTTGGTTCTTGCGACGTCCGTCGGCAACAACCAGCGACCTTCCGCCGGCCGAGAAAATACACGGATGGCTCGTGCTTGTGGGAATCGGCGTATGCCTGTCGCCATTCGCCATGTCATTGCTTTTCACGACGAACCTTGAGTCGTATTACCACATCGACATTTGGCGGGACATTACGGCCTTAGGAACCCCTGATTTCGAACCGTTGTTTCCGCTAGTACTGGCATTCGAGTTGTTCACCGAAATAAGCTGGATCATTGCCAGCTTTGCGTTGTTGTTTCTCTTTCTCAAGAAACGTAGCGGCTTCCCCAAACTGTACATCACCCTTTCTATCGGCGGGTTCTTACTGGCCATTTGCTGGCTCTGTTTTGCAATCAAGTATTCGGAAGTTCTAGATCTCGATGCGGAGGAAGCAGTCTCCGATGCGACTCGCGCGTTCGTCGCCTGCTTGATCTGGGTGCCTTACATGCTCGTTTCGGAAAGAGTCAAACGGACCTTCGTCAGGTAGCACATGTTAAGAGGCGATTGCGCAAACCCCGCGTCACTCAATGACGCACTTGAGTTAGATAATTGCGGTCTCGGCGTGGTGGACATTTATGGCTCGCCGCTGAATAAACTAATTCCGCGTCGCGTCGTCGGGGAATTCGTAGATGCCCAAGACTTCTTCGTAGAAGGCGCGACCGAATTCTCGCATCGCCGCCATCCACATGTCTTCGTTTTCGCCAAAGACGAATTCGACCGAGGCGGGCAACGTGAGCCAGTCGCCTTCCAATAACTCTCGTTCCAGTTGGCCCTCTTCCCAGCCAGCATGGCCGACGAAGAATTGCAATGTGGCGGTCGAACCTTCCATCAATCGATCCAGTTGATCTTGCTCTTCCACAACAAACACGCGGCCGGCAGAATCATCATCGTCGCTTTTCTGAAAAGCCTTCAAACGTCCGCCAAGCCACTTCACTGGTAATCCTTGGAGCACAATCAAGGGACCGGCCACGGGACCACCGACGTGGAAGTTACCTTCACCCGTTGGCAAAGGAATCGGCAGCGTATCGGAAAGTAAGCCGGCGATCGCTTCCGCTTGTTTTGGAATCGGTCGATTGAGCACAACACCCATCGCACCGTGATCGTCGTGATGCAGCATCAAGATGACAGCGCGGTGAAAACGCTGATCGTTCATCTGTGGCGAAGCAATCAGCAATTGGCCTTCGAGTGACTTCATCAGTATCCCCGTAGTGAGTCTGGCTGCTGCCCGAACAAGTCTGTCATTATGGCAGAACTTACCGTCAAGTAACCCTAAAATTGCAAACCCCATACCGTCGCATGGTTGCTGTTCAATTTCGCAGTTATTGTTCCCAATCAGCGGCAATTGGTGATTAGAGATCAATTCGCGTTTTTCGCAACGAAAAACCTTTGTTTTCTTTATTGCCAATCGACTTGCCGATTTGTCGAAAAATTCAGTTGACTCGCCACCTAGTTCCGCGCGCTTTTTGCCGCCTCATCGCGCTGCTTCCCGGTTCGCAATGACGTCATGATCGGCTACTCTGCTCCTCGTCACGTCCGCCGCCTTATCGTAGCCACCGAGGCCACTCTGTGAAGTCACTTACCGAATACCTCACGTTCACCGTCCCGGAGCGGATGGATTTTCTGAACATCACTCCGACGCTCGCCAAACTGGTCAGCCAAAGCGAAGTGAGAGAAGGCTTGCTGCTGTGCAACGCCATGCACATCACGGCGAGCGTTTTTATCAATGACGACGAACCGGGGCTCCATCGCGATTATAAGAAATGGCTGGAAGAGCTGGCTCCGTTCGATCCATCACCCGATCGCTATCACCATAATCGAACGGGCGAAGATAACGCCGACGCGCACCACAAACGTCAGATCATGGGACGCGAAGTCGTCGTCGCGATCACGAAAGGGCGATTAGATTTTGGGCCGTGGGAACAAGTCTTCTACGGCGAGTTCGACGGCCGACGGCCCAAGCGGGTGCTGGTAAAGATCATTGGTGAGTAGCCGTGGCCCGGGCTCCCGGTTTCACTTTCAGCAACCCGTTAGGCAAAACGCCTGTTCGTCTACGATTTGCGCCGGCTGCATTCTGCGGCAGAGAACAACGTTGCACCAATCGGCGACAGCCAAGCGATGGGCGTCAGACGAAAACGGCGGGGCGGGCTCAGTCCGAAGGACGACAATTCACATTCCTCGACCACGAGTCGTTCAGTGAACATGCCGCCATCACGCGTTTAATTCACGGAGGAAGGCGGTCGCCTCTTCATACTGCGACTTGAGCCTCGCAAACAGTTTGCGGTCGCCACCTCGATCTGGATGATGCTGTTCGGCCAATTGACGGTAGGCCGCTTTCAAATCTTCTTCGGTACATGGCAACCGAAGGCCCATCGCCTTGACGCACGCCGGCGTTTCGCGGCGAGCCCAGTTGGGAATCGAACTGAAGTGGTATTTTACCACCACCAGCGCGCCCTTCAGGGCACGCAGATAAGCCCGCAGGTCGGCCACCATCAACCAATAACCCAAAATTGGCAAGCCAATCCACAGCGCGATGAATCCGACGATGGCGAACGAATCGACTTGGTCTGGCCAGTGACGCATGGAACGTATCCGCAATGATGGAGAAAGCGAATCCCTATGTTAGCGAGCGGGCGAGCCTGAGTCACCTATGCAAGGCACTGCACGCTGAAGTCCATCGTTGCCTAGGCGATAAGAGGCTACGCAGGGGGCGCGTCGCTGCGTACCGACTGGGGAGTGACGGGGCGCTCCACCATTGATCCTTCGGGCGCGTCGATGCGAATGCCCTCGCCGAAGTAGTACTTTCGTGCCAGTGGATTGGCCAGCACTTCGTTCGGGTCACCGGCGCACAAGACCTTGCCGTTGCGAATGACGTAGCTACGATCAGTGATTTCGAGCGTCTCGCGGACTTGATGGTCGGTGATCAGAATCGAGATGCCCCGATCGCGCAAGTCGCGAATGACCTCTTGGATGCTGTCGATCGTGACCGGGTCGATGCCGGTGAAGGGCTCGTCGAGCAGGATGATTTGCGGGTCAGAAACTAGGCAGCGAGCGATTTCCAAGCGGCGTCGTTCTCCGCCAGATAGAGTTCCCGCCGCAGCACGGCGCAGCTTGGTGATTTGAAAGCGTTCGAGCAATTCCTCGCAACGTTGTTTGCGAGTCCGCCGATCGATGCCGATCAATTCCATCACGCCCAGCAAATTCTGTTGCACCGACAGCTTGCGGAAGACGCTCGACTCTTGCGCCAGATAACCCATGCCACCTTCGGCCGCCCGACGATACATGGGCCAATCGGTGACATCCTGCCCGCCCAAGATGACCTGGCCACGATCGGGCTTTAGCATGCCGCACGTCATGCGGAAACTGGTCGTCTTCCCGGCACCATTGGGTCCCAGCAGACCTGCGATCTCACCACGCTCGACGCGAAAGTCGACACCATCGACGACTCGGCGACGACCGTAAGACTTGACGAGACCTTGGACTTCCAACAGCGACACAACAGCCCTCCGTGACTGATCTTGGCTTGAACCCTGAACTAGACCTTAACGGATTCGTCCCATCCCACCAACATTAGGCAGAAACGGGAACGGCGTCTTGATCCCGCCCGGATACCAGCCATGCGGCCAATAGATCAAGAATGCTTTTCCTATCAGCAAGCTACGATCCACATACGCACCTGGTTCGATTTGGAGAAAACGGCCATCTTCGCTGTGTAAAGAGTTAGAAACCTCGGACCACAACCGAGCGTCCTTACTTTGCGGACTATTGTCGCCCATGGGAAAGAACTGGTCCTCCCCCAAGGCAAACTCGATCGTCGATCGGCCGCGACGCGAACCGAACTCGGCAAAGGCAAACAGATCGGCCTCCTTCCACAGCTCGGGCGTCGTGATGATCTTCTCGATCCGCTCGGTGCTGACGTTGTTAGCGTATTCAGTCCGCGCGTTGGGTCGGAGCGCTGTGTAGTAGATATCGCGTAGGACACGCAGCTTCGACAACTCGATATTGCCGTTTTTGCAACCGACTCGCACCGGATACAGATCGCCCGGCTCCTCTTCCGAGAAGGCGGGCCTGGCATCAAATCCAGTGTAGGCGCCCGAGTATTCCTGCCCTTCAGCCGCGAATGTGGCCAGCTTTTCGTTCACCCAAAACCGCAATTGATCATCCACGTTAGCAAATCGCAATCGGTATTTCCCAGCACCCTGCATCGACGTGGCTGCCGTCAGTTCCGTTGTGGTCGCTTGGCCCGCGTCCGCTTCGAAAGCGCCTTCACTTGTCGTCAGGATGGCCTGTCCTGTCGCCACATCGATAGAACAATCGAGTCGCCGGCCACCTTCAACAAGTCGCAAGACGACCGTTCCCGTATCGCTTTTGACATTCGCGAGGCACTCGAACGCCAAATCACCCACCCAATGTTCACCGATTCGATGGCTTCGAGCGCGCTTTGCCAAGTCGGCCTCAGCCCGCTTCCGCATGCGCACATCTCGGAAAATGATATCCTGACGAAAGTTTTGGGCGTAAGCGTTGTAGGCATAGAAGTCGGTTACCAATTGCCCTTTGCGTTCGCGGATGTTGGGCGGAAGTTTAGCCAAACGGACGAACTTCCAATCGGCGTTGGACAGCGGCAAATGGCGATAATTGATCCACTCGATTTCATCGTTTGCTTCGACCGAATGCGACGTTCGGTCTTCGGCCGTCTCCCAAGTGTCGTCTGGTGAGAACCAAGACTTCGGCCAATTGGCCTCGATGATCGATTGGGGAATGTGTTCGGAATCGAAGATCGGCTGCAACAGCGTGAGCATCACCTTCGGCGGCTTGCGAAGGATCTGGTATTCCGTCTCGTCGTCCGCTTTCGCAAACACATCGCCACCGCGAATGCGCAGTTTTTCATTCGGGAGGCCGACCAGGCGCTTGATGTAGTTTTGTTTCGCGTTGCCCGGATACTTAAAGACGATGACGTCCCAGCGATTGGGATTGCCAAATTGGTAGGCGAACTTGTTTACCAAAATCCGATCGCCGCTGAACGAGCTATCATTGGCTCGCTCTTTCTCGATTTTCCGCGGGTAGCGGCAGAGTGGACACGTGACCGACACAACCGGGCCGGTGCCCAACTCGGCATTCAAACTGGCCCCGGCTTGCCATTGCTCGCCACATTCGGGACAGGAGATATCTTTGTGCCGACCACGGAGCGTCGGAGCCATCGATCCGGTGGGAATCACGAACGCCTCCGCTTCGAAGGCTCGAAACATCAGTGCCAATAAGATCGCTACAATGATCGATTCGACGCCCTCACGCGAAAATGCGCCCGCTTCTTCATTCATGATGCGTGGGACCACCGTTTCCGTTTGCGGCGGTGAGGAAATATTCAACGACATCCCTGGCTGAGCACTTCGACGACGATTCTTCTTGGCCATGACGGACTCACAAAGTATTTTGATACGGCGACCGAAAGCCGATTCGAACGGACTCGAACCTAATTCGGAACTCAAAGCGAGATCTTGGATCAATTTCTCCAGCGCAGCACGAATCGCGGCTGGAACGGAAGAATATACCGCAAGCCGCCGCCGCTCACAGCGCGAGTAGCATTGCATTCACTCCATTTTTGCAGCCCATTTCAAGGACACCTAGGTCATGAAGCAACTTCAACTTAACCACGTGGCGCTGCATGTGGCCGATGTCGAGCGAAGCAGCCAGTTCTATACGCAAGCGTTGCAGCTGGAGCCGCTCTCGCGACCGGCATTCGATTTCCCCGGTGCTTGGTTTCGGCTCGGCGTGGATCAAGAATTGCACCTGATCGGCGGGCGCACCGCAGAGGTCCAGTCCCATCATCGCGGCAACCATTTTGCCCTGCGCGTGGATCGCTTGGTCGAATGGGAAAACCACTTGCAAGAATTGGGCGTGACCATGAAACCACGCAAGCAGCGGCCCGACGGGTTTTGGCAAATTTTCGTTTGCGATCCGGATGGCCATTTTGTCGAACTGTGTGCGGACGAACCGTGAACATCTTTTGAACTTAGGCGGTCATGGGACCGATCAACAACTCAGCGGCTCAGCGATCCGCAGCGTCCCACTCCCGCACACGACCGATGACCTGGTCTCGCCGAAACACGCCCAGCGACTCGGCGTGACGACTGTCGCGCGACACTGGACTGTTATCACCCAAGGTAAGAAATTCGTCAGGCCCGAGGGCTCGCCCCAACGACCAAGGCTGGTTGGTCCCATACGCGTCGGTGTAATAGACATCGCGCCGAATGGCGAGCCGCGAGACTCGCAACTCGCCAACCTGATCAGCAGCGATGCTAAACGGGCGCGTCTCGTCAGCCAACGCATCTTGCACGTCCAGCGCGTAACGGAGCAGCAGCCGATCCTTGTGCAAGAAATGAAAGCTGCCGTCCCAGTAACCAAACAAGAACGAGTGTGCCGTGTGCGATTTGACAGGGAGCAGCTTATCCGCAGTCGTGAGGACTCGTGAAGAGCTCACATCGTCCGTCGCCTGCTCGACCAACGTCGCACGCCCGGTGGCCGTCTCAAATTCGACGACCCACGACCGGTCGGCGGCGGTGCGGCGAAAACAGATCGTTCCCGGCGAATCCCAACTCGCTTGCATCGCGACAAAACAGTCCGAGATACGATTCAAGATCCGCGACGTGCCTTGGTTATAAGAACAGTTGTCGGTCAGCGGACTGGCCGACCCTCGCTCGAAAGGTGGCGGCAACGCGACCGAGTGGTGATAGACGAGCCAGTCCCTATTTGATTCTCGTACGCCATTGGGCGGGGCCAGCGGCTGCCACAGATGATCGGCGCCGTTCGATCGGCTCGTTGTCCAGCCCGAGTTTTCTGTTGCTGCGCGCCAGCGACTGCTGTGCTGCAACGATGTGGGCCGGTAATGGTCCCGATGCACATCGACCGCCATCGCAAGTAATTCAGGCGGACTCTTACAGACGATTTGCTCATCAACGAACAAATCGCCATTCTCGATCCGCACCGTTTCCCCCGGCAAACCGACAACGCGTTTCGTAATCAGCTCTTCCGGCAGCTGAGCAACCACCGTATCGAAGCGGTGCGGGTGGCGCGTGCGGCCGATGCTGACGCGCTGTCCTCTCACACCAATCGCCTCATCGGCCGGACCGAAAAAGCCACAGTTGGGGCAGACAAAGTCGGCCTCGTTCGAAGTCGAGTCGAGCCCAAATGCAAAAGAGAACTGACAATCGGGACATTCCATTTGCAAATGGGGCCCCAGCAACGCCGGTGCCATCGAACCACTCCCGACGCGGATCGGAAACAGCCAGCCTCGGTCGAGCCGTCCGAACTGAAATCCGGCAATGAATAGAACCAGCAGCAGCACCGCGAAGATCTTGCCTGTCGACCAGCGTCGCTGGCCCGTCGCTGTTTCGCTATCACGTTCGGATGTCATGTTTCCCGCCGAGAGTTACTGGGCGTCGCCTTTGCGAGCCCGCAGCGCGGCCGCCAACCAGCCGCCCTTTTGTCGCTTGTTGATTTTCCGCAGTTCTTCCACCGCTCGCTGGCGACTGATGCGTCCCGCACCCAAATCTCGATAGATCGTATCGGCTTTCTGTCGCCGCCGTGCTGCATCATTGACATCCAGTAGCTCTTCCGTTTTCGCAACAATCCAATCAGACCAGGCCGAGTTACTCGCCAGCTCGGTTTCGGTGCTTTGCCCAAACGACGACCGAATCGCGCCCAGTGAGGCCTCCACCTTCAATTCGATTTCGTTCAACATCGTCTGATATTCCGGCTGCTGATGCTGCGTCGAGGTACGAGCAAACTCAACGGTCGCCTTCACTTTCTGTTCGCACAATTGACCCAGCACGGGAAACTCACACAGCGATTCCAGCCCTTTCTTGATCACTCGCTGATCGCGTGAATGAACCAGTCGGCACGCTTCGTAGCAGGCGTCCCAAGCTTGGAACCGGTAAATGAAATCCATCCCCGTGCCCTTAATGTTCTGCACCCCCATGACGCGATTGCGGACGCCGGGCGGTGTCTCACAGGCGATCCGTTCAATGATCTGTTCGCCGGTCGTTTCGGGCGATTCGATCACCACCAACTTTCGTTCGAACCACGTTCGCAGCAGGGTACGATATTCGTCGTCCAGCGTCGTGACCTGGTCCGAAGTGGCCTGCCCAATTTTTCCCGCGAAGGCCAGGTACTCTTGCAGCGCCCGCAGCTGCCACGTTTGTCGCGCCTCGATCGCGTCGACAAACTCGGCCGCGAGCTGTTTCGTCAGCAGTTCGCGGACAGCCGACGGCTCGTCCCAACGCTGCAAGACAGCCGCCACACACTCGTCAGGCGACGTGCGGCCGCTGTCCGACTCGGCCAACGAATTCCGAATCATCAATTCCAGGTTGTCGCGCACGTGCTGTGCCTCGGTCGGCTGCCGATAGCGGATCGCCGTGGCCTGGAACATTTCCCCAGCGGTCGCCGCGTCAAACGATTCACCCGTCACCAACGTCGTGCTGGCCATCACGGTATCCAACTCCTCCCGCACAAACCCGGCAAAACCGTCCAGGTTGGTTCCGATAAGGAAATGGCGATCGGCGCTGACGTCATTCACCAAGATACTGGCGAAGACGCGCGAACGTGCCACACGGTCGGCCCGATTATTCACGACGGTCGAAATCCACGTTTGCGGTTCGTCGTGCGGATGATGCTGGTCGTAACCCAAGCGCGTCCAATTCCCCAGGCAGCCGAACCGCTCGTTCGCCGACATCCCATTGGTGAATTCGATATCACGGCGGCGAATCGTGGCCACGGGATACGTTTTCAGAACGCCCAAGTCGGGTACGAGGTGATCGGCCATCGCTTTCACCGACACGTCATACGTAACACCCAACTCGTCCGCCATCGCTGCGACAAGTGCGATGTTGTCCGGGTGCTCTTTGTACGGAAAGCGATCGAGCACATCGTCGGTGATCAATCCCGACTCCAGCCACCCAACACCTCGCAAGCTGGTATCGACCTCTTCGCAGCTTCGGCGGACAACAGGCCGCATTTCCTGTTCGGTGGTGATGACTTTGGCGGCCCGCGGTACGAAACCGGAAATGGTTTGAGCCACGTTGTAACCGGCCGGGCCTTGCAGATCCTCATGGTCCGGATAGGTATTCGTCACGGTGCTCAGGTCGTCCTGCGTCCACTGCCGCTGGAGCACATCGACGTAAGATGGAGTCAGCGCCATGCATTCCCACAAGAAGACCGATGGCTCCAACCGCGCCGCCAATCGGAGCAAATCGCGCTGCTCCCAAATCGTCGCCTTGTCATAGGGGCGGAACAGGGGAATTTCTAATTGGTCACCGAACGCGTGCGAGTGGATAAACATCGCTTCGCAACCGGTTGTTTTTGACACCATGCCGTGGCCCATTTCGGCAATCAGCGCAGCCTTTAATCGTTCCGTGCCCGATTTACCACGCGTCCCCCAGCCACCCAGCGACAACGGAATGCGCTGACGTGCGTGACGATACGTGGCGTTCGAGTAAGCATGCTTGGCGAGGAACAGCGCACCAAACGCCAGGCCGAAAAACAGCAGGTGATAAATATTGTTCTCGTAGGCTGCCGAGAAATAATTGCCGTACTCCAGCACGATATTCCACAAAGGGACCATCAGATCGGGCATGCCCACAGCGAACAGCGCTGGGAAGAATCGCGTCACCGACTCGTCCAACAGGGACGAGTCGTTCGCCGCCTGATTCGTCGCACTGCTGGCCAGCGCTTCCTGCTGTTCGTACGTGACGAACGTCGTTTTGAATCCGATCTGAGCCAATTTTTCGGTGTACTCGTTGGGGGCTGCGGAACGTGATTCGGTCCAATTTCGGGCACTGGCGAATTCGGCAAAACGGCGCGTCAAGGTGAACCAGGCCCAGGCCTTACCCCAGGGCGTTCGCGGCGAGCGCACCGTCGTGATCCCCTCGCTGGTGAAGAACTTGACATCACGATTCCACAACCAACTGATGCCGAGTGCCGAAATGTAATCGTCGGGCAAAGGCAAGTAAGGGCGCCAAGTCCCTTCGTCGGCGATCATGAACGGTTCGCCCGGGACTTTGGTAAGGCTCAGTTCACCCATGATTTGGGAAGGAGCTCGCAAAGCAGCGTCGGAAATGCGGCCGATCGTATGCCGGAACGCTTGCCGCTTGTCGGTCGCCGCTCGAGTCATCTCGTAGAGCAATCGCCACGCCCGCACACCAAACACGGGGCCTCGCACGAGACGGTAGCCGAACCATGTTTTTTGCAAGTCGATGCCGAAGTCACGCTGCGCCATCACCGCCAAGGTGCGGCCGATCGTCGTCTCGTCGATACCGCGGAATACGGCGTTCGGAATCCGTCGCACATCGCCAGGGCCGGTCTCGCTGGCGTAGCCGGACAATGTCTCCTTGAGTTTTCGGGCGACCGGATCGAGTTGCAGTCGGATCGATTCGGCCGTCTTGGCCGCCCAGCGTCTGACCTGCAAGGAATCGGCGTTCTGCTGCAATTGGCAAATCGGCGGCAAGATCGATCGCCGATACATCCCGGCGACTTCCTCAGTTATCGCCGCAGAATCTGCATCGATCGCGTCGCCCGTTGATTCCGATTCTGCTTGCCAACGTTGCAGCCATTCGTCAGCGACGTGCAAAGCGGTCCGCAAAACGAAGGTGTCCTCGCTCGCTTGGAAACACTGAGGCAAGATCCTCAGCAGCCGTATCCGATGCTCGGGTTTGGCTCGCTTCAGGGCACTGGCTAACAGCATCGCGCGCACTTGCGGATGACTTTCGACGAATGCCAAGTGCTCGATCCAGTGGCCGCCAGTCTCCATTGGCACATCCCACACCGATTCGGCCAGTTGCTGCCGGACAAACGGACTGGGGTCGCTGCTGACGACTTCCAACAGCGCATCCACATTCTGCTGAAGGCCACCATGATCGACGAGCAATCGCAACGCATGACGACGGACAAACATATCGTCGTGATTCTGGGGCGTCCGCAAACGACGCGCGACGACTCGACCCGCCTCGGCCGGATCGGAGAGCTGCAGCACGGAAAAGGCCTCGCACTGCAGCCACGTCGCCACGCTAGGATCAGACGTGGCCTGCATCAGGTACGAATGGGTCGTATCGGAAATGACCAGCGATCGCTGTGCCCTCTCTAAACCGTCAAGGAATCGATGCACGCACTGTAACGCGGCCAGCGGCACACGGAAATCGCCAGCGTAGCGTAGCGAATCGCGCAACATGCCTTCGCCGTCGACACGTTGCCACAGCGCGACACCACTTTCTTGGTCGTTGGCGATGCGCACCGCCAGTTGACTGAGCACATATCCAAAGCGTTGCAGGGCAAATGCGAGCCGCTGTTCGTGCTCGCCTCGTTTCTTAAGGAACCGATCGCCAATCGCATCGGCACCAAACCAACGTTCGAAAGCGGCCGCGTCATCCTTCAGCTGTTGCTCGGTCGCTCCCAGTTCGGCCGCGTAGGCCAAAATGAGCTGACGTCGCTCGGCCTCGTCGACGACAAACGACAACGTTTTGCGGAAGTCGGCATCTCGCGAGACGAGTGAATTGAGCAGCCACAATTCTTCTTCAATCCGGGCTCGCAAGTACTCGACCAACCGACGGAGCGCCTGGTTTTGAGTCGTGCGGCGATCGCCCCCACGACGATTCTCATTCCGCCATTTTTCGCGGACGTTCCTCGGCAGACGCCGTTCTCGCGATTTCTCCTCACGATCTAATTCGGCGGACGCATCCTCAAACCGATCGTGCAGGTCGTTGATCAACCGGCCGTTCAACTTGATTTCGTAACGCGTCATGTCGCCGATTAGGAACATTCGCGTGTTGGATTCGGATGCTGAGATCATGGTTGTCGCGGGTGACGAATTAATTGTCACCAAAGCCTCCTCCATGGAACCAAGCGGGGATAGCATTCTGTTTTTGCAGCGCCAGGAACGGCATGTCGCTGGGATGGAAATCCCACGCACCGCGACCCCGGCTGTAGTACCAAGTCAGATTCATGTATGCCGACGTGCGCTCGCCCGTCACGTCGTGCGAGATGCCCGAATTGAGCTCGACCCGATTGCCCGAATTGAGCCAGCCCCCCAACGTCGATTGTAGGTAGAGTAGATGTTGTGTCGCGTACTCGTCACGGTCACTGTCTTGGAAGTAGCGAGCGTAACGATAGCTGGCGTCCAAGAACAACGGACCGGCCAACCGAGAATGGCCGATACGGACACTCATGTGATCCGGCCGGTCCAAGCGGAAATCTTCATTGCTGTAAAAGCTCGGCTCGACCCACCATTTGCGATCCAAGCATGGCTGCCACACCAAGCGATCTCTGAATACATAGCCAAAACGGTGATCGTTTTTGAACTCGGTAAACACATCTTGGTCGATCTCACCGGGAGCGTAGTTGTTGAAGTCCATGCTCATCAAGCGCCGGTAGAGCGAGACGGTCGGAGTGTGATACAAGTCGCAAGCCAATTGACAGCGACGCGACATCGCACCGTTCCAAAACGCCGACCATTCCAATCCGTCGTCGAGGCGAGGGACCACGCTTTCGGTTTGCTGCACAAATGCCTTAGCCGTCCACCAGACATTCACCGGGTAGCGTTTGACGTAAGGATCACGCGACCCCCATAGACCTTGAAACTGCCTGGGGACCCAAGTCCAACGTGGCGGCAATGTGAAATGACTCGTCGCGGCGATACCACGTGTCTTGCCACCTTTTTCTCGATTGCGAGAGAGCCGTTCCGTCTTCCAGTATTTGTTCGTCCATGGATCGTATTGGTAATGGGTGGAACCGATTTCTGTGAACTTATCCGGCAAGCCAACGCGATCCGCCTCTTCCAATGCTCGCCGATTAAACTTCGCAAAGTGAAAAGCTGTGGTGCCATCCTCTTGGCCCAATTTCCATCGGTCGTCTAAATTCAGCCAACTCGCTTTCCCGTCTGGTGCCGCCAGCGAGGTGAGTGAAAGCGCGTCGCCCCACGCCTGGCTCCCCGGTACAAATCCGCCCGGTGCGAACCAATCGGAATTCTCTTCGTTGCCTTCGTAGAGTGGCCAGTGACCCCCGACGTTCTGCAGACTGCTTTCGAGCCAACCGGTCGGCAGCGGCTCCGGCTGCCAATCGATATGTTGGGCCGTCAGGCGTGTGCGACTGGCATCGGTCTGCATCTCCCAGATGCGGAAGAGTGCCATCTCTTGCCCGTCGAGCGGTCGGAGCTCGAACTCACGCCCGCCTCCCTCAACCAGTTCGATCGCACTGAAGGTACGCGTTCCCCGCAGTTCGTCGATGCGAATCGTGGCCGGCCCAGGGATGCGAAAGCGGATGGGCTCGTCATGCGTGGCGACTTGGTAAAGGCGGTTCCGTTTAGAAACGGGCGAAACGGCATAGCTGGGCGACGTGCTCGACCGATGCGAATTCTCGACGACCGTGACGAGCGTGAATTGATTCAACAACGGCTCGGCATGCCACAACGTGACTCGGTGCTCACCCGCTTGCAGTTTGACCGTTACTTGTTCTTCGGCACCCGCCTCCATGAGGTCGAACGTCTGTTCCGGCCGCCCGTTGACTTGGCAAACAACGCGCATCGGTCCATCCACAAGGTAACCAATCGCTGGCCGCTTCAGCAGGAAGGTAAATTCACTCGCTTCCGTATTGCGAACGTCGAGCACCAATTGCTGACTACCGGTCAGTAGCGCGTCACCACTCGGTTCCATACCGAGCATCGCACGGCGGACTCGAAGTGACGGCAGTTCGGGCAACCACTCGCTAATCTCCAGCGTGTGTATGCCGGCCCCACCGTCAAACTCTCGGACCAACTTCCAAGCAGCGCTCCTTGCCATCCGCATCCGCATTCCCGACAGGGCCGGGCAGTGGGGGTAGGCGACCATCAGACGTGTCGCTTCCGCGTAGCACTTGGAAAACTGCTGCAGGTTGTTCTCGGCCAAGTAGACCAGCACTGCCATCCGTTGCCGAACCGCCATCAAGTCGTCGCCGCAAGGCACTTGCAAGACACCTTGAATGTCGCCGGCAGCAACATGCTGCATCTGAATTCGCCACGGCGATTCATCGTAGTCCGTCCAGCCGGGCGACGTTAGCAACGGATCGATCGATTGCCCATCGGTGGTGGCGACGGGCGCCGTGCAGCCGGTACCGACCGAACCGCAGTCGGGTTCGACAGCGTACGATTCGGCGATTTGTCCACAAAGCGAACAGCCCGAAGAACACGTCGCGCCCTGTTCCCATTCAGGACTTGCGGCATCCGTTGTGAAAGGTCCGAACTGCACGAAAGGTAGATGGATCGATTCATTGCAACCGACGGGAAGCAAGTGAGCCACCATGTTATGGCGCGGATGAATTCGATTTTGTTTCCAATGAAACTTCGACATCAACGGCCGCCGAAAGTAGCCCTCCGCGATCGCGGTCATCGTCGCTTCGTTGATACGAGGCAACACCGCCAGTGGCATCTCGGGCCGAGCGGCGAAGACTCGCACGAACGCGCGAGCATGCTCGGCCGCGAGCGAGACTTCATGGCGTCCCGGGCCGACGCGGAAGAGCGCTTTGACCGGCTTGCCAACCGCCAAGTCGGCCGCGCCAACCAATTCGTAGCCGGCGTCGATTCGATTGGCCGTGATCGGAACAATCGAAGCCCCCTCGGCCGATTCGATCGACAACCAATCATCTTGTGGATCGACCGCCCCGGCGGCGTGGACGGGCCGCACTTCAAATTTCAAATCGACCGGACCGTGCACGATCAGCCGCAGTGGATTTCCGGGATCCGCTGCATAGAACTGACCGAACACGTCGCGGCCGACAGAATAAACGGATGCCGTTCCAGGGCACTCCGCGACCAAGGCACCTTCCTCGCGCCAAGTACGCGGCCCCGGATGATGCGCCTGCCATGCTTCCCAGGCATGTACGGCACACGCACGCTCGGTGGCATCCGTTTCCGAAAGTTTGTTTAGAATCGATTCGCCAATCTGCAAGTGATCGAGCCAGGCTTGACCCGGCATCCCTGCGGCGGCCAGCTGCTGCTTCGCCATGGGCAACTTGCCCATCTTGAGTTGTTTCAGACCGCCCCACAGATGGGCTTGCTGAGGCGACAACTTGCCAGCCTGTGCATCGAATGTCTGCCACCAACCCTCTTGGTAGGCAGACCGCAAGATCGTCTCGTGGATGCGCGTCGGATCGGGCGTCATCAGTCCGACCAACATCGCTTGCGAGAACCGCCCCTTCGCCAAGAACGCGTCGGCCAGATCGTAGAGGTACTCAGGCTGCGCAAACTCGACGTAAGCGGCAGCCGCGAAACGCTCCAGCGATACCAAATCTTCTTGGCGAATGAGCAACTCCAACAAGGCATCGTAGGCCAACTGCTTCAGCAACAAGTCCTGCTGCTCATGAAAGAAGACGCCGAGCAATTCGTTCTTTGCCAGCGACACTTCGTGCAGCATCTCCAACGACTTGGCTCGCTGCAGAATCGCTTCGCGACGTAAACTCTCCTGCGGCGATTTAACGAGCGTAGCCCACGTTTCGAGTGCCGGCATCCATTGGCCGTGAGCGGCCAACTGTCGCGCGGTCGCGGCCGTTTCCAGTTCGGCTGGACTGGCGACTCCGTCGGGCAGCTGCATCTGACCCTTCGGTGGCAACGCCAATTCCGACTTCACTTTCGCGTGAAACTGGCGCAACATGCGAACTAACGGCACCCAGTGATTGCGAACTTCTTGGAAGGCATACGAGTCGTGACTGGCCGGTTCTAAGTCGTGGAGCAGCGCGTCGAGCAAGACCTCCGGCGAAAGTCCCGTTCTCGCCACGGCATCCAGGTAGGCCGGTTCCGTCAGGCGATACGTCTTGCTGGTGCGGTACTGAAGTGCGACTCGAGGTCGCTTGGCCAAATCACCGGTCGCCCAAACGCGCACCGACTGCACGCCTGGTGGAATCAAGAGCTCGGCTGTTCCGGTTGCTAAAAGCGGAGCCGGTTCGTTGTGGACGGCGAAAGGACCGCCAAGCGTTCCCGAATCGAACGGAGCATGCAGGTGGTTCATGGCCGCCAGCGCAGTTTCGCCACGCGTCGGATTAAATTGCCCCAACTTCAATTCGCTCCCGGGTGAAGCGTCCAGCAAGATCGGGTCGCGCTCATCGTATTGTAGATGCAAACGTGTGGACGCACCGAGCGAAGATTTGTCGACGGCCACACGCAATCGCGACGGACCCAAATCATGAGGCAGCGAATAGAAACCGGCGTTCGCCCAACAACTACCAACCGGCAGGAACTTGCCCGAAGAAAGCCGCGAAACGGCATCGGCAACCAACTGCTCTCCCACGATCACATCGATGTGACTATGTCGTGGCGGTCGTAAGCTGCGAACATTAAAGAACGCGGGCCGAGGAATGACGCCCCGATCCTGCCACTGCGGCAACAGATCCCGATAGACGGTCCGTTGGCTGAGCAAGTGATCGGCGAAACGGCGCACGGTCGGTTCACTCGGCCGACCGGCCGCAGCGGCCAACATCGTCATGGCGGCTCGCAAACCGCCTTGCCGATAGCGATTATCACGCACACTCCGCAACGCCAGACCGGCCTGAGCCACCGCGTCGGTCGGATCAAACCGCAAGAACCTGGCGACGTCCGTTTGCGGAATCTGCCAAATCGAACCGTAAGTCTCCGGACGATTTGCCGAACGTTGCAGACGGGGAAAGTAGCGAGGGCTATTGTGCTTTGCGTCGCAATACATATCGCAACTGAGGACTCGTGCCTGCATCAATAGGGGCGACGACGCATTGAATTCGATTGTCTGTTCGCCCGCAGGAACGTCAAGGAAGGCCAACTCGCGCGAACCGACCAGCCGTTCGCAGCCATCCACATGGACGTGCATCCGTTGCTCTGAAGTCGTGTCAAATTCGAAGATGCGACGCGGTATATCGGCCCCTTGCACGTGAACGGTGTAAGGTTGCAACACTTCGCTGGGCTGATCGGAATAGACAAACCGAGTCGCCAATTCCAACCGCACCGGCCCTTGAACGGTGACTTGGGCCGATTGTTGACGCGCCACACCGAAGTACTTCGTCGATACACGAGGTCCCATGCGAGTGTCTGACAATTGGTGCGGCTCGCCGCAACCGTCCAACTCGCACCAATAGCCGTCGATGAATTCGGGCACGAGCAGACGTGACGTGAAGATCGCAACGCGCAGAGGGCCATCGCAAGTCTTGGCTCGAACCACGCGCGCCAGCGAAATCCCCGACGCATCGGGAACCGCGATCACACTTCCATCCTTCTCATGAATCCCAGACAGCAGATGACGATAAAGCCCGGAACCGTTCGAGACCCAAATCTGCAGGTCGCCCGCCACCAGCTTGCCGTCCAAACGAACCACCCGGATCGCTCCGCGCTGAGGCACGCGAAAGGTGGTCGACTCGCCCGGGGCAAGTTCGATCACGTCGAGTCGCTCCTTGAGGTTGTATTTGGGGCGAGCACCACAAATCCACTGAGGCGCCTTTTCCAGGTTCTCCCACCGCCACTGGGCAAGTCCAGGCGCAGTTCGCGAAAGGCGCGCGTCGTCGACCTCCACAGCCAAGGTCGAGCTGATGATTCCGGTGAACAGTAGCAACCCGGTGAGGAACGCTCGGCAGGCGCAGGCGAGATCGCGACTTGCCGTTTTCAACAAGCGCACCTTGATCGCAAGACGATTTGCTGGCGCAAATCGAAGCGCTGCCGGTCCACCATTCGAGCGCGCAGAACGCGTCCGAACAGCCGATTTTCCGCTGATCAAATTTCGTTTGGCCACAAGTGCACCGGTCCCGGAAGGGATGCAGTCTTGGGCAATTTCGATTGCCTGGGATGGGTGGTGAGCCGATTCACGATGAGGAAGATCGCATGCCGACAGGCCCGAAAGCAGCGATTGGGAAAGCCACCGCAATCAGAAATGTCGACGGAATCGTCAAACCTCTCCTATCTTCGGCAGACTACCGCCAGCGCCTCGAGAAATTCCGATCGAACGATAGCATCGCTGGCAAGTGAGAGTCGCAAGCGACGACTCATTTCGACATGCAGGAAACGATCGGAGCCCGCAGCACGCAGCAGTTCGGCCTGCACATTCTTGGTAGCACCCAATTCGCGCACGTCGGTCGGATATGCCAGCACGGCGAATTTCGGCCAGACAGTTTGCAGGCGTTGCTGTAACTCGACGAGCGACGTGTGCGGTCGATCGGTGCCATTACTGAGAATCATGTCGGCCGACATGCCGGCCGGTGTCTTCCGCTTCATCGCCGCGTAGCCGTGTATTTGTACGACCGTTGTGGCCGGATCGGTGGCTTGCGCCGCTCGCGTAAACGCGTTGAGATAATGAAATCTCGCATGCGCCACATCGACGACCGATCGCTTGACGGTGTTCCAACTGGCCGCACGGAACTGGCCGGAACGAAAAAGGCGTTCCGCAATGGTTCGTGTGTACTTGTCATGAAAACTGTGCGGCGCCTCAACAATCTCCTGACCACGCGATGCGGGCAAGAAGACATAGAAACCACGCCCCTCTTGCCGCCGACTCGTTTCACGCAGCACCCAAATCGGAGCCACTTCGCCGTCGTCGAAGCGATAGCGAGTCCACCGCCGCAGCTTCATCTGATGCGCGGCCCATTGATCGGTGAGCGCGGCAAATTGCGATTCAACGGCGTTTGCAGCGTTTCCTGACGGAGCTGACCGAGCCTCGGTCGCCAGCTCGAACGTGCGTTCGAATAGTTGCTCGACGGTGCGCAGTTCACCTGCAGAAGGCAGCACAAACTGATGCGCTTCGCTCGCTCTTTCGATGGTCGAGAGGAGTGTCGGTTCGGCGCCGAGACTGCGGCCCGAATTGCCAAACGGCACAAACAGGCCAACGAGACAAAGCACGCGAATGTCCAGCGGGAAAAGACGAAAGATCGAACTGCGACTTCCCATCTGTTTTGGAATGATCATGGCACCACCTTCGGTTGCAATTCTGCGATGTCGTCGGTTGGACGTGGCTCGAACTTCCATTCTCGCGTCGGCGCGTATCCGGGCCGTGTCCGATAGAGCATCACATAGCCGTCACGAAAATCTTCGGCGGTCAGAGTGACTCGGTACGTGCCCGCAGGAACATCGGGCCCCAGAGGTAAGAAGCAAGGCAAACCGCCATCGGTGATTTGTCCGCCGGTCCCCAGCACCCACGCTGAGGTGTCCGGTCTGTTTTGACTGACGGCCAAATCAAATCGTTTGCGCGTGATCGTCCACGCTGGACTCGGTTTTCCGTCAGGCGTCCGTTGATATTCCAGTTCGGAACGTAAGTGGACTCGGTCCGTTTGCGGTAGCGGACGATAGAGTTTGACGATCAAGAGCTCTTCCGCATCGATTTTCTCAAAATCAAATCGCAGCGTTCCATTGTTCAGCTTTTGAGCCGTCCGTTTCAGGAAGGAAGGATGGTCCGGCAAATGGCAATAGTTCATCAGCACGACGACCTCATCGTCGACCGAAACTTGGATGCGGTTCGCGTCCAACCATTGGCTGGCAGGTCGGCGTGGCAATTCGATTTCGCCATGCATCGCCCGCAAGGTGGACTCGTGAATCTTCTGGCCATCCAACGTCAACGTGAGCGCGGGCGCAGGGGTGGTCGCCCTGTTCGCCGTTGACTTACGGAAGTATAGCAGTCGCGGTGTCACCCAGGCCGCTTGCGGTTCAGCCAAGCAGCGGATCGGCTGTTCTTTACCGGCCTCCAATTGATAGAAACAGGTTGCCAAGGCTTCCACGCGGGGCGCTTTCTCGACACGTGGTGTCACTAGCTGCCGCCCCGCCCACACTCCCTTCGGCTGAAAGGCCTCCCAAGCAAATTCGCCTGCCGTGATCAACGGATCATCTTCGGGCGGGCGTGGTTGAATTTGAATGGACACCGTTTCATTCTGCTCAACCAATTCCAGGTGCTTGCGAGGGCGGATCGGAAACCAGGTGCGGTGAGGTATCTCTGTCCGCAACAGCGCTGAATACTCCTCGGGCACCATCACTTCCCGCGGTAGATTGTAGGGTCGAGTTGCGAGAGAAATCAGCGCGGCTTCTTCGAGAGTATCAAACCTGACTGCCGTAACATTCGCCGGCACGTCGAAGAAGGCTTCGACCGGCTCGGTCACCAAACGGCGACCTGGTGACATATTGATCCGATCGTAACTGGACGGCAGCGGGTCGATGGCGACTTCGCCTTGATCTAATGGCTGGCCGTCGGCGTCCAAATACTGCCAACGCACCGCTGGCGTCGACCATTCGACCTGAGGCGGATCGCCGACACTTGTGCGAGCGCCTTCGTCATTCTTGGCGAAGCCGCGAACAACGGCACGCATCGGTGTCGCCTGCCCTTGCGGGTGCGAGATTTCGTACGTCACCGACTTCTCAGGCGAAATCAACATCGTCCGCAGGTATCGTCGTTCAGGCTGCAAGGGCACTGGCGATTCGTATTCGGCCAAACGGGTTCGGTCTGCCGAGGAATCTTTGCCTGTGGCGGACGACTTAAGTTTGCGCCAACTGACGTTGGCGATTGCCCGATGCGTCGATTCGATATCGATCAGTCCGCCGTCGCAGGGCACATCGACGATCTCGCCAAAGCTATCCACTTTTAGCCTTTTCTCGAAACGATGATCCAACCCTAAGCCATACCACCGCACGGTCACTTCACATGCGGTATCAGGCTCGGCCGGCAACCGAGCGTCGACGGGCCGCTTGAAGATTTGCAAGTGGGCCAGCCCTTGCTCGGCCGGCAATGCGACGACTCCATGCTGAGCCGCGTCGATGGCGACACCATTCACGGATTCGACCGGAGTGATCTCTTCGCCGTTGACCTCGTTTTGGACATAAAGCGTCCGCCGTTCGAAATCGATCGATTCGACGCCGAGCGGCGCCAACGGTGACCAACGCCATCGCAACAGGTTGCGGCGTTCGTAAGGCCCCAACAGGTCGGGCGAATAGACGCTGGCCCGCGCCAGAATCTCTCGTCGTTCTGGAGAGAGTCGTCCCCAGGTCGCTGCATTCTTATAGCCGCTTCGTTCCCGACAGCAGAACACGCGCGCGACGACTCCTTCGATCTGCTCATCCGCGTCGACGAGTCGCAGGCGAACGCGATCGGCCTTACCAGCCACGTGTTCCATCGGCAGTTGCAGTGTGCGGGTCGCGGCCGGAATCGATGTCGATTTGTCGAACATCGTCGTCGTGAATACTTCGCTCGTTTCCGGATTCCGATATTGGTTCACGCGGGCACGAAAATGATAATCGGCCGTTTCAAGCACGCGCCCCAGCTGGTCAAGCACTTCATAGCGGACACAGTAGCGATGCCCCGGTCGGGGGTCATCCAGGGTGACTCGCAAAGGTTCCACATCGAACATCGAGGCGTTGGTGAAGATGCGGACGGTGCGAGGATTCGCCGGCACCTGAAAATCGATCGCACGATCGCGGTTGAGTACAAACGTGCGGTACCGAGTCGCATCTTCGCAAAAACGGCGGGCCCGCAATTCGGCAATCCATGCCTTTCCGCTGGCAACAATTCCTTCGCGCTGGCTCCAGACGAGACAACTCATCAGTCCCAGCAACAATATCCATCTCTTGCGTAAGATCATGGCTGCGACTCCTGCAACCGACCGTCGCGAATCCACATCCATGCCGCCTGATCATCCACGAAGCGACTCACGATCGCATCGGACAACTCGTCACCGACGACGGTACGATTGGCGTCCCCCAAGAAGCCGGTCACGTTGACAACCCACGGCAGCCTGGTTGGCTCTTTCGAAATCAGCAGAAACGACTGTTCACTTCGACGATCAATCACATGCTGAAATTCATAATCGGCATACCTTTGCCTCAGGTCGACCAGTCGCACAACATCCTGGGTCAGCAAATACTGCTCCACCGCTTCGCGCAGCTGCGTCGACGGTTCGGAGGTGGCCGACACGGCCGGCAACGTCGCCAGCACGTCGTATAGGTCACCACGAACCGTCGGAATTGCGGCGGCTAAGAATTGTGCCTGCGTTGCCAGATTGTCATCGCTCTCGCGAAATTTCATCCGCAGGGCAGGGGAGAGCCAGAGACTCATTAGTTCTTTATTTTCGGTGTGATTGAGCGACGAACTTTGCAGGAGGATCCCCAATTCGTAGCCGGCCGTTTGCGGTTTTCCATCGACGAACGAAGTCCGCAATCGTTTTTCGTGCAATTTCGCCAACAGCCTCTTCTTTAGTGGCGAGAGCGCCGCCTCATCAACGACACCATTGTCGGTCGCGAGGACCACGTCGGCGTCAACCGGAGCACGAATCGATCGAGCTTGGACGACTAGCATTGGGCGATCACCAGCCTGCAAGAGATACGACTGATGCGTCAAATTGAATAGGTTCACTTTGTTCGACAGACGTGCCAGATCGGACGTGCCGTCCGTATTCGCCATCGGATGTGCGCCCGTCAGGAACAGTGCCGAACCTCGAAGCTGCTCAAACAACGAGGCGCCAAATTCAATCACCTGGCTCTCCAAAAGAGGGCGCGGCACTTCCACGATGAATGGCGACTCTAAGCCAAAGCGGAAGACGTAAGTCCCCCAATGGCGCCGACCGCTTTCATTTTCTAGCAGCAATAAAAAATCTTCATTTTGTCTGGCGTCTCGCAGCGCGACCAATCGATAGTCCAAGACCTTTGCCGCCGATGCGATCGCAACCAATCGCAGAGCTTGCTGAGCGTCACTCTCCTCGTACCGCTTGTATTGTTTTGCAAGGCCGACCAACGGGTGGAGAATTTCCTCATCGAGATACATCAACTCTTCTTGCAGGGCCGGGACGTAGAGGTTGGTACCTCGAATCGGCATTCTCTCTTTTGCTCGCAAGACCCAAGGCAGCAGCGGCCCTTCGGCAAATTCGTAGCGAGTCTGTCCGATTCCTTCCGCCTGTTCACCCAACAGCGCCAACAGTCGCCGCCGGTCGGCCGAACTCAAGAACAATTCGGCAAACCCTGCCACGGAACTGGCCCGCAGTGCGTTTCCGACTGGCGCATCGCCCCACCGCACGTCGAACCGACCGACCAACTGCTTCAATTCATCCAGTCGCAAGCCGGGCGGAACCGCCCGCCGCACCCACAGACAACTTTCGAGAGATCTCAAGATGTCCGGGTCGTCGGTTTTGGCGATACGTTCGGCGTTCGCTTTCGTATACCCTCGCACATGGAGCGTATTGTTCGCGTGCATCGCATGATGAAATGTCCAGAAGATCGTATTCTGCCGCGCCAACACATCGGCCGACCCGTCTCGGTTCGTCTGACGATCGGCACCCGCGATCGCCAACGACCCGGCCTCCAATTCACGAAACAGGCAGAGGCCCGATTCGTAGACGTTCCACTCATCAAGCGGTGTAGCGACTTGGATCATCAACCCATCCGACTGCCGGGTATCGATGATGTACTTACCCCAACCCCGTTCGGGAGCCCGTTCGTTCAAATAGAGATAGCGATCGTTCACCAGCGTCGTGGTGTAATTGACTTGCCCCAATCGCAGGCGGGCTCGCGTCAAGGCGATCGAATCCTGCGTGGCCACGTATTGCCTCAGGTCACGAATCCCGGCCGCAAACATCGCCAAATCGGCCGGCATCGGCGACTCGTAAGACTCTCTGGTTCTTTTCGAGTAGAGCTGCACTTTGTCGGTTCGCAACATTTCGACGATGTTGCCCGAAGTGTTCGAATAGTCGACGGTCGTCAACATGGCCATCGCCGGTGCCGGCGGCTCGAAGAAGGTCATGGGGATCAGCGTCAACGCATATCCAATCCCATTCCCAAGCACGGCTCCCAACATCGACACCTGCAGCGTAGCTTTACCCACCAACAGTGGCGCCTTTTTCTGATGAGCCTTCATTGCCAGCAGCGTAGTCAGCAAATAGCCAAACCCAAAGAAGTCGGTGATGTTGGCGTAAGGGAATGCCCACTGTACGACGTGGCTTGTAACCAGGCGATGGACAAAGCAGATCGTGAAGAACAGCCCCAACCGACGGCCGCCCTCCATGGTCGTCTGGCGGCAGATCGGCCATTTCAGAACCCACATTGCCAACAGCATGATGTAGCCTGCTTCGATCATCGAAACGAAAATCTTCATCGGTTCATGCCACAGCAACGCCAACAGCGCCGGGACAAGAATACCGCTGAAGTCCCACGAATAGCGCAGGTTGAAACATGACGCCAGAAAGGCCGTCGAGAGCACGATCACGTAGGCCTTCGGGCTCGCCAAAAGCGATGAAGAAATGTCGTCGTACATCAGACTCAGGTCGCCCACATTGAAGTTCGTGAACTCGACCAATCCGAACCGCACGATCAGATACGTCGTGCCAACCATCACCGCCTGGCAGCCGAGCCCCCGCACAAGCCCCGGCTTCCACAGACAATTCGCCAGCAACGAAACGATGATCAGGCCGTAACTATGCAGATCATTCCGGTAGTCGATGTTGATATCGAGCAGATCATTCAGCACTGGCCCCAGCCACGGCAGCAACCAACCTTCTGCGCCAGCCCGCACCAAGACGCTTGTACACACCAGCGCCAAAAAACGATCGCGGCCAAAGAAACTGCTCCAATAGGGCAAGTGATTAAGGCGTTCGGACAGAAAATAGACAATCCAGTAAGTGACGATGGCCTCGCCACCAATGACGCCCACCGAGACCGGTTTGGCAAGCAACAACGGGACCAAATAGCCCGGAATCACCAACCCGGACAGTGTCCAACCCAGTCGTAAGTTGAAAAAACAGACCACCAACACACCGACCCAAACCGACGTCGACAACGTAATCGCAGATGAGTCGAGCGGGAACAGCGGCAACACGAAATCGCTCATCTGCCGATACCCTCATCGTGGCCCGTGTCCGCTTCCTCGTGCGGTTTCGTCAGCTTTCCGTTTCCAGAGTCACCGTGTTCCGACCATTGATGACGTTTCAAGAACATCTCGACAACCAGACCATCGTCCGCATTGCTGTGAATGGATAAGCGGCTATCCCAACGCGCGAACCAAGCCTGCAATTCACGCAGCTGACGGAATTCGTCGGCGTCGGTTGATTCGCCTGCCAGGCATTCCTGTAATCGTTCGGTCGACGTGCCCGCCGCTTGATTTTGATAGCGGATGACAAGCTGCGTGACGGCGTCGTCACACTCGATTTTGATTTCCGATTCGTCACGCGCCTTTTGGGTAAGCCACTTCAACGTCAATTCGAAAGCGACACGCAACAGGTGTGGATTTGCCAACACGTCATATTCGCCACTGGGCAAATCGACCGCGATATCAATCTCTCGCGAAGCAGCGGTCGGTTTAACCGTGCGCACTGCGTTCCGCAGTACGCCACAGGCGTCCACAGGCATGAATTCGTCGGCATCGTTCGATGCTTTCTTCCCGAGGTAGCTCTTATAGGCGGCGACGTTCGAGATCGAAGAGGAGAGCTCCTGGGCCATCTTGTGGCGCAGTGAATGGAATCGATCCGATGACATTTCCTCCGCGTTTAACTCGGCAATCGATCTCTTCAGTTGCATCAGTTCCATTTCAAGCTTGCCGAACACGTTGTCGGCCAATCGTTTCTTCACGCCTTGAATCTGGTGCAATATCGAAGTGTCGACGAGCTCATAATGGATGCCTTGCACCTCGAACGGATCGACTGCGCTGGTCACACCTGCGGAACTGACAGGCCGGACGTGGAGGACCTTTGTCGAGGCGTCTCCTTCCGACTCGATCAAGATCGCCTGCTGACGACCGTCAATAATGGCGCGACGAATCTTGTTCCGACACTCGGTCGTTTCGTGATGCGTGAGGAAGGCCATCGATTCGAGAGCCGTCAGTTGAGCCGGTAAGGCGCCTTTGTTCTGGAGGGCGCGAAACATCGCCTTATTCATGGTCACTAACTGGCCGAACGCATCGTAAATGGCAGAAGCAATCTCGGAGGATTGGAACACATCATCAAGCAGTGCATCGCGGCGCATTTTGAGGTGATTCGCGTCTTCGATTTCTTCAAACAGTTCGTCTTCGGGGACACGTTGCAGCAGTTTGCCGGCGATGCCTCGCATCGACAGGCGCTGTTGGCGGCGGCTGCGATGTTGGGCAATCAGCAGTGCGATCTCCTTGGCCAAACGATCGAGTTCCTTGTTGAACTCGGGCGACTCTTCCAACACGCTTTCGTAAAGCGAGACGGCCAAGAATCCGACCACCTTGCCGCCAAACGTCAAGGGAACCAAAAACTCGACATCCTGCGGATCGTCTTTCACAAAGAACGGTCGCGACTTGTTCGGCCTCGCCGGCCCGTTACGGAGCGAATCGGTGTAGGGACTTCGACGGTAATCGCGACGCCGCTCCTGAATATCTTCCGGACCGCAGCTAACGAATTTGACGGGAACCAGATGATCGCGGCCGACAGGCAATTCCAAAATGATCAGCCGACGGAGATAGAACATCTGAAATGTCAGGTCGACCAAATCGGTCCAAGGATCTTCCTCCACCGACAGCGCATCGTGTGGCTGATTGCTGACGCTCTTCTTTTCCCGGCGAATGCGCAGCAGCCGCAAAGCGGTACCCGCAGCGACCAACCGCATCTCGGCAGCAACTGCGAAACAGAATGTAAGAATGGCAGCAAGGGGTACGCATGGGATCCATAGGTGCAGCCAAGCAAGAAGAAGCCATGCGCACCCCAAAACTGCGGCGATCATCGCCACAAAGGTCGCCGCAGCCATACGAACATTGACCCGTCTAAAGACACATTGGCCAAGGAACGCCGCCGCCATTGAAATAAGTAACGTGAACCAACGCGGGAAACGCTGAATCGACCGGTCAACGAGCAGCGTATTCAGCGCGTGACCGCGAATCTCGAGCGGCGTCATGCCGACCTTGCCATTCGTTGTCGGAACCGACCAGCGGGCGTCATTCGTTGTTGCTCGCAAACCGATCAACACCGCTTTTCCCGCCACGAGGTCTGCGGTTAAGTGGTCATTTTGCAGCGTTTCCGTCGTTGTGTGAGGCAGACTGTGGGCGCCACCGCGAAAGAAAATTCGGTAGAACTGTCGCGGCAAGTGGCTCGTATCGATCACCATCAGCGCGGCCATGGCCGCTTCTAAGGAACGGGGCTTGTGGATGCCGAGCTGTACGTAGTGATCGCGATAAACGCCGTTCATTGGCCGCAAAATCGCACCCGACGCCAGCGGGTACGTCGTATCGCCAAGCTCATGATCGCTGGACGACACAAATACGACCTGTCGATGGATCGCGCGAATTTCCTCGGCCAGCTCGCTGGAAACAGGGAACGAAATGCCAATCGCTCGGGCATCCAAGCGACTGAGCTTGGCGACGCTTTCGACGAGCAGCCGATCCGATTCGATTTGGCGTTCCGACGACTGCTTGTCGGTAAACGGACCATCAATCAGCAGAACATGCGCCGGCACGTCAACGGACCGACTCACGGTGCGCAAGCAAACGTCGTAGAACAGATTATCGACGCTACGCGGAAACTGAGTCTCATCAAGTGCCCACAGCAAAAAGGCTGCGCACAGCGCGAAATAGACTCCGGTAAGACTGATCCTACCAAGCCAGACGCGCTTCTTTGGCACGATGGATAACGACATGCTGTAAGTCTTGATTTGAGGCGGCTCGCGCCACGCGAACCCCTCGCTGCAGGGCGTATTATTCGGTCCTGCAAATCATTGGCTGCAAAAAGTGAGCATCGGTCGCTTGTGGCAAGAAAACGATTCAACTCGTTTCAGCAACCATGCTCAAAAAGATAGGTTTGCGTCATGAAAGAAGCATGATTTGTCTCCCCAGAAGGGTGGGCAGACAATGCTGACGACGGCGCGAACAACCGTTACGTTCCCTCCCTCTAATTCGATCGCGCATCGTAACGTGTTGCATCAAGTCAACCCATTCTCGGATGACCTAGTGAAAGCGACGACCAATTTTGCGGAATCTAATCGTTCCTCCACCGGACAGATTCGACATTCGTTTTGACCGGCAAAGTTTGGTGGGTTTTCCCGACGTTCATGTGGGGGAATTTCACCATCGCAAACGGAGGGTCTTAGACTTCAACAGGCAAATTCCCCCCCGATTGAGTCGCGCTGTGACAGAATCACCGATCATTCCGATAGAGCCAACGATGCCACCTTTCTGCGTGGGAAATCGTTGGGAGCCGGCGCAAGATTCTCCTGGGAGGGGAACGGAAAGCGATTCGGACGGATCGGCGGCGATCGCCGCGAATGTTGCTGCCGATTCGAAACTCGAGCGCCGACACCCGGGAGACGACATCGCTCGACCCAGACACAAGTTCTCCTGGGAATCGAATTCGGCTCGACAACTTTTGGCTCAGGTGGATCGCGTTGCTTCCGTCAATTCCACGCTGTTGCTGCTTGGCGAGAGCGGCACGGGCAAATCGACAATCGCGCGGATGATCCACCGACGCAGCGCGAGAAAAGACAAGCCGTTCATTGCCTTGAACTGCGCTTCACTCCCGGCAGAGCTGATCGACGCGGAGCTCTTTGGTCATGCTCGCGGCGCGTTCACGGGTGCGCTGACCGATCGGATCGGCCGCGTCGAGGCCGCAGCTGGCGGCACACTCTTCCTGGATGAAATCGGTGACCTGCCGCTGTTGCTGCAGCCCAAACTGCTCACTTTCTTGCAAGACAGAACCTTCTACCGTCTCGGCGGCAACGAAGTCGTTTCGGTCGATGTGCGAGTTATTTCGGCCACGAATTTCGATCTTATCGAACGGTCCAAAGAAGGAAAATTCCGTCGCGATCTCTATTTTCGCTTGGCGGCATTGAAATTGAAAGCGCCGACGCTCGCCGAACGCCGAGGTGAAATTGGCGAAATGTCACGTCACATATTGCAACGGATCGACAAACAAAACGGGACAGCGGCACGACATCTGACGGCGGACGCGCTGGCAAAACTGACTGCGTACGATTGGCCTGGAAACATCCGGGAACTCGAAAACGTTTTAGAATCGGCTTCGACCTTCTGCGAATCAAGCGTCATCGATGCCGCCGACATTCAATTGCCCAGTCAGCAAGTCATCCACGACCGCCCACGCGGACTGCCGGATTCGGCTGCCGACTTCTTGTCCGGAAAAACGCTGAGCGAAATCGAACGGGAAGCGATCATCGTGGCACTCAAGACCTGCCATGGCAACAAAACGCAGACAGCCCGTTTGCTCGGAATCAGCCTGCGCAGCGTTTACAACCGGATGGAAAAACACGGACTCGTCGTCACCAAGTCGCTGAACTCAGAAAGTTGATGGCCCAACATGAACTCCCACTCCAACTCGGCCGGTGATCAATCGGCGTCTCTATCTGCGGACATGGATCGAACACTTGATCGGGCCCACGACCTCCTGACCGAGGCTCTTGACATCGAACCGTCGCATGGCGAATCACCGCGAGTCTCATTTGTGATTCCGGTGAAGGACGAGCAAGATACACTCGAGACGCTGGCGAACGGTATTCGTGCCAACGTCCCTGCCAGCATGGATTATGAGATCATCTTTGTCGATGATGGAAGCGACGATGATTCGTGGCAGGTGATCCGTTCGCTGTGCCAACGATGGCCGGCACACGTTCGAGGCATTCGCTTTCGTCACAATGCGGGCAAGGCGACTTCACTCATGGCCGGCTTCCGGGCGTCGCGTGGACAAATCGTCTTCACCATGGACGCCGACCTGCAGGATGACCCGCAAGAGATCCCGCGCTTCTTAGCCAAGCTGGACGAAGGATTCGACTTAGTCAGCGGCTGGAAGAAAGTCCGTCACGACCCGTGGCACAAAGTACTTCCGAGCCGAGTCTTCAACGTTTTCGCTTCGTTCGTAGGAGGCGTATGGCTCCACGACCATAACTGTGGATTCAAGTGCTATCGGCGTGAAGTCATCATGACGATTTCGCTGCATGGCGAGTTGCATCGTGTCGTTCCATCGCTGGCCAACATGCAAGGCTTCCAGTGCGCGGAGATTGTCGTATCTCATCATCCGCGCCGGTCAGGGCAGAGTAAGTATGGCCTGGAGCGAATACTGCGAGGGCTCTGTGACGTTGCGACGACCGGATTCTTGCGTCGCTTTCGAGAAAGACCGGCTCATTTCTTCAACGGTATCGCCGGTGTTCAGGCCGTTTTCGCCAGCGGCCTGTTGGCAACGGGACTGTATCAATGGACCCAGCAACAACCGGCTCAGTTAGCTCTGCTGACAGGAATCGTCCTGGGAACCCTGGCGATTACAAGCCTCTTTTTGGGCCTGCTCGCCGAGCTTGTCATCCGTGGCCCGCTGCGGACGCGACACGAATTGCCGGTGAGCATCGACACGGGAATTTCACGGCACGTTCCGGCCACGGTTGAGCATCAGGAACGTCGCTCAAGCCCGGGCGTGATTCCACCGGTGACTGCGCCAGCCACAACCTCCGCAACTTTCCAACTTTAAAACACCCGCTGAGTTTTGTTTCACCTTCCTGAATCCCAACCTTTCACAGTACCGATTGCCATGCACTCGCCTTCACACACCACCTCCAGGCTGCCGAATCGATTGAAGATTTGCATGATCGCTTCAACCTATCCACGGCACAACGAAGACTATGCGGTTCCCTGGCTGCGAAGTTCGGTCTCTCAATTGGTCGAAAGAGGGCATGAAGTGACAGTGCTTGCGCCATCATTCGAAGGGCTCAAGAATCACCGAATTGATGAAACGCAAGTCGTCCGTTTTCGATATAGCCCAAAGTGCTGGGAACGGCTAACGCACGAACAGGGCGCTCCGAATCGCATTCGCAATCCGTGGTATCAGCTACTGGCGATTCCGTACCTTGCCAACGGCTGCCGAGTATCACGCCGTTTGGCGAAAGCGGAGAACTTCGATCTGATTCACGTTCATTGGCCATTCCCACACGAACCAATCGGTTCCATGGCGGCAAAGATTGGGAAGGCTCCACTCGTCATGACCTGTCACGGGGCCGAGTTTGCGATCGCCCGCAGGAAGCCATGGGTCGCCGAATGCCTCAAGCGATCGCTCATGAAGGCTGATCGATTGATCGCCAACAGCTCGGACACCGCCCACAAAATCCGCGAATTGTGCGGTCGAGAAGCCGACGTGCTGCCATTTGGATCGACGGTGGAGCCGAAAGGAACGCGGCGGGCTTCGAATCCGATTCCTCGCTTGCTCTTCACAGGCCGCTTGATCCAAAGGAAAGGCGTTGAGTATCTGCTGCGTGCCTTGAAAATTGTGCTCAAGACTCATCCTGTGCAACTGATCATTACGGGAGACGGCGATCAACGCGAGCGGCTGGAAGCGCTCTGCCGGGACTTGCAATTAGACGATGCGGTTCAGTTCCTGGGATTTGTTGACAACGAAAGACTCAATCAAGAGTACGCGCAGTGTGATCTCTGGATCAATCCTTCGATTGTGGACGATCGTGGAGATACCGAAGGTTTGGGAGTCGGTGCGATCGAAGCCTACGCGCACGGCAAGGCGGTTATCGCCAGCGCTGTGGGTGGCATTCCCGACGCCGTTGTCCATAACGAAACGGGATTGTTGGTGCCGGAGAAAGACACCGCGGCACTGGCAACAGCGATCGTGCAACTCATCTCCGACCCACCACGAGCAGCCCAACTGGCGCTGGGCGGTCAGCGGCTGGTGAAAGAGCGCTTCCATTGGAGCCGGATCACGGACCAAGTCGAAGAGCTCTACGCCGACTGCATTCGGGTCGCATCCTCGCGGCGTTCAATGGGGCGTGGCCCTATCCATCAACGCAATCGTCGGGCGGTCCCAGCACCGCTTTCTGGTTGGCTCGCACGCAGGGGATTTTAATCGTGCAGTTCCGACTCCTACGTGCCGCCAAATTGATCGGTCCCACCGTAGCGCTCGCGATGATGCTTTGCGCGATTTGGGTGGGAGCGCAACAGACCGGCCTGCAGGTCATGTTCGGTCGCCCCTGGCCATTGTTGGCGGGGATTGGGCTCTACGCGCTCTACTGCATTTTGAATGCGAACGCCTGGCTGCTTGTTCTCAAATCGCTCGGATACCTGATTCCGGCGGCGACCGGCATTCCTCTTTGGATCCGGTGCGAGTCTTTTCGCTGGCTTCCCGGCAACGTCTGGAATTTCGGTGCCCGCTCGGTGGAGACAGCTCAACTGGGAGTCCCCTCGTCGGTCGGCGCCGTGAGCATGACCTGTGAACTTGGATTCTCCGTGATCTCGCGTCTAATTCTGGCCGGCTACGGCGGTATGCTGCTGGCCGATCGACTGCATACGGTGCTGACGCAATGGAGCAGCCATGCTGGGCTTGTCGGCCTAGGTTGCGGCGTCGCTCTGCTCACCCTCGCCATCATGGTCGTCGTTCGGAATAAGAACAGGGCGGTGAAGGCGCATTGGGACAACCTGACATCGATCGCCAAATCGGTTCTCGATGGCGAACGATGGAAGCAAAACTTCCGTCTCCTTTTGTATTACGTCGGTATTGGTTGCCTCCACGGCCTAGCGCTCAAATGCCTTGTCGTCTCATTGACGGGAAATCATGAAGTCCCATTGGTCGGCCTCATCTCGGCCAATGCGGCCGCTTGGCTCGTCGGATTCTTCGCCATTTTTGCACCGGGTGGACTGATCGTACGAGAAGCGGCCTTAGCCACTGCGTTGTCGGCGTGGTTCTCGCCAACCGAATGCCTGTCGATCGCCATCAGCTGGCGAGTCGTCCAAACGATCGTTGAATTTCTGCTGCTGGCATGCGTGCTTTGGCAGACAAACAGACGGCCCCATGTCGCTCGCCAAGAACCTCGACACGTCCTGTTCAGCTTACGACCTCGCCGTCCAGGCAGACCCGTATCATGAACCAATCGCAATCAACATCGACCGCAGTGGCCCATCGCACGCGCTGGACTTTTCGTGCCAGCTGGTGGCCATGGATCGGTCTCACGGCGGCGACTGGACTGCTGTCGCTGCTCGTCGTCCGTAGCATTTTGATGCCGGTCTACGAAGACCCTAACAGCCGGCTCTACACCTCACGACTTGGCTACGTCGCGATGAAGCGTCGGCGGAACGAACCGTTTCCAGTCACGACGTGCTCCCCTCAATTCATAACGATCGCCGAGCATTATGTCGGCGAGGGCTTCGTCCGCAGTACTCCGATTCTCGTCCCTATCGTTCCCGCCAGCCGTATCAAGCGGGTGCTTGTGTCGGCAGGAGAGCGGGTCACTGCCGGGCAGACGTTGGCACAATTAGATACTTCGCACGCCGAGTTGCGGGTAAAAGCTGCTCGGACGGTTCTTGAAATTGCCCAGGCGGAGTTAGAACGCACGAAGATCGGCTCCTCTTATTTGATGGAGCAGGAGCGTCCCGAAGTGGATGCGATTCGGCTCCGCTCGGCCGAAGATCAGATTGATGTTCAGACACAATTGTCCAAGATGCACGCTCGGCTCGCCGAAAGTGGCAACATTTCTAAAGCCGAGTTGTTGAAGCTGCGGGCGAAGAACATTGAAACGATTGCCGAGTTGCGGGAAGCTCAAGTCTCGCTCGAACAGTCGTTGAAGGGTCGGACTCAAAGCATTCGAATTGCGGCCGCAACGGTCGCCGAGGCCGAACTCGCGTTGCAGCAGCGGCTGCTGGAACTCAAAGACCACGAGATCATCGCGCCGGCAGACGGCGTCATCGAACGACGGCTCATTCAAGCAGGCGAGTACAACCAATCGCCCGGCAAGCCGGCGTTCCTACTCGCTTCTGGCATTTGGTTTGAAGCTTACTTCGATCAAACGGTATTCGGGAAAATTTCGACCGGTGACGAAGCGAGCATCAGCCTCGAGGCGTTCGCGGGAATCGAATTACAGGGCAGGGTGTCGGCGGTTCATCCGTTTGTTTCGTTTAGTTCTGGCGGACCAGAATCAACCAGGCCCATTCGCCCGTCCGGAACCGGCTCGCCCGAATGGCCGTCGACGTTCTCCATCCGCGTCGACATGACCGATTCGACGGAAGAAGTAGCGGCCGGTCTCTCGGGACTGGTTCGTCTAACACGCCAGCGCGAGGTCTTGGCGATTCCTTCCCAGGCGCTCCACTCGAGAACGACAACAAAAGGGATCGTCCTCATTCCCATTGGCGACCAGTTCGAACAACGTGAAATCATCATCGGTGCCAGTTCTGATGGCTGGATAGAAGTCCGAGCCGGCATGACGGCAACGGAACGACTGATCACGAAGGGGCATCTGGACCTAGCACCAGGAGATACGATCTCGATCGAAGAAACGCTCCCATCGTTACTGGCGAACCAGGAGCCATCCTAGTCATGCGACAATTGCTGATCAGGATTTGCCTCGCGATGGGTATCGTCTGCGCGCTCTACAGCGTTTGCACACCCTGGTTTCAAATCCCCACTTCGACCATCTCACTCCAAGACCAGCCCCAGACCGTCACCACAGACGTGTCCTGCTGGGCAATCGTTTTCCAAGTGATCACGATCTTCACAACCGGTCTGTCGGTCGGCATGTACTACCTCCGGCCGCAGCGCCAAAGCGTCGCCATTGCGATTGCCGCCGCCGGCCTGACGGCACTGCTTTTCTTTCCTCACGTTCAACAGACGCGGCAACCTCGTTTGACCGCACAGGCCTCCTGGCTGCAGATTCAGCATGAAAACCTGACTTGGTTTGGCGGTGATATTTTTCGCGGACAAGAGTTGGAGGGCAGTCCGGCACAGATTCAGATGTACCTCAGCGATTCACCGCGCCACGTCACCGTCATGAAACTGCCCATCTGGTCTCTTCAAACGCTCGGCCTGAACTCACTGCCAAGTCTCATTGAATGGCTTGGTTACACGAACACTTTTTGCCAGTTCGTCGAACGAGGCTGGACCTTATCCATCGCCGGATTGGGCTGCGTACTGCTGGCCATGATTTTCCAGCAAGAGGCACGACGTGTTGCAAGCTTCAAGACGGCGATCCAAACCACGTTTTGTTGCGGCCTGATCGGACTCGTTTTCGCCTGGCAGGCGCCAGTTCGCGCCAGTTCCATCCTGCAACAAGCGGCCGATGCGACTCAGCGCGGGAATCACACAACGGCTTTGGAGTACCTGACAGATGCGGCCACGATCTGGCCACCGCTCAAAGAAGATACTTGGTTTGTCACGCAAATCGGGCTGTCGCAAAGCCTCTTGGGGATTCGCTCGCCGGCATCGGCACTGCACGAGGCGCGCTGCCTGGAACGTGACAAGCAGTTCGACCGGGCGGCTCACTCGTTTCGTGAACTCGCCGCGGCAAGCGACAACGACTTGGCGGTTCGACGAGAGGCTTGTCGCGGAATGCTGAGGCAGGCGATTCGTGCCCTCAGTTCGGGCGAGCGAGCGAAGGCGATCGACAGTTTCGAATTCGTTGTCAGCGTCGAGCCAGCCAATATCAAGTCGCTGTTCGCATTGCAGCTGGCCTATCTGCAGCAAGGAGACAGGAGGCGGGCAAAGCTGGCTCACGCGGGGCTCGTTCAGATCTACGAACATCTTCATTTTCCAAACAAGAAGATCGTGATCGCCAAATCAGAAGTGCTGGTCGCCCAACCCCAAGTCTTTCAGTCCGAGAGCGATCGACGCGCTCACGCAACGCAGCGAGATCGGCAACGACGTAAGGCTCACATCGCGAGCACCACGCAGTAACAACGTTCAAGCTTCGCATCCATCACCCGTCTAACCAAACGCCGCTCACGTGCCAACTTTGACCCAGCCAGTAACGACCGACATGACCGAGCGCCGGCGACACCTGCCGCGGGCGATTCGTGGTGTGATGGTATCGGCAACTCTGTTTGCCTTGCTGCTCGGCTACAGTTGCTACCGCTGGCGAACGACGACAACATATCCTCTGCAGCCGATCACCTTTTCTGGCGATTGGATCAAGCCGGCAGGGGCCGCAGGTTACAGTGGCTACTTTCGCAAACGAGTCCAAGTCTCGTCGACGGTCGTGAATGCCTGGATCATGATTTCGGCCTGCGATGGCTACGAAGTCATCGTAAATGGGGACCCCGTCTCGCGGCAACATGTGTGGCGGCCGACGCGGCCTTTTCAGAATGGCTCGAGCGAGAAAGGGCAACGCGTCACCGATCGAATCCCGGCCATTGGCCTGAATTTCCCACGCGAGTATCAATGGACAGGACACGAATCTTTTCGGGTGCCGGTGTTCGTTGACATCCGACCAGAACTTGAACGAGGCGAGAACGTCATCTGCGTTCAGGTCGAATCGCGCACCGCGCCTGCGAAGCTCATTCTCGCCGGCGAGATACGACTCGCTTCGGGCGAACGTATCGATCTGAGCACCTCGCAAGATTGGGTGGCGGAATCGATTCCCGTCGGCCGCAGCAATACTCATTGGACCGACGTTCACTATGACGATGTGGCGTGGCGAGCGGCACAAGTCGCCGGCTCGCCTCGAGGTAGTTTCTGGCGCACTTTTGACGCCGGTCTCTTTGCGACTCCTTTTGATTCACGCTGGTTGAAGCACTCCACCGCCTCGGCAGAGGAAGCGGTGGTTTTTCAACGGGATTGGCAGATCGATCAAACTCCCCAAGAAGCCTGGATTCGGCTCGCAACAAACCGCTATTTCAGCCTCTTCATCAACGACGTTCGAGTGGCCCCCCAAGACGGTTTTGCTCCCGACCTGGACAGCGGTCAATGGATCATGGAACGTCAACGTGGTCTCGACCCACAAGATCGGCCCGCAATCCTGGCACCCGAAGAGACCGATTCGCCTTTCGTTGGCAATGCGTTCGAGCGACCTCCAACCAGCGATCCGACCACACACGACTTTCAGTGGATGAAGCGTTCGTCGGCCGACGTCCGGATTCGAGCCCAGGGTGATCAGGCCCGCTTCGCGCGAAAAGCAGGCAGCGTGCACGGCAGTGAGCTAGATGCCAACAATCGCCAAGGACCTTGGAATTTCCCAGAGGACGTGAGGCCACAGTCTCACCACACCGACCGGCAGCTCGCAGGATTCGTCGGGTACGAGGTGGCACAGCTCTTGCGACGCGGTGCGAACCGGATCGAAGTGCGACTCGCAGAACCCGACTCGCCCGGTTCTCGCCAGTGGGTGGCACAGCTGGCCATCGATGGCATGGCCCGTTCCAAACAATCCGTCAGCCGACTCGCGAGCGACGATCGCTGGATCGCTCGCCGAGGCACCAAGGAGGATTGGGAACAGGTCGCCAGCGTCCATTCGAACGCGAAGAGCCTACGTACGCTGCCGCGCTTGCAGTATCGTTGTGCGGCGACTTCCGATCGAAACATCCTCGTTCGGGCAACGCGCACGCAGGCGCTGGCGGTCTGCGTAATTCTCGTCCTAACCGGGGCAATTCTGTTTTCCTGCCAGACCGTCACAGGGAAGAACCGTGGGGCGATTGTCGAAACAGCTCGCACACTGTTTTGCTTCTACGGTTCAGCATCGTCTTTGCTTGTGGCAGCGATCTTGGTGAAGTGCAGTTTTGCCGAACGCTACGAAGCGCTTTGGTTTCGACAACCGGGGACATGGTCCATGATCGTGTGGACCGCCCTCGCGTTCGGTATTTTTGTCGGGCTTACGGACGCTCTTCGGCGCCGCGCGTCGTGGGTCCCCTCGTTGCCTCTTGTTTCGATCCGCAAACTTCCCAAGTCGCGACTCTGGCCCGTTTTGATCTGCCTGGTGCTGGTCATCGCCGCTTTTGTGCGTGGCCACCGTTTAGACTTTCAACCACTCGACGACGATGAATACGCCTCGACCCAGGCGATTTTGGCCATTGCCAATACTGGCATTCCCGAATTTGGTGTCGAAGGAATTTGGTACACGCGCAGCCCACTTTTTCACTACGTGATTGGCGCTTGCGCCTTCGTCGGCGGAGAAAACCTCTGGTCGATGCGACTTCCCTGCGTGCTGTTCGGCGTGGCGACCTGCTGGTTAACCTACTTGACCGGAAGTCGCTTGCTGAAGAGCCCTTGGATCGGATTTGGCGCCATGACGATCATGGCGATTCACCCATTTGAGGTCTTTACTTCTCACGTCATTCGCTTCTATCAAATGCAGCAGTTTCTGGCGCTGCTCACGGTCTATTTTTTCTGCAAAGGATTCGTGCGGGAACAGCTGATTCGATACCGCTATTTGACAATCCTCGCCTTTTTGGGAACCGTCTTGTGCCAAGAAGCGAGTTGCCTGATCGGCTTTTCATTGTTACTTGGCTACCTCGCCTTCGCCCAAGAAAAGTCGGCGGCGGCTAACGTGAAACTGCTCATCGCTGCCACGTGCGCGCTGGTCGTCATTGCATTGGATTATCTTGTCTTTCAATCGAGATGCATGACACGAGTCGCCGGCGTATCACCCAACCTGGAAGCGACCATCTCTCCGCACTTATGGCATCCGTACAATTTCCTGTCCTTGTTTGTGTGCTATTCACGTCTGCATGTTGTTGCCAGCTGTTTCCTGATCTGCGGTTTTCCACTGGTGTGCCGCGAGCGGCAGCGAAACACGTTGGCACTCTACCTCATCCTGTTCTCGGGGATTATCGCCACCAACGTGCTCGTAACGCATATCAGCCTGCGATACCAATACTGGCTCATTCCGATCTGGGTGCTGTTGTCCTTGGAAGGACTGCGGGCTTTGTCAAAGCGGATATGTGCTTACGGACTGGACCTGCGCAACGAACCTCACCGACACCGACGACTGGCAACGGCGATCTCGTTCGTGCTGTTTCTAGCCTGTGTTTGTTCGATGTCTCCGTGGCGCATCGCCGGAAGTCACCACGCCAAGCTGCTGGGCGATTCCACCGGCGCATTGCAATTCGTAAGTCGGCACGCGCAACAGGGCGATCAGGTCATGGTGACCGAACCGCATACTCACGCGGCACTGATCGAGACCGGCAGAGTCGATTTCGATCTCTCCGTTCCCTTGCTGTACGATTTCGCCGTGATGAAAAATGGCGAGTTGATCGACCGGAATGGTGGAGCCAAGGTCGTTGGCAATTTGCCAAAGCTCACCGCGGCGCTGCATCAGCACGATCGTGTCTGGATCGCCGTGAATCGAGAAAAGCTGCGAAACCGCGGGAAGAATCTTCGCTGGGAATATCCTGGCGCTCGTGTCGATTTGTTTCTTCGAGAAAACTGTGAACTCGTCTTCAAGACCTATTTGTGGTCGGTCTTCCTATGGGATGCCGACAGCGGACGCTACTCGTCGTTCCGACAAGATCAATTGTAATTCGGGCGCAAGCCCTTCAAGAGAGGTAACCATTATGCAACTAGCAACATTCTTTTTAGGCGTCCCAGGCGTGCCGACATTCGTCAACAAGTGCGCTTCGGCGGTCAACTTCCGCGGCTCGAGAGAATACTGGGAACGGCGTTACGCCAATGGTCGCAACTCGGGCGCCGGTTCGTATGGTCGGTTGGCTCAATTCAAGGCTCAGTTCCTGAATCAGTTTGTCAAACAATCGGCGGTCCAGTCGGTCATTGAGTTTGGATTTGGTGACGGGCATCAACTGGAGATCAGCCAGTACCCAGAATATTGTGGACTCGACGTCTCACCGACGGCCGCCGGCATCTGCCGAGACCGATTCAAACACGACACGAGCAAGAGCTTCTTCGTGTACGACTCGGCCACCTTCACCGATAACGCGCGCATCTTCCATGCCGATCTGGGGCTCTCATTGGACGTCATTTATCACTTGGTAGAGGACGCCGTGTTTCACAACTACATGTCGCATCTGTTTGCCGCAGCCGACCGATACGTCATCGTCTATTCATCCAATAAGGACGAATTGCCAGCGAGCCCACACGTTCGTCATCGCGAATTCACACAGTGGGTGAGCGTCAACGAACCAAGCTGGGAACTGATCGATCACGTGCCGAATCAGTACCCGTTTGATCCGCAGCGACCGTCCGAGACCTCGTTCGCCGACTTTTTCGTCTTCGCTCGTCGATAGCAAAAAGGGCAACGATGCCTGCACAACCAAGCAAAATTTGCACGATGACCACGGTTAGGCCTGCAGCTCGAACACAGGACCCAAACCCCTATTTTTAAGAGACTTACGACACTTCAAGGTCGACTGGCACTCGCTTTGCTTAAACCGCCATCGACCTACTTTACAGAGTTGCCGCCTTGGGTCTCAGGCCTTCGGTATGGCCGAGACACTTGTTGCAACTCAGGTTTCGTACTGCTGGAGTATTCATGTTCGGACGACGTATCCAAAAATCTAGAAAGCCACGTAAGCCCTCATTTCCATTGGGGGTCGAGCCGTTAGAGAACCGACGCATGTTGGCGACGATCGCGGGCAGCGTATTTCACGACGCGAACGCGGACGGAAATTTCTCGGGTGATGATACCGGCCTGGCCGGCATCGTTGTGGAACTTGACGGGATCGACAATCGAAACCGGCCGGTAAACCTTACGACGACGACCGACACTTTCGGCACCTACGAATTCACCAACTTACGGAGAGGCACTTACTCGCTCACCGCCGCACAATCGCCCGACTTTCTGGACGGTATCGATGTCGCTGGTTCTGGAGGGGGGACGGTCGGCGACGATACGATTGAGTCGATCTTCGTCAGAAACAATGATGTCGTCACCGACTACCTGTTTGGAGAAATTTCAGCGGCCGAACTGGGCGGCTCCATCTATCGTGACCTGGATCGAGATGGGAACTTTGATGCGGGCGACACGCCGCTTGACAACGTCATGGTTACCCTGACGGGTGTCGATGACTTAGGTGCATCCGTTTCACAACAACAGCCATCGGCTAGTGACGGCGCTTACCTCTTCAACAACCTGCGACCGGGCGAGTATCAAATCGAAGCGACCACCCCGGCGGGGCTCACGGACGGCCGAGAGACCATTGGGCGGTTCGCCGGAAATTCTCATGCCGTTGCCGAGAATGGCCAATCCTTCAACGACCGGTTTGAACGAATCATGTTGGCAGCCGGCCAGCAAGGTCGCAACTATAACTTCGGTGAGTTTGACGAAGCGGTTACCGCGGGCGTGCTCGCCACCACGTTCGACACGACGCTTGTCTTTGACGGCACGTCGGCTGCAGACACATTTGAGTTCATTGGGGGCACCGCTGAGCACACGGTAATTTTGAACGGCCAGTCGACAGTGATCGATGCGACGGCGAACACGCAAATCATTTTCTACGGACACAGCGGCAGCGATGCAGCCAGCCTGACGGGCGGACCGGGAATTGACCAAGTCGAGCTTCGTGAAACGTCGGCCAAGCTCACGGGCGTCTCGTACCAAGTCCTGGTTTACACGACCCACCATACGACGGCGCAATCGGGTGGTGGCGAAGACCGAGCCTTGTTTTATGACACGACCGGTGATGACGACTTCTCCGCCGGCCCGCTCGGAGCCTCTTTGACGGGGACGGGATACGAACATATCGCCCATGATTTCCACCGCGTCTATGCGTACGCCAGTGAAGGCAACGACTCGGCGACGCTAGACGGCTCGAACGGAAATGACAGGTATAAAGCGACCGATAGCGACGCAAGGCTGTACGGATCTGGATTTTACAATTACGTCCGAGGATTCGACGTCGTGCATGGCGATGCCAAATCGGGTACCGACGATCGAGCCTACCTGTACGATTCAGACGGCCGGGATGTGTACGACTCGACGGCTAACGAAAGCCGCTTCTACGGCACAACCTTCGACAACCATGCCCATGGATTCGACCGCGTCTACGCCTACGCGTCTGACACGAACGACATCGCCATCTTCCGCGATTCCGGGGGAAGTGATTATTACAAGGTCGACTCGGCTGGGGCACGCCTTTACGGCGACACCTACTACAACCGAGCGATCGGATTCGGCGTTCACTACACGCTGCTAGACGCGAGCGATGGAGAAACGGATCGAGTTTCGTTTGAAGACTCGGCGGACGACGATACATTCGCGGCGACCGGCAATCGGTTCATCGCGGTCCGTGGCAATTCGGTTCACTACGTCTGGAACCCAGACATTGTGTTGGCACAAGCGACCGTCGGCCACAACCGAGCTTACCTCTACTCGTTCAACTTCGAGTTGCGTATGGAGGGTGACTGGGACACGTACCGACAGAATCCGTCAAACAGCACCGTCAACCAACAGGCCGATTCTGGAAGTCGTTGAGAACGCGCGGGACGCATTATCAGACCCGCAAATCGCTGCTGGGCCACGATTCGGCGTCCCCAGACGCTAACGCGTGAACGTCGCTTGAATCACATCGCTGAATGATTTCGCTTGAGACGCGGGACGGTGGGACGAATTTCGCGACGAGGCGTATCCATCCGATCCGCAGGCACCACAATCACAGCCGCGTTGATGGTGAGACGAATGAGTTCGGCAGCGACTGGTGTCGCACATGAAGCCACTCTTAACCCATTCTTTTTTGCGATTCGAGAAGTACTGATTGATGTCACTTTTGACTTTTTGGCCGACATGAGTGCGTGCGCAGACACGGCAACTGCAGCCACGTTTGCACGGATCGCAACAGGCTGGCGGATCACTGATCCACTCATCGACATAGATTTCACCGCAGCCACTGTTTCCACAGCCGAGGCCACAGCCAAGTTTTCCTAGCAGTGGTCCACACTCTTTCCAACCGGCGCGAAGTGCGGCCAGGTCTTGCCCCCAGCCCCAGCAGCTGCCACTCGCACACCCACCACCGCTCCCGGCACACCCACAGCTAGGCTCGGCACCACAGGTTGGCTCACAGCCGCATGCAGGACCGATGCCGCAGGAAGGCTCGCAACCACACGTTGGTTCACAACCGCAACCGGCGGACGCGATGCCGCAGCCCGGTTCCAATCCGCAAGAAGCTTCGATACCGCAACTCGCTTCGCATCCGCAGGAAGGTCCGATGCCGCAGGAGGGCTCGTGACCATAACTGGCGATGCCACACCCTGGTTCAATTCCACAAGTCGCCTCGATCCCGCATGTCGCTTCGCATCCACAGGAGGGTCCGCCATAGGAATGGCTGGTCGAGCAGCCAGAGAAACAACTGCCCGGGTTGAAACAGCAACATCCCGAACACAGGGCAACGAGTGCCAAGATCAAGCAGCAGTTGCGTAAAGGACCGACCATCGTAACTCCCCAAAATAACGAACAAGCAGGCGCGTGAAACTCCGCCAACGCGGAACCGTAAACAGCGAAGTGCTGGCGCACCGTCTAGGCAGTGCGGCCTGCTGTGGATATCGTCAGAAAAGTTCGCGGAATCGAGAAAATCTGCCCAACCCCTAAGGTTTGACTCGAACGGGCGGATTTTGACCGGTTCTTGTGTGCTGGCAACGCTGAAGACATGCCGTCCACCTCCTGCTGAATCTCCTTCACGCAGGCTGTTGGTGGCTCAGAATCCAAAGAAAGTCTGATTCTTGAACGACGATTCCGCTCCAAAATTCGCCACGCTGGCGGCCGCCTTACAGCATTTCGAAATTGAATTGCCAGACGATCAGATTGAGAGTTTGGATCGCTACTGCCAATTGCTTTGGGAGTGGAACCAGAAAATGAACCTCACGCGACATGACAACTATGAGAAGTTTGTCGCGCGGGACATCAAAGACTCGGTCGAGCTGGCCTCCATCTTAGAACCGGATGAAGAGGTGTTGGACGTCGGAACGGGCGGCGGCGTGCCCGGAATCCCCTTGGCAATTCTTCGTCCCGACATTCAAGTATCGCTGTGCGATTCCATCGCCAAAAAAGCCAAAGCTGTCGATGACATCGTGAACCGCTTGCAGCTGCCCATCCCGGTCTACCATGACCACGCGCAAACGATCCTGGAAGACCTCCGTTTTACGACGTTAGCGGTGCGGGCCGTCGGTCCGATGGCAAAGCTATTAAAGTGGTTTGAGCCACATTGGCCATCGATTGGCCGACTGCTGCTGTTTAAAGGTCCGCAGTGGATTAGCGAACGGGGGGAAGCCCGCCATTTAGGACTGCTGGCAAACCTCGATTTAAGGCGGCGGCACGTCTACACGATTCCCGGCATGGATGTCGAGAGTGTCATACTAGAGATTTCCCCGCAGCGGAGCGAACCGGCTTCTTGATGACGTAGAGTATCGAGCTGCGATAGCCGATAGGCATTAATGTTGAGTAGCTCTTAACCGACCACTATACTCACCATCTCGTTATCCCTACCTGCAGACAAATCGCGGTCGTGAGACAGACTGTCGATCGTTCCGAATGGTTCATCTTGCGATTGTAGACACCTCAAGCCGACCGGTTTGAGCGTGCACAATACGATCCAACTGTAGTTTGAAATCGGCCGTATCCCGTCGCCCAACTCGAGTGATCTATGTCCAGCCTAAACCTGACGCACTTAAAACAACTTGAAGCAGAAAGCATCCACGTCATTCGTGAGGTGGCTGCCGAATTCGAAAATCCGGTGATGCTTTATTCGATCGGAAAAGACTCGGCGGTAATGGTGCACTTGGCACTGAAGGCGTTCTACCCGGCCAAGCCACCTTTCCCTCTGATGCACGTCGACACGACGTTCAAATTCAAGGAGATGATCAAATTCCGCGAAGAGTATGCTCGCAAGGAACTGGGATTAGACATCATCGTGCATACGAACGAAGAAGGGGTGAAAGCTGGCATCAATCCGTTCGACCAGGGGAGTAAGAAATACACCGATATCATGAAGACGCAGGCGCTGCTGCAAGCGCTGAACAAACATAAGTTTGATGCGGCCTTCGGCGGCGCCCGTCGTGATGAAGAAAAGTCGCGAGCCAAAGAACGGGTCTATTCGTTTCGCGATACGAATCACCGCTGGGACCCCAAAAACCAACGGCCCGAACTTTGGAACTTATACAATTCGAAAGTCAACAAAGGTGAATCGATTCGCGTCTTCCCACTTTCCAACTGGACGGAACTCGACGTTTGGCAATACATCCATCTAGAGAGCATTCCGATTGTCCCACTCTACTTGGCCGCAGAACGGCCCGTGGTCAAACGTGACGGCACACTGATCATGGTGGACGATGAACGGATGCGATTGGAACCTGGTGAGAAACCAGAGATGAAAGTGATTCGCTTCCGTACGCTCGGTTGCTACCCTCTGACCGGCGCCGTCGAATCACCCGCCACCACACTGCCAGAAATCATCCAAGAGATGTTGCTGGCCAAGAACTCGGAACGCGAAGGACGCATCATCGACTTCGACGAAGCCGGTTCGATGGAAGAGAAGAAAAAGGAAGGTTACTTTTAACACGCCTTACGATTCATTCTTTTTGAACTTACCCGACCAACCAACGCAGCCACGAGCACAGCCAGATGTCACATCAATCGGAACTTATCGAAAAAGATATCAACGCCTATTTGAAGCAGCACGAAAACAAAGAGCTGCTTCGATTCCTCACCTGTGGAAGCGTTGATGACGGTAAGAGCACCCTGATCGGGCGGTTACTGCTCGATTCGAAAATGGTCTATGAAGACCAACTGGCCGCGGTCAGAAAAGACTCAGGCGTCCACGGAACGGTCGGTGATGAGGTCGACCCGGCGCTGCTTACCGACGGGTTGAAAGCAGAGCGTGAGCAAGGCATCACGATCGATGTGGCGTACCGGTATTTCTCGACCGCCAAACGCAAGTTCATCATCGCCGACACACCGGGCCACGAACAATACACTCGCAACATGGCGACCGGCGCGTCAACGTGCGACTTGGCGATCATTCTGATTGACGCCCGATATGGTGTCCTGGAACAGACCAAACGACATGCCTTCATCACTTCGCTCCTAGGCATTCGGCACGTCATCGTCGCGATCAACAAAATGGACTTGGTCGACTACGCCGAAGAGACGTTTGAACAGATTCGAAAAGATTACATCGAGTTCTCGGCTCGCATGACGGCCGACGATGTGCATTTCATCCCGCTTTCGGCCCTGAAAGGCGACAACATCGTCAACTCGTCCGAAAACATGCCGTGGTACGAAGGCGGCACGCTGATGCACATGCTCGAATCGGTCCATATCGCCTCCGATCGAAACTTGATCGACTTCCGCTTCCCGGTTCAGCTGGTCAACCGACCGCACCTCGACTTCCGCGGCTATTGCGGCACGATCGCCTCCGGGACGGTTAAAGTGGGCGACGAGGTCATGGTCTTGCCATCGCGCAAGACGTCGAAAGTCAAATCGATCGTCACGTTCGACGGCGAAGAAGAACGAGCTTTCGCACCACAAGCCACCACGCTCACTCTCGAGGACGAAATCGATGTCAGCCGAGGCGACACGATCGTCAACACGGGAAACGTGCCTCGAGTTGCGCAGCGCTTCGACGCCATGATGGTCTGGATGGACGACGATCCGATGGTGCCAGGCAAGTCGTACCTCATGAAGCAAACCAACAAGACCTGCCCCGGTCAAATTTCGACGCTTCGCTACCGTGTCGACGTCAACACGCTACACCGCGATGATGCACCGACGTTGGCACTGAATGAAATCGGTCGCTGCGAAATCAGTACGAACGAACCGTTCATTTTCGATCCCTACCAACGCAACCGAGGCACCGGGTCGTTCATCGTGATCGATCGGTTGTCCAATCGAACGGTCGCGGCCGGCATGATCGTCGATCGATCATCGAGTGAAGGCAGCGATTCCCTGTGGGACGCCGATCCCGTCAGCGCCGCCCCCGAAGCCAAGGCGGGAATCGTCTCGCTCGAAGAACGTTTGAATCGCTTCGGTCAAAAACCGTGCACGATCCTAATTACGGGGCTTTCCGGAAGTGGAAAATCGACGACCGCTTACGGCGTCGAACGCAAGCTATTCTCGGAAGGACGGGCCGTCACCGTCCTCGACGGACAAAGCATGCGGCAAGGGATCAGTAAGGACCTCGGATTCACCGCCCCCGAGCGATCGGAAAACCTCCGGCGAAGTATCGGTGTGGCCAAACTAATGAACGATGCCGGCCTAATCTGTATCGCCGCATTTGCCTCACCCGAAGACGCCGTTCGCCGGAAAGCGGCCAAGGTCGTGGGGGAAGAACGCTTCCTCATCGTGCACCTGAGTGCACCCCTCGAAGTCTGCAAGAAACGTGACCAAGAAGGACTCTATGAAGCGGCCGAGAAGGGCGAGATCGCCAACTTCCCTGGCGTTTCGGCCGAGTACGAAGTGCCCGAAAATGCTGATATGGTGATCGATACCAACCAAACGACCATCGAAGAGGTCGTCGATTCGATCGTGGGGCTGCTGAAGGAACGGAAGTTCATCTAATCAAAGTGAACGGAACGCTTCCCAGGCGGCCCCTCGCCCCACAGGCTAGGAACACACAAGTGCCGCTGACGGAACGAAGCGGGTCTTGGACGCACTAGATGTAGTACATCGATCCCGAGTCCATGCGGACTTTTTCGAGCAACAGTTCCAGCGTCGTTTCGCGTAGCACAGTCTCGCGATGCTCGGCCAATTCATGCCACGTCCGCAACAAGCAACGAGAGACGGCCGAATGGGCTTCGGTCTCTTGACGAGGCAAACCTTCGATCGCAATCACGACGTCCCAGAGAGTGATGTTTTCGGGGGCACGAGCCAGCTGATATCCGCCCGACGCACCACGCGTGCTGGCAATCAGACCGGCCGACTTGAGCTGCTGAAGAATCTGAGCCAAGAACTGAGCCGGAATTTCGTGGTTGCTTGTGATCTGACGGAGCGGAACTGGCTGTCGCGCTTCGTAACGATTGGCCAGTTCCAGCAAGGCTCGACAAGCATAATCGACTCGGGCGGAAACCATCATGGGACACGTCGTTGGCAGAGTGGCTCGATCAATCGTCTAGTGAATGGAGTCCGCATTCGGTCTTGGCAGTGCCGCTCCAACGGCCGGCGCGTTCATCCTCGCCGATCGCCACCGAACGCGTGCACGGCGCGCATCCGATACTCGTGTACCCTTTGTCGTGCAACGGATTGTATGGCACATCTTCGTCGGTGATCATTTTCCACACGTCCTGCTTCGTGCTGTTGGCGAGCGGGTTCACTTTCACCAAACCAAACTTCTTGTCCCAACCGACGATCGGCGCTTTCGCGCGGTCGGGACTTTGGTCACGACGAATCGCGCTGATCCAGGCGTCGTATCCGACGATGGCCCGATGGAGCACGACCAGCTTGCGTTGGAAACAACATTGGGAAGGATCGGTTTTGTAAATCGGCCCACCATTCTGTTGCTCAAACTGCTCGACCGTCAGTTCGGGTCGTTCGAATTTTACGTCGATCCCATACCGATCGCGAATCCGATCCACCATCGCCAGCGTTTCGGGAAACTGATATCCGGTGTCCAAGTTGAACACTCGCGTCGCCGGTGCGACCTGACTGAGCATGTGAATGATCGTCATCCCCTCCGGGCCAAACGCGGTCGCCATCGTCAGCTTCGGGGCGAACCGCTCGCTGGCCCAAGCGATGATTTCGGTCGGCGTCGCCTGTTCCAATTGGTCAGAGGCCGCGGCCATTTCGGCCAGGAGGGCGGCAGACGGCGGCGTCGTGGCGCTCGGCGTTTTCGGCTGCGCTGGTGGACTGGTGGCGTTCATTTCGGTGGCACAGGCGGACAGGCAGGGTGGGACCGGTTGGAAGACGGACAGTTGAGGCAACGGTCCAGCAACGCGGGAATCATCGAATTCTGGGGTAAATTGGCTCAATGCACTCATAATATTAATCTTGATCAAAATAGTCAAGTATTGAAGTCTGAGAGGATTATCGGCGAAATGCGCGTTCAATCTTGGGCCGAAATGCCCAGCTAGCGGCATGAGGTCACAGCGACCGGTGCGTACACAGACTGGCAACAGGGGCGTCAGCAGGCGAGGGGTGGAGGTCGCTTGGCAGAATCAGAGTTCTTTCTCTATTTCGCCGGTTGTTGGGAATCGCGTCGCTTGTTCATTTGCACGCTACTCTTGCGGAGCCAAAGGGGACAAGCCAAAGGGGACAAGACGATGCCCCAGCCGAAAGCCAAAAGCGCCGACGAATGGTGGAATGCCTCGGCAACCAGGGCCTCCTCGGCTATTTCTTCTTGGGACGAAACGTCTTGAATCGACTTTCGTTCGTCACGAGAAACGGCCCTTCGATCAGGTCAATACAATACGGAATTGCGGGAAACACGGCGTCTAAGCACTCGGCGATCGCTTTCGGCTGACCGGGCAAATTGACGATCAAGCTCTGGCCACGTATGGCGGCCGTCTGTCGTGAGAGGATCGCTGTTGGCACGAATTGCAGCGAGACTTGCCGCATCAACTCGCCAAAGCCGGGCATCATTTTTTCTGCTACGGCGGTCGTCGCTTCGGGCGTAATGTCTCGCTTGGCCGGCCCGGTCCCGCCCGTCGTGACGACGAGGCAACATTGCTCCTGATCACAGAGCTCGATCAGTGCTGCTTTGACCAAGTCGGGCTCATCGGGCACCACCCGCACGACCGGTTCCCAGTCGCTCTCCAGCACGGCCAGCAAATAATCCTGGATCGCCGGCCCACCGCGGTCTTCATACTCGCCACGACTGGCTCGATCGGAAACGGTCACGACCCCGATTCGTGCTTTTGTCTGGCTCGAATTGCTTGAATTGGCGTCTGAAACGGCAGGATCTTGGGGGGGCTCGGCCACGCTGATTGCTCGATTTTTCCAGGGAACGGTAGACGGCACGGGACGTCCTGGAATGTTCCCATAGGGGAACGATTCAGGAAACGGGCCATCGCCAACATCCGATTCTGCGGTTTTTGCCGAACCTGACCCGCTTCCGTCGGCGTAAGTCCCGTCTATTTCTTGCTTTTGTGAGGTTTGCTGATTACTCTCGAAGAAGGGTGGAGTCGTCTTCCAGCCCTGGAACAAACCAAAAAAAGCGGCCAGCCAGGCATTGTTTTCGCCAGGATCGCTTTCAAGTCACTAACGCTTTCCGCGCGACGTACTTCGGTCGTCGTGCGGAAGCGTTTTCGGATCACCCGTAGCCTCCGAGGCCAAACCATGGATTTCTTGTCTCGTAAATCACTCCTCGCAAAAACAACACTGCTGATGGCAGTCTTGGTTTGCAGCACGAGCTTCGGCCAATTCGCCGGTGTCGACGTCGACGCCAGTGGCGTCCTGCGAATGAAGTCGCTTGTCGACATGAGCGGGAAGCTGAGCAAGAAGCGCTTGGCTCAGATGAAAGCTGCGGCTGGCGACAGCATGCTGCAATCGAGTGAGTTGCGAAAGATCTCGCTGAATCGACTCGAAGCGGCAGCTCAAGCATCCATCAATCAAGGCGCCGGCGTTACCGACGAGATGCGTTACTTGGCCGGGCTAACTCGAATTCAGTATCTCTTCTTCTACCCCGAATCGAATGACATTGTGATCGCCGGTCCGGCGGAAGGTTTTGGTGCCGATATCGACGGTCGCATGATCGGACTCGAATCGGGAAGAACCGTTTTACATATGGAAGACCTCGTGGTCGCGTTGCGAGCCTTCCCGCCTTCGAACGAGCCAACCCGAGTGATCGGCTGTTCGATCGATCCGACCGCCGAAGGCTTGGCCCGGATGCAGCAGTTCCTCGCTTCCATCCAGGGTCGTATCACGCCTAACGATGACGTCAATGTTGCCAACGGCTTAAAGAAGAGCCTCGGCGATCAAGTGATTTCCGTCCTCGGCATCTCGCCCAAAACACGCTTCGCACAGGTCCTCGTCGAAGCCGATTATCGCATGAAGCTGATCGGTATCGGGCTCGAACGGACCCCCGTAAAGATCAAATCGTACATCGAAAAAGCGAGTCCGACGTCGGTCGCACGCAACGCGATGCAACGCTGGTACTTCGTCCCCAACTACGATTCGGTGAGCGTCAGCGAAGATCGCATGGCCATGGAACTGGTCGGCAACGGGGTCAAGTTGGTTGGTGAGCATGAAGTCATCAACGCCCGAGGGGGGCGGATGCAGACCCAAAAAGTCGATCGGGCCAGCCAAGTCTTTGTGAATAGCTTTACCAAGAAGTATGCCGAACTGTCGGAACACGCGCCGGTCTACGCCGATCTGCGAAATATGATCGACATGACGATCGCAGCTGCCTTCATTCAGCAAAACGATTTCTACGGACAAGCCAACTGGACGATGCCCTTGCTGAGTGACGAAGCGGCTTTTCCGGTTGAGGTTTACCAGGCTCCGACCAAAGTCGAATCGGCGGTTAACGTCGTCTGGAAAGGGAATCGCCTCATGACTCCCATCGGTGGTGGCGTGACGATCGAACCGGCGAAAGCGATCTCTTCCGGCAACGTCGGAGAAGATACCGACGGCCACATCGCGTCGGCTCGCGACGAGGTCACGATCGAGGAACTGCCAGCCAATTCTTGGTGGTGGGACTAGCAGACCAATCGAGCTCGACTTCTTCAGCAGTTGGAGTCGAACTCAACTGGATGAACAAGGCTCGCTATGAGGCCGACGATTCGGACGGAGCCAATTCGGCGCGGGAATTCTGATTCGCCGTTTTCGTTTTCTGGCCAATGAATCGATAGTAGGGCACTCTCGCCAGCGGGATGTAGGGCACTTTGGCACGGCATTCATCCAACTGAGTCGTTGCGAATTGGTTCTGCAGATACGGCAAGTGATCTGGCGACAGGTAGACGTTGTCGTTGCCAAACCAGGTGGGCCACCCCGTTCTCGTCAGCCAGCCGTGCTGCGTATTCTTGTCTGCAGCGTACTTGCGCGACACAAAGAAATCGACGACACCCAGCAAACCGTCATCGCGCAACGTCCGCTGAGCGGCATCGATGGCGGCAAACCAATCGGGGATCATCGTCAACGAGTAAGAGAACGTCACCACATCGGCCGGTCGGTCCAATTGAAACTTAGTCGCATCGGCATGAATCGTCTCGACGTTCGTCCAGCCATTTCGCTGCGCCCGTTCGGCCGCGACTTCGAGCAACGACTTCGAAAGATCGACAACGTATACCTTGTCCCAGCGAGCCAGGTCATCGCCAAAGTATTCTAGATTGGAACCGGTCCCGCCACCGATATCGACCCACACGCCGCCGTCGGAAGCGGCGATCAGCTGCGACCACAATTCCTGCCGGCCTTGCAGCAGTCGTTTGCGAAAATCATCGTACGCGTGCGCCTGCCCCGAGTAGAAACTTTCTAGCCGGTCGGCATGACTGTCACCGCGCACCGGTTTCAGCACGAGGTGATACAACACTTTAAGATCGGAAAGCAGGCTCATGAATCGGGCAATCAGGCGGCAAGATCGGCGATGTAGAAACTGCCGTACGTATGAACGCGGTCCAGCTCATGCAGCCGAGCCGCCATTTCTTTATCGTAGGTCAACAACTCGCTCAGGCCACGCTTCTGCCCATTCCAATCGACGGCAACTCGCTCGACGAAATCGGTCTGGAGTCCGCCACTGCGCCACAGAACACGCGCATTCGGCGACGCCTGACGCAAAATCGCATCCCACTCTGATTCCAACAGAGCAAAGTGATGCGACGACAACCAATCCATGTGATCGAGCAACACAAACCGCGAGAACTTCTGGTCGGTCGAACGAAGAAACTGTTCGACCGAATCGGTGTGCGTGTGAACTCGATCAACCAGCCCGTCCTTCAGTCGTTGAAAGCTCTCCGGCTTCAAGTATTCAGGGCAGCAAGCTTCGGTATATCGGCCCGTGATGTAAACTCGCCAAAAGTAGTTGTCCGAAATCGGCAGGCGAGCAAACACCGCTTCGACGCAATCCTGCACAAATTGCACGATGCCGCCGGCGTAGTCTTTTTCCACCTGAACTCTTTGAGCACGCGGAACGCCCAGCAACGACAACGTCGTATCCCGGTCCATGGCGAAACGAAGTGGCTTCGTCCAAAAGCGATCGTGCAGTTGCTCCTCATAAATCTGTCGCTGTTCATCGACAGAGCTGGCGTCGAGCAACGACTGAACAATCGGCCGAACTCGAACCACACGATCGATGTACCAATTGATGACGCGCGCAAACCCGCCCGATGTGCCACGGAAGTAAAACGGCCGACGCGGATTTTCAAAAAACTTCAGGTACTTATCCCAATACTCTTGCGACCAGGGCGACAACTGAGATCGCAACACCGAACGATAGGCGCCTTGCACATCGGCCCAATGACCACGACCAAACATTTGGAAGAAATCTTCGAACTCGAGCGAACGGATGCCGGCCTGTTTCAATTCCAGCAGAGCATTCTGTCGCGGGTTCATGTCGACCGCGTGAACAGAGTTGGGCGAGTCGAGCGCGTAGTCGAGCGCATTGCAACCGGCCGAAGTGATGACCAAAACATTGTCATCGGCCGTCAGCTTCATCGCTTCTCGATCAAGACGTGGGTCTTCCCAGCACGTGTTGTAAACCAAGTTGCTACCGTGGACGAAATTGAACACCCGGCCGCTCACCCAATCACCGACTTTTTTCATCTGTCTTTCCATCATTTTCTAACTTGAACAGGTCGTATCATCTTATCCGCCCAAGCAGGGGCAACAAGCGACACCAGAAAAGATCGGGAAAGTCATCGGCCGCAAAGTTTACGCAGCCGGCCCTCGTCTGCTGGACTTTAGCGACTGCGGGTTCTAC
>CAYZRS010000024.1:65916-69875 GCA_964480915.1 uncultured Pirellulaceae bacterium | reverse complement strand
CTAGACCAAGGATGAACGGCAAGCCTATCAGTGCAATTGCAACCGGATAGTCGAGATACGCGTGGATCGTTTTTGTGACGAATCGAATATTCATGGCCTTGCTCCAGTTGAAGGTGAAAACTGTCGAGCACAAGACTGCCCAACCTCACCTGTTAGATGTCTAATTCTGGTCCGGTCTTACCCCTTGCCCCGCGCCGCCAGCTCTTCTTTGCTGAGACTCTGGAGCGAAGTTCCACAAAGGCTCATCTACGTCCGCCTATCGTGCGACCGTGGTTACTGTTGCGAATACGAAAATTGGATCGAGGGGTATGACTGAAATCATATGGCCGACAGGAAGTGACTGATAAACTTTTCGCTCCCATGGATTCGTTAAACAAAACACATAAGGAAATGCGATGAGCGCCCAAGTCAAAAACTATGTAGTTGCGTTTTGTCTCGCTCTTATCTCCGTCTGGCCACACCAGACTCAAGCCGATGAAGCGGGCGCCTTCAACGCAACTGCACCGCGTTTTACGGACGATGGACAGCTTGTTCGACCGGAAGGATGGCGCAAATGGGTTTATGTCGGCACCCCCCTAACGCCGCATGACATGAACGATGGAAAGGCAGCATTTCCAGAATTTCACAACGTCTACATGGACCCAGAGAGTTTTGCGACACTCGAAAGAACGGGCGAATTTGCAAACGGCACTCAGCTAGTGAAAGAACTTACGTTAGTGGGTTCCAAGAATGCGGTAAGTGGTAACGGATATTTTATGGGCGAGTTTTCCGGACTTGAAGTCGCGGTGAAAGACACCGTACGATTTAAGAACGAGCCAGGTGGCTGGGCCTATTTCAGTTTTGGACACGTGCCGGAAGCAGAGTACGCGGCGACTGCGAAACCATTTCCAGCAGCTCAATGCAGTTCGTGTCATGAGGCGAGTGCGGACGACGATTTTGTCTTTACTCAATACTATCCGGTACTTCGTGCGGCGATGCCGACCGAAGCACGCAAAGCAGCTGACACCGCGCGGGCATCTATGAAGAAGATGAACAAGGAGACCATGAAGGCAGCCATGGGAGCAATGGGGGCCGAACATAGTGACGCGTTGGAACCGGATGACTACGCGACAAAAGTGTTCCATTGGTTGCAGAAAACCGGCTACGAGAAGTACGTGGCAGAATCAGCCCTACATCCGTCGAGCGCAGGGCGTACTGTCCATGGCGATGTCGTAAGGGTTTTTGTGAACCCTAAGTTAGCCGCTAGTTTGAAGTCGGGTGACGACAAGCATCCTGTCGGTTCCGTTGCGATTAAAGAACTGCACAAAGATGGCGCGCTCTACGGCTGGGCTGCTGCGGTAAAGACAAGGAAAGATGACGGAAAGGGAAATGGTTGGTACTGGTACGAAAACCTCAGCACGACCGACCCAAGTAGCCCTGTTGCTGCTTCGCTTGGAAATCAAAATTGCGTTGGCTGCCATTCAACCGGCCGAGACTTTATTCGCACCACATCCATCAAATAGTTGCGATGGCAACGACTCGGGTGCGGAACCGATTTGATCTGTACCGACACATCTGGTCCACAATCAGTGAGAAAATCGGTATCTGCATCTGGCCGTCATTTTGCAGGAGAGGACGACCATGATGAAGTCGAAATTCACGTTGAGATCGGCCGGCATGCAATCGGAAGCTTCCGAAGCCCATTCGCGTGGATAACGGTCCCAAGTTCGCATCCAAGATGTTGGATCAGCCGATCGCGCGCTGAGCCATAGCGCGCGAGCACGGAGACGAATGAACTCGCACAGTAATCGCAACCAACTAACTAGCCGTTAGTTTGAATCATCGTTGTCACCACGGGCTGCCTGAATGCAGTTTTCGCACGCTCCGTCTTTCTCATCCCAATCCGGATGATCATTCTTCAACCTAGCCAGGACACGTTCCTCGATTTGATGAATGATCGAAGTTTGCGGTTCTCCACAGAGTTTGCAGATCGTTAACGTCATTTCACTGCCTTTCGGTGAGTAGTGTTCGTACGGACGGATGGATCGTTCAAAGCGGCAAGGGGCAAAGTTCTCCCCAACGGGCCAGCCTCTTTGACGCTCGAACCACCGTCGCTATTACGGAGTTGCGGAAACTAACGAAATACGCCCGCCGTCCCTCGTGATCCGGCCGTCGCGTTCGAGGGCACTCAGAGCACGGTAAAATGCCTCATGAGTTAAGTTGAGGTCATTCGAGAGGCTCTTTACTCGACCGTGGAGGTCGAGTGGCTCCCCATTTTTCTCTTTCGAGAGCGCTTCGAGGAAATGCAACACCCTTCCACGGGCAGAGGCAATGCCTAATCGCTCAAAACTAACGCGAAGCTGAAGATACCGACCACTGAGGCATGAAAGATAACGCTCGAGGGCGACCTGGCTCGACCGCAAATCCTGAAATACGGCTTCCGTGGGAACATAGTGTACCCGCGTACGGAGGTCGGCGATCGCCGTGTAACCGTAGCTGGATTGGACTAGATGCTCTTCAGCAAAGACCTCCTTGTTGCGAGCTCGATAAAGGACAAGCTCCTTACCAGCCGTTGGGTATACAACCAAACGCACACAGCCAGATTCGACAAAGAAGAACGACTCGACTGAGTCTCCCTCTCGGAAAAGGACGTCATCGACTTCAAGGTTACGACTTCGTTTCAAACGAATTACGTCATCCGAAAAACTTGAAACATCAAATCGAGACACCTTTTTCATCCTCCTTTCCTGCTGACATCGAATGAGAGTGGCGTGCGATGCTTCGCAATCTTTCGTCTTCGGCGCTTCCGCTAAACATCCCTCCAGCGAATCCCCATTTGTCCCTTGCCGTGACACTGAGGAAATATCATTGGTTGCCGCTGGAGTCACCCGGGGACTGCGGAGGAAAGTGGACATCGTGGGTACGAAGAACCTCTGAAAGTGCCTCGCGAGCCTCTGAATCTGCAAGTGACGACTTCGGCGCAAATTCTCTGTTGAGCTGTCCGCCTCGAGGTCCGAGTACTTCTAGCCCAAGCTCCGCTCGAATCTCTTCGACATCTCGCTCCCACAACTCTTCCCATTTCATCGCGAGCAGTGGTTTGGCAGACAATCCCATGTGATACCCTCCCACAATCGATTCGAGGCATGCGCCAAACTCTTCCGGCTGTCGCAGCATGTACCGGAACACCCCGCCCGCGCAAATTGCAGCCGCCATGGGACGATGAGTCTGAGCCAATTCAACACCCTTCAACGCGATCTCGCCGAGCGGATGCGTATCAAATCCCGTCATCACATGCCAAATGTCGTGCGTTTGGCGAATCCTCATCATCACGTATTCGACGTCGCTTTCGACGTCAATCTTACGGTAGTAATTGGGATCAAAACCCATCGAATCCAGATGATAAAAGTACTTGTATCCCAAAGTGTTTTTCGGTAACTGGCCCAGCCGCTCAGTTTCCGGCACAGGCTGCAAGTAGCGCTCGTCTATCAGCTTGCGGACACTCTCATCTCTAGCCGTGAATCTGAGTAATTCACAAGTGCTCTCCGATTTCACCAATCCATCTTCGATGTCGAAGACAGACTGAGTCCCCTCGGGATTCAGCATCATGCCAATCGATCCCTTGAGAAATGTCAGATACGACGGGTGCGAGTGGTGTTTTCGGTGTCGATCTAAAAGGCACTTCAATGTCATTCTGTCTGTCTCACAAATTTCGGAATTACTCAGAATCCTAGTTGGGGGTTCTAGCCGACGCAATGTCTGGATGACTTCAGCGAAATCAAAACAGTACTCATCACAAGAGATATGATCTGGATCATATGCGATCCCACCGACTTTGAAACCAATCATCCTTCGCCGGAACATAGGACATTTCGACGCCAAGATGACCCAGAACCACTCTAGTGGCTCCGCACCGTGCAAGTAAGAAACCGAGAACATGTTGCTGTGATTGTTCAGCGCCGGGTCCACATGGATGGCGGCGG
>CAYZRS010000024.1:49870-65816 GCA_964480915.1 uncultured Pirellulaceae bacterium | reverse complement strand
ACATGGATGGCGGCGGATTCACATTTTTCGTGCCGCATCCGGACAAGCGTGAAAGCACCCGCTGGTTCGCGTCGATAACTCCGACATTCTCGCCCGTATCAGCGTCGATGCTTTTTCATGCGCCAGAACGCATCGAGGCGGCATCGCAAGACGATCAGTCGTCCATCCTGCGGTTTTCCAGCGAGCTGGCTGGGGGCTGTTGGCTGTTTCCTTTTCGTTCTTGAATCAGCATCGCCGTCACATCGGAACGTCGCACGACGCCCAAGAAGGGGAACGGGGCCCTGTCGTCGGTCACCAGCACGCAGTCGTCGCTGGAAACGCTGAGGTAGTCGATAACGCGGGCTGCTCCATCCGACTTCCGAAAGCAGCTGTCCGGCGCCTGCATCAAGTCGGCCGCACAAATCAGCTCTACCGCATCCGGATCATAGAGCACATCGTTGATAGCGCCGTAATGGATGACTCCCACAGGAACGCCATCCATATTAACGACCGGAAAAATGTCATCGTGGCTGTGTTCGATATGGTCGACCACTCGGTCGAACGTCGAATCCTCAGTGATTGACTGACTTCGTCGCATCAAATCGGCGACTTTCAGCTGATCGATGGAACGCTCTCCCCCGGTACCGAAGGCGGCGTTCAATCTCGACCAGAGCTCTTTCGCTTGCTCGAGTGGAGTGTGACCCATGTGGTAGATCGCCTGCGACAAAGGCAACTCGCCAGCTTGCAGGACGCCATAACGAATGCAGAGCGGCCCGACAATTTCGAAAAACACGACCGACCCAAGAATCACATTCTGCAGCTCTCTTCCCAGGGCAACATCGCGTCGGACGGCAATCGTGCAGAGCGCAATCGCAGCACCCGCCTGCGCCAATTGTGTCAGCCCGAGCCAACGGCGCACCTCCTGCGAGTCTTTCGTCAATTTGGCAGCGGTATATATCCCCAAGTACTTGCCGGCAATACGGCAAGCAATGTAGGCAAAACCGACCAGCCCCGCGGCGAAAAAAGAACGCACGTCGAGTTCGCTGCCGTGATACACGAAGAAGACGACACATAGCAGCGTCGTGAGATTGTCAATCTCGACCGTCAGTTTCTTCGCCTCGTTCGAGAACGAGGCGACGATCGCTCCCATGGTCAGGAAGGCCAACATGTAAGGCACTTCGAGGAGATCACTGACGCCCAATAACCCGGCCGCGATTGCCACGACCATCACCAACCACTTCTTGGAATTCAACAAACCGGAGAAATAACTCACCAACACACCGGCCAGGGATCCCAACAGAATCGCCCCAAGAAAACCTCCGACCAACTGAAAGACAGCCAGCCCTATTCCCGATTCCAGACTGCCGGCGCCCACAAACATCAGCAACAGAGTTTCGAACAAGAGAATGCATGCCAAGTTGTTCAGCACCACTAAGCCACTGGCCAATTCCGTAATCGGACCGCGAGACTGAACCTCTTGCAGTACCAGTACCGTCGTGGCTGGCGCCGTCGCTAGCGCCAACGTCCCCAGCAAGACCGCGACAACCGCGTTGCCCGTGGCGAGCCAAAGTCCAATGGAGACAATCAACAGCGTGGCCAGCTGCTCGCCGAAAGACAAAGGTAGCAGCCGCCCCATGCGGCGCAATTGGGCAATTGGAAAATGAGACCCCAAATTGAACAGCACCAGCGCCATTGCCATTTCGGCAAACGGCTCCATCAGGTGAAACGTCTCTGGACTGACCCAGCGAAGTCCATGCTGACCGGCCAACATGCCGACCGATAGATAGGCGGTCACTTTGGGAATACGAAAGGTGTCGACCATCGCGGCAAACATCAGCGATGCGCCCAGCAGTAGGCCAAGCGTTACCAAGACTTCGGACTCCACGACATGACTCCTCTACAGCGGGTAAACGAGAAGCACGACATCTCGTTCAATTTTTAGGACCGCGAGAGTATAGGTCGAGGGGGACAAAAACGGGGTACTTATATTCGGCAATCGGGGCCACTCAGGCTTCCGGAGTCGAAGAAACGACGTAGTCTCGGCTCCGCACCAAGGCGACCGAAAATGTGACCAGTGCTATCATCCACCCGAAAAGAATCGACACATGCACCCAAGGCGGTGCAGCACTGAAGATATCGATGGGAGGCAACCGGCCCGCCTGCGTAACGTCGATGTCGGCCCAATTGAAAAACAGGGCGCGCAAACGGTACTGAATCGTCAACTTGTTGATCAAGGCGGGGACCCAACTGACGACCAGTTCGAAAATCAATGTGTAGGCGACCGCCATCACCATGGCTCGCTTGGTGAAGATCGTGCCCAGGGCCAGATAGATCGCCGAATAGGAGGGAACCGAAAGGCAACTAAGCCGCGCAATGGTCCACCACACTTCTCTCGCGACGCCCGGGGCCGCCATGCCGTCGCTCGAGCGGTAGATCACTAGTACTGCGAACGTCGTGCCGGCCAACGCCGCGGGCAACACCCAAAGGATCGAAGCCAAGTATTTTCCCAGCAGCACAGCCGCGCGTCCATGGGGACGGACAGCCAGGTAGACCCAACTTTGCCGTTCAATCTCGGCCGAAACGGCGGGCGTCGTCCACAAGAACGTGCCCAACATGCTGATCAACATCGGAATCAATGCGAACAGAAACGAGGACCAGATTTCGATCGGTATATCAATTTTGGTTACGGTGAATTCGTCGCCGCGCCGTTCGGTAATGGGAACCATCGTTACCAGCGTGACGATGAGCACCGGGAAGAAGGCCAGGACGCACCACCAAGCGAGCCGGGGAACGGTCATCGCGCGGCGCAACTCGAATTCCAAAACGGCCAACACATTGGCCACCAGCGAGTTCTGTCGGCCGCTCATATCTCACCTCGATGGATCTTCAGCAGCGAACTGAACAACTCTTGCAACGATTCGTCGGCCGAACGGACTTCGCTAATCTGCAATCCGCCCGGTTCGACCCATTGCGGCAATTCGGACAACAACTGACTGGCCTGTTTGGTCGAAACGCAGACGGTGTCGGCGTCGACTCGCAACGAATCAACCACTCCCATGCCAACGATCCGGCCGGCCAACTCGTCAACTCGATTCGTGCGAATCGTCAGTTCGTTCGGCAGGTCGACCAGCATTTCGTGAACTTCTTCCGCCGTCCCAGAAGCGAGCAGGCGACCGCCACAGATCAGCAAAAACGAACGGGTGATCGCCTCGACTTCATGCAAAACGTGGCTCGCCAATAACAGACTCCTGCCTTGTTCGATCCAGTCCCGCAACATGACCGACATGTCATGACGAGCGATCGGATCGAGCCCACTAAAAGGCTCGTCCAAAATGAGAAATTCGGGCTCGTGTGCGATCGCTTGAGCCAATTTTGTCCGTTGCCGCATGCCGCGCGAGTAGCCTGCGATCGGCCGGTGCATGGCGTAGGTCATGCCGACGCTGTCGAGCGCCCGTTTCGCCGCCTCGACCGCAGCGGAGCGACTTAGGCCCTGCAAGCGCTGTAAATAAGTCACCCATTCAAACGCCGAGATACCCGCGTAGAGCCCTTCACTACTGGGGCAATAACCCAATTTGCTGAATAAGGCTTGGTTGTTTTGTGGGTTCCCACCGAATACCCGCACCGTGCCCAAAGTCGGCTGGAGCTGGCCCATGACGAGGTTCAGCAGCGTCGATTTGCCCGAGCCGTTAGGACCCAACAGTCCATAGGCGCCTGGCGGAAGCGATAAGGAGATATCGTTTACACCAATCACATTGCCGTACAGCTTGGTAGCGCTTTCCAGTTCGATCATCAGCGGCTGCTCTGGGGCCGGCGACGAACCGTTCGTGCTGATTTGACTCATATTCAAGCCCTCATCGGCGCGACGACGCGACGCAAAAGAATAACGAGCGAAACGATCGTGACGACGCACAGGATGATCGCCGATGTGCGGACCTCTGCGAACTCGGCAAAACCAAAGACCCAGCTTTGGACTCGCCCCAACGTGTGATACAGCGAAACGTGCGACCAGACGCTCTCCTGATTGAAGGGCACCGAATTCGTAATCGAACTATCGAGTCCTTCGACGCTGGAGAGGATACCGAAGGTCACGAACCCCAGAATCCAAATCGCAAACCAAGCGAACGCCGCGATACGGCTCTCTTGTGTCAAAGAAGAGATACACAGCGCCAGCGAAGCGGTCGGGACCGAAACGACGGCTGTCGCAGCGAGCACCCGCAGCGGCAGATCCCACGTCGCCGCCACGACGCTCAGTTCGGGTGACAAGAGAATCCCCAGGACATACAGCACAATCGCCGGTGCGATGGTAATCATCGCCAAGTAGGCCCAAACCGTGACGAGTTTGCCAAGTACGTACTCGAATCGTCCCAGCGGCCTAGAAAAATACAATAGGAAAGCGCGGGAGCGAATATCTTGGGAGATCAGAGGCGGCGCGATCAGTCCGACGATCAGGGCCAAAACGATCGCTTGTGAGTTGCGGAAAAACGAATGGAGCAGCCAAGCCCAAACACCATGTCGAGCTTCTTCCGGGGTGTCAGACATGGTATCCAACACCATGTCGAGCTGCGGGCTATCGACGGTCGTGCTGATGAACGGGGTCAGCCCATCAGCCAAATCTGGATACTCGATCGATTTTTCATAGATGAAAAATCCGAGCGCAAACCAGAGGACCGGCAGTGCGGCGAAAAACAGAGCGCGACGCAGCCAGTGGATGGTCCAAGCGCGGCGAATGCCCGTACGGGCAATCACGTGCACGCGAGTCCAAGCCGGCGCTAGTTTGCCGCTCCATTTTCGATACCCCAAGCTGTTAACGGCCATCCGGCGACTCCTGAACAGCATGGATGAAAATATCTTCCAGCGAATTGCGAGCAGGAGCCAGCGAACGCACGATGATGTTGGCCTCGCGGGCCAAATCCCAGACCTTGTTTGTCAATTCATCGACCGGGCCGCGAATGAGGATCAGACCGTCGTACAAAACCTCGCTCGTTAGCCCCGCTTTTTCTATGAGGGAAGTGAATTCGTTGGCCGGCCCGGCAACTCGCACTTTCACCGCCGGCTCCGCAGGGCGACTCAGCTCACTTAAGCGATCGCTAACACGTACCTTTCCCTTCGCCAGAATCACCACCGATTCGCTGACCGCTTGGACATCGGGCAAGATGTGCGTGCATAAGAGGACCGTCTTGTCATGCTCACCAGCCAATCGCTTAATCCGACGCAACATGATGTCCCGTTCTTCCGGATCCAAGCCCGATGTCGGTTCGTCAAGAATCAGCAGCGGAGGGTCGTGCACAATGGCCTGCGCGAAGCGAAGTTTCTGACGCATACCGGTGGAGTAGGTTTCCACAGCTCGATAGCGTTCTTGCGCCAGACCACAATAATCGAGTATCTCATGGGCACGGCGCAAACTCTCGATGCCAGGCAATCCAGAAAGCTGAGCCGAGAACTGGACCGACTCGATGCCGCTCAGTCCGTGCAAGAAACAATCGTCTTCCGGCATGTAGCCAACGTTTGCGCGAATCTGCCGCGCCGATTGACGGATGTCAAAACCCAAGACGGTGCCGCTACCCGCAGAGGGTCGCAACAAGCCAAGTAAGAGCTTGATGAGTGTGCTCTTGCCGGCGCCGTTCGGGCCGAGCAAGCCGGTGACTCCCGGCTGGATGTTGAGCGAAACTTCCTGCAGCGCATGGAATGCGCCAAATCGCTTGGAGAGCTTTTCTAGCTGGATGAGGGCAGACAAACAAAAGGTCTCGCTAAAACGGGGCGTCTCGGTTGCGTCTCGGTGCGTCCCGGCAATCCGAGAATAAGACACTCCATGCAAGCCATTCGTTGTCTTGACCCAGATCTTGGGTCCTATTTGGCGGCGCTTAAAAAACCGGTCCAGGATGCCCCACCCAGCATAATCGCTACAAGCACAACTTGGACCCCTCGCAGGATAGGTGAAAATTTCTGTCGAGCCGGCTGTTTTTGCTACCTTTTCGCTCCCTAGGACCTACATCTTGGTAGTGAAAATCCTCAGCGGGTTTCCGAGCACACGATACGGGAGAAAAAGATGAGCAACGAGACGCTTGAAGTACGACAGGAAACGTCCGAGACACCAGCAAATTACATGCAAATGCGTCCTTACATATTCGGACTGCTGGTCTTCCTAGTGGCCAACATGATCTTCATCACTCGGTAGCCAGCAGGCACCATCCAGGCCATCGATCACGAGCCGGCGAAGGGCGAAGCGAATAGCATTCGCCCTTTTTGCTGCGCGAACCGAAAACACGTTTCCTGCATCCGCCCATCCCAAGTTTGGACAGGTGTATTCGATTCGACGTCAATTGAATTGGTATCGATTCGGGCCGATTTTTGTCGTTTTCGCGTAGTTGGCCGGTAATTCGGCCCCATTTGGCGACCTTTCCTCAAACGGCACAGCGTCTGCTTTTAGTTTGGTTCAACGTCAGCGAACTGTGGGGAGCATTCGCCGGCAGTTGATCCCCCCCTCCCCTGCCCACTTGAAAGGGAATCCACATGTCACGAATTCTAACGGCAATCGCACTCGCCACGGTTCTTTCGCTCTCATCCGCCACCGCGGAAGCAGGTCACGGACATCACGGTCGCAATTACTCAAACTTCAACGGCGGCCGCAACTTCAACACCAGTTACTACCGAGGCTACAACACTGGCTACCGAGGCGGATACGGATACCCGGTCCAGAGTTTTAATCGATCGTATTACGGTGTGAATCGCGGCTATGGTGGCTTTGGCGGCGGATACGCGATACCGATCAACTACGGCAATCGTGGCCGATCATGCGGTGGCGGTTATGGTGGTGGATTCGGCGGAGGCGGGTTTGGTCTGTCGATCGGCTGGTAGTATTTGACGACCGCACCTAAGCATTGCGAGCCGGCGTCCCACGGGGATCGCCGGCTCTTTTCGTAATTCGCAACGCGGCAAGGTGACCGCTGATGGACTATTTTTGCATATGCCGAATATCAGAGCCCTTCACCATGTAGACGACCTCTTCGCAAATGTTGGTGGCTTGGTCTGCGATTCGCTCCAGCGAACTGGCAATCAGAATTTGCGACAGAGAATGAGCCGTATCACGCGCATCGATGATCATCTCGCGAACGTTGTCGTCCTGTAAGAGTCGCTTCACGATTTGATCGTTTTGGGCATCCACCAAATCGTCCGCGGCGATGGTCGTCATCGCTTGCTGGGTATCACGCTGTTCAAATGCGCGCAGTGCGCCAGCGACCATCGACTTGACGTTCTCTCCCATTTTGACGACATCGGCGATCGGTCCCGAATCGGTCTTCATGGTCATCAAACGGAGGTTTTCGCAAAGATTGGTCGCTTGATCAGCGATTCGTTCCAGCTCGGCAGCAATTCGAGAGACGGAAAGCAAGATGCGCAAATCGGCCGCGACCGGCGAATAAGCGGCAATGACCTGAATTGCATCCTCATCAATCTCAAGCTGGATCTGGTCTAACCGCTCTTCTGCTTCAAAGACAGGATCAAAAGAACTCACATCGGCGACCGCAACCGCGTCAATGGCGAGAATCAACATCGACTGAGTCAATTCGCCCATCTGGACGACTCGCGACCTCAATCGATCCAATTCTTGTTCAAGCTGATTCATAACCCAATGTCTTTCTCTCGCATCCTACGATTGGCCAGTGACTCCTTCGACCTTCAGTATAGACCAAGCGAAAAGTTTTTGCGATTCGCTGCAGCGAAAACCTCGCCGCCCTGAGCCTCATTCGATGACAAAGAGACTCGAATGCGAATCAACGGAGGCGAAGTGCTTACGTTCTTGTGATCGTTAAACACCCATCGAGCTGAAGTGCATCAGTACTTGCAGACAACCGCAGCTGACGACTCCCAAAGCAACAAACAGCCGTTACCGGTGCTACTTGGCCGTATTTGCGTCAGTTGAATGGACTGCCGGAGCGACGATTCCTGAATCTTGACTAGGGGAAGAAATCGACCGCGCAATCTGTGGCAGCGCGAGGGCCACCGCGAGGCTGACGACGGTTCCCAGAATTACCTTCGCCAGATCACGTGAGATCAAGCTCGACAATTTGCCTTTTTGATACGTTGCGGCGCAAACCCGAAATCGCATTCCGATTTCTCGTCCAGCAAGCAAACCCAAAAAGACCCAGGTCGTACTCATCGGCATTTTGGGCGGCCACGGAATCGGCCACCCCATCGCTGCGAACATTTTCGGGATGTAATCAACTTTGAAGAAGAGCAGCACAAGCCCGTAAAACAGGTCGATCAGCGTTGCCGATCGAACATCGATCGTATTCGTTTTCTCCGTGACGACTCGCTGAATTTTGCCGCCTCGGTTGCGAATCAAAAGCCCCAATAAGGCGACCATCCCGGCCAGCGACGCCAGGACGGCCCACAGTTCCAACCGACGAGGAAGGTAGACAAAGACATTCGCCAAATCCTGAACCAACCACATGCTCCACAAGAAGCCGGTCGAAAGCCACTGGAACGCCATCCAAGCCAATGAAGGCTCATCCGGTTCGGTATCGTCCGATTGGAAGGTGCGCTCAAACGCCGTGACGATCAAGCAATAGGCAAAGATCCCAACCAACATCGCCAAGAAATAACCAACCACCGACTTCTGCAGCATGTTCACGAACAGATCTTGGGGAGCCTTCGTTGACTGACCCAACTGCACGGCGGTCAAACTGGAAAACGCCGTCAGCACCAGGAACGAAGTGCTCACCGGAATGCCGGAACGCGTTAAGAGTACAAGCACCAGCGGCGGAACGACATACAACCAATTGAAGAGCCCCGGGAACTCGATCCCCTTTTTGTCCAGGCGGCCGAAAGCCGGGTCGCCACCATTGCTGCTCCATCCCCACACAACCGTCACAACAAGGATCGCAGAAATCCACAGCCACAATGCCCACCAAGGACGCTTGGCATTAGAGCTCAGAAACGTTCCAAGAGTTTGGATCGAATCGTTAGCGATGATCGAGTAGGCTGCGAGTGCAAAGCCAATTAGCATGCACGCTTCACTCAAGGGCGCACCTCAGATTCGAAACTCAACGAAGACCGAGTGAACTTTGCACGTGCCAACACGATAGACCAAGGACGCATCCCAACAGCGAGCTCGAAGAGGAGCGTGATCATCGCTGAACTTTCCAAGACGGCTTGGCTCCTGCAACCTAGGTCGCAAATCGGGAAGCAAGATTGGTTTGATAAATTGGGAATCGCAGATCATATCACCAATCCCGCGGCGTCACGACGCCTCTCTGCAAACTCCATCGGCGCGAAATAAGCCATTTGACAGCGGCCCCATCCTATGTGAAGAAATCTTCACCCCCCAAACCGGCCTCGGGTTCGACCAATCTCCAACCATACTTCGATCAAACTCCGACCAAACAACGGTACGTTCCGCTCGCAAGTGGCTCAGCTGACCGGCAGCGACTGCTCGCTTCCGACAGGCTGTTGCCGCGCCGCGCGACCGTCCAGATGCCTGCCGCTGCCACACAAAGCTGGTCCAATCCCGCCGATGTCCCGGTGCTCAGAATGCGAGCGTCGTTCACGACTCGCACATCGCAAGCAAGTCGCCATCCAAAAACCACCGAATCGCCGTCGGAAACACTGCCTAAAGAACCACTGCGTAAAGGCTTGGCGTTTAGGGAAACAAGAGTACACTCGTCGATTGGGAAATTAGGGCAATCTACTGACGAAGCGTGCGAAACGGCGAGACACATGGGCAATTCAAAGAAGAACAAGGGCTCCCAAGGGAAACAAAAGCGGAAAACGAAGCTGGCCGAAACGGCTGATAAGTTCGTCTGCTATTTGAAGTCGGTGCAATCGCCCGAGCACGAAGTCGAGTTTTTCGAGCAGGCTTTTCGAGACGAATTCGGTCGCCGTCCGTTTTCCTTGCGCGAGGATTTCTGCGGCACGTTCTCGGTCTGTTGCGAGTGGGTCAAGTCGCGCAAGAAACGGACGGCGTTGGGCGTCGACTTATGCCCTGAGACGTTGGAGTGGGGCCGCGATCACAATTTGTCGAAGCTCAAGAAACACGCGCAGAATCGAATCACGATTATTGAGCAGGATGTGCGCGAGCAAAACGATCCTCAAGTGGACGTCCTCGCTGCACAGAACTTTTCCTTTTGGATTTTCAAGACGCGGCAGGAAGTGATCGAATACTTCAAAGTCGCTCGTGCCAATTTGAAACCGGAAGGCATCATGGTCATGGACATGATGGGCGGAGGCGACTGCCTGGAGGAAGGCCAAGTCGACAAGCGCAAAATCGGCAAGGGCAAGAAAGCATTCCAATACGAATGGGAGCAAGCGGCGTTCAACCCCGTCAACCACGACTGCAGTTTTTACATCCATTTCAAGTTCTCGGACGGCAGCAAGATGAAGCGGGCGTTCGAGTACCACTGGCGTTTCTGGACATTGCCCGAAGTGCGCGAAATGCTGGCCGAGGCCGGTTTCAGCAACAGCCATGTCTACTGGGAAATCGAAGACGAAGACGGCGAAGATACCGGGGAATGGGAACGGCGCGATACAGCCCCCAGTATTCCCTGCTGGGTAAATTACCTGGTGGCGGTAAAATGAGCCGGCACATGCCCGCATTGGTCGACTGTTACCGAGCGACAGATCGGTGACGGAATACAAAAACGGGCCTCATCTGTGAGATAAACAGGCTTGGCGCACTGACGCCAACCGCCGCTTGGCTTACACTCGCATGATGCTCAGTTTGAAATCAGAAACGAACGCCCGCTGGCTGGCTCAAGTCGACGAAGACCTCGACTCGATTCTGATTGACCACGCGCACTGTGAGAAGAAAGCGGCTGGCACCGCGATGCACTTGCTCGTGGCCTACATCGACCACCGGGAATTGTGCCGCGAGATGACAACGATCGTCAACGAGGAGCTCGAGCACTTTCATATGGTGCTGGAGGTGCTCGACCGCCGTGGGACAAAGTTCACCAAGCTGCAACCGAGTTCGTACGGCAAACGATTGCACGAATATGTGCGCAAGCCGGAACCCGATCGAGCCGTCGATCGACTGCTGATTGCCGGGCTGATCGAGGCCCGTTCGTGCGAGCGGTTCGCAAAACTTGCCGAGCACGTACAACAGCGCGACGCTCAACTGTCGGATTTTTACAGCAGCCTGTTCGAGTCGGAAGCTCGGCACCATGCAACCTACGTTCAGCTGGCACGCCATTATGCGTCCGAGAAAATCATCAAACAGCGTTTAGACGAGCTGTCCAGTCGGGAAGCGGAGATCATCGAAATCGGTGATCCGTTTCCTCGCATGCACAGCTAGACGTGCCAGCCGGCTGGTCAGCCTGTCGAATGGGACGAATACAAATCAAACGAGGTGAGGCACTCCGCGCTCACCCACAGAGGAAACAAAGGGGTTCGAAGTGTCAGACAAGAAAACAAAAATTTCGTACGTAGCCGAACGAGAGCAATTGCGCAATATCGGCCGCCACCTCCACGATCGTGGCTGGTCGGTCGGTACGAGCAGCAACTACAGCACGGTGGTTGCTCGTGAGCCATTATTTCTGTTGATTACCGCCAGTGGTAAGGACAAAGGCAATCTAGGAAAACGAGACTTCGCAGTACTCAATGGCGAAGGCCAACCAACCGACGAAAAGCAACCACGGTCATCTGCCGAGTCGCAACTGCATGTCACGCTGGCGAGAAGCCGCGGCGCCGGCGCCGTACTCCACACGCACTCGGTTTGGGGCACGCTGCTGTCCGATCTTTGCTTTGATGCAGGACAAATTGAAATCAGCGGTTACGAAATGCTCAAGGGGCTCGAAGGAATCGAAACGCACGACGCAACGGCGACCATCAAGATCTACGACAACACGCAGGACATCGCGGCACTTGCCGAACAACTGGCATCCGATTTGGCGGCCGACGCACCAGGACTTCAGCATGGGTTCCTCTTACGCGGCCACGGACTCTACACCTGGGGCCACAATCTATTCGCCGCCAAACGACATTTGGAAGTCCTTGAGTTCCTATTCGAAGTCACCGGCCGAAAGCTCTCCCTGCAAGGGGCGGCGGTCGTTTCATAAAAGCAAAATCGGACGGTGAATCTCCGCACAATTCCCGGTAGAAATGCGAATACACCCCCGACTCTCGCCCCCCGGGAAAGGGGCCGGCGGAGCGGTTGAGGAGACGCCAGCCTTTTTATGCCACAAAATCGACAACCCTTATTGGTGATTCGGCCTATAAAGGGTATTGAGAAGAACGCCGAAACGACCGCCAAAATCCTACGCTCGGATTTCGCTTGAACAGGAAACTCCATTGAATCCCACGAATACATCCCAACGTTTATCTCGAATCGTCTTGGCAGCTTGCTTGCCGTCTTTGTTGTGCCTAGTCGGTGCGGCGAATCGAGCGGCGGCTCAACCCAATCTTCCGGGCTGGGATTTGGTTTGGAATGATGAGTTCGACGGTAGCACGCTTAACCAAGTGAACTGGGAAGCGCTCGATCGCAGAGACAGTTTCAACGACGAGAAACAGTACTACCACCCCAACCAAGTCACCGTCGCCGGCGGCAATCTGGAACTGACAGCCATCAATGTGCCTCGTGCCGGCAAGGCTTACCAATCGGGCCTCGTCACCTCGCGTGATCTGTTTGGCCCAGGCCGGTTCGAAGCGCGCGTCGACCTACCAACGTCGCAAGGCATGTGGCCCGCCTTCTGGCTGAATGCGAATCACGTTCCTTGGCCGCAGGGCGGTGAGATCGATATCCTGGAAAATCGTGGCAGCCAACCCAATCTGGTTTCCAGTGCCTATCACTGGCAAACGAATCCGGGACCTTGTTGCGACCAACATCAGTTTGTGTATGACGAATACACTGCCACCCAAGGTGGACAACCGGTCGATTTCCACGCCGGCTTTCATACGTACGCTGCGGAATGGGACGATACGAGCATCCGCTACTACGTCGATGGCAACCTCTATCACACCGTCACGGAAACTCCTGGCCGACCAATCTTCGAGACACCGAAGAACATCATTCTCAATTTGGCCGTGGGCGGATTTTTTGGCGGTGATCCGGATGATACGACCATCTGGCCACAAACGATGATGGTCGACTACGTTCGCTACTGGCAACCCGACACCGACCCTCAGCCAGGAGAAAACCTGCTCAACAACCCAGGGTTCGATAACAACGGCGGCTCATTCGACGACTGGAACTCGTTTGGAAATACCATTCCCAACGTTTCTGCGAGCTCATCTCTTCGCAACGATGGAACGCACGCCCTGAAAATTTTCGGCCAATTCAATGGCCCCGGTAACGTTTCTGGCGTCTCACAAGGCGTGGAAATTTCTGGTGGCGAATTACTGCGAGCCGAAGCCAGCACTCACACGCCGTCATGGGACACGCTGTTTGGCAAGAGCAACGAAGTGACCATGAAAGTCGAGTTCTACAGCGTTTTTGGCGCCGAATTCGGATCGAACGATTTCTTGAGCGAAGTCACACAATTGATCCACGACGGTTCGACTGCGGAGGACATCTGGCATGACCACTCGCTGACAACCATCGCTCCCGCCAATGCGGTCGAAGCGCGTCTGTCTTTCTTGTTCAACCAAACCGGCAACGACAACGGCGCGGTTTGGATCGACTCGACCAGCCTGTTCTTCGAATCGATCAGCGGAGATTTCGACGGTGACGGTGACTATTCGTGTGCCGACATCGACGCGCTGGTGGGCCAGATCGCTGCTGGAACCAACGATTCGGCGTATGACTTGACTGGCAACGGTTCCGTCGACGGTGACGATTTGGATGCGTGGCTGGCGGAAGCAGGCGCCGACGAACTGGCGTCGGGCAACGCCTATCTCGTTGGCGATGCCAATCTTGATGGCGTGGTGAACGGAGCCGATTTTATCCTGTGGAATCAGAACAAGTTCACTGCTCATCCCTCCTGGTGCTCCGGTGACTTCAACGCCGACGGGTTTGTGAACGGGGCCGACTTTATCCTCTGGAACCAAAATAAATTTCAATCTTCAGATGCCGTGGCTGCCGTGCCGGTACCAGAACCTTCACTCTGTTTCCTCAACCTAATCGCGGCGATTGCCGGTCTTCTCATAAGTCAACGCAACCGCATTGGTCTGTGACCGCTTCACCGGCTATGCATTTGCTGGGAAGAAGACTGATGCGGCCACCTCCCCTGCTCAATGGCGAATCCTGCTTCGGAGCGCAGGAAAGCAGAACCCTTCGGCAACGGCCGTTCTAGCCGCCCACGGGCACCGCTGTATCCGTATTCAGGGGCGTGGTAAAATCCGGGCGTATCAGAGAGTTCGCGCAGGAGAGCCCCGCATCATGGCAACAGTTAACGTACCCGACGAAAACAAAACCCTCACCACCGCGGAAGAGATTCGCGAGTTCCTGGCTCCCTTCGGGATTTGGTACGAGAAATGGGACGTCGCTGGACGTATCGGTGCAGAGGCGACCAATGAAGAGATTCTGGCTGCGTATGCTCCCGAGATCGAGCGTTTGAAAGAGGCCTGCGGCTTCGTCACGGCCGACATCATCAACGTCACCTCTGAAACGCCCAATCTGGACGCGATGCTCAACAAGTTCAACAAAGAGCACACCCACGACGAAGACGAAGTCCGGTTCACCGTCAAAGGACGCGGCGTCTTTCACATTCATCCTCAAGGTGGGCCGGTATTTTCGGTCACCGTCGAAAGCGGCGATCTGATCAACGTCCCAGCCGGTACGCAGCACTGGTTCGACCTGTGTGACGACCGCAACATCCGCTGCATCCGACTCTTTGAAGACATGTCGGGCTGGACGCCTCATTACGTGGAGGATGCGGTTCACGAATCGTACGCGCCGGTCTGCTGGGGGCCGAATTTCATCCCACAGCAAGAAACGGGCGATGGCGATTCGGTCGTTAATCTGTAGTTGGCGCACCAAAGGGTCGGGAGTCTTTTTCGGCCAGCGCGTGATCCATGGGGTTAGCGGGTGGACCGAAAAAGACTCCCGACCCTGTCCACCTCCCACCCGAATCAAGGTCCCGATATGACGCCCCCTGTCCACTTTGAGAACATCCAAGGCATCCTGCTCGACATCGAGGGCACGACCTCGTCGATCAGCTTTGTGTACGACGAGATGTTCCCGTTTGTCCGTCGCGAACTCGATTCGTTCCTCAGCGGCAATTGGTCGGATTCCGAAGTCCAAGCGGCCTGCCAACAGATTGTCAGCGACGCCGACGGCAACTGCGAGCTGACTCAAACGGCCATCCGCGATGAAGTGATCCGCCTGATGGACAACGATGTCAAAGCGACGGGGCTGAAGAGCCTGCAAGGCTTGATTTGGAAGTCAGGTTTCGCAAGCGGTGAGTTGGTCGCCCATGTCTATGACGACGTCTTGCCGGCTTTGAAACGCTGGAAAGAGGCCGGTATCGACATCCGTGTTTATTCCTCGGGCAGCGTGGCGTCCCAAAAGCTGTTTTTCGGCCATACGGAACACGGCAGTCTGCTAGAATTTTTCTCCGGGCATTACGACACAACGACGGGGCCGAAGCGAGAACCTGACAGCTATCGAACCATCGCTACGGAATTCGGCCATGCGCCTGATTGCTTACTGTTCTTGAGCGATGTCGCAGCCGAAACGGCCGCCGCTGCAGAATCAGGATGGCATACGTCGCTGACGATTCGGCCGGGAAATGAGCCTGTCGGCGAAAACCAGCCGAGAAACAACAGTTTTGACAGCATCCAAATCAACTCGAAACAGGTCAAAACACAAGAAAAACCCGTCAAATAACCGCCCAAATAGTTTCTTAAGATTCGGAGAATCTGACGATTAGGTTTTGCGAGAAAGCTCAACCAAGACTATCTTGGGTGTAGTGACAAACACTCGAGAGGGCGATTTTCCTTTTCGATCACCATTTTTTTACTCGGAGTCAAGCTAGTGACCACTCTAAACAACTTTCGTCTCTTTCTTAGCGCGGCCGTTCTCGTTGCCGCAAGCACC
>CAYZRS010000024.1:25134-49770 GCA_964480915.1 uncultured Pirellulaceae bacterium | reverse complement strand
CCAGAACCGAGCCCATTCTTCATGTTGGGACTCGCTCTGCTTGGATTCATTGGATTCACGGGTCGCAAGTAGGACTCGATGAAAGAAATCATAAAGCCTGCAAGGCCATCGGCTTTGCAGGCTTTTTTCGTGCAATCACGGGTATGGCTGCGACAGCCTAATTCTCGCTGAAGTTCAGTTCCACCGAATCCTTCCCCACCGGATTCCGCACGAACTTACGGTAGCAACTGGGGCAGAGATCAAAACGTTTTTGCTGGTAGACATCGTCACTGACGAAATCACTAGATCCGTCCTCGGCGCTGTCGAGGATTTCTTCGATCTCTAGCAGGTGATCGCGGCTGGATTCATCTTCGGTTGTGTCTTCGAAATCGAGGGCGGCTCGGATCTCGACGCGGACGACGTACCGCAGTTGTTCGGACGGATCAATCGAACGCTTGCAACGATCACATGAGAAATGAATCACAACTCTCTCCTACTGCTATACCCACATCGCGTGTCCGCTGGTGCCATCGTGAAACCAGTCGATCCGCGAACCGCGTTCCTTCGTGCGTGTCATCCTAATGCTGTGCGAAGTTTGAAAGCAAGGCTTTGCAGCGGCAGTCGTTAAGATTTCGTGAGGTCTGTCTGCCGACTCTTCACATCAGTCTTTTTACGTCTCTTTGTCGGATTTTTTGGAATTCGCTTATCATTACGGCAGTGTCGTTTTTGGACAAACACTGGAAGCGATGCGGACGCCTGACTAGAATGAAAGTACTACGCTCTTTTGTTGCCAACGAGTGCAACATGGCTCATCCTCGGATGAAAACCGCAGCGGAGGCGGTGAGCGACAAAACGCGGCGCGCGTCACATTTGTTGAGCGACGTGTTTTGGTCAAAGAAAAACACCTAATCGAACCTTTCGGGTGGCGCCGATCGTCGAGGAGGCAACGATTCGATGCAGGAAGCTGATACGCAACCAAATGGCGCCCGCACTGGGGCGACCGTAGCGCTGACTTCTAGTGTCCTGGTCCTTAACCGTGCCTACATGGCCGTGCATGTCGTCAACGTACGGCGTGCTTTCGGACTTGTGTACCGCGAACTGGCAGAAATCATCGATGTCGAAGATGGCCAATACGCCAACTACGATTTCGAATCTTGGTTGCTGATCAGCGACCTACGTACTGAGGAAACCGATCCCGACCGTGACTGGGTTCGGTCGGTCAGTTTCGAAATTCAAGTCCCACGAGTCATTCGACTGTTATTCTACGATCGCGTACCCAAGCACTCGCTCCGTTTCAATCGGCGTAACCTGTTTGCGCGAGACCACCATCGCTGTCAGTACTGTGGTACCTACGCGCCTCATCAAGAGCTGAGCATGGATCACGTGTTGCCACGCAGTCGTGGCGGCGCGACGACATGGGAGAACATTGTCTGTTGCTGCGTACGTTGCAATTCGCGCAAAGGTGGACGGACGCCGAAAGAAGCTCGGATGCAATTGCTGAAGCAACCGGTGAAGCCCCGCTTCAGTCCACTGCTGGTGCAAAAGCTCGAAAATCCCAAATACGCGAGCTGGCGATCGTTCCTCAAAGGGGCCGGTTACACTTCGCACGAAGTCGCTTAGGCAGAAGCAGGTGACTTGGGAATAGAAATAGAAAAGGCCGCGTGGACATCCACGCGGCCTTCAATTTTTCAATGGAGAGAAAGCTTCGCTCAAAAAATTAAACGAGCGGGTCTTTCTTCTCGGTGATGACCTCGCACTGGGGCGCCATCTCCGCGTTCAGAGCGATGAATGGCTGCTCTGCTTCCGGTACGTTGTCTTCGTGATAAATCGCCTCTACCGGGCATTCTGGGACGCAAGCTTCACAGTCAATGCATTCTTCGGGGTGGATGTAGAGCATCTTGTCCCCTTCGTAAAAGCACTCAACTGGACAAACAACCACACAATCTGTGTATTTACATCCAAAACAAGGTTGGCCGACCACATGCGTCATGGAATCAAATCTCCTTTTGAGGGCCTTCGTCCAAACAGGACGATTTCGGCCCAAACGTAGCTCATCAACGGCATCTTTATGCATCGGCGATTCTTAGCCTGGCGAAACAACAAAAAAAAAGCTGTTTGCTGGCAGCGAATCCGACGCCAAATGACCGCACTAACACGACCAAAAGGCCTTCAAATCAAGGGCCAAAGTCATCACAACTGTATGGCCCGTAAAAACTTATGTCAAGTAACAAGTGGTCAGGAATCGACCGATTGCCTTGCGTCAAGTTTTTGCTCTATCTAAAATTGACGTTTCGGGCCTAAGTAAGTGTATTAAGCGTGTTTTTCGTTCGTACCTTCGCCCGTTCCTCATTCACGGAATATGACGTGGTCCTATCCGGAAGCGACCGCAGCTTGCTGCAACGGTGTCTCAACCACCAGCCGAACAGCTGGGAGAAGTTCGTTGATCGATATTTGGGGCTCGTGGTCCACGTCGTGAACCATACCGCTCAGGTCAGGTCACTCGTTCTAGCACCCCAAGACAAAGAGGATTTGTGCTCAGAGGTCTTCCTGGCACTCCTCAAGGACGACTTGGCGATCCTGAGGGCGTTTCGCGGCGAATGCAGCCTGGCAACGTATCTGACCGTCGTAGCTCGTCGAATCGTGGTCAGGCAGCTGGCCAAACAGCAAGGACAAACCCGCCTGCGACAAGCGGTCGATTCGATGGACGAATACCCCCAGGGAACGGGCCCTACGGTTGCAGGCTCCATGGAGAGCCGTATTCAAGACCAAGATCAGGTCCAAAGGCTGCTCGAAGGGCTCGACGATCGAGATGCTCAGGTGATTCGCATGTTCCACCTAGAAGGTCGCAGCTACGAAGAGATCAGCTCGCACACCGGCATATCGGAAAACAGCATCGGTCCGACACTCAGCCGCGCCCGAGCACGCATGAAGCAATCTGGGTCGCGAGACTGAATTCCTCTGCCACAACCTACCGACAGGCGCGGCTGGCCTCACAACGGTAGGTCGGCCAGCGCCGGATCGAATCGGCGACGGGCCTCAATCTGCTTCAGATTAGCGCTACCATCGTTCACTCACCGTGGCGAGCGCCAGTCGAGTGAGATCGGTGTAGGGATAGCCCTTCAATTGCGGCATGGCCCAGAGCGCCTCGGGATTCGATTCGAGCTGATTCACCATGTAGCTATCGACACGGAGAGTGAATGCCAACTGAGCCGGCGGTAGACTAACTTCGACTTGCCGCGGTAGGGAAACTTGATTCAGCGGCTCGTAGGTGAAATCGGACGCCTTGGCCGACGCCAGCAGTTGATTGGCCGCATTGAAGATGTGCTGCTCCAGTACCTGCCCGTTACGATCGTCGATCACGAGCACTTTGGAGAGCGCACCATATTCGGTCGTCATCGTCGTGCGCAGTTCGACTTGGCCGATTCCTCGGGGAATGGGTGGCTGATAACTGGCATTGGGATCCAATTCGACCAAACCCAAAGTCTCGATAAGCCAATGCGGCGGAATCGGCAAGATGCCGCTGGCTGAGGCGTAATTGAATTGGTCGTGCCGAGCGAAGAAAACAGCGGGCGGCTCGTTTCGTTTGGCCCACATCCAAAAGAACTCGTCATTGCTGCCAATGTCCAGTTCGTTGCCTGTCAAACCGGTACCACTGCGCAGGCGGAACTTTTTGGGGCGTTCTAACGCCAAATTGGTTCGCAGGCCCGGCAGTCCGGGGATCGTGAGCGTCGCATCTTGCGTTTGCAGTCGCATCACCCGCTGAGTATTTGCATTGACCTGCTGAATAAGGTCCGCAGCCGTCGGTGGCGAGCTAAACACGACAGGTGTCGTGATACCCGTCGGAACGCGTGTACGTGGACAGCTGGCGCCACTCGCGAACACAAGTAAAACGCACAGTGCCAAGGATTGGAAGGAACGGCTCAACGGGAATCCATCTCGATGTTGGGGGTAAGGCCGGCAAATGGCCACGTTTATTCGACAGCGGAAAACAACAGCAGCTCTAACTCATTCTGAATTTCCGACACGCGTTCTGCCGTCGGGTCGACGACGGGCACGCGAAATTCGGATTCTTTCTTGGGGCAATACAGCACCATGACCTCGTCGCCGGCTTGCGTCTCGGTCTCCTCCAGCCGCAGCAAATGTTTGCGAACCAACAGTAATGTCAGCACATATCGCGTGTCGGCTTTGTGTGGTTGGTTTTCCAGTTCAACGAAGAAGTCCAGGATGACATCGTGCGGCGCCCAAGCGACTTTTTTTGCATGCGGATCGGGCATCACTGATCGCCAAAAGCCCAAGCAGTTTTCCGGTGCACCTTTCCAGGCAGATTCCGAAAAATCCAAGCGTTGAATTTCAGCACCGCTGGGAATCAAAGCCGAGTAGAACGCCTCCCCCGGTTTAAACTCCTCACCCGATTCGGCGCACTTCCGCGTACAGCGTCCAATTTCATAGTCCAACACAAATGACTCGCAAAAAATCCCAGCGTCATCGGTTCGTCTCGGGAAAACCGCGGCGAATCGTAGGCAATCCAGCAAGGCCGCTCAAGGCGCTTCGATCAGCCGCAATTCGCTGCAACGCTAGCGTTCGCCTTGACCGGCTCTGACGGCAGAAGTACAGTTAAGAAGCAGTCAAAACTCCCGTTCAATCCGTAATGACAAGAACTATGAATTCGGCATCCCTTATTTTATGTTCGCTGGCATTGCTTGCTCTCCTTCTGAGCAAGCATTAGGGGTGTTTTGAACTGACAGAAATTCAAATCACATCACCCCTGGCTTTGGCCTGGGGTTTTTTTGTGGTTTGAAGAAAAGCACGATGACTAGATGGCGACATAGTAAAGCGCGTCCCAGCGCAACACAGGAAACTCTCGAACATGGCAACTGACCAAACAACGACCGATACGGCAAGATCTCCGTCCGACTCTTCCGCGAATCGTTTGATTCGCATTTTCGACACGACGCTTCGTGACGGCGAGCAGTCTCCCGGCGCAAGCATGAACCTTGAAGAGAAACTGAAAGTTGCTCACGCGCTGGTCGACTTAGGCGTTGACGTGATTGAGGCCGGTTTCCCGATCGCATCGCCGGGCGATTTTGAAGCGGTCAAAGCGATCGCCGACAATGTCAAAGGCTCGACCATCTGCGGGCTCGCTCGCTGCAATGATCTGGACATTGATCGAGCCTGGGAAGCGTTGCAGGGTGCCGAGCAGTCCCGCATCCATGTTTTCCTGGCCACGAGCGCTATCCATCGTGAGTTCAAACTCAAGATGACACCGGCCGAAATCATCAAACGGGCCATCGCCGGAGTCGAACGGGCGGCCAGCTATTGCCAGGACATCGAGTTCTCACCCGAAGACGCATCACGCACCGAACTCGACTTCCTCTGCGATGTGGTCGAAGCGGCCATTTCGGCCGGCGCGACAACCGTCAACATTCCGGATACCGTCGGCTATGCGACTCCGGACCACATGGCTCGCGTGATTGGAACCCTGTGTGAGCGGGTTCCCAATATCGATCAAGCGATCATCAGTGTGCATTGCCATAACGATCTGGGATTGGCCGTCGCCAATAGCCTGGCCGCCGTAACCCATGGAGCCGGCCAGATCGAATGCACGATCAACGGGATCGGTGAACGAGCCGGTAATTGTTCGCTCGAAGAAGTCGTCATGGCGATGCGCACGCGGAATGACGTCTATCAAATGGATACGAACATCAAATCGAAACGGCTTGTCCCTATCAGCCGATTGGTTTCCGAAATCACTGGTCTCCAAGTTCAACGCAACAAGGCGATCGTCGGCCGTAACGCCTTCGCCCACGAAGCCGGCATTCACCAAGATGGCATGTTGAAAGAACGAACGACCTACGAAATCATGCGCCCGGAAGACGTCGGTTTCGAGAAAACCGATCTCGTTCTGGGGAAACACAGCGGCCGGGCCGCCTTGGCCGATCGAGCCAAAGCGCTCGGCTTCCATTTGAATGATGAACAACTCCGAGAAGTTTTCGATCGATTCAAAACCCTGGCCGACAAGAAGAAGGAAATTTACGACGGAGATCTCGTAGCTTTAATGCGCGAAGGCATGAAGGATAGCGAGACGGTCGACTGGGCACTCGCAGGATTTGAAGTGACCTCCGGGAGTGGCCAGCCGCCCAAAGTCCGCCTCTCGCTCAAGCGGGGCGATGAAATTTTCACCGAAGAACTATCCGACGGCGACGGTCCTGTTGACGCCGCCTTCTTGGCCACCGAAAAGATCACGGGCGTTCCATTGATCTGCAAAGACTTCAATGTTCGTAGTGCCACCATCGGCCATGATGCGATTGGCGAAGTGACGGTCGAGATCGAACACAACGGACATATCTACCATGGCGTGGGCTTCTCTACCGATACGGTCGAGGCGACGATCCGCGCGGCACTGAACGTTGTCAATATCATCACGGCCGAAGTCGACGGACCTCAGCCAAAGGTCTCACCATATGCACCGTAAACGGCCATGACATCCAACACAGGAAGTGGCGGTCACGCGATCGTTTAGTCGCCTTTCGCTCCGCGAAGGTAGCGTGAAAATGAACCCGCGACGCGACTCCCACGCAATCACTCCAAAATCTAAAGTGATTGACGTAGGATTTGACCACGATTCACTCCGCTTCAAACCGCAGCGAATGCCCAGCAGCTGCTTGGATGGCCGCCATTTGTCCCGGTGAGTGCCACGGGGTGAGCAACATGGGGCGAGCTCTATCGGGTTGGGTGCCTTGCCGCGCACGCCAGCGAGCAGGACGCAGCGCTACGCCGCGAATGCGAAGTAATAGAAAATCCAGCCGGTCACGGCCGTCGCGAGCATGGCGGCAACGGCCAACTTTCCCCAGCGGCGGTGAAAGCGGCTATGATCCCCCGGCGACGGTGGACGCGGAAAACCACGCCAGGCGAAGAAGATGATCACGCCCCAGATGAACGGCGTCGGGATGGCGAAGCAAAGGTGAATTGCCAGCGAGTAGTCGACCCAATCATTGAAGGCCCCTTCCCGCCAAAACGGAGAAGCGGTCGCCCGTTCGGTCCAACCGAACAGTCGCATCTCAATCTCGAAAGCGATGACCACAGCCAGCAGTACGAATGCGATCAACAGCTGAAGCCGCTTGTGATTTCCGTACTTTTTCTTCGAGCGCACCAGCCAAACGCTGAATAGCAGTAGCGGTACGGTGAGCCCCATACCAACCACCACGAGATCCAACATGAATGAGCCGCGGGTCCCCAGAAAACCGTCCATTAAATTGCCGCACAGCTTTCCTGGCTAAGATCTTTGATGACTGGAATGCCTGATTGTAGTTATCAAGGCGGAATTAGCCAGTTCGCTCGCGGCCCAACCGGCGATTCTTTCCCGAGACAACTCGCGTACTAGCAGCGACGTCACTCGCCCCCGTTTGGGCGTCTAGGTTCGATCGCCAGCCAACCCAACCTGGTAAGGGAATTCGAATTTGACAGTCGTCACAGCTGCAATGCTGGCGACCGTGGAACGCCCCAAAAGTCGGGCCGACAATCGAAATAAGAGGAAATTCTCGCACTCGGAGCTGGCAGCTTTTCGCTGACCGTCCCAACCCGACCGACCAACCGACAGGACCCGCACGTACAGCACGACCGGCGAACTCTCCGTGATTGGTCCACTTCCGACCTTCGTTTCAGGGAGTACGAAGCATACTTCAAGAGCGACCTGTGCTTACGGGGCAATAGGTCCAGCAGTCAGATTGCAAACGACTCGACCTTTCCCGACGTTGCTCAAATACGTTCTCAGCAGTCCCCGATGAAGCGACTGTCTGTTCCAGTTGTACCCGGAGAAGGGTCTGGAACGGCGTTTTCGAGATTGGCGTGTAGCCGTTGCAACTCCTGTAGCGGCAAACAGGCCAAACCACAGTGAAAACGAATAGAGCCGTTACACCAAATGTTCGTGCGGCTCTGCGACCAAGTTCACCACGATAGACGACTGACCAAGGACGGTCAGCCAATCGTGTTTTCACATGCGAGGACCAAACAATGCTTGCGAATTTCCTAGGCCGAAAGGTTGCCATTATCGTCGGACTCATGCTGTCCACGAGCATGGCATTCGGCCAGTTTCCTTCAGGGCAGCACGCTGATCGTGACGCGTACAAGATGCTGCAAGATCACCTTCACAAAACATTCGACGACAGCGGCTTGAGAACAGGCTCCGTCGTTCAGACCGCCTTTGGGCAACCAACGCAAACTCAGATGACGCCCACGCAAACTGCGCTTCCGGCGTTCGGTGCCCCAGGCATCGGTGGTGATGGCGGCTGGGGCGGCGCAGGATGTGGCGAGGTTGGTTCTGGCGCTTTGCCAGCTTTCACCGGCCCGGCGACAACCTACAATCCGGCTCCTGTCACGGGAGACGCCTATGTGGCCCCGCCAGTCGAAGGGCCTGTTTATGGCCAAACGCCCGTCTACGGTTCCGCTGCGCCAACGTACGCAGGCGTACCGCAAGTCCAAGCGCCCATCGCTGGTGGGCAAGTTGGCGGCGTCTTGGGTGAAGTGCCCAGCTATTCTTATGGCACACCCGGCTTCGCCGGCTATGGTGCTGAACCATGTGCAGAGCCGTTCCCACTGCAGATCGGACCAAGCCCACTGGCAACAGGCAACTGCTGTCGTGGTTGCTGCCGATTCTGTTTCAGTGCTGACTATTTGAACTGGTACGTGAAAGGGCAAAAGCTGCCGGAACTCGTCTCGACGAGCCCGCTCGGCACAGGTCCTACACTGGCGGGGCGCAAGTTCGAACCGACAACGAATATCCTCTTTGGTGGTGATCGCCAGGATGATGAAAACGTCGACGGTTTCCGTTTCCGCGGAAGTCTGGCGCTGGACTGCTGTTGCTGCAACAAGATTGATTTCGAGTACTTCTCGCTCAACAGCAATGACTTTTTCTACAGCAGAGAAACCCCGGGCGACAACGACATTCTGGCTCGTCCGTTTTACAACCCATGGACTGGCAATGAAGATGCTGAGTTCGTCGGTTACCCTGGCCTGATTGATGGCCGCATCGATGTCCGAGGCAGAACCGATTTCCAAGGCTATGGTGTCTGGTGGCGACACAACTTGATGTGTTGCAATGGCGGTTTCGGTCGCGGTGGACGACTGGGTGGCCTACTCGGCGGTGGTCGGGGTGGTTGCGGAGGCGGCAGCTGCGGCGGTGGCAACTGCGGTGGTGGATGCGGCGTTGACCCTTGTGGCGGCGGCGCAGCCTGCGGCTCAGGTGGCTGTGGAGCGTTGTTTGGTGGTGGAGCTGGTGGCGGGCCGCTGGCCGGTTACGGGTGTGCTCCTCGGCGGCGGCGAAGTTGGATGCCATGCCGCATCGACCTGATCGCCGGTTACCGACACTTGGACTTGGATGAATCGGTCACGATTCGTGAGTACCTCACGGTCACTGATCCAGCCGGCCCAGTCCCTGCCGGAACGACATTCGATATCTTCGACAGTTTCCGTACCCAGAACGATTTTGACGGATTCGATTTCGGCTTCGGCTGGGAATGGTGCCGCGGCAAGTTGGGGCTTAATGCCCTCACCAAAGTCGCCTTCGGTCAGGTCCGTCGTCGTACCGAAATTCGTGGCTTCACGGATATCACATTACCGACGCAACCGGTCACGAACTATACGGGTGGCCTGTTGGCATTGCCGTCGAATATTGGCAACTATGACGAAACGGACTTTACGGTCGTTCCTGAAGTTGGCTTCAACCTGTCTTATCAGCTCAGTTGCAAGATGCGGTTGAACTTCGGTTACTCGCTGATCTTCTTCCCGGAAGTCTTGCGACCCGGCGGAGTCATTGACTTGGACGTCGATCCACGTCAATTGCCACCACCGATCGTCACCGATTCGGACAGGCCAGAGTACAAGAACTACTTGGACGACTTTTGGGCACAAGGATTCAACGTTGGTGTTGAATACTGCTTCTAGGTCGGTTTGACGGTTCCAACGGCAGCGCACGCTGATGCCGACTTGCACAATGCGTTCGCAAGTGTTGGGAACCGGTTACTTGGTCCATCCGGTTCCTACCCACGAGCCGCCCTGCACATCGCTGCTGGGCGGCTTTTTTCCGTCGATGCTGACGGTTCCAGTGCCCGCAGGAGCCCCCGAAATCACGACTGCGACCTAGACAAATCGCGGCCGCAGCCTGATAGTATGAGCACTGCGAAAGCAGCATTCCTTGGCCGGGATGGCGGAATTGGCAGACGCAACAGACTTAAAATCTGTCGCCCCTAGGGGTGTGAGGGTTCGAGTCCCTCTCTCGGCACTAGCAGCACGCCTCGCCGATCCGTCCTGCACTAACTGCAGGCGACGGCGTCGACAGGCTCAGCAGGTACGTTGTTCCAGATGTGAATCTGGTTGCGGCCACCCGATTTCGATTTGTAGAGCGCTTTGTCGGCTCGTTCAAACACGGAATCGACGCTATCTCCCTTGCAGGCGAAAGCCATGCCCATGCTGACCGTGACCGCCACTCGACCTTGATCCGAACCGACGTCGAAATTGGCCGATTCGATCGCGTTCCGAATGCGACCCGCGGCGTTTCTTGCTTGTTCACACGAAGCGCCCAACAACAGAATTGCAAATTCGTCCCCGCCGTAGCGTGAAACATGATCTTGGCTGCGACACAGGTCTTGGAATAATTTGCCCAAGTGTCCCACGACCTGGTCTCCCGATTGATGACCGTGGGTATCATTGATCCGTTTGAAGTGGTCAATGTCAGCCAACAACAAGGCGAACGGCACATCTTTACGATTGAATTGTGAGACGGCAAATTTGATCGACTCGTCGAATGACTTTCGATTGTTGAGCCCAGAGAGCGAATCGGTCCGCGCCTCGACACGCGTCTCATCAAGCTCTTGAGCCTGTGATTCTAGTTGGTACCGCGTTACCACCAAATCGTCTTCCATACGACGATTCGATTCGACGACGGCGGAGATTTTTTCAAGCAATGCCGATTGCACTGCCAAGAGGTCATCGTCATTGTCGATGGCGCCAACTTTCACTTCGACCGAACGCAGTTCGTCATTGTGATGCGTCACATCTTCAGAAAGCTGTTCCGTACTTCGAAGCATGCCTTGCAGTGCCTCGACCGTCTTCTTGCGTTCCTGTTCGACCTCTTTAGGAATACGATCTTTTGCGAAGGCGTACCCCAAATAGCAACCCATCATGACGCAGATAAACGCTGATGGAATGACACAAATCAGAACTTGCACTGACAAGAATTCAGATGGGATGCTGAACATGATGGCCCCGAATTTCGCTCACGTTTCGATACTTTTTGGACTGCCTCCACCTTTTGGAAAGCCTTTCCATAACGCCGAAATATAGGTTCCTGTGGCAGGAAATGGGAAAAAGCCCCCAACAGTTTCGATTTTGGAGCGGCCAGAATTGGCGGTTTTGCCGGATGTAGCAAGAAGAACGGTTGTCAACAAAAACACCCCGCCAATTCATGAACTGGCGGGGCAAGTGCCATCCACACGCCGCAAGGCCATCAGTCTCAAGCTATCTTTCACGGGACGGAGGGCATGAAGAATCGATCACCCGGTGTATTGCGATACGATTTCTTCAACCGTGAAAAAAGAGCCCGTTGCCTCAGTTAATGACACTAAGTCCAGTATCGCCATTGCCACCGATTGGTCAAGCAATTCGCAGGTGCGTTGATTCTTGAATGTGTTTCAGGGCACCAACCAATGGCTGCTCGCTGGCCACATCCTAACTACCGGATACCCCAAGGAACCCTACGATGTCGACGCTGACTTGCTCTGCCTGCCAATACGAAAATGTCGTGGTGACCTGTGGCTTCTGCCTGCAATGCGGAATCGACATTGAAGTCGACGGCACTGGGGGATGCGGATCCCCCCCCACGTCGAAGCACCCGACAGCCGTTCAACGAGTCGCAGAAGCGGTGGCTCAACACTCAGGCTCCCAACCCGTCGATGAAGGGGACAGTTGGGCAGTTCGTGTCTCGCTTTCCAACGGCCGCCAACAGGTGGCTCATTTCGAATCGGCCAACGGCAGTCCAACCGATGAAGTAAGTTTCTTCTCGATCTGCGGACCTGCGATTGAACGCAATGCCTTGCCGCTCATGATTTGGAACGAAAGACTCGAAGACGGTTACTTTGCCGCACGGACGATTCATGGCAAGCGAATGTACGTGCTCAAATCACGAAACACCTATTCAAAGTACGACACGCTTTCCATCGTGTCGGCCGTCCAATCGTTGGTCCAATTGGCAGACACAGTCGAAGCGAAAATTTCGGCCGGCGCCGATGTTTTTTGAGCTGTCACCGGCCCTCCAGCCGTTTGATTGGTCGCCGACCGCGGCTTCCGATACAATCGGGGCATGGATTTTTCGCCGCAGACATTTCGAACTTTTCTCCTCGTCCTCTTGCCACTGATCGGGAGCTTCGGCGGCCAAATGACTGGCCAGTCGAATGGTCAGTCGCTGGGCCAAACGGTCCAGTTGCCCACCTATCGTGTTTACTCCACCAACAGCACCGTCTCAGTCCCTGATGGCGGAACTGCTTACTTGGGCGGCAACACGACCGTGCGGAGTGGATCGAACGGCGCTGCGGTACCAATCCTGGGCCGCATCCCGGGCGTGGGGCGGGCGTTTCAAAATCGAGCTTACGGCAACGACGTGACGACCAATCGGACTTGGGTGACGGCGCGCATCCTCGACCATCGAGAATGGGATGAAGCGACCTTGGCGGAAGCCCGACGAAACCGTGGCGCCGCCTCTCCCGAACAACTGCAGCAACTTCGCCTGGAAGAAGCGGCTCGCTTCCTCACATTGCACATGGGCCGCGCATCGTCGCCAAGCCAACCATCAAATGTTGTCGCGACTAAGCCAAGGACTGACAATCGCAGCACGACCACCGAGGAAGCACCGTTGCGACTTGGGACCGCAAAGGTGAAACCTAAGCACTAGTGCCGACAGCCGAAGGCCCCGTCTCCTTGTGGCCACGAAATCGCAAGTTAAGCATCTCAACGACCAAAGAAAAGGCCATCGCGAAGTAGATGTATTTTTTGTCTACGTGAGTTCCGACGCCTTCGGCAAACAGCATCACGCCGATCAATATCAAGAAACTCAGGGCGAGCATGGTCAGCGATGGATTCTTGGCAACGAAATCGCTGACGCTGTTGGCAAAAATTAGCATCACGACAACTGCGATGATCACAGCAGTCACCATGATCCAGAGCTCTTCCGCCATTCCGACGGCCGTGATGACCGAATCGAGCGAGAAAATAATGTCCAGGATGACAATTTGAACCATCGCGCGACCGAAACTTGCGGCGCTTGAAACGTCGCCTTCACTCTCATGCTCTTCCAATTTTTCGTGAATTTCGAAGACACTCTTGCCTATGAGAAAGAGCCCGCCACAGATCAAGATGAGATCCCGCCAGGAAACCGAGGCCACCTCTTCACCATGTTCCATCGAGGCGAACCAGGAATCTGGAATCCCGATGCTCGACCAGTGAAACAGCGGCTCGGTAAGCCCCATGACCCAGCTGATAGCGCAGAGGAGCGCGATGCGCATTCCCAACGCCAAAAGCAGTCCACACCGCCTGGCAAAAGGACGCTGATCGACCGGCAACCGGCTGGTGACGATCGCTAGAAACACGATATTATCGATGCCCAGAACGATTTCCATTGCCGCCAACGCGATCAAGGCAATTGCATTTTCCACTGCATAACTCCATCGGAATAATTGCCATCACGGTCGATTACCGGCTGGCTGACTGTGAGCCCCAGGGCCCGATGATAGCCGATCAGGGCGAAGAATTGAGCGCGATTTCAGTGAACTTTTATCTGGGCGGCAAGAGGTCTCAAGAATGCGCCTATTCGGCGATTGCTGCAGAGAGGATCTGCCACATCGCAACGCCCATGTCACTATCAACGCGACGTTCGACCTGTATGCTCAGCGGTCGAGCAGCACCCCCATCTGGGTAAACATCGAAGAAGACTTCGACCACACGCCTTGCATCGTCCCCCCGTACGGCACCAGCTTTGCGAAATTCAAATCGATCGCCGTCATCAAACCCCTTCAGCACATCTTGGACAACTTTTCGATCGAACGCCAAAAAGTCTTTCTTCGCATCCGCATTGCTATTGTAGAACTCGGACAAGGAGACGTTGCCACGTTGGCGACGATAGGTCGAGATGACCCACTGATGAGCCAGATAGTAATCGCCTTCCCGGATGATCGTCAGCCATTTGGACGCGATTTCTTGCGCCTGAGTTTTAGCCACGCGATTACTGATCACGAGCCGGCTGACAGCCCAAGCGAAGAAGAAAAGGGAGAGACAGAGCCCCACGATGGCTAATCGCTTTCCCGTCAGGCCGCTCGGATTCCGGTCAATCGACCGTAGTGCGGCAGTCGCAACCAGCGCCGTAACGATCGGCAACCACCACATCAGCACGTGAGCCAAGACGAGCGACGAACACAACCCCAACCCGACGGTGACGATCGCAAGCGGACTTATCTTCCGGTACTCAATTTCCGTGGCATCACCGGATGCACTGGCGACTTCGCCTTCCATTAACATTTAGATCCTCGTCGAAACGGCACGTTGCAAGGCATCGGTTATTTGCGTCTGCTTTTCTTTGTCGACACGCCGATTGTTCCCTCAGCTTTGTTATGTTCTTCCAGCTCTTTACGTCGTGCTGCGAATTTGACTAAGAACTCGCCATCTTTGTCAAAAGGCTTCCCACCGTATAGGGCACCACCTTCTTTTGTTCTGGAGTGGGTGTATCCAAGCCACAGTCGGTCTGGCGACAAAAAGAAAAAGTGGTTCGTCATGGGTGTTTTGGCAAACGATCCGCGAAAAGCGGTCTGAGCCAAAGGTGCCATGTGCAACGTCGCGCAAGTGAAACAAACGAATACCCAGGCCGTAGCCAAAGCAAACAACGCGTTGCCTGCCGTTTCCACAGGCGCTTTGAACCGCACTTGATGTTTCGAAATGGCGTCAGTCACGGCCCGCAAAACGGCAATCGCGAGCCAAAAGACGCCCCAAATCGAAAGGAAATCCCAAACATGCGTGTAGCCCGGCAGTTGTCCTTCAAAGTAGCCGGCCAACATTTCATATCCGTTCATGGCAACCATCGAAGCGAACACGACATTCACAAACGACAGCGCGTTAGACCAACACCCTTCGGTCCACATCATCGCCACGCAGACGAAAATGATGACGATAAAGACAATTCCCAGCATTCTATTTCCTTCGCCGACAGGCGCAATTATTGTTTCAGAACTCGCATTAACTCTGGCAATGACGTGATCCCTTTAACGACCACTCCAATGCCCTCTTCCTGCAATGTGCGATTGCCGGCCGCCCGTGACATCTTTCGCAGTACATCCAGTTTGGGCTGCTTGATCAGCGCCTGGCGGATTCCCTTGTCGATTTTAACAAGCTCAAAAATGGCGGTCCGTCCCAGATAGCCGACACCATGACATTCGGGACATTCGTCTTCCGGGTTTTCGGGATGACGATAGAGCCTTTCCACACGTCCAGCGGGCAAGCCCAGCTTCTTAAGCAGCGCCGGCGTCGGCTCGAACTCTTCTTTACAATTATCGCACAGCTTGCGAACCAACCGAGTGTTCACGACGGCCAAAACGGATTTGGCGAACGAATCGGGCTTCACCTTCATCATCAGCACTCGCAACAACGCTTCGACACCCTCTTTGGCACGGATGGTTGTGAAGATCAGTTGCTCATCGCCGGCCATGTTGCAAATAATCTGGGCCATTTCGGGGCTTGTTAATACAGGAGCCACGAAAACGTCGGGCTGTTTGCGTATCAATCCAGGCAAGACCGATTCCGGCGACTCGCCATTTTTCGCCACGTAATTTGTCGGATCGACGTTTTCAATTTCCGGGAATGTTTCGTTTTCTTCGAGCAGCACGAGGAAGTCGCGGAGCAATCGATCGGTGGAAATGAGCGATACGGCCAAGGAGGTCGTTAGTCCTCCTGCTGGTAGAGAGCAAAAGAGAATCAGTCCTTTCTCGGAAAGCATGATCGTCTTCAAATCTGCGATCATTTTTTCGCGCATGCCCACATCGGCCAAAGTGTCAAAAGGAATCTTCGTATCGGCGAATGAGAGGACAACTCGCTCCCCCGTCTTCGTACCCTGACAAGTCAACTTGCAGGTGTAGTTGTGTTTCTTGTACTTCGCCTCGAATATACCGGCCTGTTTCTTGCGTCGCTCGGCCGGGTTGCCGTCCATCATTTTCTTCAGCGCGAACAAGATCTCATCACCTTCGCTGCGATCCTTCGCATCCGCTTCGTGCCAGACACCGTCGACTTGGTACCGAGTCGTTACCGCTTCGGCGCCGTAATCCAGCATGACTCTTTCCGCGCGGTGGTCGATGGCATTGGCAATCAGCTCCTTCATCGGTACGAATCCGCGTGACTGCCTCGATTCGATCAGATTCGCTTGCGACAACTGATCATTCGCACCGGCCGCCTTGAACGTGACCGCTGCGCCCTTCTCATGCGACTTCTTCGCTTCGGATGCCATTTTGACACCGACTCCGCCCAGACCGGTCGCCATCAGGTGGCGTAGGTGACTCGGAGTCATCACGCGTTCGTGAAGCTCTAACTTCTGATTCCGCTGGATGACGTAAACCAGCGCCGGAATGGCGAATGAGAGTACGGTCATCCCGAATCCGACTGCGAACATCGGCACACTCAGTCCGAACACGAACAGCCCGATGAGAAAAGGAAAAAAGAGGACCGGATTCCACAACGAATGAGACAGCTTGTACGCTTGCGTGTCTTGGCTCACCCAGTCGGTCACCTTCACCCACAGCAAGTAGAGGCCCCATAGCAGCCCGAGCTTAATCCAACTGAAATAGTGTCCCGTCCCTCGCGTAATCGCGTGCGGCGATGCGGTCGGATAATCGGGCCACTGTTGCGCTACAGCTTCGCCGCCAATCGCTGTCACCAATAGGAGGGCAGCGAGTAGCGTGAAGGATTGCCGGAACATTCGGTCCGGATAAGTACTTCTTAACGACATTAAAGGATCCCAGGTTGTTTCACGTCGATGCCCTTCAATGCCATTTTCAGTTGTTCCTTATTCGGAGCGACTTCGAATGCCGTCGGACGGTCAATTAGGTCTGCATCAAGCAGCTTCTTGAGACTCAGGGTAAAATCTTGCATACCCGATTCTTCACCGATTCGGATTGCATCAGCTAACTTCGAATCATTCGCTTCCAAAATCAGTTTCTGAATCGTTGAATTCATCGTCATGATTTCGACGCACGGTACGCGTGACACGCCCTCTTTGCATGACTTCAACAGTTTCTGGGCCACGACACCCTTCATATTCATCGCGATCGCACTACGTAGCGAGGCGTGCATTTCTTCCGGGAACAGGTCGAGAATACGACCAATCGTCTCCGGAGCACCCGATGCGTGAATCGTACCAAACACAAGGTGTCCCGTTTCTGCCGCTTGAATGGCAGTCAAGAACGTCTCGTGATCACGCATTTCTCCCAGCAGCATGATGTCGGGATCTTCACGAACCGCCTGCTTCATGCCATTCATGAAATCGACAACGTCGAGACCTACTTCGCGCTGGTTAATGAGACATTTGTCATCCGTGTAAACGAACTCCACAGGATCTTCTAATGTCAAAATGTGTTTGCGATAATGTCGATTGACCCAATTCAACATTGAAGCGATTGTCGTTGTCTTGCCCGAACCGGTTGGACCAGCCAGCAAAACCATGCCTTGCTCAAACTTGCAAAGCTCTTCCATGATCGGCGGCAGATAGAGCCCTTCGAAGTCGGGGATGAAATTACTTACGCGGCGAGCCACCAATCCCATGTGCCCCATCTGTTGCAAAATGTTGACACGAAATCGCCAGAGGTCGCCATCGACGTCGACGACATGCGCAAAGTCAGCGCCACCGTTCTTGTGAAAATCACCACGCGCTTTCTCGTTCATGAGCGGCCACAACATGCGTTGCATTTCGTCATCCTCGATCGGTTCTCGATCGAGTGGACGCAGCGAACCCTTCACGCGAATGATGGGCGGTTTGCTGACCTTCAAGTGAAGATCGCTACCCTCAAATTTGACCAACGCACGAAATAATTTGTCGACTTCTTTCGTGGGCAAATCGCCTGTTAGATCTGTTTCCGGTTTCTCTGTCGTCGCCATAAATCCTGTTCCACTCCGTTCTGCTTCGTGCCTTCTAGCCCTCTCCGTTAGCGCCGGCTGCGCCGCCACATCGCCTGACGACTCCATTATCTCATATCCGCCGCAGAACCTCCATTATCGCAAAAAAAGCGGGGCCGCCATCAGGGCGACACCCGCTTTTCACCAGATTCAACGCTATTTTTGTTATCGGCGCAGCACACTTTGCAAGGTGATGTTGATCGCCGGGCCGATCAATTTGGGTGCAAAGCCACCAAGACGCCCACCACGGCCTCCAGCGCCGCTGCCGCAACAAGACGACTGGCAACCACATGTTTCGACCGAAGTAGCCCCACAAGACGATTCGCAGCCACAGGCAGCCACAGGCTGCTCACAAGACGGCTCGCAAGCTGTGGCGCAACCACAACTGGCGACCGGGGCGGCCATAGCGCAACACGATTCCACGGGTGCGGCCAGGGAACATGAAGCTGCACAATTGTCTGCTGATGCACAGCAAGACGATGGTTGACAGCAGCGACGACCACGCAACCACTGCGCGTCGGCCGAACTCGTTCCAATCATCATGGCCACGAGTGCCACCAAACCGAAAACTCGAAACTTCATAACTCATTACTCCAACTTGTCTGTTGTGATTCCGAGCCAGTTCCTTGCTCGAGCCGCTGTGGCTTCCCGCTCCTACACGGAGTCCGAAATGAAAGCCTTCCTAAGAGTCTTACCGCAGCCGACTTGATCACTTTGGATCGAGTCGTACCGGAATGCCTCGTGCGGCCATCACCTCTTTCGTTTCGCGAATTGTGTATTCGCCAAAGTGAAAAATGCTTGCCGCCAAAGCTGCGTCTGCTTTACCTTGCTGAACAGCATCCGCCAAATGTTCCGGTTTTCCTGCGCCGCCACTGGCGACGACCGGCACGGAAACCGCCTCGCTCACGCTGGCGGTAAGAGCTAGATCGTACCCATCCTTCGTCCCGTCGCAATCCATGCTCGTCACGACGATCTCACCGGCCCCCAGATCGGCCACCCGCTGCGCCCAGGAAACGGCCTCCAGACCGGTGGGGACTCGACCGCCACTCACATGGACCTCATATCGCTCGCCCAATGCATCCTGAACCCTTAGTGGGTCTATGTTTACGACGATGCATTGACTGCCGAAGCGATCGGCGGCGCGAGTCACAAAATTGGGATCTTTGCAGGCCGCCGAATTGATCGAAACCTTGTCGCAACCGGCATTCAACAGTTTTCGAATATCTTCCAGATTTCGTATCCCGCCCCCCACCGTGAGCGGCATGAAGACTTGTTCGGCAGTTCGACGCACCACCTCAAGCACGATCTCACGCGCTTCGTGCGTCGCCGATATATCCAGAAACACCAGCTCGTCGGCTCCTTCCGCCTCGTACTGGGCCGCCACTTCGACCGGATCGCCCGCATCGCGCAGATCGACGAATTTAGTTCCTTTGACGACTCGCCCGCCCGCCACATCGAGACACGGTATGACTCGTTTTGCCAGCATGCTTAAAACTCGAATTGGGAATGCGAACCGTCACCACCAATCGCTTCGCCGCTCGTGGCAAACTCTTCGACCAGTTCACAATCGGGTAACGAATCAACAAAGAGCCGCCCATACCGCTTCGTATAGACCCGCGGATCGAGCAGCACGACCGACCCTCGATCCTGCTGAGTGCGAATGAGCCGGCCGAAACCCTGCCGCAGTTTGATGATCGCTTCGGGAACCTGATAGTCCATGAACGGGTTTCCGCCGGCCCGTTTGATGCCTTCCAGCCGCGCCGCCAGGAGTGGGCGGTCGGGAACACTGAACGGCAATTTGGTAATCATCACGCACTGCAACGCATCGCCGGGAACATCGACCCCCTGCCAGAAACTGTCCGTGCCGAGCAGCACGCCACGCGGATTCGCACGAAACTGCTCCACCATCTTTGTTCTCGGCATGCCGTCCGCCTGACTGAACAGTCGCAGGTCATTCTCGGCCAACCAAGGCGTGATCCGCTTGGCCACATCCTGCAGCATCCGATAACTGGTAAACAACACAAACGTTCGACCATCACAGCGTGCCACGTGCCGTTCGATCATCGTGGCACAGAGTCGGTTGTATTCGTCCGCTTCCTTGGCCGGGTCAGGCATGCCTCGGACGAGGACCAACTTGGCTTGCTCTCGATAATTGAAAGGACTTCCCAGCTGTTTTGTATCGCACTTCGTCAGTCCGATTTGCGATTTGAAGTAATCGAAACTCGCTTCGCCCCCCACCGCCAACGTGGCGCTGGTCATCACACAGGTCGAAATCCGCTGAAACAGCTCCTCGCGGAGCACCGGACCAATATCGACTGGACTTGCATGCAAGCCGATGCGCAACTTGCCGCGGCCCGCTTTCTCATCGATCCAGTAAACGCTGTCGGACAAGTCTTGTTGCATCCAAGCGTCCAACTCTTCAGCGATCGACTGCAATCGCATCGCGGCAGAATTAAAATCTTGCTTTTCCGTATCGGCCTTCACCTGGTGACCTGCCTGCTCGACCTGATGCGCCAAATCGCCCAACGCGTGGCTCAAACGATTTTCGACATTCAGCGGTTCCATCACGCGACCATTTTCCGGCCCAATGCGAGACCTCCAAGCGTGCACCTGATCGAAAAAATGATCAGCCGTGTCGCGACAGATCGAAACGGCTTTCTGAAGATGGTTCAGATCGTAGTGGACCAGCAGTCCTTTCATCGTCCGTTCGTTGTAGAGCTTCCGTAGCATGTACTCGACTTGTCCATTCGAGACACCAATGCCCATATGGTCACCTGCAACGCCGGGAATCGTATGGGCTTCATCCAAAATTACCGCGTCGTAATCAGGAAGGATCTGAGCCCCCCGCGCCCGCAATCCCAAGTCGGTAAAGAACAGCGCGTGGTTAACGATTAAGACCTGCGCGTTGGCAATCCGCTGGCGTGATTGGTAGTAGAAGCATTCGTTATAAGTCGGGCATTTTCGCCCCATGCAATTGCCATGATCGCTGGCAATTTCGTCCCAGACCCCATGCAACGGCTTAAAAGACAGGTCGCTCTTGGAACCGTCATTCGTCTCGCGAATCCATTTGTTGATTTGTTGGAATTGCTGGCTCTCTTCCGCATCGAAGAACAAACTGGTGGCGCGCGTCGCCGCGACTTTTAGACGGCGACGGCTAACGTAGTTGCCTCGTCCTTTCACCAGCACCGTGGAAAACTCGAGAGGGAGGATACTATTGAGAAACGGCACATCCTTGTTGAGCAGCTGTTCCTGCAAACTGATCGTGTGAGTCGAAATCACAATGCGGCGGAGCGGAGCCTGATTTTCGTCGCCAGCGGCGGTGGCCAAGATCGCCGGTACGAGATAGGCAAAGCTCTTGCCGACGCCCGTTCCCGCTTCCACGATCAGATGTTGGCGCTGCTTGATTGCGTTGGCAATCTGATCGGCCATTTCCAACTGCTGCGGACGAAATTCGTACGCGGGCAGCCGATCGGCAATTCGGCCGTCAGGACCGAGGATCGATTGGGGCGTTAATTTCGACGGCACGTTGGCTCCCAGGCAGCAGGGAAAAGACTCGATATCGCGGCAATAAAACCACACTCTGGGAAGATCGTAGAGCGTAACCGCAGCAGCGACAAGCGAGACTGCCCTGATCGGGTGACCCGAGACGCCATTCGATGCGAACGATCGCGAACGGGGGGCGAGCTTGCCGGCAACTCGAGGCCCGCTAAACTGGCGACACGAACACGGTCGCCGCCGCGCGGCACGCCCTGCGCGATTCGAAGGCTGCTATGAATCTCCTCAAACGATTGTTGCTCTTTCCGCTGGAACTGCTGATCTACGGTCCCTCGTACGCCTACATTCAGACGCTGATCCGCTCGCCCCAACCGATCGATCCTGAATACGTCTGGCGCGAACTGACGAAGGAACCACCGGCGCTGCTCAGATTTTTTCTTCACAACTACCCGCCGCGGTTCCTCCGTCGACTTATTCTAGCGCTAAAAATGCGCCAAGATCACGTCGTCGGTATCGCTTACCACTACGATGTCTCGAACGACTTTTACAAGCTCTTTCTCGACAAGCGGTACATGTTCTACACCTGCGCCGACTTCCACACCCCGGATGATTCCATCGAAGAGGCCCAGCAGCACAAAGCCGATTTTCTCTTGCAGCTGATCGATCCCCAGCCGGGTGAGAAAATTCTCGATCTCGGTTGCGGCTGGGGAGCGATGCTGCAACGAATCGCTGAACAGACCGGAGACCGCGAGAATCTATACGGCTATACACTTTCGTCCGAACAGGTCCGACACAACGAGGAACACAACCAGTTCAATGTCGAATTCAAGAATTTCGTGACGGGCGATTATCCCGAACTGTTTTTTGACAAGGTTTACTCGATCGGCTCCTGGGAGGCCGTTCGCCCGCACGAGTTGCTACCTACGCTGAAGAAAATCTACGCCGCGATGAAACCGGGCGGCCGACTGGTGAAACACTTCTTCTGCCGCGGCGAAGCGGGCCTGTTCGCCACGATTGCCTGCGGGCAAATTTACTTCCCCGGACATCTTGGCTCGCCCTACAGCAAGCACCTGGACGCCTTTGAAGCGGCCGGTTTCGTTGTCAAACAACGGACGATCCACGACTACCGACCCACACTGCGCGCTTGGTTCGACAACCTGGTCGCCCATCGGGAAGAGGCATTAAAGGTCGTCGATGTGAGCACCTACAACCGTTACCTCACATTCTTCCCGGCATCTTGGCGCTATTTCCAAGACGGACGCGGCATGGTCATTCGCTGGGTGCTAGAGAAGCCTCAAGCCAACTAACGAGGCCGTTTGACGAACGTTCCTTCGAGTGGACTGCTGGCCATCGCGTACAGTCGTTTGGGAATGCGGCCTGCCAGATGGGCCCAACGGCCCGCTTCGACGCCCGCTTTCATCGCCCGTGCCATCATCACCGGGTCATCGGCGTGCGCGATGGCCGTGTTCAGTAGCACCGCATCGGCCCCCAGCTCCATCGCCACCGCCACATCGCTGGCCGTTCCCACCCCCGCATCGATGATGACCGGATAATGAGGATCGTTGTCTTTCAAGTACTCGAGACAAATGCGAATGTTGTTCGGATTCAGAATCCCCTGCCCTGACCCGATCGGGCTGCCGGCCGGCATCACCGCTGTCGCACCTGCCTCCTTCAATCGCCGGGCTGTGACTGGATCGTCATTGGTGTAGCAAAGGACCTGAAAGCCATCTTTGACGAGCGCTTCGGTCGACTGGAGCGTCGCCACCGGATCAGGCAGCATCGACTTGCTGTCGCCGAGCACTTCCAGTTTCACCCAATTCGCACCAGGGTTTTCGAGTCCGAGCAAGATTTCGCGCCCCAGTCGCGCCGTGCGGAGCGCATCTTCGACGTTGTAGCAACCGGCCGTGTTCGGCAGCAACAAATAGCGCGACAGGTCGATGTAATCAAGAATGTTCTTGCCCATCTCGTCGTACAAACGCTCTCGACGAACCGCGACCGTGATGCAGTGAGTGCCCGAAACATCCAGCGCTTCACGCATCTCTTCGTAGGTGGTGTATTTTCCCGTGCCAACAATCAGGCGACTCGAAAGCGTATGCTCGCCTACCTGAAACGTGTCGGCGCCCTGCGACGAGCCAAGGCCTGTTGAATCTTCTGCAGCTTCTGTACTCAAGTTACTACTAGCCTCCACCAACCAACGTTACCACTTCGACTTGGTCCCCGGCCGCTAAGTTGCAAGCCGCATGTTGGTCACGAGGGACCAGCTCTCGATTCACTTCCACCGCGACCTGTTTCGGCTGCAGTTCAAGGTGAGCAATCAATTCGGCAACCGTCAGCTGACCTGACAGCTGCTCGACTTTTCCATTGAGCACAATTTCCATCACGCTATTCCCGAATCGCCGCCGTACGGACCGAGCCCACTCCCAGCAACACGAGTTCACCGAGCTGCGGACGTCCCGAACGGAATAAGTTCTCTTGCCACGGCACCGTATACGCGGCGAACTTGCCACTCGTCGCCTCGACGATGTAGACCGCACAGCGGGCAACGTTGCGGGCGGCACCAGGACGTCGAGAATCGGTCATGTAACCGGTGACCATCAGGTAGCGAGGTTTCTTCCCCGCCTCAATCTGCAGATCAACAGCCACGTTCCGACGGAAAGGTGGATTAAATGCGCCGCTTGCCGGATTGAAAATCGTAAACTGCAAATCACCCGACAATGCATCCAACAAGAAGACGCCCTCGACATCTGGGCTGAGCGTGCCGGTCGCGACAACAAAATTGTCGGTTCCGTCCGTCGCCGCCGCCTGCAATTCGGTCACCGGCAGTTGGAGTTCATATCCGGACTGCATGCCCCGGGACAGAAAAGCCCCCACAGCGATGCCAAGTCCTAGGAATAGACCGGCCATTCCCAACAAGGCCATACCGTAAGCAGACCGGTGCCCGAGCCGAGGTAATCGATTCAGCCTATCTAG
>CAYZRS010000024.1:0-25034 GCA_964480915.1 uncultured Pirellulaceae bacterium | reverse complement strand
CCATACCGTAAGCAGACCGGTGCCCGAGCCGAGGTAATCGATTCAGCCTATCTAGTATTCGCAGCATTGAAATTTCTCCACGCATTTGATCATCGCATTGCCCCCCCTAAAGGTAACGACTGCTGCCGTCCCAGGCGACCACGGGGACGCAACTCCCCATTTCCAGGCGATTGTTGACTCGCATCGACAGCGGACACTCTCGCTGCAGGTCCATGAAAGAGTCCTGTAATTCTGGTAGATTTTAGGGCTCCGATTCACAATTTGACTTCAAGAAACCAACGGGGAACCGACAAAGATGACAAAAGTTGCGGTAATTGGTGCGGGCGGCATGTTGCAATATCACGCGGCCGGTTTCCAAGAAGCGGGCGCGGAATTGGTGGCCGTCGCCGACGTGAATGCCGATGCGGCCGCCCAGGCAGCCGCCAAACACGGCGCGGGCACCTCGTTCGGCAGCGTGGCAGAGATGCTCGATCAATCGGGCGCCGATGCCGTCAGTGTCATTGTTCCCAACAAGTTTCACGCACCCCTGGCGATCGAATGCCTGAACGCTGGGAAACACGTCTTCTGCGAAAAACCGCCAGCGCTCAACGCGGCTGAAGTCGAGCAAATGATCGCCGCTGCCGAATCGGCCGGCAAGCATCTCATGTTCAATTTTAATAACCGAGCGCGCCCCGAATCCTACGCCATGATGGAACGGATCCATGACGGCACGATCGGCCATATTAACTCGGCACAGGCCAAGTGGATCCGCCGCACCGGAATCCCCGGCTTTGGGGGCTGGTTCACGACGAAGGCGCTGTCCGGAGGCGGACCAATGATTGACCTGTTGCATATGGTCGATCTGGCGATGCACTTCATGGGCTACCCAAAGCCAAAATGTGTCCTCGGGCAAACCTTTTGCGACTTTATCACCGACAAACAATTCAAAGGGCCATGGGGCCTACCCGATAACGCCGATGGCACGACCGACGTCGAGTCGGCGGCCCACGGTTTTGTGACATTCGAAACGGGACAAGTCTTGTCGATGCAAGTCTCCTGGGCCGAAATGGTCAAGCGGGAAGAAGTCTCGGTCGTCTTCCAAGGCACCAAAGCGGGCGGCAAAGTGGAACGACTGTTTGGTAGCGACGGGCTGGATGAAACGGCGATCGATTCGTGCGAGCTGTATCAGCAGATCGACGGACAACGAGTCGATACGACCATCGAAGTCGCCGCCTGCGAAGACATGGGGCGCAGCCGATCAGCGGCGAACTTCATCGCCACAATCGAAGGAAAAGAAGAACCTTTAAATACTCCGGCCGAGGCGCTTTCATTGATGCAGGTCATCGATGGTCTGTACGAATCGGCCAGTTCGGGAAAACCAGTCACACTTTAGTTTGATAGGAATGGTAACGGATGTCTTTAGATCGAAAACTGCGAATGGGCATGGTGGGCGGTGGACGCGGAGCCTTCATTGGCGGCGTCCATCGGATGGCGGCGGCGTTGGATGGTCGCATTGAATTGGTCGCGGGTGCATTTTCTTCCGACCCAGAGAAGAGCAAGCTCTCGGGACAAGATCTCTTCCTTGACCCAGCGCGGGTTTACGCCAACTTTGGTGAAATGGCGGCCCAAGAGGCGGCTCTCCCCGCAGATCAACGTATCGATTTCGTTTCGATCGTCGTCCGCAACAACCTGCACTTCGAAGCGGCCAAGACATTCCTCGAAGCGGGCATCAATGTGATCTGCGACAAACCGCTCGCTTACTCGTTGGAACAGGGAAAGCAGCTAAAAGCGATCGTCGAAAAAACCGGCAAGGTGTTTGCGCTGACGCATAATTACACCGGTTACCCAATGGTCAAAGAGGCCAAAGCGATGGTCGCGGCCGGTAAGTTGGGGCGCATCATTAAGGTGGTCGCCGAGTACCCGCAGGGGTACGCCATCACGGCTCTCCATGATCAAGAAGACGGAGCGATCTCGAATTGGCGGATGGACCCTAGCGTTTCGGGCGTCTCGAACTGCATCGGCGACATCGGTTCGCACACCGAGAATCTTGTCGCTTACATCACCGGTTTGGAGATTGAGGAACTGGCGGCCGAGTTGTCCACGTTCATCCCGGGCCGGCCACTGGATGACGACGGCAATATGTTGATTCGTTACAAGGGAGGAGCCAAGGGAATCCTGTACGCTTCCCAGGTTTCCACCGGTGACGAGAACAATCTGAACGTTCGCATTTATGGAACCGAGGCATCGCTCGAATGGCATCAAGAGCATCCCAATGAACTGATCGTCAAATTCGCTGAAGAGCCTCGCCAAATTCACCGCCGCGGCAACTCGTACAACGGCGAGGCCTGTTCGGAAAACACGAGGCTACCATTCGGTCACCCCGAGGCTTTCATCGAGGCCTTTGCCAACGTCTACCTCAGTGCCACAGCCGCCATCGCTGACGAGGTCCAAGGCAATTACCCACGAAGTACTGATTACGATTTCCCCACCGTCGATGATGGCGTCAGTGGCATGGCATTCATCGAAGCGGCCGTCCGGTCGTCACAAAACAATGCCGCTTGGACAAAACTGGAAGCTTAGTTTTTCACAGCCTGCGAAACGCATCGCCGCACAGACGCAATTCAGGTCACCGATGAGTGAGTCGAGTAATCCTTACGCTGCCTCCGAACTTAGTACCGAGGCCGTGTTGGGTGATCCGATTTACTTCTCTGGCACACTGACACGCGAAGATTTACAAGTCTCGCTGCTGAACTCGCCCCAATTGGCAGGCGCGGCGCGAATACGGCCGACCATCATCGCGGCGATTTTCTATGCGCTCTTGCTGTCACCATGGCTCCTCATCGGCGGACCTCCGCCGGCACTGCTCCTTGCCCTACTATGCATCAAACCGTGGACCAGACTTCTTCATTTCGTGATGCCGTTTCACCGCAAGCGAGTGAAACGATGCGAGATCATGTCAAAGAACCAACGAGAAATGCTGGGCTCGATCGATGAAGATCATCTCATCATCAGCAGCGACAATTCAAACGTACGTGCAGCATGGAGTCACTTCGCGCCAGCGCTTTTTTTCCCGACTCATCTGCTACTACCGTTCGCGTCCGAGATCCATCGACGAATCTGCATCCCATGGCGGTTTTTCGATTCTCCTGATGAAATTCAAGACGTCTGCCAGTTCATCAAAGAACGAATCGGAACAACGGTTGACCTGCGCCCCAAAGGCGCACAACTGGCAGAGATTTCTAGGGAACAGGTTGAGGTCAAAAGACTTGACCATCGCCGAGCCAAGGCCTGGAGCAGCATGGACTGGCCACTCGGCGACACCGCGGCAATGGAAACGCGATTCGAAATCGACGTTTCCAAAGCGCTGACACCGGTGCGTATCCTCGCGAGCTATCTACTGTCGATCGGATTAGTCATTTTCCTTTACCCGTTACCCTGCTGGATCGTGATCGGCTACTGGTGGTTCCAACAAGACGGAGGACAGTTCGGCGAAACGGGAGACCACATCCCCCTACTGTCGGGAATTGCATTTTTCTTTGTGCTAACACTGTCCTGGATGTTCAAACGCTTGTCAAAACAGTTGCGCGCTCAAAAAGAATCGTTGTCGATTGGGCTCCGTTCGGTCGGAATACACGTTTCACGTAGCAACATGGACGCATGGCTTAACTGGTCTTCAATCAGCGAACTGATTTTTGATGACAAATCGGCCGGCTGGATCATAAAGGAATCGCTCGAAGAATCGCGGATTCCCGCCGCCTGCTTCGCAGACCGTTCACGATTCACGGAATTTCGTTCAGCCCTCGCTGCACACGGGCCTCCTAAGGACCATCCGTTGCCGTAATGATTTCACGAATCAATTCGGATTCTCAGGAATCACGAAGTTGACTCACGTTGGCCGGTCTGCGAACAATGTCTAGCTGACACACCTGCTCCGCCCATCAACCCAACCAACCCAATAGCACCATGGCTCGACGTACGCTGCGACTTCCGATCACGCTGGGCGTCGTCATGATCGTGCTACTCGTGGCGCTGACCATCGGCTGGGTCTCGCTGGCGGTCGTCGGCTTGCTGGAAGATACGAAGCGCACGCCGCTATACGTGACATTGCTGTCGGCCGGGACGACGTCGCTCGTGCTGCTGCTGATGGGAACGGTGATGTACCTGGCACTTTCGGTGAAAGCGATCAACCTGAACCGTCGCCAGTCAAACTTCATTGACAGTGTGACTCATGAACTCAAGTCCCCGATCGCCTCGATCAAGCTTTACCTACAAACGCTGTCCCGCCGACCGGTCGAGAAGGAAGAGCGGGACGAGTTCTACAAATTCATGCTGGACGACGTCGATCGATTGGATGATCTCATTAACCACCTGCTCGACGCCGCGCGGATGGACCGCGAACCGGAATTGTCGGGCGAAAAAGCTTCGGAGCGCATTGATCTGGCCGAGGTCCTGCAAGAATGCGCTCACAGCGTGTGCAAACGACACCGCGTGCCACCTGAAACGATCACGCTCGACCTGCAACCTTGCTCGGTCGTCGCCTATCGCATCGAACTCGACATGATCTTCCGAAACCTACTGGACAACGCGATCAAGTACTCGGGCGAGCCGCCCGAGGTCAGCGTTTCGATGGCCGTGTCCGGCGACAAAGCCCGCATTCGAGTCCAAGACAACGGGCTCGGTATTCCGAAAGCAGAACGGGGTCGCATCTTTGCTCGTTTCGTGCGACTCGGTTCGGAACTCGAACGCAAGCGGCCCGGTACGGGACTCGGCCTGTTCATCGTTCGCACCCTGGTCAAACGATTGAAGGGCACGATCGAAATCGTCGATTCCAGCCCGTCCGCAACAGGAACGCTATTCCAAGTACAATTGCCGGGCGCCAAATCGGTCGTCGGTAGCAAGCCGAGCCAAGGCCAGCAGAAAGCAGCCTCCCTATGAGCGACGATCAGGTCCGCATTCTGTTGGTCGAAGATGAAGAGCACTTGGCGGTGGGGATCAAATACAACCTGGAAGCCGAAGGCTTCCAGGTCACTGCGACTGGCGACGGCCAATCAGCGCTGACTCATATCGAAGCAGATGGCTCACCCGATCTGGTCATCTTAGATTTGATGCTGCCCGGCATGAGCGGTTACAAAGTCTGCGAAACGATTCGCGCCAGCGGCCTGGATACACCGGTATTGATCTTAAGCGCTCGCACATTGCCCGAAGATCGAGCGCAAGGTTTCGATGTGGGTGCCGACCAGTACCTGACAAAACCGTTCGAGCTCGACGAGCTCATCGCCCGCGTCAAGAATCTCCTGGCACGCCACGCACGACGACAGGCCGATCCAAAACCGAAACTGGCGCAGGTTGAATTCGGCAAGGCAGTCGTCAACTTCGCGACGCATCAGATTACCGTTGCCGGCATCGAAGTTAAAATGACGGCACTCGAAATGAAACTTCTCGAGTACTTCGTGCAAAACGAAGGTCGAGTCATCCCGCGGGGCGAATTGCTAGAAAACGTTTGGGAGATGCCCGGCAACATCAACACGCGGGCACCGGACCAAATCATCCGCCGCCTGCGCAAGACGTTCGAGGAAAACTCGGCCGAGCCGCGTCACTTCGTGACTATACGTGATGCCGGGTACCGTTTTGTGGCTTCTTGTGAGCCCTCAGAATAGCGGCCGTGTCCATCGTCGCTGCTGCCGGAGCAGGAACCACCGAGGCGCCCTCTTGCCGCTTCTTGTGCTGGTGATCGACAACGTCCCAGGCCAGACCCAATTTTTCCATGGCACGAATCGTCAGGAAAGTGACGTCGACTTCCCACCACTTGTGTCCGTGGCGAGCCATCCGTGGATAGGCGTGGTGATTGTTGTGCCACCCTTCACCGTAAGTGATCAGAGCCACCCACCAGTTGTTCCGGCTGTCATCGGTCGTTTCGTAGTTGCGATATCCCCACATGTGACTGGCCGAATTGACGAACCAAGTCGAATGCAGAACAAAGACCAAGCGAGCGAACATACCCCAGACGAGCAGCGAAAAGGCCAACTGCCAGCCACCGAAGAAGTAACCGACCGACATCATCGCGGCACCCAACGCAACGTGGAAGGCAATGAATAATCGGCCGATGAGCTGCAAGCCCTTATCATCTTTGAGGTCTGGAATCCAACGCTTGTGGCGCTTTTCAATTTGCTTTTCCGAATTGCGAACCATCACCCAGAACATGTGACTCCACCAGGGTCCGTCATGAGGCGAGTGGGGATCGCCGAGTTGATCGCTGTGGGCATGGTGCTCGCGATGAGTCGCCACCCAATCAAGACAGCTTCCTTCACCGGAAAGGCCACCCATGATGGCCAACAAATAGCTGATCGGTTTCGGTGTTTCAAAGCTCTTGTGTGTGTAGTAACGATGGTATCCCAAGCAGACGCCGATGCCGCCGGTCAGCCAGTGAAACACAACAGCCGTTAAAACGCCGGCCCACGTGAACAAGGCAGGCATGAAAATAAATAGGGCGCCGGTGTGAATCACAGCCAGCCAAGTCACAACCGGCCATGACAGGCCATTCTTTGTTAACTCGGCCCGCGCTTCGGCCCAAAGTTGTTGGTTGGTTTCTGGTGTTTTTTTGGCGGGAGCCGGCTGTTTGATCTGAGCCGTAAACGAAGCGACGCCAACGGCGGTTTCCGTGTCCGATTCGTAAGTTCCAGCTTCCATGAGGTCTTCAAACTCGGACATAATCATCTCCGCCAAAAATAAGGCCTACAGGCTCAACTACTGGCTCCTGCCTTTGTTGTCAGCAAGTCAGTAGTGGAAAGTTCAAAACGATCGCGACTCAAGCTCGAAATTGTACGAGCTTCGCCGAAAAATAGCGGTTTCAGAAGGCCCAGAACGTGTAAAAGTTGTGTAACAAAAGCGACGCGCCCCACGCACAGACTGCGAGGCCTGCGGCAAGACCCTAATCGACAAGGGTTGCCAAACTGGGGGGGCTGGTGACTTTCTTGGCGCGTTCGTCGAGATTTGACGCTACGGGGCCGTGCCGCGGAGTGGATTTTGCGTTCCCATTGGAGCCAGCATGCTCTCGGCTGCCGGCTGCCGGGCGATCGGCTGATCGGCGCCCTGAGTTGCATTTGTTGCCACCGTCTCTTGAGACGGCGGTAGATCGAGCAGGCTGAATGGTGCGGCAACTTTTTGGCTTGCCGCTCCTGCGGAATCTGCGGAATCTGGATTGGCAACGAGCGACGTCGTCCGGGGGCCGCTTGGCGGACTTGCAGACGCTGCACCGCTGGGAAAATCAATCATGCCTCCCAGCCCCAACTGAGGCGATCGTTGATAAACGGCCATCGCTTCTGGCAATAGCTCAAGCAAATCGGCAGCTCGACGTTCATCATTGGGATGAGTCGATAAGAACTCAGGTTGGCTGCCAGTTTTAACTTGGCCAAATCGCTGCCAAAATCGGGGCGCCTCGCGCGGGTCGTAGCCAGCCTTGGCCATGAGCAAGATGCCCATGTGGTCCGCTTCCGATTCGTGCTTGCGACTGTAGGGCAAAACAAATCCGTACTCGCTCGCAATGCCGTAAGCGCGGCTCAACTGCTCCTGCGTGACAACTTGCTGTGTTTGATTCAAATAGCTGAGCGCTCGCCCCATCCCGTCGACGACGTAAGACTGGGACATCCGTTCGCCCCCATGCCGGGCCAGCGCGTGAGCCACCTCGTGCGCCATCACGACAGCCAACCCGGCTTCGCTTTGACAGACGGGCAAAATTCCCTCGTAGATAGCCACTTTGCCACCCGGCAAACAGAACGCATTCTGCTGTGCCGACTGAATGACGCGAAACTCCCACTCATAATCGGGCCGCTCGGCGGCTGCCGCCAGCCGCTGACCGACTCGGTTGACCATCTCGATCCAGGCCTGATTCGTAGAGGACTGTTCGCTTGACAACATTTGGTTGAATGAATCGAGCCCCATCGTGATTTCCTGGGACTCCGGCACGAGAAGCAACTGCCTTCGATTCGTCATGGGCGTCGTCGCGCAGCCGATGATGCTGAACCAGACAAAGCCCAAGAGCCAAAAGCGAATCGATCGATTAGTTCTTGCAGAGCACAACTTGCGACGCTCCATCCAATAGGTAACTCGGAGACGGTTGGGAAGGTCGCAGAAAGTACCAAGCGTGCAATTCGGGCGACAAGGGCGATCGGCTGCTAGCGGATTTCAGAATTCACTTCCCAGCCAACGGACGGCCAAATCGGCTCTATCGACCGCAAAACCTAGCCTGATAATGTGACTTGTTACCGACCGGCGCACGTCGTAGATTGCTGGCTCGCTGGCACCCTTTCGACCTGAAGGCCTCCCATGGAAAACGACGACCAACAGACCACCGAGCCTAAGTGGAAGCCCATTCCGAAGATTCATCGACGCGTTTTGGGGGTCCTCGTAGAAAAAGCAAAAACGACCCCGAACGGCTACCCATTGTCGCTCAATGGCGTCATCACGGGCAGCAACCAAAAAAGCAACCGCAGCCCCAAAATGGATCTCACGCCCGAAGATGCGGAAGACGCCTTGGAAGAGCTGAGAACTTGGGGAGCGGTCGGTGAAGTCCATGGTGATGGGCGCGTCGTCAAATACCGGCACTACATGAAAGACTGGCTTGGAGTCGACGGGACCGAGTTGGCCGTGATGGCCGAATTAATGCTGCGAGGCGCTCAAACGGTCGGCGAACTCCGCGGACGCGCCGCACGCATGGCCGGATCGACGCTTCCTGATGTGTCCGCCTTGCGACCGGTGCTGAGCTCGCTCATGGAAAAGAAGCTGGTCGCGTCGCTGAGCCCGCCCGGTCGCGGCCAAATCGTCACGCACACGCTGTTCCTCGAATCGGAAATGGATAAGGTAAAATCGACGCATGCCGCTACCGGTGCGGAAACTGCCGCGGCCCCTTCGGCACCGGCCGCCAGTCGTTCAGCGACGCCAACACCCCCGGCAGCTGCTGCCAGTTCGACGAACGTTGCCACAAGCTCCACTTCCAATACCGATGCTGGTCTGCGCGCCGAAGTCGAAGAACTGCGTCAAGAGGTTGCCCGACTCAAAAAAGAAGTCGAAGACATCTGGGACAACCTTAGCAGTTAGCTTGAAGGTCTGGCTGTGGCAGGTAGCGTGCTTGGAGTACCGCCTGCCGGCGGCGTCAACAACGCCAGCAGCGTCTAGGCGGCTCGCTGAGAGGTCGCCACCTTTAGCAATTCGTTCGCCACGCCCATTTCAGGCGGTTCGGGAAACTCGGTCCGACCGGTCAACATCCAGAACAGCGTCGCCACCGTCCGCAAGACGAGGCGGATGTCGTAGGCCAACGACGCGCGGCGAATGTAGACCGCTTCCAGCGCCAATTTCACCGGCAACAGCCGTTCCTTATATGCCAGTTCGGTATCGCCGCCCCACGCATCCAGCAGTTGTTCGCCGTGCGTGTAGTTGTAAAGGCTGCTCACACCGGCAAGGCCTGGCCGCACGGTCAACGACGCATGCCCTAAACGCCCGTAGGCAGTCGCCACAATCTCCGTATCTTCCGGCCGCGGACCGACGAACGACATATCGCCGCGCAGAATGTTCCATAGCTGAGGCAATTCATCCACTTTTGTTTTTCGCAAGATGCGGCCCCAAGTGAAGACTCGCTGATCGCCAGCAGCCGTGATCCGGCTGCCGCCGCCCAGATGCATCGTTCTTAGTTTGTAGAGCGTGAAAGGTTTCCCTCCGAGACCGGCCCGGGCCGGACAATAGAAGGCTGGCCCATCACTCGACCAGCGCACACCGATCGCCGCGATCAGGATGACGGGACCGAAAAGGATGAGTCCGACAACGGACGCCAAGATATCAAAGAGGCGTTTGGCCATTTCGCAGCACCCTTCTGACGGTCATGAATACTTCTGCATACTCCATGCAGCACTGGTTGCCCCAAGCAGCGGCCCGATTCTTCAAAGCTTCTAAGGAACGCGGATGAGGATAGTCTCGCAGCTCGCTCTTGTAACAGTTCATCGCGTCTAGCTTCGCCTGCAACGTCGCGCTGATATCGACCCAAAGATCGGGAGTGAATGTGCGCGGATAGGCCCACTCGGTACTACTGGCCGTATCGAACGCGTAGACCGCTTCGATGAACTCTTCAGTGGGCCGCGTCGCCACCAACATCGCTTCAAACAGCAGGTGATGATCCCGATTCACGTCGCCGCCATACTGGGTGTAGATGATCTGTGGCTGAACTTCGCGCACCACGGTCTCCAGCGCACCAATGATGTCGGTCAGCGTCACCGTATCGAGCCGTTGATCGGCAAATCGCAGCGTACGCACATCCTGTACGCCCAATGCCTTCGCCGCAGCAAGAATGTGATCTGATTGCCCGACGCCATCTTCACCGTAGCGGAGCGACTCGCCTTCGCAAACAATCACCGAGGTGACTTCGTCGCCTTGCGCCGCGTGCAGGGCAACGGTGCCACCACAACCGAGCAACTCATCGTCAGGATGAGCGGCAATGACCAGGATTCGTTTACTCGCCATGGAAACGTTCTTTCATCGTTGCGTGGTTTGCCATTGAGGCGTGTTAAGCGGCCACTCGCTTGGCCGTACCGCTCGATAGAAATTGAGTGCCGTGCCACTGCTTGCTGGCCAACGCCTGGCCCGCGAGAACTTGCCCCTGCTCGTCTTCGATCTCTAGCAGCAGCAGACGACCTCCGATCGCCTGAACGACTTGCCCACAAGCGTTTTGTTCTGGACTGAGCGCCGGACCGACGACTTGGCCCGTTTTCCAGGAATCCTCTCGCGAAGGAAGTAACGCCACTTTCCAAACGGTTAGCTTCTCACCTGCGCGAAAACTGTAGGCACCCGGATAAGGCCGAGTCAGCCCGCGAATGAAGTCGTAGATTTCGCGAGCCGGCAGGCTCCAGTCGATCTCTCCATCTTCCGGACGACGACGGGGTAAAATGGTTTCCCTCGTGGGCGGCTGAGGAGTCGCGGGACGCTCGCCTTGTTCCAATTTTTGAATCAGTTCGAGCACCATTTCGCCGTTGGTCGCTGCGACCTTTTCGTAGACGGAAGCGCAGGTATCGAATGGCGTGATCGGAAAAGCGCGTTGGGCCACGATCTGCCCTTCATCAACGCCTTCTGAAAGCCACATCAGCGTATTGCCAGTTCTAGACTCACCACGAAGAATCGCCCAATTCACCGGAGCGCTGCCTCGGTTATGCGGCAAGTACGAGGCATGAGCGCCCACCGTTCCCAAGCGAGCACACGCCAACGCCTCGCGACGTAAGATCTGGCTCCAACCCAAGACGACACACAGATCCAGGTCCAACCGGCGCAATTCGGCAACCGATTCCAAATCGTTGATGTTCTTGACGTAGAAGACCGGAATCCCCAGCGCTTCGCAGAGAGGCCCATAGTCGGTCGCCGCCGAACGACGTTTCGCCAACTTGGGTCGCAACGTCAATACGCCCACCACTTCATGTCCCGCTTCCACGACCGCGCGAAGCGCCCGCACACCTTCTTCATGAAACCCGACCCAACCAATTCTCAAGTGAGCATTCCTTCGTACAGCCAGCTGGAAACAAACCGGAAGGTTACGCACTCGATTTCGGCATCGTCAACGACAGTTTCCGAGCCCGCTGCCCACGATTGCGGCGGACAAAGAGAAACCTCAATTTGCGCCGCGAACAGAATGGCTTGGCCGTTTCCGGCACCAATGCAAATTGCACAGTCGCTAGCAACCTGCGCTGGAAGGAGCGATCACTTGTTTAGTATGCTCGCCGAGCGCCAAGGCAGAAAAACGCCAACACGGCCCACAGAATCGGCTGCGGCTCGGGAACAGCTGCCGGCAGGCGATCGGCCGTCGTGAATTTGAAGTTATTCCAAATGATGAAGTCGGCGCCGTTCGTCACGCCATCCCCATTGAAATCGCCAGAGGTCCAATCGGTGCCGGTGGTGAATTTAAAATTATTCCAGATGATGAAATCGGCGCCGTTGTTTACGCCATCACCGTTCGCATCACCGGGAATTGCAGAATAAAGATCGGCCACCACAAATTGGCCGACTTGCAATAACGATTCTAAGAACAACCCATCACCCAGGTGATCGCCACTACTTAACGGAAGCGTGCCGACGATCTGATTCGCTTCCATGACGGAAAAATTTCCCGTATAGGTCCCGCGCGTTTGCGCATAGGCATCGCCAATAAGCAGATCGGCCTGTGTCAGATCGACAACGCCATTGACCGTCAATGTATCGACCGATTCGATGGCGACCGATCCCTCAACAGCCAAGTCACCCGTGATCGTGCCTCGATTCACAATCGTGCCAGCCGCAGCGACAGTGACATCGGATGTCAGCTGACCAGCGATCAGCAATTCACCACTTTCGACAACCGTTTCAAAAGCGGCCTGACTTCCAACCACCCCAACGCGATCGGTGCGGATCACGGCTCGATCAAAATCGACCGGAAAATCGGGACCGGTCCCATTCCACCGACTCGTGTTCCAGATCCCATTCCCCGTTTCATCCCAAACCAGGGTATTGCCGCCCCGTTTACCGAACGCAATGTCATCAAAATGGACCGCTCCTCCCTGTCCATTGGGCTGCACAAACGCGATGGCCATCCGTGCTTCGACCGCGCCGGCCGGCGCGGTACTTCGCAGTTCGTGAGCAAGCCACGTATCTTGCGCCGTCGAGCCGTCGGCAATCGTGATCGATTCCGTAGAGATGTAATCGGGAGAGCCATATTTCCCGTGTTTCTTGCTGTAGTAGTCAATGTTCAGCGTGACCTGATTCGACGTTCCGGCAATGGAATCGGCACTGCGAATGTAATCATGGACGATGGCGCGGACCTCCTCACCAGCGGTGATGGTGACACCCTGTTCCACTCCCGAGTAATTGGTACTCCCGTTGAATTGGCCGAAAAGTTTCAACGAGTGAGAGCCCGAGCGGACCGCTTCGTTGTGTGGCGAAACGTTCCCGAAGTTTTGGGTACCGAAAGTCGTCCAGCCAGCCAGTGGTGAATGATCAGGATTCGCCGTGCCATCAAAGGATCCGTTTTCCAACAGACGATTGTCGGCCGCGCCGCTGGGAGAGTACATGTGAACGTAGTCGATCAGCATCTCTTGAGGCCAAACCGTGCTCGCATCAGGATTAGGCAGAAAGTTACCGCCGATGGCATTGTTAATGACCGTTTCCATACCGGCAGTTTGACTGCTGAGAAAGCCACCCACGTCGGCGTCGTGAACGTTGTAATAATTCACGCCGTCGACGAAAAACCGCAGCACGTCCGAACTCCACTCGACACCATAGGTATGAAAATCGTTGTGGAAATTGTTGGCCGTCCCTGCCACTTGGGCTTCATGTTCGGCGTAAACGAAATTGTGATTGAAAGGAGGGTTGGTACCGTAGTGAAATGCGCTGCTTGTCTTGAAAGGCTCGTTACCGCGATTTTCCATGATGTCAATTTCACCTTGGCTGGGCCAAGGGTTCACGCCAGCGTCAGGTAACAACCAAATGGCGGGCCACTGCCCTTGCGAGGTCGGCAGTTTGGCGCGCACTTCCCATTTGCCATGGCGTCGACTGGCTCGACTGATGACTTGGCCTGAGCGATAAGGGAGCCCGCCGAATGGCTGATCGGTCGCCGTTATCACGAGGTTGCCTCCACTGACGGTGACCTGCGACGGCAGATAAGCTTGCAGCGAATTGTTGGTCGTGTTTGTAGTATTGATCACGTCCCACAGGGTCGTATTGATGCTCGTACCATCAAATTCATCAAACCAATTAACGTTCCAGCCTGGAAGTGTTGGAGGCGCAGCGTGCAAGATCGACGGAGACAAAAGCAGCAGAACGAAGACGGAAAAAGTTTGATGTCTCAACCGACAACTCCTATACCGAAAAGCGAATAATCCCCGTACTCTCTATCGTATCACAACGTTGCAAAATGGGTCATCCAAATTTGACCTTCACACCGGTTCGCCTATGAGTCCACCGAATTCCCATGCGGGCAATGCAAGTAGCAATGCAAATGCCAACCATTCCGAACCACATTCCCCAGACCGCGCGATCAAGCGAGATCTTGTCTGCTTGGGTTGCGGCTGTCTATGCGATGACATCGTTGCCCGACCCGCCGTTGGTGACGAACAGGTTTTCGCGACTGACGATTGTTCCTTGGGAGCCGCCTGGTTTCAGCCACTCCCCGACGTGCCGCAGTGCATCGTCGATGGTCAAGCTGCGCCAGTCGAAGCGGGGCTCGAACGGGCCGCTGAACTGCTGCGCCAATCCCAAGCGCCACTTGTCTATGGGCTCAGTCGCACGACAACGCCCGCGCAGCGAGCTGCGGTCCAACTGGCCGATCGGCTGGGAGCGGTACTCGACCTGGAAACCGACGCCGCCTTCCGCACCGCCACGATCGCCAAATCACGCCAAGGATTGGTCTCGGCAACGTTTGGCGAAATCGGAAATCGCTCCGATTTGGCAATCGTGTGGTGTGGCGATCTGACGAGTTCACATCCGCGAGCGGCCGCTCGACTGTTCCGAAACGCAAAAGTCATTGAGATTGGCAAACGACATCTGCCCGACGCTGATCTGATCGAATTGGCGCCGTCCCAATTCGCCGACACGCTGGCAGTTCTCTTGATGCTCCTAAGTGACAAGCGTAGCGACGTTCAAGCGGTGGAAGCTCGGACCGGACAGACCATCGAATTCTGGCAACGCCTTTTGGACCGAATGAAGTCCGCAAAATATGGCTCACTGCTGTTCGATGGCTCACTTCAGACGTCGCACAATTTCGAATTGCTGTTTCGCTTCGTGAGGCAGCTGAATGAACAGACAAGGTTCGTCTGCCTGGCCATGAGCGGCCCTGCCAATGTCAACGGCGCCGTCCAAGTTGCCACTTGGTCGACCGGCTATCCGTTCGGAATCAATTTCGCCGCTGGCTATCCTGAATATAGCCCTCATGAATTCCAAGCTGAAAAATTGTGGGAACGAAACGAAGTCGACCTCACGCTGGCCGTTGCTTGCAATCCGTTGGACCAAGCAACGCCTGCCGCGACGACTCATTTGAAAAAGTCTTCCCTCATCGCGATCGACTGGCAGGCAACGGAAACGACTCGGCATGCCGAGGTCGCCTTTTTCGTCGGTCGACCTGGCGGCGAAGCGGGCGAGACCGCTTATCGATTGGACGGCGTGCCGCTTCCTGTGCGCGCCAACCTCGACCCGACGCTACCGACCGCCGCCTGGGTGCTGTCCCGGCTAAACGATCGCATCGCCGCCGACGCGCTAACGCACCGGCTCTAAGCCGATCATGCGTCGCAGCAGTCCGATTTGGCCGGCGTGCACCATTTCGTGTGCCGAGCACATGAACAGCGAGCCCAACTTGTTCTCGTAGACGGCAGTCGGCGCGGGCAGCGATTCCTCAAGATCGGCCTCTTGATAGCCGGCCATCGCCGCGAGCGACGCTTCGTGCACCGCGTCGAATGTGGCACGGATCACGGCGGGTGTCGGGTAGTCTTCGGCGCTGGCGGTGGGCGTCGAGCCTTTTTTGAATTTGCGGATGAAGTCTTTGGGGATCAGCGCTTCATCCTCTGGCTCACGGCCGCGGATTCGCATGATCGTCAGACCGTACTGAGCCATCGCAAGGTGCCCCACTTGCCAGGCAATATGGGTCGGAAACGAATCGGAGATCTGAAACCAATGTTCGGTCGGCACCGATTCGATCAGTTCGGTCGTGTAGCGGCGTGCAAAAGCGATTTGTTCGCGAGCCAATTCTAATCGGATATTTGACATGACGTTTGTTCCTTGGGTGCGTCGAATCGCCAGTCCTGGGCGAATCGACAGACGGCACTGTTCGACAACTCAGTCAGCCAACTATGATGCACAATCGTCCCACTGAAAACCCGCCCAACTGCCGCTGACGGTCTGCCGATTCATGCCAGAGTTTTTGAAAATCTGCGGTGGCTACATTTACGACCCGACGAACGGCGTCGATGGCCAAGTCGGCGATCTATGGGTCGAGCACGGCAAGATCGTGACCGCCCCCACCGATCCCAACGTGCAGGCGACATACACGATCGACGCTTGTGGGATGGTGGTGATGCCGGGCGGAGTCGACATGCACTGCCACATCGCCGGCCCGAAAGTGAATGCGGCTCGGCTGCTGCGGGTCGATGATCGCACCGGACACGAAGTCGCTCGCACCGCCACGACCCGCAGCGGAACTCTCGGCAGCGTCCCCAGCACCTTTATCACCGGCTACCAATACGCGGGACTCGGCTACACATCCGCCTTCGACGCGGCCGTACCGCCGCTGCTGGCTCGGCACGCTCACGAAGAATTCGCCGACACACCGTGCCTTGATAAGGGCTGTTACCTGCTGATGGGCAACAACCATTTCGCCATGCGATCGATCGCCAACAATGAACCGGAACTGCTGAAAGGATTCATGGGCTGGCTGGTGAACGCCGCGAAAGGTTACGGAGTCAAGCTGGTAAATCCGGGCGGTGTCGAAGCGTGGAAGCAGCAGCAAGATGGCAACGTGAACGGGTTGGACGAGATCGTCCCCGGCTTCCATGTGACGCCGCGAGCGATCCTCCGCGAGATGGCTCGTACGGCTGACGAGCTACTTCTGCCACACCCGGTGCATATCCACTGCAACAACCTGGGGATGCCTGGTAACTGGCAAACAACACTCGAAACCATGCGGGCACTCGACGGACACCGAGGACACATCACTCACATCCAGTTCCACAGCTATGCCGGCGGAGATGCGGACGAAACGACATTCGGTTCGCAAGTGGGGCCATTGGCCGATTACGTCAATGCACACCCAGAAATCACCGTCGACGTTGGTCAAGTTCTGTTTGGCGAAACGACCAGCATGACCGGCGACGGCCCCCTGGGACACTACCTGTCCAATCTGCACGGCAAGAAGTGGATCAGCCACGATGTCGAAATGGAAGCCGGTTGTGGCATCTCGCCCATCAAGTACCGCAACAAGAACATGGTCCACGCCTGGCAATGGGCGATCGGGTTGGAATGGTACCTGCAAGTCGCCAATCCGTGGCAGATCGCGATGAGCACCGATCATCCCAACGGCGGTTCGTTCCTCGCCTACCCGCAAATTGTTCGCTTGCTGATGGACCGCAATTATCGCACCGAAATGCTGAAGTCGGTCCATCGAAAAGTTCGCGACGAGTCCAACTTAGGGTCGCTTGATCGCGAATACTCCTTAACCGAAATCGCAATCATCACGCGGGCCGCGCCCGCGCGGATGTTGGGGCTGTCTCACAAAGGGCACCTGGGCCCCGGCGCTGATGCCGACATCACGATTTATACGCCTCATGAAAATAAGGAGACGATGTTCGAGCTGCCTCGATTCGTCATTAAAGGAGGGCAAGTCATCGCCGAACAGGGCGAGATTCGGCAGCCGCACGATCCGATCGCACATGCGGGACGCACGCTTCACGTCTCGCCAAGCTATGACCATGAAGTCGAACCGCATGTTAAAGATTGGTTCGAGAAAAACTACTCGATCCAATTCGGCAACTATGCCATCGATGATAACTTGGGCCCAATGGAGAACATCGAGTGCGGGCCAGAAGCCGACTAGCTTAAACCCAATTTGCGCAACGTCGTTTCGGCAACTTCCAACCCGGCTTCTTGAACGACGGCCAGGTATTCGGCCGGCGTATTCAGATTCCGCAGCGACCGCAAATCGGGATCGACGTCAGACAGCGACTCCGGAGTCACTCGACCGGTATCACATTGATCGAGCAACCCTTGAAGACTCCGTTCCCCTCGATCCAACTGAGCTCGCGCGACGGTCGCCAACTTCGTCCGGTAGATCGCACCTAGCGGATGGCGAAACTGGCCGTCGTCCACGGTCACCGCATCATGGTCTGCTAAGGAAGCGTCCATTTTGGAAACAAAGGACGGCACAAGCAGCGGAGTATCACACGCCATGAGGAACGCTCGATCGGCAATCGGTTCGGCCGCTGCCAGCCCGATCGCGAGCCCTTCAAGCGGCCCACGATCCGGATGCTCATCGTGGACGATGAGGATGTGCTCGTCCAAATCCACCGGCTGCCCCTGCGCTGCAACGACGATCAGTACATCGGTCACTGTCCCCAGCAGTTTCAAGGCGTGCTGCAACAGCGACAGGTTACCAAACGGCAAGCGATGCTTGGGCAGGCCCATTCGCCGACTGTGGCCACCACATAGTACGATTCCCGCCAGCTTGCCCACAGATCGATCTCGCAATGATATTCATCCGGTTAAAACGTCCCGCCGAACATTCTATAGTGAATTCATGCCAGTCCAGCTCGTAGCCAAATCGATCGGCCCGTTGCCGCTTCACGTCGCGAAGATTGTGCCCTCTCAGATGCGGGGTCGGACCAGCGCGGAAATTTCAAGTTTACCGGTCACCCGCGGCAAGCGCACGTTCGAACTGGGCCAGTTCTTCGATATCAGCGGCTCGCTCCAAGACGAATCCGACACGGTCGAATGGATCGGCGATATTCCGTCAGTGCATTGGCTGGGTGCCTCGATGGATGGCGGCCAGATGACGGTCCGCGGCAACGTCGGTCGCCATGTGGCCAGCGGGATGTGTGGCGGGACGCTCACGGTGCACGGCAATGTCGGTGACTATGTCGGTTCCCGCTTGTCTGGCGGCTTGGTTCGAGTTCATGGGGACGCGGCCGATTGGGCAGGCGGAGCCTACGAACACGAATCGGTCGGTATGCGAGGGGGCGAATTGATCATTTCCGGTTCGAGCGGCCGGTTTGCCGGTGCACGACTGCGGCGCGGCCTGATCTACATTGGTGGTGACTGCGGACCGGGAGCCGGAATGAGCATGCGCGCCGGGACAATCGTGATCGACGGATCGGTGACCGAGTCGGTCGGCCTCGACATGAGGCGGGGGACGATTGTGCTCACGCAATCGCCAGAGCGATCGCTGCGGCACAGCGCGGCATCTGAAGTCGATTTGGTTGCCATGCGATTGCTCCAGCGGCGGCTCGCGGAACTCGGTATCGACACGCTCACCAGTGAACAGGCGGTCCTTACCTTCAGCGGCGATACTGTGAATGAAAGCCGCGGTGAGATCCTCGTACAAGAAAAGGACGCCCAGTAAACCATCGACCGTTCTCTCGCCTGAAATGGCAATCTTCACGAAATTGATGCGACGCTGGCCGGCAACATTCCTCGTTCACCGCAGCGACTGCAAGAACTCTTTCGAGAAACCGTGGACCCAGTAACGACCGTCACGAAATCGAACGATGCGCAGCTGGCTCATCGTTTGCGTCGCGGCTAGCAAAGCGATGCCGCCCGGCAACGCCAACAGAGCGCCTGAGCGACCGGTGACACCGCCCCCCAACACGGCGGCGACCAATGGCACCAGTCCACCACAAATCAAAAGGAACCAGCCTGCCGTCTTGACTCGTTTGATTTCTCGCTGCTTGCGTTCTGAAAGGTAGAAAGTCAGCCGGCACTGTCGATAGCGCAGCGCCAGTCGAAACGACGGTGCCCATTGGAAGACATGATCGACTCGTTGACCGACCGGCACCTCTTCGTTGGTCTTGATGCACCGCTGCGGAAGATGAGCCCCCGACTCGATCAACAGATACTGCCCACGAACTTCGAACGGTGGAAACGCCTTCTTCGCCAGTGGCTCAGCCGAATCGGGTGCTGCGTACGGATTCTTGTCGATCATTTTTCGAAAACCCGTCTTTAACCACCGTCACCGGCCGGCTGCCCCGAAACGTAGACCCGCCACTTGTTCAGTTCCTCCGCCGTCAAACTGGTCGGCCTTTCGAGGACATGACGAACCGCCTCTTCCGATCCGTCGATGCGAACTCGGACCAACAGACGGCCATCTTCGCCGTACGTGAAACGGACTTCGATGGGTGTATGTTTCGGCAAATTCGCAGGAAGCGTCGGGACGATGACGTTTCCAATCGAGATGCAATCTTCCGGCGTGGCGCTCTCGCCTTCCACGACCGGGACAAGTATCGATTCTTGATTGAGTGTCTGCGTTTTGAAAATCCGTTTGGCCATCACGGGCAACGGCGTATTTCGAGGAATCAAGATCGCGCAGCGTTCCCTTCGCGTCGACGACTCCGTACCAACAACCCCCAGGCTGTGCGAATTCACATTCTTGATGTGGAAGCGCCGGTCCGCTTCTTTGGCGAGTAAATGCCCAGCGCGGAGTGCCGCTCCTTGAGCCACCGCTTCATCGGGAGAGATCGAGACATCGGGTTGCTGACCGGTCACCTCGCGCAGCATTTCACGAACGGCCGGCATCCGAGTCGAACCGCCAACCAACAGTACTTTGTCGATATCGGGCCATTCCAATCCACTGGCGAGCAGTGTCTCCTTTGTCGTAAACGCCGTCCGCTCGAGCAGGTCGGCCGTTATCTGCTGGAATTCGGCGCGGGTTATTTCCAATCGCAATGCGAGCCCGCGATAGTCACAGGCGATGGTGGTTTTCTCTCGTGCTGAGAGTGTCCGTTTGGCGTCCTCGCACTCGCGCCATAAACGACCGGCAGTATTCGCATCCTGCCGTGGATCTTTCTGATGTTTCGCGATGAATTTTTCCGCGACGAAATCGACCAAGCGATCGTCCCAGTCGTTACCGCCCAACGCGACGTCGCCGTCGGTTGCCAAAGCGACGAAATTCGCGCCATCAATTTCCAACACCGTGACATCGAAAGTGCCTCCACCCAAGTCGTAGACCAAGATGCGCTCGGGCCGCTTTGCCGAGTTTGTCTTTGCCGGTGATCGCTCGGCCACTCCTTCGCGGAAGCCGTAAGCAATCGCAGCAGCGGTGGGCTCATTGATAATGTCCAAGACCTCAAGCCCCGCGATGTAACCGGCATCCTGGGTTGCCTTGCGCCGAACTTCGTCAAAGTAGGCAGGCACGGTCACGACGGCATGAGTCACCGGCCCAATCTGCCGCGCAGCGTCCAACTTCAGCTTCTGCAAAATCCAAGCCTGGATCGCTTCGGGCGGATAGTCGCGGCCTCCTAACGGTCGGCCGAAGGAACGAGTTCCCAACGAGCGTTTCGCACGCAGCGCCACATCGTCGGCATCGGTTGCCAGCGCCTTCACGGCCTCCTTACCTACAACGACATCATCTCCCTCAAACAGAACGGCGCTGGGAGTCAATTTATCGCCTTCGCCATTGACCAATGTTTCTGGTCGACCGGTATCGTCCAGCCAGGCGATGGCCGAATAGGTGGTTCCCAGATCGATACCGACAGCTAAAGGCGACTTGGCTTCAGATTCCGAATTGGACATGAATCCCTCTTACCTTAGTCAAGCTGAGTGTCAGCATTGATTTGAACTCCCAACACACTTTGGAGCACCGTCGCCAATCGGTCAAAACCCTGATCGTCAGCGACCACCGCGGTCCAATCGCGGACGTTACCGTCCGACAAACCGGCATCACGTTGCAAGACGACGCGGATCGCTCGGTCCGTATCGGTCAATTTCAAATCGACGCGCAGCCGCCCGTCACGTTCATAATTATAGACCACGTCAATCGGATGATTTTTCGCCAGCCCTTTGGGCAAATCGCGCATCACGACTCGTCCTACCGCCACACAACTCGCCGGGTCTTCCCCCTCGCCTTCGAGAACGCGAATCGCGATCGATTTCTGGTTCTCCGATCTCGTGACAAACCGATGGCTGGCGCTGCAAGGCAAAGGTGTATAGCGAGAGATCAGCACGGTATTGATTTTACGACCGGTCACCGGATCGACCCCTTCGATCCCCAAGCTGTGCGAACTCACATCGACCACGCGCAGCCGCAGTGGATAGCCGGGCGCACCCTCTTCGGCCAGCAGAAAAGCTGCGTAGATCGCGGCGCCGCGCGCAATCGCCTCGTCCGGGTTAATCAAGAAATCGGGCAGACGGCCCGATAATTTTTCAAGCACGTCCGACGCCATCGGCATCCTCGAAGAACCGCCTGCCATCAAAATATGGTCGATGTCCGACCACTCCAACTGACTGGCTTCCAACACCTGTTTCACCGTGTAGGCAGTTCGTTCTGTCAGGTCGGCCGTCAGGATCTCGAATTGCTCGCGCGTGATCGTCACTTCGAGACTGTGCTCTAGATACTCGATCGGAATCACCGCTTTTCGTCGGACACTTAACGTCTGTTTGGCTTCTTCAGCTAAGCGTAACAAGCGCGCCATCACCATCACGTCGTCGCGCGGATCGAGCCGGAATCGGGACTCGAATTTTTGAGCCGCGTACTGTGCTAACCGATGGTCCCAATCCCAGCCTCCTAAACGAACATCACCATCGGTCGCCAGCGTGGTCGTCTGACCCGGTTCGAGTCGGATCAACGTCACGTCAAACGTACCTCCGCCCAAGTCATAGACAAGCAGGTTCAGTTTCTCTTGAGGAGAGCCTTCTTCGTTGAGATAGCCAGCCTGTTCGGCAAAAGCGAGTGCCGCCGCCGTCGGCTCGTTAACGATTGCAACATGGTCGAAGCCGGCAATCTTGCCAGAATCTTGCACCGACTTGCGGCGTGCCTCGTCAAAGAAAGCGGGGACCGTCACGACGGTTCGGTAAGGGCCCTTCAGTGCGCGTTCGATGTTGGAGCGCATGTGCTTCAGGATAAAACCCTGAACCACTTCGGGTGGCACCCGCTGTCCTCGAATTTCTCGCTCGCAATAGGCAGACCCGACATCCCGCTTTGCGTGCCACGCCACGGCGTCCGGGTGGAAGAGCCCCGCCTTGCCGGCTTCTCGCCCGACGATCGTATGGTCATCGTCGAAATAAACGATGCTGGGTGTTAACGCCTCGCCCAACTCGTTTTCCAGCAGCGACGTACGTCCGCCCGGCGTTACATAAGCGATAGCGCAATTGGTCGTGCCCAAGTCGATTCCGATAGCTTGGACGTGCGGCTGGGGCATAGACGAATCGCGGGTCAGCAAGTGGTAGGTCAAGGAAAGCGATCGGACTCCGCCAGCAGTCGCCGCGAAGAACCAAGGTTTCACTCTAACAAGCCGGCCCCAAGCACCACAACAGAAGAGCCCAGAATCGGGTCCTCAGCGAGCGCACGATGCCAGTTATGACCGCAAACCGGATTACAACCGTCGCAGAAACTTTACGAACTGACGAAGCCCTGCCACCGACAAAATTTTTTCAGCAGAAGTCGGCAAGTCGAATCCGATACCATCAGAGCTAAGCAATAGCATGGAAGAAGTAGGACACGGATGTTGGTCCAAACGTCTTACGAAAGTTCGCCATGCAAGTCGATTGCATACACGCTGTGATGGCCTTTTCATTCTTAAGCATACTGGCACTCATCGGCCAGATTATCTTAAGGCCGCCCTCCTCTTCACAGCTAATAATACGTCATTCGGTTTCTCCTACCGAACCTGTGATCGAAGCGACCGCAACCCCCGCTCCGGCTGTTGCTAAGAAACTGACACGGACGAAGCCCAAGCACCGCAATTTTACCTCCGGACACGTCTGACAGGACGAACCTAACCCGATGGCGGATTGAAACCGTCATTAAAAGAGTTTGAGGCAATATTCAAGAACCGCCGCGAGTTGCACATGGGGCTGCAACCGCGGCGGTTTTTTTTGATCACACCCAAGAGCCGCAATCCTAAGGGCACCCTACGGAGTTACGAATTCGTGCCACGCACGCCGAAACGAACGCGATCGGGTTTGCACCCTGAACCTGCCCAATACACGGTAGCCACAAAGTGGCGCTCCAACGCCAACCCAAGGTGCAAAAAAGAGCCCCAGCGGTGTTTGCGAAACCCAGGGTGCCATCCAATGCGAATCAGGAACCCCGCAGGGGTGGACCTAAATATTTCCTAGCCTTGAATTCTTGCGAACCGAAAACCGTTGCCCGAATTTGGCCCCCTGTCGCTGCCTGAATTGGCAACAACCATCTGCTACCAACGCCAGCATTACAATTGAGACACTCTCGGTCCTTTTTTGCTTGACCCAACCCATTATCCACTCCATTTCCGCCAGTCTTTGCAAACGCAGGTTCGCCACAACGCTGACGAAAAACACCACGCATTGCAGTAGCATCACCACAGCCTCTACTTTCAATCACAACGAATCGGCTTGCCGCAAACGAATCGGCATTCACCTTTGTTCTGACAATGAAATGACAAGAACAACGCCAACATTTCTACTTTTGGTTGCTTCGTGGATGGTTGGGTCCTCCCCGATATCCCACGCCGCCGATTTGATTACACGGCTTCCGCCGCCGCACCCAGCAGTAGCGACGCGTCCTGAATACTCACTGACCCAATCGCCTGGACTGTTGGGAAAACGATATTTCCAATTCTCGTTTTCGCTGGCAGACGATCTGGTCAACCGTAGGAATTCGAACCAAACTGCTTTTGCATTTTCAGTCAACTTACCAATCTGGCAGTCATTCGATCAGCGGTTCGGCGTTGATTTGCATCTCTACGGCAGTCAATCTGAGTATTCGAACAGCCCGCTCAACAGCAGCCTTGTGACCTTCACCTCTCCTTTCGAAGTCAAGGGAGAACGTTTCCAGATCAACAGCACTATTTTTTATAACGGGGAGAAGATACGTCCGTTCCTGATGCTTGGCTACGAACATGCAACTCAGACAGCAAGCATTGACCTGAACAGCCTACGTGGCTTCAATTTTCAAGGCGAAACGATATCACTGCGCGACACCGAAGATTCATTTGGTTTTCGCGTCGGCTATGAACTGGACGTAGCACCGCGCCTCGCTTGGCGAAACTTCATTGGGATCAATCCGACGAACAACTACGAGGACAACGTAGCCGTCGGCGAATTCGTCTTCTGGCCAACCGATCGAGTATTCTTCAAGGCAGGCCTTGCAGGTCCGTTATCAGGGGATGCAATTGCCGGACGTCTGGGCGTTGGCATCCGCTTCTGAAATGGGCTTTCAAACCGCATCGGTACGTGCTCTCCTGCGAAGCCAATCAACGAAAAACGCCCAGCCCCGTTCAAACACGAGGCTGGGCGTCAAATTTTCCAGACAGATCAACTGTCACTCAGCGGAGGGCACGGGACTCGAACCCGCAACCGGTAAACCGGCAATTGATTTCGAA
>CAYZRS010000023.1:0-70328 GCA_964480915.1 uncultured Pirellulaceae bacterium | reverse complement strand
ACACCATCCGAACTCGGTGGCTCACACCGTACTATCCCATCTTAGGACTGCCTAGGACCAAATCGACAGTTGTTAAGAAACAAGCCGGAAGGACTCCTGTCCATCCGGCTTGCGTGGCAGCCGTCGTGTGGCGAACGGCTGCCGTTTGGAGATTGTTAGCGACCGTCAAAGCGGCCTATTTTGGACCAGCTGCTAAGGGAACATGAAGCGAAACAGGTTGCGAACGGGTTGATCAGGATTGAACACCCGCGGGTCTCCGTAAAGGTTCTCTCGAACGTAACTTCCGTCCTTATCGATCACCATGCGGGACGCCCGATAGTCGTCCGGCAATGGCGGGCGACGGTACGACGACTGGTAAGCGGCGGGAGAGACGTCAAAGCGTTCTCGATCCAATCCCCAGTACCGGTCGTCACTCCGACCTCGATCACAGGAACGATGGTCGATGAAGTCGGCACCGCGGAACTCGTGATGGATCGGTCGTACATTCTCTCGGTGCTTCCAACAGTCGCCCCCGGGGCAATCGTAATCTGGTGAGCCAGTTGGTCGAAAGCGGTCGGTTCCTTGGTAATCACGTTCTCGTTCCATTTGGAGCTGTCGGTAGCGTGCTTCCCAACGAGCCCGTTCCGGCGATCGATCCAGCAGCGATGGACTGGTATCTGCCGGTAATCGATATCGTTCCGCTGCTCCGTTTTCAAAACGTGGCGGCGGCAAGTCTCGGGTGGCGCGGACGGGTCTGACCGTGTCGCTAAATTCCGATCGAAAATTGCGATAGACATCATCTCGAAGCGATTGGTAATCGAAATCAGGACGCAGACTTCGCTGTGCTTGTCGGGCATCATCGATGCCGGAACGATAGGCGGGCATTCGCGCCGTTGGCTCGTTGCGTGGCGGTAGCAGGCGATCAAAATTCTGTGCACTGGCAACGGCCGAGTGCAGGGCGATCAGCCAATAAGCGAGTAGATCAATGCGAACATTCATATCAGCATCCTTTCCAAGACAAGATGAGCAACACTTCTGCTACGTCGCAGTTCGTGTGCCAGATCGATGCTGTCACGCAAGAAAATCAATCTCCCTCCGGCCACGATGCTCAAATCATTGAACCGACTAGGCTTACAGCCGCAGTGACAATCTTTGACCATTCCGGCCAACCCTTAGGAACCGCATCGCTTCTCCGAATTGAGCAAGATCGCGCTTCTGAAATGTAAAACTTTCAGGGGTTCGCGCAGGTTGCCAAGCGATTCACGAAATCCCGTCTGAGCAGCGGGAATGGAGCAAAGTTGGGCGAAAGTGAACTGGCCAACCATCGGGCGTTCGATTTTTCCGATTATTCGTTCTCCGCAGTTCTGGATCGACGCAAAAATTGTGCTATTTTCACGCTCAATTACACTGAAGTGTGCGGGGCGATCGTCTGAACCAATGAGACTTAGGAATTGAAATGAAGAAGCACCGCCTCTTGCGCGCTGAAATGCTTGAAGATCGCCGCCTACTCGCCGGCGACTCGGCCAACCCAATGATCACCCTGGTCACCAATGTCGGTGACATCACGATCGAGTTGTTCGAAGAAGAGGCGCCACAAACGGTCGCCAACTTCCTTAACTACGTGCAAGATGATGACTACGTCGATTCCATCTTTCACCGACTGGCGCCCGGCTTCGTCGTTCAAGGCGGGGGCTTTACTAGCTCCTCCGACGTTCTCTGCGACTTACCTTGCGATCAGCCCGACTCGATCAACGCGGATATGTTTGGCACGATCGAAACCGACGATCCTGTGCAAAACGAATTTGGCATCTCGAATACGCGTGGCACGGTCGCCATGGCCAAGCTGGGCGGCGACCCGGATAGCGCTACCAGTCAGTTCTTTTTCAACTTGGGTGACAACTCGGCCAATCTCGACAACCAAAATGGCGGCTTTACCGTCTTTGGCTGCGTCGTCGACATGACGGTCGTCGATCAAATCGCCGGTTTTGGTGACACCAATCTGCAAAGCATCAACGGTGCGTTTTCTGACGTTCCGTTTTTTGAGAACGGCACCACGATCGAAATCGTACGAGTCTCGGAAGTCGTGGTAGGCGTGCTCTCTGGCAATGTCTACAACGATTTGAGCGGTGACGGTTCACTTGGCAGCGGCGAGTCGGGACTCCCAGCGGTCACCGTCTTCCTCGATGCGAATGATAACGGCATTTTGGATAGCGGCGAAACTTCGACTCAGCCGACGGCTCAGGGCGAGTACAGCTTCAACGTTCAACCGGGAGACTATACGGTTCGCACCGTGCCCATTAGCAGCGATTTCGCGATCACGACAGGTGCCAGCGAATTCACCCAAACCATCGAACTGGGAGATCGAGCCACGAATCTCGATTTCGGCTTCGAATACACAGGCGAATCTTGGAACAACCCACTGGACGAGTTTGACGTCGATGGACTCAGCGGAGTCACTCCGGTCGACGCCATCTTGGTCATTAACGAACTCGAGGCACGTGAATTCAGCGACGCCGATACCGGCGCTTTGCTAAGCCCCACGCAAAACACCAGCGACTTGCGCTTCTTTGATGTCTTCGAAGATGGGTTCGTTGCACCGCTGGATGCCTTGCTGATCATCAATCAGCTCAACGGCAGCAACAACGCGTTGGTCGCCCCGAGTAGCGGTCAGGTGACGACGTTGCCAGCCACGATCGATTCCGCCTTGAGTGACGTCGACGACGATGACGAGCAACTGCAGTCGCCGCTGGACGAAGTCTTTGCAGCCCTAGGCAACTAGAAGCCGACGCTGCCAGCCTTGTACACTCCATCCCACGGTCGCCCCGCAGGCGCTTGTGCTATCTCCGTCCGGCCGCAGGGACTCTTGACGCGTCATCTTTTCGGGTAAGATCCGGTCAGTTTGACCCGCCCCAGGAGATTTCGCATGCTTACGCCCTCGTCGTTTTTCATCGTCCTCTTCACCGCTCTCGTTTGGCCTGCGATGTCGGCACACGCCGAAGCGGGCTGGCCTTCCTGGCGTGGACCCCATGGCGACGGCACGGCCGCTGACGGGACGTACGCGACGAACTGGGATGAAGCGACAAATATTCTCTGGCAAGTCGACTTCCCAGGACCGGGCAGTTCGACGCCCGCCATCGCCGCCGGGAAACTCTTCCTGACGCACGAACATGAGGGTAAGAATATGGCCGTCTGTCTGGACGGCGACGGAAAAGAGCTTTGGTCGGTCGCCTTGGGCGAATACGTCACAGGGAAGCACAAGAAGGCAACTGGCTGCAATCCGTCCCCCGTGACGGAAGACGGGCGCGTCTACTTCTATTTCAAAAGCGGTGACCTCGCTTGCCTTACCGCCGCTGGAAAGACGCTCTGGCACATCAACATCCAAAAAGACTATGCCGAGAATACGCTTTGGTGGGATCTGGGAACGTCGCCCGTGTTAACGTCCCAACATGTCGTCGTGGCGGTGCAGCAAGAAGGTCCTTCGTTCGTCATCGCGTTTGACAAGCTCACAGGCAACATGGCGTGGAAGCAGGATCGAATTTTCTCAGTCCCCAAGGAAGCGGAACAAAGCTATACCACGCCTGTCGTAACGACGTTTGACGGTCAAGAACAGATCATCGTGCTCGGTGCCGACCACATGACCTCTCACAAAGCGGACGACGGCAGTCAACTATGGCAAGTCGGCAATTTGAATCCGGAAGAGAAGGGATTTTTCCGATCGATCGCCTCGCCAACCCTGATTGGCAGTACGCTCCTGGCGCCCTACGCACGCGGCACGACGCTCACTGCCGTTCAATTGGGTGGCAGTGGCGACGTCACCGATACTCACGTCCTATGGACCGATGAGAACGGCTCCGGCGATGTTCCCTCCCCGGCCAACCTCGCTGGCAACGTCGTCATTTGCACGGACAAAGGTACGGTTCGCTGCCTGAACCTGAAAACTGACGAGGAAGTCTGGTCGACCGAATTACCGAAAGGACGGGGCGCATTCAGCGCGTCGCCGGTCGTGGCAGGTGGCCATATCTACTTGCTGCGAGAAAACGGCACGGCGTACGTACTCGATGTGGACGGCCAAATCGTCGCTACGAACGAGCTCGAACTGGAGACGGCGGTCGCGACGCCCGTCTTTGATAGCGATCGAATTTACATTCGAGGCGTGAATTCGCTTTACTGCATTGGCCAATGAGTGGCACGGCCCGTTGCTAGGAATGAGTCGTGCAAATCGGCCTTACGACGGAATGGCGAGACGAAGTAGCGCGGCGACTCGGACGACTCGCCACTCGCGTCGGTTCCAGCGAACACTCACACGAACTGCGACAGTATCTTCGCCAATCGCTCCATCGGCAGTCCGACGACATTGGACACGTTTCCTTTTTCAATCTGGACCCAGTCGAGCCCATCTTGAAATCCGAACGCGCCCGCTTTGCCGACCCAGCGTTCGCTGTCGAGATGTTCTTGCAGTTGCTCGAGACCAATTTCATGCATCCGTAGCGTCGTGACTTCGACTTCGACGATCGTTTGATTTTCGGGGACGCTCCAGACACACAGGCCGGAAAAGACTTGGTGTTTCCGTCCGCTCATCAGCTTCAGCATCTCTTTGGCATGGTCACGATCGACCGGTTTGCCGAGGATGCTACCCTGGCATTCGGCCACGGTATCACAAGCAATCACGAGGGCATTGTTGACTTGCGGGACGACATCGGCCGCTTTCTGCCACGCCAGCCTGGCCACCAATTCGGGAGGCGTCTCGTTGCTGCAGATACCACATTCGGCGCCATCACTGGGAACGATCACCTCGAATTGGTATCCGGCCTCTTCCATCAGTTCACGCCGACGAGGTGAGCTGCTCGCCAGAATCAGCGGTCGATCAGGTTGAATCATGATGCAGCAACTCTCTCCAATGGGGCCTAACAGTTTTACTCACCGCTAGAGTTTATCAAGATCGCTCTCGCTCGCCGATGCGGTTCATCGTTATCGATTGCCCATCTGCGAGACAATACTCCGGTTATGCCTACGGCGGGGAACCGAGACCGGAAAAGCTCGAAATCGCCATCCATGCTGTCACTCAGTCCAGACACCACAACGTTCGATAACCCCACAAGCGTGGTAACTAAGATCTCTATTTGAGCCGCATCATGGCAAGCAACAGCTCCTACACCGACGATTTCACGACCCCCTCGCGGCCTTTCCATACCGGGCCGGCGAGGCAGCACGAGCCTAACAACACCCGTACAGGCCCTACAGACCGAACTCAAAGAGGCTCTCGCGCCCCACACCACGATTCCTCCTCGGGCAAGAGTTCGCAGTCGGATCGTCGTCAGACTAGTATCGGAAGTAGCGACTCTCGCCACTCTCCTACCTACTCGCCCGGCCCTCCGATGCTCAAGAAGCAGATACCCAACGTCTTCCCGTTGCATCTTGCGCCGATCGACCACTTCTTCCTTGAAGATGATACGCCCCATTATCCGATGACGTCGATCATCCACCTCGACTTCACGGGAGCCATCCAGCGTCCCGCATTCGAAACGGCGCTCGACACGGCGCTGCAGCGACACGCGTTACTGCGAAGCCACATCAAACCGGCAAAACAGAATCGACCTTGTTGGGTCAAAGCCTCCACCGACCTCCCGTGGATGGATTGGGGACCGATCGACAAACCGCTCGAGCTTCCCACACAAGAGCAAATCGATCTCAGCGAATCGACTGGCCTGCGATTTTGGATTCGAGGCGATCAGGAAACTACTCGTGTCACACTCCAAGTGCATCACGCGTGTACCGACGGGACGGGCGTCTATCGATTTTTGGGCGACCTCCTGGCTGCCTACGCCGCGCAGACTTCCGACGACCCAGCGGCCGAGCCGCAATTCGCCGAAATCAACCCGGTTCTGCTTCGTGATCGCCGCCGCAAGATGGCCGATGAAGGGCACCAGGTGCTTTCGATTCCGACTTACGTCTTCCATAGCTTGAAGAAGGCGTTCGATATTTTCGGAAAGTCGATCCGAGCATTGGCTCCGCCGACCGGACGCGAGCGTTCCGAGACGTCCCACGAAACTTTCCCGTCGGTCCATTCGGTCGAATTGGATAAAGCGCAACATAAAAAGCTACGAGCTATCGCCGGCAATTATGGCGGCACCTTGAATGATCTGCTCATGACCGAGATGTTTCGGACCATTGTGAGATGGAATGACACGCATGGAAAATCGACAGGGAATCCGTGGCTGCGGATCATGATGCCTTTTGACTTACGTGAGCAATCCGACTACCACATGCCCGCGGCCAATATGACTTCCTACACTTTCGTGACTCGGCGAAAAAGTCAGTGTGTCGATCTCAAAGGGCTCATGACGAGCGTTCGCGACGAAACATTGGCCTTGAAGCATCAACGCGCCGGTACGCAGTTCATCGACGCAATCATGGCGGCCGCCCACGCGCCGTATATTTTGACCTATCTGCTCAGGCGAAAAAGTTGCATCGCGACCACTTGCCTATCCAACATCGGTGATCCGAGCAAACGATTCACTGCCGAACTGCCCCGAAGTAAGGGGCGCATCGTGGCGGGAAATCTCACGTTGGAGAATGTGACCGGTGTCCCACCACTGCGACACCATACCCACGCGACGCTGGCCGTGTTCTCTTATCTACGGAAGCTAACGATCAGCGTCCGTTGCGATCCGTTCCTGTTCAATGCCCAGGATTCGATCGCTTTCGTGAGCATGTTCCGGAATGGCCTGCTTTCGCATATCGCCGATGATGCGAGTGACGCCTAGTCGGTGCGCCCGATCCGTTTCCGGTCACCTGTCTTCTTATTCCGATACCACAGGGTCGGGAGTCTTTTTCGACGCCTGCTGCTAAATCTTTGCTAAGATCGTTCATCGAAACAGACTCCCGACCCTGTCACGTGCCTCCGACTGATGCGTCACCTGCGCACCATTGCCGGATAGCGCAGCTCTCCTACGGCACCAAGCGCCAGATGCGCCACCAACAAACCGCATGAGCAACGTCCCTCAGCAACCCGGACCGGAATTGAATGCCTACGCCGCCAAGATCGCCGCGGCCTGGCGTCAGAGCCTTGTGAGCATCGCCGAACAGGATGCCTCACACTTGCCTGCGGCCGTTAACGCGGCCATGGATTTCCATTTGAATCAGCTCGCCGCAACGCGCGTCTGGGGACCGGCCAACCGCGCCGCGTCTGGACCCTTGTGGCATATCCTGGAACCGATGTTGGCCCAAGGTTCCTTGCAGCTTCATGCAAGAGAGAAACCGCACGGCTATGCGGGCGACTTTCGCTTACTGGATCGCATCTGCGAACGAAGCGTGCGAGGTGCCGGAATCGGGCGAGCTTACGACGAGTTCTTTCAATCGCACGCCGCACCGAACGCCGTCCGCAACCGAGCCAACATTTTGGCGCAGGCGATGCAGGAATTTGCGGCCGAACGCCGTGACATGCAGATCGTAAGCTACGGCAGCGGTCCCGCTTTTGAGCTGCGTACTCTCTGTCGTAAGCTGACGCCTGAGTCGCGCCGCCACCTGCGTATCACGCTACTCGATCTCGACCCACAGGCGCTCGCCTTTGCCAAAGAGCAGCTCTGCCTGGTGATGCCTGAAACCCAAGTCGTGGCTGAACGAGCCAACCTCAACCGCCTGCCGCGAGGGAAGGCGGGCAAGTCGGAGGATCTGTTCCCGCCAGCCGATTTTGTCTACGCCTCGGGTTTCTTCGACTATCTCGATCAAGAACAGGCGGTGACGACGATTCGCTTTTTTTGGCAACGCATGAAACCCGGTGGCAAAATGTTCATCTTCAATTTTGGTGAAAACAACGCCAGCCGCGCCTACATGGAATGGGTGGCCAATTGGTACCTGAATTACCGCACCGATGAGCAAATGCAATCGTTAGCAACCGGCAGTGATCTCCCCAGCCGCTCTTGGTCGACCGGTGTGGAACCGGCCGGTGTCAATCGATATCTGACTGCCGTCAAGCCGCTTTAGGCATCTTCTGAGGTAGCGAGTTGCCTTTGCGGTGTCGGTGGGCAACAATACGCGATCAGTTGCCACCTGGATGGTTCACCGCAGGTAAGAACTTACGGACGGGAAGTTTTGATGATGATCTTTTTCTCTGCGCTCCGGCGCCTCTTCGTTTTTTTGGTGATCTTCTTCGCCATGCACGTTGTGAGCGGTACCGTTGCCCAAGAGCCCGGCACAGCGACGAAAGACGTTACCGCGATCAGCGGCGGGACATTGACTGGAAAAGTCAGCTACGTGGGTGAGCCGGTGGCGCCGCGGAAAATTCAGATTACGAAAGATGTCGACCACTGCGAGCATGCAGGGGGCGAGTTTACCGAAGTCCATGTTGGCGAGGATGGCGGATTGGCCGATGTGGTGATCGAAGTGCAAGTCAAAGGGACGAATTGGGATTGGAAAGAACCGGAAGAAGGTTACGTCCTACGACAGAAAGGGTGCCAATTCCGACCGTGGCTACTTGTCGTCCCCAACGGCGCCAATGTAACCGTCTACAACGACGACGACGTGACTCATAACGTCAACACAGGATTGTGGAACGAGATGCAGGCATCCGGCGCCACGGCGGTCGAAAAACCGATCAGCGGACGCCAGGGCATTCGTGTCTCGTGCAACATCCACAGCTGGATGGAAGCGTGGATCTACCCGGCTCGTTCGCCATTTTACGCGCAGACAACGGAAGACGGTAAGTTTGAGATCCGGGGAATCCCTCCGGGCAAGTATCGGGCCGTCGCTTGGCACCCGTCGCTGGGCCGCAAGAAACTGCGGCTCGAATTTACAGAGGGCGAAACGACAACGGAAGAGATCCGATTCGAGGCGCCGTAGCCAACCGTGTTGAATCGCTTCGCCCTCTTCTCTCAAACGAGACCAAATAGTATGCCGGACCAGCGTCCTCACCAGCCGAACGACACTTTTCTGTCATGGATCGTATGTCTTGGTATCGCGATGGTCTGCCTGCCGCCAACCACAGCAACGGCCCAATCGTTGGCCCCTTTGCCCCAGTTGACCGATCAACCCAAAGATGGCGAGGTCGAGCTCGGTAAGTCGCTGTTTTTCGACACGCGGCTCTCGGGCGATGCGACGATCAGCTGTGCCAGTTGCCATGATCCGAAACTCGCTTTCACCGACGGCCTGCCGCTATCGAAGGGATATCCAGGCTCGCTCTACTTTCGTAACACGCCCACGATTCTGAATGCAGCACACCAAACTTACTTCTACTGGGATGGCCGCATGTCGGGCGACGATTTGCCGTCACTTGTCCGCGATCACATTGCCGAAGCACACTTCATGCAGGCTGATGGACGGCTTGTCATCGAGCGGATGCGGCAGGTGCCCGAGTACGAACGCCAGTTCAAAGAGGTCTACGGGGGCGAACCATCGTACGGCAAGATCCTAAACGCTGTGTCCGCCTTCGTTCGCTCGATGAATTCAGAGAACGCACCGATCGACAAGTTCCTTACGGGTGATCAGTCGGCGCTGTCCGAATCGGCACGGCGAGGATTCGTTCTCTTCAACGGGAAAGCGAAATGTATTCGCTGCCATCATGGCCCCATGTTCAGTGACGGCCACTTTCACAGCGTCGGCGTCCCACCGAACCCTGACGTCTTTACCAACCCAGAACGGCACATTACGTTTCGTCGCTTCTTCCGCACAATCGGAATCGGCGAATATGCCACCATCCGCTTCGACATGGGCTGCGCTTGTGTCACCAAAGACGATCAGCAGATGGCTCACTTTCGAACTCCATCGTTACGTGAAGTAAGTCGCACAGCGCCCTACATGCACAATGGCATGCTCGCCACGTTGGAAGAAGTTGTCTCGTTTTACAACGATGGCGGAGGGAAATCGGTCAGGAGCAAGGAGGCCGATCTCCGACCGCTCGGCCTGAGCGCAGGAGAACAGTCCGACCTTGTCGAACTGCTCAAAGCATTCTCCAGCGAGCCAATCGTCTGCGAACCGCCGACACAGCCGGCATACCAAGTCAAACGTCAAGGAGCCCACTGATGCCGCACTCTTGCCGTGTCGTCACTTTTTGCTCCGTGATGCGAGCTGTACCGAAGTTTGTGTGCGCGGCAGGCATGCTGCCACTGCTGCTTGTCATGCTCGGCGATGTTGCTCATGTCCGAGGGCAAGAACGCCGCGCAACGTTTCCACCGCTGGCCCCCTTACCGGCCGTTCCAGTCCCCGCCGACAATCCGGTCTCGGCGGAAAAAACGGCGCTCGGAAAACTCCTCTTCTTCGACGACCGCCTCTCGGGCGACGTTGGTACCAGTTGTGCTTCATGCCATGATCCACGGCAAGGCTGGGGAGACGGCAACGCGCTCTCGCGTGGCTACGCCGGCACACAGCATTGGCGGAATTCGCAAACGCTGATCAACAGCGCCTACCTCGCGAAACTATTCTGGGCGGGCGAATCGCCCAGCCTCGAAGCGCAGGCCCATAGTGCCATCACCGGAAACGTGGCCGGCAACGGCGATCCGGCGATGATCGAAGAACGGCTGGTGCAAATTCCTGAATACGTCCGCATGTTCCAGGCGGCGTTTGGCCAAGAACCGACATACGACCACGTATTGAAAGCGATCGCGACATTTGAGCGAACCGAATTGGTGGCAAACGACAGCCCGTTCGACGAATACCTGGCCGGCGACAAAGAGGCCCTGGACGAAGATGCGATCAAAGGCCTGGCGCTGTTCCAAGGGAAAGCCGGTTGCATCCAATGTCACCACGGCCCGCAAATGAGCGACGAGAACTATCACGATCTGGGCGTACCCGATCACCCGCTGTTCGAACAGGACCCATTGCGCCAAATCACAATGCGGTTCCAACACTACGCCCGCGGCGTTGGGGAAGAGGTTTACCGCAACGCGCATACCGACCTCGGACTCTACTACACGACCAAACGCGACGAAGATAAGGGCAAATTTCGGACGCCGCCATTGCGCTACATCGAATACACTGCACCCTACATGCACAATGGCGTGTTCGAATCGCTCGAAGAGGTGATCGATTTTTACGACGAAGGAGGCGGGGAAGGGCACAACAAGAGTGCGCTGCTCCAACCGCTCAACCTAACCGAAGACGAGAAATGGGAATTGTTGGCGTTTCTCGAATCGCTAAGTGGTGACGAAGTACGAGTTGCCGTGCCTGAATTACCACCCTATGCGCCAAGCACTCCGTAACGGAAAGCGACCATGACCAACGACAATTCAAACACACCTTGCGGATTAGATCGCCGCGCGTTCTTACAGCGCAGCACGGCCGGTGCAACGACCATCCTGCTGGGCGAGCTGTTTGCTGGCCGCGTTTTGGCACAGGATGCTGACCAGGCGGTGGCGCTGCAGAATTTGGCAAGGGTTCGAATCGCCACGCAGTCCCAACTAACAAACAACGAACCGGAGCTGTTCGATTACCCGTCCGAAGGAGCCCACTCGGGCGCCATGCTCGTGAAACTTGGCAAACGGGCAGGGGGCGGCATCGGCCCAGGGCAGGACATCGTCGCGTTCAGCACCCGTTGCACGCACATGGGCGGCGACATGAGTGACGGCTTTGTTGGCGAATACCAGGCCATCGGCTGCGGTGAGCATCTCACCACCTTTGATTTGACGAGGCATGGTCTCGTCATCGCCGGTCACGCGACGTCGACGCTGCCGCAAATCGTCTTAGAGCTCGACGGTGACGACATTTACGCCATCGGGATCATCGGGCTGCTCTTCGGCCACCACCGAAATCCCAGCGCTGCGCCCTAGCTCATTTCACGCGTTGCCGCCTGGGGCACGATCGAACGAACAGAGAAACAACATGTCGAATGACAGCGAACAGAGCAGCGAACAACCGATCGTTCCCTTACCACCCAAGGATGCGAAAGTCGTCACCACCGCTTGCGACTACTGCATCGTCGCCTGCGGCTACAAAGTCTTCGTTTGGCCCGAAGGCCAAGCGGGCGGCACCGCCGCTGCAGAAAACGCGCTAGGCGTCGACGTACCCGTCGATCAGCTGAGCGGCCAGTGGATCAGCCCGAACGCTCACAGTACCTGCGTCGTTGATGGCAAGCCACACCACGTGGCCGTCATTGCCGACCCCGATGCGGCCGTCGTCAATCCGGGCGGCAATCATTCGATCCGTGGCGGTTGCTTGGCTCAAAAAGTCTACGCGCCCGACAAGCCAACCCACGACCGACTCTCGGCGCCCATGATGCGGGTCAACGGGGAACTCCAGCCAATCAGTTGGGAATTGGCCATCGATGTCATGGCCGAAGTCAGCCAGTACATCCTGGACAAGTTTGGCCGCACCGCCTGGGGCATGAAGACTTTTTCCTACCAGTATTTCGAAAACACGTATGCGATTTCCAAACTGGCTTTTGAATCGATCAAAACGCCCGCCTATGCACCGCACGATAAGCCGGGGCCCGGCAACGACACGGCCGGTATCGACGACACCGGTATCGTGCCGTTCAGCGCTTCTTACGACGACTGGCGTCAGGCCGATGTAATTTTCATTTCGGGTGCCGACCCCTACGAAACGAAGACGATCATCTTCACCGAATGGATGATGGATCCGAACAAGAAGTTGATCTTCGTCATGCCGAGGAAGACGACCGGAGCCGCCTACGCGGAAAAACATGGTGGCCTGTTCTTGCCAATCATTCCCGGTACCGACACGATCCTGCACCTCGCACTCGCCCGTTTGATCCTGGAAAACGGCTGGGAAGATTCCGAGTTCATTAAGAACTGGGTCGCGTCCCGCTGGGAAATCGATTCCGGTTTCGGACGGGGGACAAGGAACACGCCGTGGCAATGGCGCACGACCTGGGGAAAATTGGGCGCTTCGTTTGAACAGTATCGGGAATGGATCCTCGACCAAGACGATGCCAAGTTAGAAAACGCAGCCCGGATCACCGGCATCAAAGCGGAAGACATTCGCCGAGCGGCCGAGCTGATCGCCAAGCCGGTGAATGGCAAATCGCCCCAAGCTTCCTTTGCGCTAGAGAAGGGCAACTACTGGAGCAACAATTACCTCAATACCGCCTCCTACGCATCGCTGGCCGTCATTTGTGGAGCCGGCAATCGTGATGGGCGAGTCGTCTCGCGATTGGGCGGTCACCAACGGGGATGGATGGGAGCCGCCAGTTACCCCCGCATCTACTCGCCAGAAAAAGGACCTGGCCGACGCAAGAAAGAGATCGATCTCGACCGCTGGGTAGAAGCCGGCAACTTACGCTGGGCTTGGGTGATCGGTACCACGTGGTGCCAAGCAATGGCGGCCAGTGCCGAATTGGCGCTGAAGTTTAAAAGCCAGACGGTTGAAAGTCCGCACCAAATCACCTCCACCGATCGAGCCCACGTCGTCGACGTTTTGAAAAAGCGAGCTGACGCGGGAGGCATGGTCGTTGTTCATCAAGACATCTACCTGCGCGATCCGATCGGTGCTCAATTTGCCGACCTAGTACTGCCGGCCGCCGCTTGGGGTGAAGAGAATTTCACGCGCTGTAACGGCGAACGGCGTCTGCGACTCTACAGCAAATTCTGCGATGCGCCGGGTGAAGCCAAACCGGACTGGTGGATCATCAGTCAATTCGCACAGCGGATGGGATTTAAGGATTACGACTGGAAGGATTCAAATGATGTGTTCGAGCAGGCGGCCCGATTTGGTCGGAAGGGCATGCTCAACTACCATCCACTGGTCGACTACGCCAAACGAGCCGGCAAAACAGGCCACGAACTGCTGCGAGAACTGGGCACCCACGGCATTCAGACTCCTATTCGATATCGAAAGAAACTCACCGAATCGGAAGACTACAAAGAGTACGTTGGCCATTACAGCGCCCCCCAAGTAACCGGCGCGATCATTGGCACCAAGCGACTGCATGACTACGGCAACGATTTTGGCGAACCCGAAGGCCCGACAGTCCACAGCAAGTGGCTCTCTTCGTTCAACTCACACAGTGGCAAGGCGCTACTTCATAAGACACCGTGGACTCTATTCGCCGATTTTTATGAACGGATCACGCCCAAAGGGGAAGAGATGTGGCTCACCTGCGGTCGCATCAACGAAATCTGGCAGACCATGTTTGACGATGTACGTCGCCCGTTCATTACCCAAAGATGGCCCGATCAGTGGCTGGAATTAAACCCTGAAGACGCAACTCGATTAGGCATAGAAACGGGAGACTACGTCCTCGTCACGAACGACGACGTGCTCATCCAAACCGGCGGATTCGTCGCCGTGCACAACGATGACGCAATGTTCAAATCCCTGGAAGAGAATGGGCACATCCGGATTGGGAAAGGCGAGATGAAAGCGGTCGCCATTATCTCCGACGCGATTCGGCCTGGCGTCATGTGGACCAACGCGCTGATCCCCGGCTCGCCGGCGAACAGCCTGATTCATCGCGTACCCGATCCAATTACGAATCGCTATCGGTTCAAGCTCGGTAAGGGGAAAGTGAAACGCCTTGGCGAATCGCCGTACAAACATGACCTCACCAAAATGTCATTCGCACCTCGCACAATCATCGTATAGTCGCAATTCATCGATCGGCGTTGCGAGAATGACGCGTCGTTCCGTTCCGGCCACAATTTCGCCCAGCGCGAAGGACAACCATCTGTGCACCCCAAACCGTCTGACATTCTTCACGAAGACAATCACCTGCTCGTGGTCAACAAACCGGCCGAACTTCCCACGATGGGTGCTGCCGAAGGTGAGCCGAGCCTCGTCAACTGGGCGAAAGACTATTTGAAACACAAGTACAATAAGCCAGGTAACGTCTATTTGGGAGTCGTCAGTCGGCTCGATGCCTTCGTGACCGGCGCGGTCGTCCTGGCGCGGACTTCCAAAGCCGCGTCACGACTCACCCGCCAGTTTCAGGAACGGACCGTCAACAAAACCTATTGGGCGATCGTGGCCGGACGGATGCCGAAAGATCGCGGGCAGTGCATCAGTTACTTGCGCAAAGATGATCGACATCGCCAGATGGTCGTTTGTAAAGAATCGGATCAAGGGGCGAAGGAGGCCCGCCTGCGGTACCAAATCTATGGCGAATCGGACAAACATCAGTGGCTGCAAATTGAGCTGGAAACGGGCCGCAAACATCAGATTCGCGTCCAACTCGCGGCACTCGGCCATCCCATTGTTGGGGATCGCAAATATGGCAGTCAGCAGGAATTCTCCAGAGGCATTGCGCTGCACGCCTGGCAGTTGGAACTCACCCATCCCACCCAGAATGAACGCCAGACATTCAATGCGCCCATTCCTAGCAGTTGGCACCGATTTCCATTCGGATTTGACCTTTAGGTTCGCCAAGTTGAGCAGGCACGATTGGCGAACTTCGGTTAGGATAGAAAGAGCACATCTTTTTCCGGACGCACGTTATGCCTGAAACAAAATCGGTCCTCCAACGATCGGCGGTCCTCAGTGGCTTGGTCACTGAAGAAGAACTCGAACACGCGATCGCCAATGCGCGACGCTCCGAGACCGGCGTCCCTGCTCCTCGTGTGGAAGTAACAGATGATCAACTGGCCCGTTCCTTGGTGACGCTCGGTTTTGTTACCAACTATCAGGCGGAGCAACTCAAAAGCGGCCGGACGAAACTGCGGCTTGGACCGTACGTCATTACCGATTGGATTGCCCAAGGCGGCATGGGACAGGTTTTCAAAGCGGAACACCAAATGATGGGGCGTGAAGTTGCCATCAAAGTGCTACCTCTTAGCCGCTCAACGCCGCAAGCGATTGCGAATTTCATGCGGGAGATTCGCGCTCAAGCCTCGCTCGATCACGACAACTTGGTGCGAGCCTACGACGCCGGTCACGAGGGCAACGTGCACTATTTGGTCACCGAATTTGTCGATGGGACCGATTTACGCCGTTTTGTTCGCAACCAAGGCAAGCTGAACATGGCACAGGCCGCATCCATCATCATGCAAGCGGCACGCGGATTACAAAGCGCACATGAAAAAAATCTCATCCACCGCGACATCAAACCGGGCAACATTCTTGTCACTCATAATGGTCAAGCCAAAGTATCCGACCTGGGATTAGCCGGTTTTCTTGGCAGCGATGAAGATGACCCTCGCAAGCACAAGATCGTCGGCACCGCCGACTACATTTCACCTGAGCAGATCAAATCGCCCGAATCGGTAACGCCGCGCAGCGACATCTATTCGCTCGGCTGTTCGCTCTACTACACGATTACTGGCAAAGTACCGTTTCCTGGTGGTACGACTCGCACGAAGGCTCGCCGCCACTGCGAGGAAACACCATGGCACCCAAGGCGGTTTAATCCAGAAGTCAGTGATGACTTTGTCGATCTGATCGCCGATATGATGGAAAAAAGTCCTGAGCGCCGCGTGGCAACGGCACAGGAAGTCGTCGTACGCCTCGAACCCTGGTGCACTGAAACCGCCTACCTGACGGCCCCCCATTCTTCACGATCGCCATGGATGCCGCCCCCACTTCCGACTCATAGCGAAGAGGAAGAAGAAGAACTGCAAGCGACCCAAGATGGCTCTTACGACAGCTTCGAAGGAGATACCAATCAGACTTCGGGCGGACTGAATTCGCAATCGACCGAACTCAACTCGTCAGAAGAGACGAAAACAGGCCGACGAAAACGTCGCTTCCCATCTCTACCGTTTGGCCCTCAGGCCGAACCGAGCGACAGGAACAACACCACCACGGTCGTCCTCGTCGCACTGGCAATCGCGATTCCAATTTCGATGATCATTGGCTTCTTGATCGGTCAGCAAATCAGCAGCTAGACGCAATGCTCACAAGATCACGGCGTCTTCCACCGCCTGAACCCTAGGAAGCCTAGGCTCAACAGCAGCCACGGTTGGGTGGGCTCGGGAACTACCACAAACGAGAATGAGGCTTCCCGTCTTTCCCCGGCGGCAGTCCCTATCATCACCATCTCGAAATCGACGGTCCCGTCCGACGTGCCGCCGTTAAATCCATTGGTATAGGTTCCCGAAATGGGACCGTACCCCATGCCGGCGATCGGATCGAGCAGCGGATCGTCGCCGACGACGGTCGGTGGCGCAAGCACTTCGCCGGTTCGAAATGTCAGGATTCCGCCGAACCCTTCAAAAATCGAAAAAGCTTGGTCGTCAGCATTACCCGGCAGGTTCTGAAAAGAAGACCATCCCGTGTTGATCGTCAATTCTCCGACGCTAAAAAATCCCATGCCGACGTCGGCGTTATCCCAGGCGATCGAGCCGACGAGCTCCTGCGGCGTGTCGGTCGTGATATCTACGACAACGGCAGCTGGCAGGAAGCTGGAGAGCAACAAGAATGTGCAGGAGCAGGCGACAACGAAGCGCAGCCGCCGGACAGCGTAAATACCAGTGGATGAGAAAGTGGACATTAGCGACTCCTATTGCGATCGATTTCCTGGCCGATACTAGACACTCGTGACCACATGGTAGGAAAGACCGCTAGCAACTTCTATCGCGAAAACAACCATTTCCAGGCGGGCGATGGCTCTCCATGACAAGGCTTCGCCCCGAGCACACGATACCCCGTGCACCCCGCTGATAGGATCGCCATCAGCATCGCCACCAAGCTGAGTGCCGATCAACAACGGCCGCGAAGATGCCCCGGCTAATCGACCGGATCGCGATTGGCCGGTTGCCGCGTCATCCGTTGCTCGACTTCCTGAATTTCTTGAACCAATGATTCTTCAAGAGTTGTCGTCAGCGATCGAGTGATCGAGTCACGAACATCGCGAAAGAGACGGTCGATGCGATTCTGGGTCGACTTATCACCGGAGAAGAACTCGCGTTGTCGATCTTGGATTTCACGAATGAACTCGTTGCGCCCCGGCAATTCGCGGTACTCTTTGAGCAGTTCGCGGGCGCGGGAGATACGCGAAGCGTCCAGTGGACGCGACTCCAATTGCCTGCGAATCCTTGCTGCTTTGATTTCCCGTCGGACCAAAGAATCGACCAGTCGATCCTGGATCCCCTTTACGGCGCCTTCGGCTCGCAGCCGCTGCGAATCATCCTGGATCTCAACGACCAGTTCGCGTTCATGCCCCGCCACAATCGGCAATCGTTTAAGAAGCAATTTGCCATGTTTGAGATAGTAGAACTTCAAAGGAGATTCATCGTCGCGAGGCAATGCCACCTCGCCGCGCCAATCGGATTGGCCCACGTATCGGGAGCTTTTGGAATCGATTTCCTTCGCGTACACCTGATAACCCGACAGCGGACGTTGGGGTTCGTCGTTGGAAAGAATCTTCAGCGTTGTTTGCGGAAAACGAGGTTGGATCGCAATCGCCAGACGATCCGTTCGACTAACACCACGAACTCGCAACGGACTGCGTAACCCGCTGTGGATCGTACACGTCGATTCGCCTTGCTGAGTGCCGTTAACTTGTAGAATCGTCCACGGAATCACCGAATAGGAGTACCGCTGCTCCGCCGACCTTGGGTTCCGTCGCCGAATGATGACCTGCATGAGCGAACCTGGTTGCGGCACCAACGGGGAACCAATGCGTCGGCCGTCCGGCCCCATCCACTCGCTCGCCGACGAATACTCGCCGGCGTGAAGCGCCACCTCGACTCGGTTCTTGTTCGGTTTGCCGATCGTGCCCACCGGCGCAAAAGTCTGAACGATGGCCCCCAGGGTAACGCTCAACAACTCCGATGGTGCACCAATCCGGTGGGTGCGCGATATGCTCCAGACTTGTGCACGCGCATCAAACTCACGTGATTGGACTTCGTATTCTTTACCATTCCAACCAATCCCAACGACAATCAACTTGCCCACATCGTCGATTCCGTCGGCAAGCGCCTTCAGTTGCTGAACGGTCAAAGGGGCGGTATCTCCTGGGAGTATTGCTCCGATGCCGGGCGGAGCAGCAGACATCTGCATGTCCCAGGCTCCTCCAAAAATCGCCTTTAGCGATCGCCCAAGGTCTGAACGAAATTTGTCATCCGCTACCAGTCCGATTTCAGGTGCGGCTTCATAAGCGATCCATAAGCGAACTCGGTAGCGCTCGATTGAATTCCGAGTTGGTTCTTCCGGGACAGTTTGGGCAAAACTTGCTGGAGGCAAGAACAGTCCCAGCAGCAGAATAAGAAACGTCACCGGCCAGCGGGAACCATCTACCAAAGGAGCGCAAGGTTGCTGAACATCTCCATTCGACGACGTTGCTATCGTCAAGCGGAAAGCGGCATGAGGGTAGGAATACCGTGCCATCGTCAAAACCCCGATTCTGGATGGACCGACCAGTCTTCGACGTTTTGGTACAGCGTCACGGCATCACGTTGGAGCCCTTGCACGTAATTTCGATAGGCGTAGTAGTCGGCCCACTGCCAAAGCGGAATCACGGTGACTTCTTCGTGAGCAATGCGGTGAATTTCCCGAAGCAGCTCGCGAGCATCCGACCAGGCCGTGGTCAGTGCCAGCCGCTCCATGCCGGCCTGAAAATAGGGGCTGGCGCCTGCCAACAATCCGTTTTGACCGAACAGACGGTGGACATCCAAGATCGGTTCAGACATCACCGTGTCGACATACAACAAGTCCCAAGGCTCACCCGATTCTGGCAAGACCTGCCCAACTGGCAACTCACGCAGCACGCAAGCAAGGTTCGCCCCGTTGAGGTAGCTGGCAATCGCCCTGGCCGCCTGGCGACTGAGCTGATCAGCTGGATGAGCCAGCACCAGCGGCGGCCATTCCTGGGGAACTTCCTCTCCCATTTTTTCGAGCGCGTTGGAAAATTCGCGCCGAGCCAGACTGGCCAAAGTAATTCCCAACGTTGGATCGTATTCGCGGGGAGTCACTTCTGGATCGTAGGCATAGGCCAGTGGGTCATCACGACCTTTCCCCGGCGCGAACGGGCCGCTAATCAATTGGCAACCTTCCACCGATCGACCACGCAACAAATCCTGCTCGAGAATCGTCCGTCGATTGATCGCATAGACCAACGCTCGACGAAAATTTCGATCGGCAGTTAAGCGTCGGCCAGCCGATTCATCCATATTCGGCAACAAGAAATGGACGGAAGGAAATCCGTATCGCCTCACGGTGACGCCGCGAACCGTCTTCAATTCTTCGGCATCCAAAGCCGACAAACGGTCTGCCACATGAATGCTCCCACGCCGCAATTGGCTGACCAAGGAACCATCACCGACATACCTCTCGACGATTTCGATCGGCTGTCTCTCGCCTTGAAACACATACGATTCGTTCCGTTGATACCGATTTTCATCGACGCCGGCAACTCGGCTGTACGGCGCCAGACGATTCCACAAACGATCGCGACCTGCACCGCGGATCGGCAACGTCAACATCGCGGCAGGGCGGAGCACCGGGCGGCTATGTTCGAAATTGACAACGCTCCCCGATGGCACGTCAATCGCTGTCAACAATTGCTGCCTGAGCGGAAAGTAGGTGCTGCTCTCCGGCTGCAGAGAGCGCATGACAACTTCGGAAAAATCATGAGACGTCAAACCGGCCGTCGTCATCGCGATCTGATCGCTGGCGACATTCAGAGTAACGATGCGGCCATTCTGTTGCACATTCAGCGTCCCGACCGGCGAATCGTATCGAGCCCCATTCGAATCGACACCCTTAACTTCAGTCAATTTCCGGACCATGAGGCGCTGAGCGCGCTGCGACGACCACTCATTCCAATAGCCAGAGCCTTCGGTCGAGGCCCGCGAGACGCCGACCATCACACGTGGATGCAACTTGGCCAACTTTGTCGCCAATTTTTGGGCCTTGGTCGAGTCGGGCCACAACTCAACGGCTTGCTGGACCGCAACGAAGGCAGCGCGAGAATCGCCGCCGGCTTGACCGGCACGGTTCAGATATTGATCACTAAGCTGCCGTAGCCGTTGATTCCATCGCTTCGTCAAACGGCCCACCCTTTGCTTGCCGTAGCGCGTTTGCAGCCTCTCGACCATGCTGCGGGCTTCGCCAAATTCTTCCTCTTTCAGCAGCGCAATGAACAGCTTGTCAGCCACTTCCAACAAAGTCGCCAACGCGGGCTTCGAGTCAGGGTCTGCTTGCAAGACGAAATCGAGCGTCCCCCACGCGTCTACCAATTTGCCCTGCTGAGCCGAGCTGACGGCTGCTGCCGACATGAATTTGCTCGCAGCTTTCGCCAGATCGTTCCGCTGAGGATCTTGCTCCCGCAAGAGATGGAGGTGTTGATACGCCTCGTCCAACCGACCGCTGCTGGACAAACGATTCGCCGCCTGCAGCAGTAAGTCCTCAAAGGCAACAACCGTTCGGATGTTCTTCCAATCGACATCGAATTCCCGATCAGGATAGGCCAACATGCGAATCCGCAACTTCACGCCGTCGCGACCACGCTTCCCACTTCGATCGATGAGCGGAAACACCGGAATTCGATTGCCGCCCGCGTCCTGCGTGAGCACGAGTAAATCGAATGGATCACGTTCGTAGAGTGGCGTCGACTGCGCCCAAATCGATTCACCGACCAACAGACATACCACGCCCACGGCGATCGAGATCGACAAGTGGCGTCCGAGTCGGTTCAAACGAGTGCTCCTTCGCCTGTCAGCGATCTACTTCAAAGATACTACGAACATGGTGCAATCACGGCCCAATAAGACCAGGCGACTGCCCATCATGAACGGTGCCGCACCAAGCGGTTCACCAACGTCGAAATGATCGGCTTGGCTGCCGCGCCAAGGTAGCGTCTTGCCCGATTTCGCATCCACCCTCCACAACTTGCCGTTTACACTCGCGAGCAACCACGTCCCCTTATCCCATACCGGCGGACCGGCCAGCGGCGCATCGAGCAACTCGGTGGTCCACATCCGCTTTCCTGCGCTCGAAAACGACTCGAGCTGCTGCTTCCGATTTACGCAAGCGACCTGTTGACCGACGAGGTACGGACCACGATCACAACCACTTGGAAGCTCGACCGATTCGACCACCGTCAAGTCATCAGCCTGCAGGCAATGCATGGCCTTCAGCGGCCCATTCGCGCCGACGACAAACAGACGATCTCCGATGGCAACCAAGGGACTCTCGATACGAAACTCTTGAATACGTTTCACGCGTGCCGTCAATCGCTTCTCTTCCACGCCGAGCAGCGCGGTATAGCCTGCCTTGTTACCGACGACGAGCAGATCATTCTTTAGCACGACAGGCGTCACCCAATCGACCTGCGCGGCCACATCAGCCACCGCCTGAAAGGGCTGGACCAGCTGCTTCCCGGTCTTGAGATCGGCTAAGTAGACGCCTCCACCGAGCGAGCAGGCGACCAAGCTGTCCTTGGCAACGACGATGGGGCAAGCCAGTCTCTTGTCCGAAATCTGCAGATCGCTTCTTCGCAGCTTCGAACTTCGAGCCGCCCCGTCATACACCAGAAAACTCGATTTTCCACCGGCTGCACTGAAAAAGCGCCGTCCTTCGACCGCTTGGGGGAAACCAAACGTGGTGCGACCAGGCAGATCGGCAACCGACGTATCCAGCATTTTTGATTTCATGGCTGCCGAGCCAATCTTCCAAGCCGCAGCGTCATCGGAGACCGCAATGATGCCTCGACCTCGCTTGTCGAAGAACGCCGGACCGGCCGGTGACGCCCCCAATTCGACGACCCATTTGGTGTTCGGTTCTCTCGTACCGTCGTTACCCCATTCTAGCGCCGAGACTCTAACCGCTTGCGACGTCGCCGCACCGTCATTGCTCCTTGTGACGTTATCCAGCCGCTTATACTGCACAAACAGTGTCGAGCCGCGGACTTCGGGTGGCGCCGTGTGAAACGACGGCTCGATCAATTCCCATCGACTGACCAACGACCCATTCGCCCCCTGGACTTCGAAGCGGCCAAGACCACGGCCCGCGATGACAAGCTGATCTTCGATCGCAGCACCGAAATACAAGCCAGGCTTGGTGGAAGACCGCGGCTTGGTGGCAATCTTCCGCAGTGGACGTTCGGCGTCACTTCGATCGGCAGCCACAACGTGCGCCGCGCCAAGCTCGGTCGTGACCAAAACGCTTCCATCCGCCAACGAACTCGTACTGACGACGTAACCATCCACTTGGACATCATTGGCCACCAGTCCCTCGGCCACTTGCCCTTCGTCCGCCAGACGGATCGCATGCAAAGTCGTCGTATCACCACTGATGCGTTCCGGAATCAGCACGTAATCTCCGACCAAGAAAGCCGCTTCCGTAACGGCCCCGGTCCGATGCCCCACGGCATGCACGCTGAGACAATTCAGCGAGTCTGCATCCAACACGAAAAGGCTGGAATGGGCACCCGGTTGAAACAACATGCCATCGCGGCTAACGCAAGGTGGCGCGTAAAGCGACTGAGGCAACTGCGCGACTCGCAACACACGACCGCTCGACGGATCAATCGACAGCAATCGACCGCTTTCGGTGCTGAGATAAATGCGTGCCCCGACGATCGGTCGATTGGACGGTTCCTTCACTTCCAATCGCCACTTTAACTGGCCTGTCGGACCGTCCAACCGAAGGAGCTCCTGCCGCGCGTCATCAAAGGCAATCACGTCAGTCGTCGTCGCACCGATCGTGACCGGCCGCTTCGTCGAGTCAAATCCCATCCAGCGGCGCCACAGGACCTTCCCAGTTTCGGCGTCTAATCCGTACAACGCTCCATGAACCATCGCAAACACCTGCCCGACAGCATTCGCCTTCGCCGTTGTCTGTCGGCGAGCCAGAACAACACGGCTGGCAACCTTCGTCCGATGGTCTTTCGTTTCGGGCTGCTGCTGGCCATCACCGACGACCACCGCCCCCCGTTCTGCCGCAGCGATTTCAGATATTCGGTCCATCAAATCGCGATTCGCACGCAGGCCGGGATAGTCGTCCAACAGCGACTTGTGGACCGCATAGGCCGCGACCGTGTCATTCTTGTCGACCGCGTCCTGAATCTGGACGAGCGCCTTGCCCAGTTCCCGTTCCCGCTGAATATCGCGGAAGACCTTGTCGGTGATGTTCTCGATCTCATTGACTCGCACTTCGACCGTCACACGCTGCGGCCCCAAGAACTGCGGATCGTCGATGCGGGCGCGTGACTCGAGGGCAAGCTGCAGCAGCTGTTCTTTTTCGTCAGCGCCGACGGCCGCATCCGCCGCCTTAGCAAAACCCTCATAAATCTCCGGCAAGATTCCCGCCAATTCCGGTCGATATTTTTCGTATGCCTGCTCAGCGGTAATTTGAGGAATTCGATCATCAAACGTTGCTAAGGAACCTTGCCAATTCTCTCTTTCCACCCGCTCGCGAACGGCCGCCAATTCACGGTGGACTCTCGCTTCACTGCATTTCGGATGGCTGGGAAATTTACTGATGAATTTGTCATACGTCTTGATCGCCTGATCGTACGATTGCTCAGCGTACGCCGACTCGGCCTGCTCAAAGAATGAATCGCCGGTTTCCCTCGTCAGGAAAAAGTAAAGCAGCACGGCGAGCAAAGAGAGCAGGGCGAGCGCCCCACCTCCCCACACCAAGAAACTGGGCCCACCACGCGAACGCTGCCAACCGGTGCGTCGCGAGAACATTGACTGAAACATCGATTTCAGACTGAAACGCCCCGCCGTCGATGGCGTCCCCCCTGCATCCCATTCGCCCTCTTCATCCACAAGACCTGCAATTGGGGGTTCGTCGCCCACGACCTCCAGGTCATCTTCCATCACAATCGCTTCCGACGGCACTTCCACCGGTTCCGCGATTGGCATCGCTTCCAGGGGTGTCAATTCGGCATCCGAATCGGCGATCAGTTCCAGAGAAGACCCTTCCGTGTCGGCCATGAGGTCAACACCTTCGGCGCGAGCCTGTTCAAGTTGCCGCACTGCTTCGGACAGTGACTGAGCCTGAAATTCGGTCAAACGGCCCCGCTTCACAAGCATCGCGGCCATCTCATCGGTCGAGACACTGCGCTCAAGCTTGGCTAACTGAGCGCGTGCCTTGTCTGCCGTTGCCGGATCCAGCAGGCCTCGCTCTTCCGCCAAATTTAGAAATTGAAACGCACTCATTCGATTAGTAATCGCCTTCCACGGTCACAAGTTTCACGTCCTCTAAACCGACTTCATTGCCGGCATCGATCGCTTGAACGACTCGTTCATGATCGGCTTCCCCATTCGCGAGGATCAACAAACGGCTCGCTCGCGGCCCATCGGCGTTTTGTGCCAGACGGAGCCGAATCAGCAAGTCCTGTACGGAGGGAGCCTCTTTTTCCTCATCCCACGAGGCAGCGGCCACAAAAAAGTTGTTGTACTCGTCAATGCGGACCGTTACGAAATCGGGATCCTCTTCATAGTCTTCCAAAGTTTTTGCATTGGTACTGGCCTGATCCGAACGGGGCGTCGGCACCTGAAATGACTTCTGCATCTGGAACGCCGAAGTAATCATAAAGAAAATGAGCAGCAAGAACGTGACATCCACCATGGGCGTCATGTCCATGTCATCATCCTGCCAACGGCTGCGACTCCCGGAGCTCATTGATCCTCCAATACTGCCACGTAGGCAGAGACGCCTTCGACTTGTCCTAAGGCGCGCAGAACTCGGGCGACCTCACGATGTTTTGTCCCCTTGTCGGCTCGGAGGATCACTTGCGTCTTCGGCGGTTGCGCTTGAGCGGCCTGTTCGATGAATCCGACGATCAATTCTTCTTGAACGATCGGGTCGGCGGCATTAATTTTCTGTTTGTTATCACCTTCACCAATGTAGACGTCGGTAAAAGCGGGCGTCCCACCGTACATCGACAAGACGCTCGCATTTTTGATCGTGACCGCCGTGCCATTTTTGGCAAGCGGCAACGTCACCTCGGAACCGGCATCAATTTTTGATGCGACGAGAAAAAAGATCAGCAGCAAGAAGGTAATATCAATCATGGGCGTGATATCCATCTCCTCGTCGGTATCGACAATCCGACGCCGTGGAATACCACTGGCCTCCAACTTGGCACCCTCCCAGGCGTTCGGTTTGTTAAAGAGGCTCATCACCACTCCCTCGACGGAATCGATCTCTCGTATCCGCGACCACGCCACGCTGATCTAAAAGCTCAAACAGCCTCTCAATGCCGTTCGACATCAAGTCTTCCATTTTGCGGATTTTGATGTTGATACTGGCTGTGCAAAAGACGAGTGGAATGGCGATCGCCAGCCCGCATGCGGTCGTCACCAGTGCGAAGCTGATGTCCTGAGCCAGCGCATCGGGCGCCACGTTCTCCGCGGTTGCCAATTTCGCAAAAGCGCCCATCATCCCCATGACGGTTCCCAACAGCCCGACCATCGGGGCGCTCTTAATCACCGTTTGCACCCAGCTCAGCCGATACTCGATGTCGGCCAGTACATCGCGCTGAAATCGATCCACCAGAAATTGCTGTAATCGGACGCGGCCCATCTGACGATTTTCGATCGCCAGGGCGGTCATTTGAGGCATGGCACGCAAATCTTCGGCCAGCGTCCCTTGCAGCGACGCAGCATCGCCATTGGCCAACATCTTGTCGACATCTTGGAAAAACTCGTCCTGTTCCAGTTCGTCACGAAAGCGTTTCTGTGCGATTCTTAACCAGACCATGATCACGCAGAAAGCGCCCCATAGTGCGATTAAGAGCAGCACAACATAAAGCATCTGAGCAATGACACCCGTAAGTCCTTGTATGCCTGTCGTTCCCATAACGATGATTGCCTTTTCCTATGCCGCTTTTTCAAATTGGTAAGTTTACTGGATCTGGTGAGGAGATACCGACATTTCGTTTGTAACCATCACCGCAATACCTGCTCCTTGACATAAAACGTGTACCGACCACCCTCGCTGCTCACTCCGAATGTCGTGCTTTCAATCTGTTCCAACTTCCGATCCCGTTCGTCCATGTAGGCCTTCTCGGCAAGTGCCAACCGGTTTTCGGTTTCAGCAGGAAAAAACTGCAACAGGATTCGATTCTCCGTTTTGATGCCGTTGTTTTTCAATAATTGTTCGTCCAGCGCTTTCAATGGCCCAAACTTATAGGTCATGTAAAGTCGTTCTTCGTCGCTCGCGAGTGCGGATCGCTTTTTTGGCTTGGGCTCGGACAGGTGAGACACATAATCGATCGACGAAACACTGCCTCCGGTCGCCGCGATCTCGATACCAAAAGCATCCAATTGCTTCACGTAGATCTGCGAAGAATTGGCGCTGAACTGAACTCTCCAACGCTGCCAACGGGGGATCAGATTGGCGTCACTATTGCCAGGACCAGGGACGCGACTGTCGCCCGCACCACCGCCCGCAGTCATCGTCGGCGATTCACCTCCTACGGCATCCAGCGTGGCCAATTGATCGGTCACCGTATCGGTAATGGAATCGATGGTCTCCTCTAGCTGAGGTTCATCAAATTCGTCCATCTCTTCCTGGCCCGGTTCCACCAGTTCGCGCGCGTTGCCCATCGCATTGCCACCGCCGGCCAGCGGTTCGATCAATTCTGGGACGACCGCCGGCTTTCGAATCCAAACTCGTGTTGTCAGCCACAGCACGAACAGGATGGAAACAACCAATCCGACCATGATCAGCGCAGCCGTCATCGTCGCCGTCAGACGATCGTGATTGGTGACCGACATCGTCAAACGGGGCGGCACTTGATCAAGATCTCGAACTTCGGGTTGAGGTATGTCGCTCATGTTCAGTCGAGGAATCTCACGTCGGGATTGATGACGCGATACCACTCCTTCCACTGGTTCGCAATTGCTTCTTTCTCGGACGCCTTCGGCGAAAGGTTCGCAGAGACTCCCAGCAGGTTGCGACTGATGAAACGCAGCCCTTCGCGCGCTTTCGACGAAACGTTGTGATCCGGATCGGTGACGGCATAAATCAAATAAGGCACATTGTCGAGGTCGCGATGAGCGGCCAATGCCTGAACCGCCAGCCGTCGGATACGGTGATCTTCATCTCGCACAAGCCGTCGAAAGCGGTTCGCTTGGGCGGATTGCTCAGCGGCAGTTCCCCGTATCTGAATCGATGAAGGATTGCGGATATACTCGTCTAAATCGGCACTCTCAGCCGTCTCCAGCAAATCCAGCAGTTCTACGGCTGGCACACGAATGGAAGAATTGACCAACTTTCCACCTTGCAACCGGACTTGGCTCACGTCGCTCGGTAAGCCTCGACCACCGACGAGTAGCCCGCTTCCGCTGCCCAACGATTTTTGAATCGTCTTCTTCGTGCCTCGCATGAGAAAGAGGACCGCAAAGGAAGTGCTGACGGTCCGATCACAGCCACCTTGCCACCGTCCCCGTTCTTCCATTTGTTTTTTGATTTCTCCAACACCAATTTCGTACCACTCGGGTGAATCATCGACCGAATTCGTCGCCAATTCACGAAAGCTTTGATACCGTTCTAATGCATAGTAGTAGTAGAAGGGGTAGCCTTTGGGCCACGGATCGGACTTAATTTTACCAGCGAGCCACTTATCACCGTCCCGGGCTGACTGGCTGACTTCGCTCCTGAGATTCCCTTTGCCGCTTGCTTTCACCGGCTTGGCATTGTCTTGCGGGACGGGGACTAACGCTGGCGGGATCTCGGTGTTTCCTATCGGCGCATTCACAACAAGCTTCAGGCCGAGTAGATCGGAGAGCATGTAAATACTGCCCGTCCCGGCCGCGGCCATCGAACTGCTTGTTTCTTTCTGCCGCTTCCGTTGCCCCAACCCTGCCGCCTGTCCTTGATAGCCCCAGACGCCCGTTGGATCTTGCGTCCGCAAAAGCCATTCGCAAACCTCTTTGACATGCTCTCCCGGTACTTCGATGCCCGATCGATGGGCGGTCCACATGGCCAGCACGGCGTACTGAGTCATCGACGTATCGCCGGTGCCCCGGTTCATGTAGCCGAAACCGCCGTCTTGTCCTGTTCCCCGGTTCAAGGCTTGCCGTTCGTACAGCCCTTCAAGGAGTGCCTGGATGGAGGATCGATGGACAATCGGATCCAATTCGCAAAGAAAAATAATCGACAGCCCCAAGCTATAGACTTCCTTGACCCTGGCGATCTGCTTCTTTTCCTTGGACGCGAACGCTTGGCAGGCGGACACCGCTTCGGCGATCGCAGGATGGTCTGGCCGGCCTGCCTTTAAGAACACCATCGCGACAAGCGCCTTGCCACCAAGCTGGTTGTGTGACGAGTGGCTGTCTAGCCAATCGACCCCGGTATCAATCAGCGCCTTGACCTCAGGGCTGTTAGGGGTGAGTCCCCAAGTCGGAACCGTACCGAGCGTGGCCCAGAAACCGAGGCACAACGAGAGAATTTGGAGTCGGCACCTAACCGAACCCACCGCTTGAAGGCCGTTGGTTTTGGCCCCAACGGAACGCTGCCCATCATGAAAACGGCTAGGAAAGATAGTACTTGGCCGATCCACGCAGCACCTCATGCCTTGCCGCTAACGGTCCCAGCCGCGTTTTCGGACGCCGAAAACCGGTGGAGTGGCCCGAGGCCCAACTCCTCCTACGCTGCCAAAACACCTCATTTATTCCAGTCAAATCGTAAACCCAGCGACTACCGCCTGTCAACGTATTGTCGGATTCCCAAGTCTTTTGCAAATAAGTACTTACTGAAATCGATGGACCCTCGGAATTCGACCAACCCAGCGTCATGTTGGCAACGTATCCTGGCCATCCTACATTGGCGATATAACAAACCAATCGCTGCAGTCCGCATAGACACACCCGAGGCAGGATTACGAGCGCGGCGGAAACCCCTCGATCGGTCCAAGTTTTCTTGCTCTTTCGCCGAGAATACACCAAGTTTTAGACGAGGGGATTGATCGATTGTGACTTATGCGTGTTGCCACGCTGAATGTGTATGAATAAGAAAACGAAAAATCGACGCGCTCCACAGGTTAGCAAAGCGCAGCTAATCAAAGACTACCTGGCCAGTCATCCGAATGCCCGTCCGACCGAAATCGCTGAGGCACTCAAGAAGCACAAGATCAGCGCGGCCTACGTGTCGAACGTCAAGTTCATCATGCGCACCTACGGAACGGCCGCTTCCGACGAAGGGGCGCCGGCTCACATCATCCGCGCAGCCGCCAAGTTTGTGCAGGTTTGCGGAGGCATGGACAAAGCGCGAAAAGCGCTCAAAGTGGCTCAGGATGTTGCCGACATCCTCTCCGACTCTGACCCGCAACCCGAATAGCGGTCGCGAGCGGCTGGGATTGCCGACCACCGCCACCTCAGCCACCACAGCCACCTCAGACTTTGGCGAATTTTCTCGAAAATCATGTCCCCTCGCGCGGCTGGCCTCCGCAGGGTGAAATAGTCACCCGCTTCTCAGAGCCCACAAACCGAACGAGCGAAATCATGTCTGTTTCCAACCCATGCACAAAATTCACGGTCGAATTGACGCAGCCCGGCGATGCCGCTCCGATCAGAACGTCCCTCCGTCCGTTTTTGCAATTTTCGTCCGAGTTATCGCGTGACCTGGACGAGCTGGAGAACCGCTGGGAGCACCTCAGTGCCCATGGCGTCGCGAGAGGCTCGGCCTGCCGCGAGGGGACGGTGTAACCCGATGAGCCGACCCAACCCGACGTTCCCGGGCCCGATAACGCCTTGCCAGCCCCGCAGGCCCCGTTTTCCCGTCGATCACTTTCGTTTAGACTGTGCGACTTGCCTGCCGGAACAAGGTGGTTCAGCAGGGGAGGTCGGGTAGCTCAGTTGGTAGAGCAGTGGACTGAAAATCCACGTGTCGGCGGTTCAAATCCGCCCCCGACCACTACGCTCATAATTCCTAGCCAGTGGCGCCCGTCGCCGCGCATCGGTCGCCAGCTAATTCGTACCCTGGCCGCTGACATGCACGCGAGCGAGTTTTCCTTGGCCACTCACCGCCCAGCCGCAGCGGCCGGTTGGTGAAAAGGCGACCGCTTGGTAGGGCTCTTCACCGCATCGCTGCCAAGATTGTCCCGCATCGGTCGATATGTCGGCCCCGTTCCGGCCCACAGCCACACAGATCAGCGACTTGGGGATACAGGCCACGCAAGATCGGTACCCCGACGGCCCGCTGGCGGGAATCGTCCACGTTTGTCCGCCGTCTTTTGTGACAGCCACCACATCGGTCGTGTCCTCCGGATCGGTGTAATCACCGCCGACTGCGATTCCTCGTTGAGCGTCAAGAAATGCGACCGAGAAGACGCCACGTGACTCGCCGCTGCGGAGCGGGGTCCTCGCGGCACTCCAAGTCGCCCCCGCATCGAACGAACGCAGGATGCGAGCCCGGGACGGCTCGGCCGTCTCGCCTCCCAACCCAATCCAACGCCGCCCGCCCGACGAAGCCAAACAACTCCCGCTGGCTGCAAAACCAGCCTCGCCGGGCAGCGTCTCCGGACAGTCTTGTGGAGCTCGCAGAGTCCAGGAACGGCCAGCATCGTTTGTCGATAGGAGGACCAACCGTCCCTCGATCGGGTCGCTAAACGCTAGGCCTTGCTGACCGTCGATGATCATGGCGTCAAAAAAGATGCCAGGGCGAGCATCTTCAAACACGATTTTCCATGTTTTGCCACCATCATCAGTGCGGTAAGCCCTCGCTGGCGAACCGGCCGATAGGACGACGGCTTCTTGCTCGCCCATCGCCTCGATATCGCGGAAATCGAGTTCCTCAGCCCCTGGAACTTTGACCCATTCCCAGGTGCGTCCTGCATCGACTGTTCGCACCACCGTGCCGGCAGCGCCGCTGGCCCAGGCAACCTCGTCATTAACAACACTGAGCCCCCGCAGGCTGACCTCGACGGGGCTCTTTTGCACCTGCCATTGCAGGAGCGGTTCATCGGCGGCTGCACTCGCTACAGCAAGAACAATGATCGCTGGCGTCAACTTCCACATGATTTCAAGCTCTAGGGCCTTGCACCTCGCGATTGGCGACGCTCGGTTGCTTTTTTCGCCATTTCATCCGTAACGGGAATCTCGGTCTCCCAGCGGATACCTTGGGACGTCCCGGCGCGAACATGCAGACGGTGACTTTTCGTCGGCTTGCTCAACGATGCGGCGACTTTCTCCAATTGGTGCGCTAGCGACTCCGCATCGGTGTCAGCCGCCAACGTCCGAATCAGCTTACCATCCTGACCGAATTCGTCCGGCTCGATGACATAAAAGGAACTTCGTGGTTTCGAGCCAATCAATTTCCTCAATTCTGTCGAATTGTCAGATTCGTAAAAGTGAAATTTGCCACCCATTTCCCGACGTGAGGCCGTCGACAGTCGCTGGGCCATTTGTTGGCGTTGCGATTCGGTCGCCGCATGCACCACGACCAGCGGCAAGCCATCACAAGCGGCCACGTTCAGGGCCAACCGAAGATTCTTCATTTGCGGGAGGGAAGGAGCCGAAGATTCGCCATCCGGCTTCCCTGGAAATCGGAAGGCGGTTTGATTCATGAACTCGGCCATCTCAGCGGGGCCTTCAAATTGAAATCGCGGCCCACGGCCTGCCCGCGTTAGCCTTTCCGACGCGTTCGGGTTGAGAAAACAAAACACCGTGTTTTCCAGTTTGCCATCTCGACCAAACACCTGCTTGAGAAACTCAGCTTCTTTCGCGTCTTCGTAGGTCGCTAGACGGATGCAAACAAAATTGCGAGAAGCTTCGACAACATCGGCGGAGGACAAGTAACTCCTGTCCATATCTTGCTTGCCAGGTCACCACAGCCCAGAGACACCGCCACACTGGGGCGCCGCTGAAAGCAGCAGAATCGGACGATCGGTTCGCGCGGCTTCGGCCAATCCATCTTCCAAAATGCCGTACCATTCGATGCCGGCCGGCAGGCCGCCCTGGGCGGCTGCTGGTAAGAGCGTCAGCGATGCGAAACCGACGGCTAAACCGAACACCAAACCGGCAACATAGCGCGGAACACCCGAATATCGCAACATGGTGATTTTCCTCATCGAAACAACTTGGACCAATTCTCTTCTGATGATTCAACACTCCAGCGTCGCTCAAGTTTCGCAAGACAGCCGCGGATCGTGACTGAATCTGAACATGAATCGGGCCAACGGTCGAAAACAACTGAAAAGTCGCAAAAAAAGCCCACCGAAATTCGGTGGGCTCTTCTACGTATCCGATGAATCAGACCTTATCAGACGATGGCTTACACCATGTCCTTCAGATTCTTCAACGGGCGAACTTTCACAACGTTGCGAGCCGGCTTGGCTTTGAACGTCGTCTCTTCGCCAGTGAACGGGTTGATACCCTTTCGTTCCTTGGTCGCAGGCTTATGTTGAACCGTGACTTTGCACAAACCGTGGATCGTGAAAGCCTTAGGACCGCCTTTGCCCAGTGCTTTGCGGATTTGTTCCTGCAAGGCGTCCATGACGGCAGCAATTTCCTTCTTGCTCATGCCCGTCGATTCGGCCATCTTCGAGTAAACTTCGGTCTTTGTAGGTGGTTTTCCGGCAGCTTTGGCCATCGTGTTTGCCTTTCGAGAAAGGCCCTCCTTGGTGTTTACGTCCAGAACACTAATTAGTGAAACAATCGACCGTATTGCCGGTCGGTGGGAGATTTGACTGTTCTGACCTTCAAAATGCAACCCTGTAAATGCAAGTTTAGTCTACGATTCAAGCGGTTCTGAGTGATTTTGCCCCTCAATCGAGACTTATTCAGCGATTCACAGCTTCAATTGTCTCGCTTCGTCCAGGCTTGTAAGATATTGAGCCGTAAGCTTTTACGCGAATTCCAGGGGCTCACGCGGCCTTCGTAGGCCCCGCGAAACTCGCAGAAAAGTGTCAAAATACGGGAAATGGACGAGAACCAGGAATTCTTCGATTTCGTCCAAGATTGGTGCGACGGAGCCAGCAATCGTGCTGTTTTTGGCCCGTCCAGCGGTTTCAGAGCTTGGCCTCGCGAGGAGAGACGGATGAACCAAAAATACCGATTGCACCACCGAAGCGGCCTTCGCGGTCGGCAACTTCCCTGCGATTCCCGGGCCGGTTCGTTCGCCAAGCCGTGTCGGCTCGCGATTCAAAAGATGAATCGTCGACGCGAAGTGTTGGTCGCCGGGTTGGTCATTCTGTTTTTGCTCGTCGGACCGGCGTCGATCGGCAACGCCCAATTTCGCAGTCGGTACACGGCCGTTTCGACGCTGGTCCTACCGGCGCCGCCACGCGAACTGCGACGCAGTCTCGAACGAGCCGAGCGCTACGTCGAAGAGGGGCGTTACACCTCTGCGGTCGAGCTGCTGGACGCCATCCTCTCGGCACCTGACTCCGAAGATTATTTCCTGCGTTCCGAAGACGATCGCGAAGAGGCCGACCAACTTGAAGAAGAAATAGCGAACGAACCGGTGCCTCAGCCGCCGGGTAGATTTCCCAACGTGAGGCCACGGCCGGTTCTCGCTCCTGAGCCACAAACGGGCGGAACGACACGCAACACGCTGAAGACCAAAGCTTGCCGCATCTTGGGCTCGCTGCCAAAACAAGGCCGCGAATTTTACGAGCTGCAAGTTGGCAAAACGGCACGGCGTGAATTGGACGCCGCGGTCCAAGCCCGCAAGATCGACAAGGTCGACGAAATTAGCCGCCGCTATTTTCACACCGAGGCAGGTTACGAGGCAACTTTACTGCTCGCCCGACATGCGATGGACCACGGGCTCCCGACGACAGCCGCGATTCACTTGGCTCGATTGCGCGAGTCGCCGCAGTCGGCCCAGCGATACGAACCTCAGCTGTCCGTGCTGCTGGCGACCTGCCACAAGCTGAACCGTGACGAAGAGAGTGCGGCGGCCGTCATGGCCGACGCCCACAACCGATATGGCAACAGCCGCATCCTCGTGGCCGGCGACTCGTCGCATCTTCCTGCCAACGTCACCGAGACGCGGGCTCTCTTGGACCGGCTCGTCGGCACGTTCGACCAAACGACACAGTCAAATCTGGGCGCCTGGAAGATGTTTCGTGGCGGACAAAATCGCAACGCGGTCAGCCGGGGCGGAATGCCTTTGCAAAAACGAGAATGGTCGGTCGATACGGCTGTTTTTATCTCTGACGAAAAGAAAATCGCTGACGAGTTCAAACGAATTCGAGAGACAAAAAAAGCGGTGATTCCAGTCGCCCAACCGCTGGCCGTTGGCGATCACCTCATCATGCAAGCGGCGCGAATGGTTCTCGGTATCGACCTGAATTCGGGTCGGCGGGTTTGGCCCTATCCCTGGAACACCGAACCGGAGCCGGTCGCCACCGAGCCGCAAAAACGAGTCGTTCGAGCGGGCATCCATTTTCCCGCCAATGACATGCAGACCAGAATCTGGCGCGACTTCGTGCATGCTCAAATGAGCAGCGATGGCGATTTGCTGTACATCCTGCGAAACATCAAGTCACCCGCGCCTCGTAACGTCCGTTTCGGCAATCAACTCAATCACCACAAGAAGAACAAACTCGTGGCGCTCGAGCTGGCAACGGAAGGCAAAACCGTTTGGGTACTCGGCGGAGACGAAGGAGACGACCCGGCACTCAGCGAGGCTTTTTTTCTCGGCGCTCCACTACCGGTCGACGACCAGCTGTTCGTTGTAGCCGAAATCAAGGACGAATTGCGTCTGCTTTCGCTCGACAATGAAACCGGAGCCGTCCATTGGAGCCAACAGCTGGGACATATCGAATCGCAAAACCCGGCTTTCCAGATCTACCCATCGCGTGGCCTCACCGGCAGCTGCTTAGCCTATTCGGACGGCATCCTGATTTGCCCGACGACATCCGGCGCAATCATCGCCGTCGACACGCAGCGTCGCTGGCTCTTGTGGAGCTACTCCTATCCGCCCAACTCGGACAGCCGCCTGTCCAACCAAAATCAGATCTTCCAACAGCGAAGCCGATTTAATCAAGCCAATCAACTCCTGGAACAATGGGCCGACGCCGCGCCGATCATCGCTGATGGTCGAGTCATCATTACCCCCGTCGAATCGGACCGAGTTTATTGCCTCAATCTGCTCAACGGCGAACTCGAGTGGCGCGCCGAGCGGGAAAGTTCGCTCTACGTCGCCGGGGCTTGGAACGGCCTAGTGATCATGGCCGACCCGGACCGCCTGCGCGCCTTCGAGCTAACTTCTGGCAAGATGATCTGGAAAAGCGAACCGTTCGAGGACGAGGGGCTAACGTGCGGGCGCGGATTCTACTGCGAAGGTCATTACTATCACCCCACCAGCGCTAAGCAGCTGCTGAAAGTCGACATTGCAGACGGATCATTCAAAGAGACCATGCAATCCGAATATGAGCTTGGCAACTTAATTTGTCACGGCGATTACGTCATTTCGCAAAGCCACGACGCGGTCCACGCCTTCTTGCAAAGGGACCGCATGCGGCCCTTCATCGCAAAGCAGTTGCGCGAAAGCCCGAACGATCCGGCGGTACTGGAAAATCACGCGAGCCTGCTTATCGGCGACGGAGAGACGGAAGATGCGATTCGCGTTTTAAGGCGAGCCGACACGCTCGCCGAATCGCCACAAAGTCAACGCTCGATTCGTAGTACGCTGGCGATGCTGCTGATGGACCAGCTGACAGCCGATTTCACGAAGCACGAGGAACTGCTGGATGAAGTGAACGAACTATTGTCCACGTCGAACGATCGAAGGTTGCAGCGCCAGTTCCATCGAACGGTCGCGACAGGTTTTCGCGATTCGGATCGCACACTCGATGCCTTCCGCGAGCTGCTCGCTTACGCTGAACTCGTCATCGATTCGGCAGAGGATGTCGATGCCGAGCGAACCGAAAAACTTGCGGACGATCATCGCGTCGACATGACGCTGTGGGTATCCGAGCAACTGGGGGAACTGCACGCGGAAATGTCGACGACGGATCAAGCACAGGCCAACGCCTTGCTCCGCGAAAAACAGGCGGCTTGGCAAAACCTCAAGTTGGAAACTGCCCAGACCTGGCTTGCCTGCATCTCCAACTTACCGATCGCCGCCGAAGCGACACTGCAACTGGCCGATCGGTATTCAGCCCAACAACGAACGATGGCGGCCGAGCTGTTACTTGCCGGCCTGTCGGAACAGTTGGAATCTCCGCTGACGGAGGAAGCCCAATGGCCACTGGAGGCGACCGCCAAGCTGGCTCAGTTGCTACTCGCCAAAGGGGAGTGGGAAACGGCCGAACGAGTCCTTGCGCGGCTCTCCTCACTGGACGGCTCGAGAAAACTCAGCGGCGATCTTACGCGCGCCACGCTGGAGCAAAAGTTACAGCAACGCGAGCTGGAGAACGAATTTGGAACGCAGAACTGGCCCCGCGGGGAAGCGAGTTGGGAAGACCTTCTAAAGAACAATCATAATCGCTACGCCAACTCGCAAATGCCGGTAAAACAGCAGTTTTCCGACGCACTGTGGCCGCACGAGTATCGCGTGGAAATTAACCGCAGCCAATTGATCGTCTACGACGGTTACAACCGGATTCGCAAGCAAATCAAATCGACCGGCACTGTTGGAAATTCGACGTTCGAAGTCGTCACACGGGGGCACCTGTTGATTTGCTCGAACGGTACCGAAGTGGCAGCCATTGATCTGATCGGCGACTATGACGAAACCCAACTCAGGCGCATTTGGAAAGACGCCATTGGTGATTCCCAGGGGCAACTCAATCGTCAAAGCAACGTCAATGCCAACCTCCTGCTCACGATCGATCGACGCGTGTTGGGCCCCGTTTCTGACCGAGGTGTCGCCTACCTGAAACGAGGCGACCTCGTCTGCAGCGACCTGCTCACCGGCGAGCCGATCTGGAAGGTCGCCAAAGTCGGCACGAATGCCACCGTATTCGGGAATCGCCAATTCGTCTTCGTTGCCGCGAAGGATAGCGTCACCGCCCATAAATACGACATGCGGAACGGGCGTCTGTTAGGCAAACTCGAACTGCCGTTCAAGAAAAAGCAATGGCGTTCGTTTGGCACTCGCTTGCTAGGCTGGAAAACAGAAAAGAAGCTCATGCTGAATCTGTTCGATGCCGTCGCAGAGAAAGAAGTTTGGCACCGCGAATGTGCGGCCTCGGCACCCGTTCGGCTCATCAATGGGCGTCACATCGCCATTTGTGAACCCAGCGGCAAACTGGAAATCCTCGAAACCGATACGGGAAAGACGGTCGTTCTCCACGATCTTGAGGTGGAGGGAGAGCTGAATCATCTCGTCGTTCTGGAAACCCCCGATCAGTTCATCGTCGGGGCCGGCAAGCCGAATGCAAGACGGGGTACGAGATTCGGTCGCACCGCGTCCGGCTTTCAGTTGTCCGGTCAGCTGTACGCCTTCGATCGAGAGACGGGCCAACCTGCTTGGGAGACGCCGACCGAGGTCATTGACTACCAGCTATTGACTCGACAAGCAGTCAATACTCCGATCCTTGTGTTCGCTCGATCCTACACCGTCCCCAAGACCCCCAATACGCCGCGGCCACAGCCCGTGAACGAATTGGCCTGCATTGACCGACGGAATGGTGAGGTGATTTTTCGCAATCGGCTGAACAGTGTGCACCCGTTTACCGTCACGGCCAATCCGACGGACGCCAGTCTGGCGATCGAGTACGTCTATGGAAATAAAGGCCACACGATCACATTTAATGGTGAGAATTCGCAAGATGGCAAGAAACCGGCGAACAAATTGGGGCCGGTTGACGTCGAAACCGAAGCCCCGACCAAAGAATCGGAAGATCCGTTTGCTCAATAATTCGATCCAGTAATCAACGTAACCCCTCGCTTCGACTGTTTAGAGCGACACCGATCCGTATATAATCCCGCATCGCAAATTTCGAGATCTTGGACGACGAGAGCGATTTGCGTCGATGCGGTACGACGAAGGAACCCCAATGCCGAACCATGGATCAGAAAACTCTCAGGCATCCATCGACAAGTTAGCCGCGGCTCGTTCGCAGCTTCTCGACCAACTTTCAAAGGTCATCGTTGGTCAGCACCAAGTCATTGACGAACTGTTGATTTCGCTTTTCAGTCGTGGCCATTGCCTGCTGGAAGGCGTCCCGGGCCTGGCCAAGACACTGATGATCAGTACGCTCGCCCGCACGATGGACCTGTCCTTCAATCGAGTCCAGTTCACTCCTGATCTTATGCCGGCCGACATTACCGGGACCGAGATCATCCAGGAGAATCGCGATACGGGTGAGCGCGAACCACGGTTCTTGAAGGGGCCGATCTTCGCCAACATCATTTTGGCGGACGAAATCAATCGCACGCCGCCCAAGACGCAAGCGGCACTGTTGGAAGCGATGCAAGAACGACAAGTCACCGTGGGCGGCGTCGGACGCCCGATGGCCGATCCATTTTTCGTCCTGGCAACTCAGAATCCGATCGAACAAGAAGGGACCTATCCTCTGCCAGAGGCCCAGCAAGATCGTTTCATGTTCAAGGTCTTCGTCGAGTACCCAAGTTTTGACGAAGAATTCGAAGTGGCGCGGCGGACCACTTCACCGGACAAATCGGAAGTGCAGCCGGTGCTCACCGCGCAAGAAATCGTCGAACTGCAAGACATCGTTCGCCGCGTTCCCGTTTCCGATCATGTCATACGCTATGCCTTGTCGCTGGTCCGACAGACCCGCGTCGGCAATCCGGGGACACCAGAATTTGTCGAAGAGATGAGTTCTTGGGGAGCCGGCCCGCGCGCGGTTCAGTTCCTGATCATGGGCGGCAAGGCCCGCGCCATTTTGCAAGGCAACAGCCACGTTTCCACCGACGACATCGCGGCGCTCGCCAAACCGGTTTTACGCCATCGCGTCGTTGTGAATTTTGCGGCACAGAGTGAAGGAGTCAGCGCCGATACGATCATTGATCGGCTGCTGGAAGTTACACCAACCAAGGAAGATGAACTTACGCGCGATGCCCGATTCCAAAAGATTTTTGCATCCTGAGGCGATAAAGCGGATCGCGAAACTCGACGTTCGGGCGCGTCACATTGTCGAAGGGTATCTCTCCGGCATGCATCGCAGCCCCTATTTCGGGCAATCGGTCGAATTCCGCCAACACCGGGAATACGTTCCCGGTGACGATCTCCGACACGTGGACTGGAAAGTCTGGGCCCGCCAAGATCGACTCGTCGTCAAGCAATTCGAAGAAGACAGTAACCTGACCTGCCGCCTGCTCGTCGACGCCTCGGCCAGTATGGCCTACGGCAATGGGCCGCTGAACAAATTCGAATATGCCTGCACCGTTGCCGCTTGCTTGGCCTATTTGATCCTCAAGCAACAGGACGCGGTCGGTTGTGCCGTCTTTGACCAAAACGTCCGGACCCAAGTCGATGCCCGGACCAAACGGAGTCACATCTATTCGATCATCGATACCTTGAATACGACGTCACCGAAAGACGCGACAGACATGTCGGTTCTGCTCAAACGAGTCGTCGACAAGACGCCTCGACGCGGCATGGTGATCCTGATTTCCGACCTTCTGACCGACCGCGATGCGCTGGCAAAAGGGCTCAAACTGGTACGACAACGCGGCCACGACGTACTCGTTCTTCACATCATGGACGATGATGAAATCGATTTCCCGTTCAACGGACCGACGCGTTTCGAGGGCATGGAATCAGATCGATTTGTGAACTGCAACCCGCGATCGTTGCGCGAAGGATATCTGTCAGCGCTCGATGAACATCTCGAGTTCATTCGCAAGAGCTGCGCCCGCAACCTGATCGACTATGCGCTCATCCGCACACGCGACCCGCTCGACGCGGCGCTCGCGACTTACCTCAGCAAACGACTTGGAGCGCAGCAGAAACGGATCTGACCGATCCGTTTGCCGAATGACGATGCAGTTTATCTTTCAACCGCTGACTTGGGGCTTCTTCCTTGTGTTGTTGCCTCTGTTGATCCACCTGATCAACCTCATGCGCCAAAAACGGGTGCAATGGGCGGCGATGGATTTCCTAATGCAATCGGAGAAGAAGCATAAGACCTGGGTATGGCTCAAACAGCTGCTCCTGCTGTTAGCACGCATGGCCGCCATCGCTTTGCTCGTGGCGATGCTTGCCCATTTGGCAACGCGGAGCCAATGGAGCAACTTTTTTGGGGGCCGCACAACGCACCATATCGTTCTACTCGACGACAGTTTTTCGATGTCGGATCGAATCGGTTCCGATTCGGCCTGGGACCGGGCCAACCGAGTCGTCACGCAGTTGGCTCAGCATGTGGCGGCACAGGACACACTGCAGCGTTTCACGCTCATCCGCTTCTCCAGAGCCGGCACCGCTCAACGACCGTCCGACGACCAACAACCGTTGCCTGACGACGCATCACTGGCCACGGCGGCCGACATGATAGCTCGAACCGTCGACGCGGAATTCGAAGCAACGTTGGAAGATGTCCGCCGCGACAAGAACGTTTCCGCGCTGGCCAGTTCGCCCCACGCAGCACTCGATCTTGCCAGAACAATCATCGAACAATCGGACAATGAGAGCCACGACATCTACCTCGTTTCCGATTTCCGCGCCGACCATTGGCAGCAGCCGGGCGATTTAGCCGACGCGCTGACGGCGCTCGATGGCAAAGAAGCGCGGCTCAATCTTGTCCGCTGTTCGCAGACGCCGCATTCCAACGTCACGATTACCGAACTGAGCCCCGTCCAAGGTGTCCAAGCGGCGGGCGTGCCTCTGTTTGTCGAAGTGGCGGTGAAGAATTTCGGCGTCGATGTGGCTCGACAGGTAACGGTCGCCTTGCGAGTCATGAAAACGGCCACCGATGAGGCGACCGTGGACGCCTCCACTGAATTACCGGGAATTCTCATTGATGAAATTGGACCGGGCGAAACGGTTTCCCGTCGCGCTCAGGTTTTCTTTACCGATCCTGGCCAACACGTCTTGGCAGCCGAACTCTCCGCCGATGCGGTCGCCGTCGACAACCGTCGCTGGTGCGTGATCGACTGCGAAGATGGAATTCCCGTGCTGGTGATCGACGGCGATCCCGATCGACTGAACGTCCGGTATTTGGAAACCGTCTTTCAGCCGAGCGATCGCGTTCGCACGGGTATCCGCGTCGACTTGGAATCGGCCACGTTCCTGCGGGATGCGACGCCTGCAGCGCTTGCCAAGTATCACGCGATCTACTTACTGGACGTCCCTCGCATGGACGATCGGGCTGCCCGGAATGTCGAAAAGTTCGTAAAGGACGGTGGCGGCATCGCCATCTTCCTGGGCCCGGAATCCGACCTGAGCTTCTACAACGGCTGGCACGCCGAAGGGGAGGGGCTTTTTCCCCTGCCACTCAGCATGGTCGGCACGCTCCCTTCATCGACGGACGGTACGCCCGATTTGCAGGTTGAAAACCATCCGCTGTTCCGCGTGCTGCTGGGAGAAAGGAACGCCTTTATTGGCTCCATTCGCATCCAGCAGTACGCGACGCCCGATCCGTTGTGGCAACCGACGGAAGAGACAACGGTGAGCGTGATCGCCAAGCTACGCAATGGTGATCCCCTGTGGGTCGAACAGCGTTTTGGAAGTGGACGAGTCGTAACGCAACTTAGCTCGCTGGCACCTCGCTGGAACTCTTGGGCAACGCAGCCGACGTTTCCTGTCCTGATGCTCGAGTTGCAGTCATACCTCAACACCAGCCGACAAGCCGATCCTGATCGGTTTGCCGGCGCACCGATCGAAATGACGGTGGATGCGCGCGAGTATCAACCGCAGGTCGATTTCCAAATTCCGATGCCGGTACTGGCCACGCCCAATGAAAATACGCCACTCGCGATCTCGCTCACCCGCAACGTCGAGGTGGAAGAGGTCGATGGTCGGCAAGTTGGCAAGATCGTCCTCGATAGCTCCACGTCCACCGGCGACGTCGGCAACACAGAAACTCCTGGAGTCTACGGCGTCAAATTACAGAGGCTGACCGGCGAGTTTGAAAAACAACTCTTCGCCATCAACGTCGATGCCAGCGAGAGTAATCTGGAACTTGCCAGCATGGACGCACTGAGTAAAGCGACGTCCGGCACGGGTGCCCGAATTTTGGATTCGGACGCGATTTCCCTGTCAGCCCGCGACGACAACCGTTTCTCTTGGAGCCAGATCCTCCTGTTTGCCTTGGTCGGTCTGTTGATCGTCGAGCAACTGCTGGCCTACTCGGCCAGCTACCATCCAGGTCGCCACACGATTCATCGCCGGACTGCTTACAAATCAGGAGCCGTGCGATGAACCTTGGATGCCTGATCGCCGATACTTCGACGCGAACTTATTACGAATTGGCGAGACTCAACGTCCTGAATCAATGGTGGCACTGGCTCGTACTGGCCGCTGTCCTCATCGGGTTGATGGCGATCGTTTACCTGACGTACCAACGCGATACGAGTGGCTTCCCCCGAGCGCTACGGTGGTTGCTAACTGGTCTGCGAATCGCCGCCTTTGTAGGACTGTTCGTCTTCTTCCTACAGCTGGAAAAACGGATTGAGCATAAAGTCGTCAAAAATTCTCGCGCAGTCATTTTGGTCGACACGAGCCAAAGCATGGGCTTAGACGATGTGACTGGCGCGGACGGCCAGAGCACCACGCGTATCCAACAAGTCGTCGAAACGCTGGCCGACCAACAACTCGTCGACAACCTCCGCCAACAGCACGACGTCGTCGTTTATCGGTTCGACCAGGGCGACCGACCCGCGCAAATCGCCTCACTCCCTCGCCAAGGCAATGCCACCGAACAGGCGACCGAACAAGCGGCGATCAACAGCACGGCGGCTGCCACGGCCAAGAAACTGGCGCAAGTCGGACTCGCCTTCGTCGGTTTGGCGCTCGTGGCGATATTGTTGCACCTGTTTTTCAAGGCAGCCTTCACCAGCGCCGAAGGCGAGAGCTGGGCATTGCTCGTCGCGGTCTTCGCCGGCATCATTGGCGCGGTAACGTTGGCCGTCGGCAACCTTCGCTACCCCGAATATGGACTACAGGTCGCTTTCGGCGAACCTCGACTCGTCGACACCGCCACGGTAGACAACAACGGTTCGGGACCAAGTTCACCGGCAATGGTTGAACCAACCGTCATCGATTGGTCGGAACAGCTGAAGCCGTCGGGTGTCGAAACCCGACTCGGCGATGCGATCAGTTACCTCGTCGAACATGAACGGGGTGGCCCACTGGCCGGCATTGTCGTCGTCACCGACGGCAATCAGAACGCTGGCATCGACACGCGTGAATCGGTCGCGTCGGCTCAAGCAGCCAGCATTCAACTCTTCCCGATCGGTGCTGGTTCTCCCGATCGGCCCGCCTCGATTCGTGTCGTCGACGTCGAAGCGCCGGCCCGCGTCTACCCGGCCGACATGTTTACCATCAAGACGTTTTTGCAATCGTTCGGCTGGAAGGGGCGGAACGTCAAAGTTCAGCTGTTTTCGCGCAAGCCGGCACGCAGCAACGAACCAGCGCCTGCCGAAACCCTCGTCGACGAAATCCTGGCCGAACTCGGCAACGATGGCGAACCGGTTCCCGTGAAGTTCGAACTGACTCCGACCGAACTCGGCAAGTACGAGTATGTCGTACGTGCTACTGCTCCCGGTAACAGTACCATCAAACAGCGTGATCTCGAAAAGGTCGCCAGCGTCCAAGTCGTCGATCGAAAGAACAAGGTCTTGCTGCTGGCAGGCGGCCCAACGCGTGAGTATCGCTTCGTCCGCGTCCTCTGTTATCGCGATAAGGAGACGATCGTCGACGTCCACTTGCAAGGAGCGTTGCCGGGCATGGCGCAGGAAGCCGACCAGATCCTCGAAGAGTTTCCCAGCTCGCCCGAGGAGTTGTTTGAATACGACTGCATCGTCGCCTTCGACCCCGACTGGCAGCAGCTGTCGGAAGAACAAATCGAGCTCATCGATCGCTGGCTTTCGGAAAAAGCGGGCGGCATGATCTGCGTGGCCGGCCCCGTCTACACTCCCGAATGGACGACACTAACGCGAGGCCGACGCGGCATCCAGCTTGTGAAAGGTTTTTATCCCGTCAGCTTCTTTCGCCGATCGACCGGGCAGTTAACCCGTGGCAAGAATGCGACGACTCAGGCTTGGCCGGTCGAGTTTACCGACGCTGGCCGCCAAGCGAGACAGCTCTGGCTTGATGACGATGGGAATCTTAGCCAACAGCGATGGAGCGACTTTTCCGGCGTTTATTCCTACTTTCCAGTCCGCGCCGCCAAACCGGGCGCGACCGTTTACGGATCGTTTTCCAACCCACAAACGTCGATTGACAATCAATTGCCCGTTTATATGGCGGGCCATTTTTATGGCGCCGGTCGAGTTTTCTATCTGGGTAGCGGTGAAATGTGGCGGCTTCGGGCCGTCGATCCCGAGATGTTTGGCTCGTTCTACACCAAGTTGATTCGATACGTCAGCGAAGGGCGATTGCTCCGCGATAGTAGCCGCGGCCTACTGCTGGTCAGCAAAGACCGGTCGATTTTGGGCGAAACGATCATCGTTCGCGCGTCGCTCACCGATGAACAGTTTCAACCGTTGGTGCAGCAAGAAGTCGCGGCAACACTCATCTCACCCAACGGCAATCGCCAACCGTTCAAGCTGCAGCATGTGAGTAGCACCGGCCAGTTGGACGACACCTCCAAGGATGGTTCCTATTCCAGCCAGTTCACGGCCTTGCAAGAAGGTGACTATCGCATAGAGCTGCCAATTCCTAACAGCGAACAACTGGACGTACTGACGCGCACGGTGCGGGTGCGCGTTCCCGATCGCGAAGTCGAAACTCCACAGCGAAATGACGCGTTGCTGAACGAACTCGCGACCGCGACCGGCGGCGTCTATTTCCCCGATCTCAATCAAGCCGCCAGTGCAGCGGCCGCAGGCCTCGTCGCCGCGCTCGTCCCGCAGGATCAAGAAACTTACATCCCCGGCACACCCGACCGCGCGTTCCAACAGCGACTCATGACCTGGCTCATGGGGCTGATATGTGGTGCGCTGTGCGTCGAGTGGACCATTCGGAGGCTCAATAAGCTGGCCTAAAGATCAGACCGAGCGATCGGCGTCTTGATTGACGTAACGATCTGGCCACGGCAAATATCGCATGAGTACCGCAACTCCCCCATCGCCGAACGAATCTCGTTTGCCTCCGCAAATCGCAGAGCTGCTAGCGCATACCCGCAGCTCGATTCGACGTTACATCTGCATCGAAGGGGTCGCACTGGCGGTTGCTTGCCTCATCGGTTTGTTCTGGCTTGGTATGGCCATCGACTACTTGCCGGTTCGTTTGGGTTCGAGCGAAATGCCGGTGCAAGCGCGAGCCGTCCTGCTGTGCCTGATGGTGGGCTGCTTGCTGTTCGTGGTGTATCGCTGGATTTTGGCGAGGTTCTTTGTCGATTTGCAAGATTCGAGTTTGGCGTTGCTGATCGAGCGACGCTTTCCCGAATTTCGTGACAGCCTCGTCACATCGGTTGAAGCGGGCCACAACTCGGATGCTACGGCCGATCCGACGATGCTCTCCCGGTCATGCAAAGAAGCGGTCGCCTTGGCCGAGTTGATCAACGTCAAAGAGCTGTTCGATTTTCGCGCGCTGATGCGAGCCGTCGTCATCGCGGCGCTGCTTGTTTTGTCGTTGCTGCTGTTCGCACTCTACGGCGGCTCTATCTTTCGCATGGGGCTCAGCCGACTGTTTGGCTTATCCGACCAACCCTACCCACGCATCACGCAGATCGAACTGATCGGATTCAACGATCAGAATCAGCTGATTTTGGCTCGCGGAGATGACCTGAAGGTGCGAGTCCGCGCGGATGCAAATCGCTCGGCGCCGGTTCCCACCGTCTGCACCATTTACTATCGGACCGGCGACGGCGAGCGAGGGCGGGTCAACATGAGCCGCCTTGGCGAGCCGCGCGATGGCTACCAGCAATACGCGTTTGACGGCATGCCATTCACGAACATCCTCTCCGACATTCAGTTCGATGTCGTCGGCAACGACCATCGATTGAACGACTGCACCGTTCGCGTCGTCGAGAGCCCACAAATTGCCGGCATCGAATTGGATTATACGCTACCGGCCTATACCGGCCTGCTGTCGCGCACGGAATCGTATCGGCCAGGAATTCAACTCGCCCAAGGGAGCCAAGTCACACTCCGCGTGTTGACCAACAAGTCGATCCGTCGCGCGAAAATTAAGAACACAGAAACAGGTGACGTGCTCGTGCTGGCCGCGACCGAATCGGACCAATTAACACCGACGACGCAGACGTTGCCCGAAGGCACCGACCTTATCCAACAAATCATGCCCGCGCTGGCAGAGCAGACCTCGTTCTCCTACAACATCGACGACCTCAGAGAAAACGTGGCCCACGAGATCACACTGCTCGACACTGACGGTACGACCAGTCGTCGGGCCTATCCGGTGGTGATCACTGCCACGCCCGACATGCCGCCGACCGTCGATGCGCGGTTGCGTGGGATTGGATCGGCCATCACTCAGGATGCTCGACTTCCCTTTGAAGGTTCGATCCAAGACGATTTTGGTGTGGCCAGCAGTTGGATCGAACTGGAAGCTGGTGGCGAACCCATGCAGTTCCCGATCGCGCTCGACGCCTCGGGACAGATCGACACGGCACTCGATTTACGGAAGCAAAGGTCCGACGCTTCCCAGCCGACCGAATTACCGGTCGACTCCAAAGTGACCATCAGCGTCCATTCGCAAGACCGCTTTGACCTTACGAAAACGCCCAACATTGGCGATGGGGATCGCTATGAGCTAGATGTTGTCACACCCAGCCGTCTGCTGGCACTTTTGGAAGCGCGCGAGTTGGGGCTACGGCGACGATTTGAACAGATTATTTCTGATTTTCGTGAAACCCGCGACTCCCTCAGTCGCGTCCAATTTGGTGACACGCCAGAAAGTGAAGCGGATGCGCCCGACTCGCCGGACGAGAGCGAACGGCTAAAAGGTCGAGCACGCGCGTTGCGTCTGTTGCGAGTCCAGCGAGGCGGACAACAAGCGCAACGCGCCTCGCAAGAAGTCCTAGGTGTCGCGCTATCGTTTGATGATGTGCGGGAAGAATTGGTCAATAATCGCGTCGATTCAGAAGATCGGCAACGACGGCTTGAGTTTGATATTTCCGAACCGCTGAAGTCGATTGGCAACGAGCGATTTCCCAGATTTTTGCAATTGCTACGGGCACTCGAAACAAAAATCGACGACGAACGGGAAGGGCCGGAATTAGTGACCAGTTCGGTTGAGCAAGCAGATGAACTGCTTCTAGCGATGGAGCGGGTTCTTCAGAAGATGCTCGACTTGGAGAGCTACAACGAACTTGTCGATTTGGTACGGTCGATGATTCGCGAACAAGACGTCCTCATGGAACAAACGAAAAAACAACAGAAAAAACGAGCGTTAGATCTGCTGAAATAGCGGTTTTAATTTGCTGCAACGCGTTGTGACAGCAATAATTAGACGAGGGTGTTTCGACGTTATCGACAGAGTCCCTCGAATTCGAGAATTGGATTCATTTGGTACGAATCGTTAGAGATGCCAAATGACAGTTTGGAGGTCAATATGCTGCGAGCGCACCAAGTTGGATGGTCGCCGATGCTTCGCCGAGCGATGCGGTTTCGCGTCGCGATCGTGCGTATCGCGGCTGTGGTCCTGGGTTGGGCCGTAACACTGGCTCCCACCTTTATGCTGACCGGCGCACTGTCCGCGCAATCGTCTGACGCGAATGCGCCCAACGCGGCCGACGAATTGGCCATCCAGCAAAGTCACCTCGCGCAGCAGCATGCTCGACTAGAAAAACTGTTGCTGCGGATGGCAGAATTCGATGCGGCAACAAATCCCCGCCGCGCAGAACTGCTCAAGAAAACGTTCGCCTTGAGCAAGGAAAAAGATATCCAGCTGCAACTGGGTGCACTCTCCCGTTTGCTCAACCAAGAGAAGTTCAAACGCGCCTTGGACGGGCAGAAGCTGGTCCGTTCGGATTTGAGCGCCCTGTTGGAACTGCTACTCAGCGAAAACCGCGCCGATCGCTTGAAAGATGAACAGGCTCGCATCAAAAGCTACATCAAGGAGATCGAACGGCTGGAGCGCATTCAACGGGGAGTCCAAGGGCGCAACGAAGGTGGCGTCGAAGCCGCGCAGCTGGCCAAAGAACAGCAACGCGTCGCCGATCGTACCGAATCCCTCAGCGAAACGATGGAGGAAAACGAAGGGACCGGCAAACCGAACAGCGACGATTCGGGTGAACAGTCCGCAGGAAGCCCGTCGGAGGAGGGTCAGGATGCCGAGGAGTCGAGTTCGGACGAATCAGATTCCGGCGAAGCAGGTTCCGACGAAGCCAAAGAGGGCTCGCCAGGAGCCGACCAGGACAGCAAGAGCGAGGGGAGCCCCACTGAAGGCAACCCCAGCGAAAGCGGCAGCGAAGCGCCGACCGGCGAGTCAGAACCGGGTGATCCACAATCTGGCGAACCGTCCGAGGGAAGCGAGTCGCCACCTGGACAACCGGGGCCACCCGGCCAGCCGGGGTCCCCAGGTTCTCCTTCCGAACCCCAATCGCCCCAGGATTCTGAGCCTCAGGAATCGTTTCCAGGGCAGCAGCGCGTGCAAGAAGCGGAACAGCGCATGCGGGACGCCCAGCAGAAACTCGATAAATCCCAACGCGACGAAGCACTAGAAGATCAACGGGAAGCGGCGCGCAAACTGGCGGAAGCGAAAGCCGAATTGGAAGAGATCCTCCGGCAAATGCGCGAGGAAGAGATTGAACGGACGCTGGCCCAGTTGGAAGGCCGTGTCCGCAAGATGCTAGAAATGGAACTGCAAATCTATGAAAACACGACCCGTCTAGCTCGTCGCAAGGACGAAGACGAAGGGCGTGTTCTTGATATCGAGGCGGGCAAACTCAGTTTTCAACAGCGACGAGTCGTGGTGGAAGCCGACAAGTGCCTGCTGGTGTTGCGAGAAGAGGGCTCTTCGGTGGCATTTCCAGCCAGCATGGAAACGATCCGCGAGGACATGGACGAGGTCGTGAATCGCTTGGCCGAAGTCAAAGTCGGTGTCATGACGCAAGGACTGGAAGAGGACATCATTCAGGCGCTGGAGGAAATGATCGAAGCGTTGCAGCAAGCCCAAGAAGATCAAGAGCAACGCCAGCAAGATCAACAAATGCAGCCGCAGCAGATGGATCCGGGCGACCAACCACTCGTCAGTCAAATCGCCGAACTAAAAATGCTGAAAGCGATGCAGTTGCGGATCAATCGCCGTACCGACCGCTATTCGAAAATGCTCGACAACGCCGACGACGTCATCGGGCAAGCGGCCGACGAAGAGCTGATCGACGCGTTGCAAGGCCTGTCGAAACGAGAACTCGACCTCCACCAAATCACACGTGACATCAGCCTCGGAAAGAACAAGTAGTATGGTTACCCGTCGATTATCCACGAGCTTGCGATGGATCGCATTCGGCCTGATGATGGCCGCCGCGACGTCGCAGTCTTCGTTGGCCGGCGACGACCTACTGCAACGGGCCAGCTGGGAGTGGCCAAGCGTTCAAAAGACGCGGGAAGAGATCGATCGTTGGGTCACAACGCTCGAACTCGAGGACAAGCAGCTCGAAACGATCGATGCGATCTGGAATGCTGCGATCGAAGGTGGTGATCTGGTAGAGCCCGTTCTCGATTCGATCGCGAACGCCGCTTTGGCGCCGGCCGATTTCGTGAAGCGTTGCCGCGCCGGAAAACTTGCCTCACGTGCCGAATTCGACGAATTGACACAGCAAGCGTTGCCCCCGATCGTGAGCAACGCCTTGCGTTTGCTATACGGCAAATCTCTGGCCATCCATCAGCTCTATAACGAAGCCAAAGAGGTCTTAGAACCGCTCGCAGAAACCGAATCGGTCGGCCCCGCCACGCTGCTCTTTTACCGCGCGGCCGTCGACTATCGCGTCCGGGAATTTGAAGAGGCGGAAGAACAGCTGGCGAAGTTGTTGGAGCGAGACACCGAACTACCGGAACGATACGGCACCGTCGCCAATCTGATGCTGGCCGACCTAAAACAGCTCAAGCCCGATTCGCTCGACGAAATTGCTCGCATCATGGACAGCATCACGGTACGGCTCGAACATGGCCGCGCCGGCACGCGAGTTCGCGACGAAGAACAAGAAGTCATCGACAAATTGTCGAAGATGATTGAAGAGAAAGAAAAACAGCTGCAACAAATGATGGCTCAAAGCGGGCAGGGCGGTGGTGGCAATCAACCGAGTGCGCCGATGCAAGACAGTCAATTGCCAGGCGGAGGCGGCCCTGGCGATGTGCAGAACAAGAAGTTGCGTGAAGACTCGGACTGGGGCAACCTACCTCCCAAAGAACGCAAACAAGCACTCCAGCAGCTGGGCAAAGAATTCCCCTCACACTACCGCGACGTCATCGAGGAATATTTCCGCAATCTGGCTAAGGATGATGCAGCCGAGTAATCACGTGACGACCTGTTTTTCTATCGCCTTTTAAGGACTTTTGATGCTTACACTCCTTTTGCTCTGCGGGCTTCTCGCTGCCGATATCACGCAGCTAACGGGTGACAAGCTCAGCGGCGAACTGACTCAATGGCAAGGCACGCAACTTACTTTTGATATCGACGGAACCAAGCGTCAGATTTCCACAGAGGAGTTGCTGAACGTCGAATTTCATCAACGACCAGACGCTTCCGTTCCTGCCAATCGCGTTACTCTGGTTTGCGGTTCCAATTTTTCGGTTTCCCGCTTCACCTCCAAGAACAGCAAGATCACGGTCGAGCGGCTGAATGGTCTGCCGATCACATTTCCACAATCTCAACTTCGATCGATTCGGTTTCGCGAGCCAAGCGATGCGTTAGACACGCAGTGGAATGAACTCGTTCGCCAACCGCACGAAGGCGATGCCATCGTGATCCGCAAAGGCACTGAATCGCTCGACTATCTCGAAGGACTTGTGGGCGATGTGACCGAAGAGCAGCTGACTTTCACCATGGACGGTGATGAGATCGACGTTCCCTTGCACAAGCTGGAGGGCTTTGCGCCTTACCGCAAATCTTCGTCAGGCGCGTCATCTGCGATTTGTCAGGTAACCACTGTCGACGGCGAAAACTGGAAAGTGAGCGAGATTGCCTATTCAGGCGGTCAATTCACGATCAAAACGGCGAGTGGAGCCACGACGCAAATCGCTGGAAACGTCGTGGCACGCATTGGGTTTGCGGCCGGCAATGTTGTCTACCTCAGCGACCAAACACCAACTCGAGTCAACATCACGCCTCTTGTTGCCGGTGACGAATCACCTTCGTCGGTGACGACGCTGCTCTACGCGCCAATTCGCGATGAGAGTTTTGACGGAACGCCGCTGATGCTGCGGGACCTGAATGGTGACACGCAAAGCTATCCCAAAGGATGGGCCATTCACTCACGAACCGAAATCACGTTCCGATTGGACGGCGAGCATCGGAAACTACGGGGCCTCGCCGGCCTTGATCCGACCGTAAGTTCCGCGGCGGCAGTGAAGCTATTGGTGCTGGGGAACGAGACCGAACTGCTGTCGGCCGACATTTTGGCTGGCGACGCTCCCTTGGCGCTCGACGTCGATATCGCAAATGTAAAGCGACTAAAAATCATCGTCGATTACGGCGACGGAGTTGACTTGGGCGACCGACTCCATCTGTGCAACCTGAGAACCACCAAATGACACGCAGCTACCGCCACGCTCGAAACCTCCGGCTCGTCCGCTTGATCTTCAGCATCGTTCTGATCATGGCAGCAGGCGTCGAAGCCGCACCGCCGGCCAGCGTGATCAAGGCTCAGGCCGACCGAATTGAGATCATCGAGCGAATCTCGCAACCGACGTTGGCGATCTTCGGAGCCGACAGCGCAGGCGGCGGATCGGGTGTGGTGATTACTCCCGATGGTTACGCGCTCACGAATTTCCACGTAGTCCAACCGTGCGGCAACCACATGCGATGTGGAATGAATGACGGCAAAATGTACGACGCGATCCTCGTCAGCATCGATCCGGTAGGCGACGTGGCGCTGATCAAACTTGTCGGCCGAGACGACTTTCCGACCGCCGTCATGGGCGATAGCGATCAATTAGAAGCGGGACAGACCTGTTATGTGGTCGGCAATCCATTCGTGCTGGCAACCGATTTCAACCCGACCGTGACGTACGGCATTATCTCGGGCGTGCATCGCTACCAGTATCCGTCCGGGACACTGCTGGAATATGCCGACTGCATTCAGACCGATGCATCGATCAATCCTGGAAATTCGGGCGGCCCTTTGTTTAACGCAGCCGGCCAACTGGTCGGCATCAATGGCCGCGCCTCTTTCGAAAAACGGGGACGAGTCAACGTGGGAGTCGGTTATGCGATTTCCATCAATCAAATCAAGAAATTCATGGGCCACTTACGGAGCGGCCGGATTGTCGATCATGCGACGCTCGGCTTCACCGTCTCGTCCGATGAGAAAGGCAGCCTCCTCGTTAGCAACATCCTCGAATCGGGCGACGCCTATCGCCGCGGGTTACGGTTCGATGACGAGATCATTGGCCTCGGTGGCCGATCGGTTGCCACGGTCAACATGTTCAAAAACGTCCTGGGTACCTACCCCAAAGGTTGGCGAATCCCCGTCGTCTATCGCCGCGATGGGCAGGACACCGAGATCTTGGTGCGGCTTGACGGAGTTCATTCCTCGGGTCAACTTGTCGCAAAGTTAGAAGGCGACCAAAAGCCACCGACGCCGATGCCCAAACCGCAAAAGAAAGACAAGGCGCCCGAAGCGCCCGGTCCCAAGAATCCACTACGGGCCAAACCGAAGCCTCCGAAAAACGAAATCCCAGACGCGGTAAAGGAGCTCTACACGAAACGAAGTGGCTACGCGAATTACTACTTCAATCAACAAAATGTCGAACGCATCTGGAATAGACTAAGCCGCGCTGGGGCGGTCCCCCGCAACAAAGGTGAATGGAGCCTGACCGGAACCACTGCCGACAATGCCAAGTTCGAGATCACGTTGAACGATGCGAAAGTTGTGGCCAACTTGCCAGAGATCATGACGCTGGTCGATATGTCACAAGAACTCGGCGATCAGTTGGAACCGCCAGGGAGCGGCGGCATGCTGATCGCTCTTCAGATGTGGAGACGATTCTTGACCGAAGGACCAGCCCAGTTCGGTGAAGTTTACTACTTTGGTAAGGCACCGACCGACCGCTCGGGCCAGCTCAGCGACGTCATTATCGGATTGTACGACGAGTTCGAAATTCGCATGTACTTTTCGCCAGGGGAGGGCACTTTGGATTTGGTCGAGCTCTACCCGCCCGGCGATGCCGATCCTTGCGAAATTCACTTCCAAGAGTACAAACAGCTCGACAAACATCAAAAGCCGTCGAAGTTCCGCGTTCGCATCGGCGACGCCACGTACGGGACTTACACGATCGACACCTTCACTTTCCCGGGCGAGGATGCAACATGAGTCGATCGTCTCGCTTTAACCAGTCCAGTTCGTGCATTTTCGGCCTAGCGCTGGCGGTGATTTCGGTCTGGTGCGGTGGCAACGCCTGGGGCCAACTCTCGTTTGTCCACACGACTCGCGCCATTCAGCCCAAGATCGTCAAGATTTATGGTGCCGGCGGAATGCGAGGAATGGAGCCATACCAAAGCGGCTTTGTCGCCTCGGCCGAAGGACACATCGTCACGGCGTTTAGCTATGTGCTGGATACCGACTCGATCACCGCCACACTCGACGATGGCTCTCGCTTCGAAGCAACACTCTTAGGCACCGACCCGCGACTGGAAATCGCCGTGTTGAAGATTGATGCCAATGGCTTGGAGCATTTCGCTCTCGATCAATCGACCGAATTGAAAGTGGGGCAACGGATCCTGGCCTTCAGCAATCTCTACGGTATCGCGTCGGGCAACGAACCGGCCAGCGTCCAACATGGACAAGTTTCGTCGATCTGGAAGCTGTCGGCCCGCAAAGGGACGTTTCGAACACCCTACAATGGCCGTGTCTATGTCCTAGACGCCATGACGAACAATGCAGGGGCGGCAGGAGGCGTGCTGACCGATCTCGACGGAAATCTGGCGGGGATTCTTGGCAAAGAACTGCGGAGTTCGGACAGCAATACCTGGCTCAACTACGCGCTGCCGATTTCAGAGATCGAAACGGCCGTTGCTGACATCATCAGCGGCAAGACACGTGTCACCTCCGCAAACGACACGGACAATGCGGCCTCCGAATCACCTTGGACGACGGCCTTGCTAGGTATTCGACTCGTTCCCAACCTGATGCCGAAGACACCACCTTTCGTCGAAGAGGTCATCCCGACTTCGCCAGCAGCGGCCGCCGGCCTGCTGCCAGATGACTTAGTCGTCTACGTCGACCAACGTGTCGTTCGATCGCAAAAACAGCTGTTCGAAATCTTAACTCAATTGGACCGTGAAGAACCATTGTCACTGGTTGTGCTTCGTGACCAAGAGCTCCACCCAATAACGCTAAGGCCTCGAGAATGATTTTCCACGGTTCACGATGCATGTCCTTGGTCGTGGCGGTGGTGCTGCTTGCCACTTTCACAACCACGACCTTCGCCGAAGACGCCCCAAACGGCCTGGCGGCAGCCGAAGAAAAAGCGATTCAGGACGCGGTGAATGCGGTCGCCGATTCCATCGTCCAAATCCAAACCGTGGGCGGCCTAGAAAAAGTCGAATCGGTTCTGACCGGCACTGCCCCCACCTCCGGTGTGATCGTCAGCGAAGACGGGCATATCGTCTGTAGCTCTTACAGTTTCGTGCAGAAGCCCAGCGCCGTGCTCGTCACGCTTTCTTCGGGGCAGGAATTCGCGGCGAAAATCGTCGCCCGAGATAAAAGCCGCAGATTGGTACTGCTCAAGATCAACACTACTAAAAAGTTAACGCTCCCAAAAATCGTCAAGCGTTCCGAGCTCCGAGTCGGACAATGGGCGATCGCCGTCGGTAAGTCATTCGACGCTCAAACCCCGAACGTATCGGTCGGCATTGTCAGCGCGACCGAACGCATTTGGGGACGTGCTGTCCAAACCGATGCCAAGGTATCGCCCGTTAACTACGGCGGCGCTTTGGTCGACATCTATGGGCAGGTTATCGGCATCCTGGTGCCGTTGTCGACGGAGGATGGAAGCCAGCTCGCCGGCGCTGAAATGTACGATTCTGGCATTGGGTTCGCCGTACCTCTGAACGAAATCCAACATCGACTCGAAACCATGATCACCGGCAAAGAACTGACACCGGGACTGCTGGGAGTCACGCTCAAGAATGAGGATTTGTATCGTGGTGCCTTAGAAGTCGCCTCAACGCTGCCAAAATCACCTGCGCGTGCCGCAGGGATCGAACCGGGCGACCTCATTCTCCGAATCAAAGACCGTGACGTCACATCGCACTCGCAACTCAAGCATGCGCTCGGACCACTCTACGGTGGTGACGAGATCAACATCACATTCGAACGAGACAAGAAAGAACAGACGGTTTCTTTAACGCTTGCCGATCGCATCGATCCTTACGAACAGCCCTTCGTAGGAATTTTGCCCAGTCGTCATCGCGATGGGACGGAAATCCGGTTTGTCTATCCGGATAGCCCCGCCGCCCAGGCTGGTCTCACCGAGGGCGACCAACTGATATCCCTCGACGGGAAGTCCATCGATTCGATTGCCGACTGGCGCAGTGCCATCGCTGTTTTAGAACCGGGCCAAACAGCCACCGTCGAAGTCATCCGCGGGACTCGCCGCAGGAAAGCCGAAATCGTGCTTGCGACAACGCCGGAAGCGATCGTCGACAAACTGAGCCCAACCGGTGACGCGAAATCGGAGGAAACCACCATCGTCGACCTGTCGTTACCTGCAGAACAGAACAAGTGCCAAGCCATCATTCCCAAGTCGTATGACGAGAAGCGAGACTACGGCTTAGTCGTTTGGCTCCCATCCCCAAAGATGGAATCCAGCGACGACCTCGTCAAACGCTGGTCGGCCGTTTGCAATGAAAGAGAACTCATCGTCTTAGCTCCGCAACCTATCAACGCAGATCGTTGGCTGCCCGCCGAAGCAGCTTTGGTTCGCAAGTTTATTGACTTAGCGATGACGAAGTACGAAATCGATCCGACGCGAGTCGTTGTTCACGGTTATCAAGCGGGCGGTTCGCTGGCGCATCGCATCGCGCTCGCCAATCGCGACATCATTCGCGGAGTTGCAGTGGTCGATGCGACCGTACCACGTGGTGCCGATATTCGCTCGAACGATCCGAGGGAACCGTTGACCTACTATCTCGTCAGGTGCCAGGAATCGAAGTATTCCAAATTCATGGAACGCGACGCCAAAGGCCTCCGGGCGCTGAAATTCCCAGTTTCCGATGCGGAACTGAACGAATCTCGTTACCTTGTGGCGGATGAAATCGAATCGCTGACACGCTGGATCGACACTCTGGATCGACTTTAAGCCTGGAACGACTTTAAGTCTTCTGCTTGATCACAAGCTCTTTCCGTAGTCCCAAGACTTCCTTGGTAAACCACGCCTGTGCGCACCCAAAGGCGACGATGACACCGGCTAAGGCACCGCAAAGGTGGCCATCCCAAGAAACGCCCGGAGCTGGCCAGAATCCGAAGATCAAATTCGAACCGAACAGCAAGCCGACCACGACCGCGATGACCATGGGAACGATTCTTCTCTCAATGCATGCGGAGGCAATCAGGAAGGTGATCAGCCCCATCACAAGACCACTCGCACCCACGTGATGAATGACATGCTCATCGGTCCCGTTGCGACCAAACAGCCACAACAAACTTCCACTGAGCAACATGATGGAAAGGACGATCAGCCAGGAACGCCCTCGAGACCCTGCGAGCAAAGTCAGCAAGACAATCAGAGGGATCGTGTTCTGGATCAGATGTCGAATCCCGCCATGCAGGAAGGTCATCGTAAAAATCCCAGGCAAGCCCCGCAGCGTCCGAGGAATCAGCGGCGCGATCTCATTCAGATTGATAAACGGGATAAACGTGTCACCCCAATAGACGGCCCAGATGACAGCGACAAAGAACAGCACACCAAAAAGCTCATCCTTCACCGTCCGGATGGCCGCGGCCGGCGAGGTCAGCAGCTTTGTCGGATTCGAGAGATCGAGTTTTTCTTGAACGACTTCATTGCCCAATTCATCCCGTCCAGTAATCGAACGGGTGATGTGCTTGGCAGATTTGCCAGCATGTTGCATCAACGATTTTAGGTCGAACTTCATCGGGGCCCCTTCCGTCGCTACATTCTAGTGCGGCGCGCCGACTTAGTCCACGTGCGAGGGTTGCAACTTGGCGTGGCCCCTGGAAATGGTGCCCGCATTTTTTCCGCGTACGGAAGACTCTTTGCGAAACGGGAAATACCGTTTCGGTCAGTCGATTATGCGAAGTCTGCTTCAGGCGTCGCATCGTTGTCTGGATCGAACCATTCCGGTTTGAACTCGATGCGCTGTTTGTGTTTCATCGCGAGATTGGCCGTCATCGCCATGATGGCGTCTCCCATGGCAACCGTTCCGTTGCAGCGGAGCTCATCTTTCCCTTCGCGAATGCAGTAGCAGAAATGCTCCATTTCTTCGCGATAGCCACGACTGACGGGTGAGCCCATTTCCTTGTTCGCCGCTGTCGCAGCGGGGGAGGGTGCAGCCGTTTCGTACGAATCCAAGACAGGCCCGCCTCCCTTGGTACCTTGGATGACGTGGAGTCTTTGATCGAGCCCACCGCCACTACTGGCGCTCGCTTCCTTGTACAGCAGCGCCTCTTTTTCCGTCTTCATCACCATCGAACCTCGAGTACCGAAAACGGCTTCGCCGTATGGCTCCCAACGATTCGTATTGATCGATGAATAGGTGACAATACAGACATCGCGTTCATTCTTGACGGTGTGACCATCGTCTTCGAAGTAGGTTCGACCAGGAAATTCGAACGTCACGAAAATCTGGTCATCGATTTCGCGATCGTCGTCCCATTTATCTTGGGGGCCCACGCCATTGATGCCGTAGAAGTTCTTTCCACCGAAGCCGTGCACGGCGATCGGATGGACATTGCCCAAGAAAATACTACAAGCATCCATCTGATGGCTGCCCAATTCGGCCATCAATCCTCCGCCCGTTTTCTCGTACAAGCGCCAATCGACCAACTGCTTGGCCGAATCGTAGCCCAGTTCTTTCAACTTGCCACTCTTTTCCATTTCGGTCAGATGTTCGCGGTCACGCTTCGCATACCCGTCGTACTTCCATTTCCGCCACGAATCTCGCCCCTCGAAGCTATTGTTACGATGCCACTGAGCACGAATGAATTTGATTTCGCCCAGCAGCCCGTCTTGGACAAGATGGTTGGCGTTTTCATAGAGCACGCTGTAGTGACGCTGATGTCCGACGGCGAGCAGAAGATTATTTTCTTTCGCTTTTCGGATCATCTCTTTGCATTGTTCCACGGTCCGAGCCATCAGTTTCTCGGACAGGACGTGCAAACCGGCCTCCATGCATTCCATGGCGATCGGCGCGTGCTGGCTGAGCGGAACGGCGATCACAACTGCTTCTAAACCCAGCTTTTCTTTGTCGGCCAAAAGCGCCTTGTGATCGGTGTATGTGGCCACCGAGGCTGCCGCATCGGCGCCCAGTTTCTTGTTCAGACCGATACGGGCGACGGGGTGACTTCCCTTGAATGTGCGCTCGATATTGGCCGGCCGAGGATCGGCGATGGCCACAATCTCCATGTAATCTTCTGGGTGCTCGGTAATCAGCACGTTCCCTTCGTCACCGGTTCCAATGAACGCAGTGCGAACGCGATCCGAACCGGTCAGTTTCTTATAGCCGAAGGAGGCAGCGCCCAGTCCCACGCCAGCGGCCAGCGCCGTCTTGATCGCATCGCGTCGATTCACATCGGCACCAATCGCTTCGTAAAAATTGTCGCGACCGATCTGTTCTTGTTCGGGGGTGACCAACATAGTTCAATTCCTCAACGTCCGAATCTAATTTTAATTTTTGTCTTTTCCGCCGGTCATTGACGCGGCAAATGCGAACGACGACATGTTTCCACTTTTATCGCTGACGCCATTATTCGCCGTCATCTTCTTTGCGGCTACCAAGAATTTTGCGGAAGAACTTGCCAAGCACCGCATCCAGGCCGAACCAATAGCCACTTGGAAAGGCTGCAATTGCCAAAAGGGCAAAGACTTCGATCAAATTCTTGTTCACAATCAGGCTGTGTTCAGGCCCCGGCTGCTCCGGCAAACCGGGCAACGGTGGCATCGCCAAGTAGAAGGAAAAGAGCATGATCGCCGCCATAATTGCTGAAAATCGAGTCAGCAGTCCGGTCATCAGGCAGAAGCCCAAAATGGTCAATCCGGCAATCGTCAGTGCATCCAAAATTCGCAACGTGGTCCACGGCGTGGGCAATTTACCCCGTTTCAGTTGCTCTACGGTCAACAGTTTCTGAGCATCGTCATGCATCGACTGTTCGAGTGCTTTAATCGGTCCGACCAACTTGACTCGTTGGGCTTGCACGTCAGCCCACATCTTCTGGAGGTGTTCGTGCTGAAAATCTTGTTTGGCGGCAGCGGCCTCCGTCTCGTAGTCCTCCAGCATATTCCGATACTTCTGCAATTCGCCAATCTGCTGGACACCGCCGTCCTTGGTCTGCATACCGGCGACATCCGAATCGCCAAGCAGCGCCGCCCGCAACTGTTCCAGATAGCTTAAATTCGAAGACCGCTGATAGACTTTGTTTAACTGTTCTCGGAACGCATTGATCGACGGATCGTCCCCCTCGGGAATGGACTGCAGCAGCTTGGTATACTCCTTACCGCTCAAGTGTTTCTTGCCGTCGACGACGAGACGCTTCTTCTCGGCGTCGAACCGGATGACGCTGACCGAGTCCAAATTGACTCCCTCCGGCACCGACTCGATCTTGCCCGCGTCGGATACGAATTCCTTGGGTCCTTGGACGTAATTCGCAAGACGTCTGACCTGGCGATCGTCCAACTTGAAATGCTGCGCGAATCGATCCTGCCAGGTAGTCCACTTGGTCGACATCTTGTCGACGTCGAGCCAATCGAGTTCGTTGGGATCACCGGCCATCTTGCGAAATGTAGATCGCATGGGGCCTTGGGAATTTTTCAGGTAGCCAGCCGACGTCCACGGATAGGGAGTCGATTGCGTCTTTATCTTCCACAGCCCTTCATAGAAAAGCTGCCAGCCAATCGCCGAGCGTAAGACCAGAATCAGAACAACGGCAAAGATCGAAGTGCGGCGAAGATACAACGAAAAACTCCAAAACGGCTGCAACAAACGAAGATTTTGACGGGTTTTATTGAAAGGGCACCAATATAGTATCGTAGTTCCACGTCGGCCGTCGTCGATGGCCTCACCAAGCAAAATCGGAACTAGACCCGTATTTGCTCTTTATCCCAATAAAGTTCCGCTAAATCAACGCCGAAGACATGCGGCCGCACGCGCCGATCATTCGTCGGAAGCGGAATAATGATCGCTCCCACTCCGGGGCGGTTTTCGCAAAACCCTTGAATCTCCTCGAGCGACATGACGTAAAACGCGGTCGATAACGCGTCGGCCACGGCCGCCGATTTGGCGATCACGGTCACGGAAAGTCGCCCCTCGGAAGGCCAGCCAGTGCGGGGATCGAGGATGTGCCCGTAACGTTTTTCACCGATGCGAAAGTGCTGCGTGTTCGAGCCGCTTGTCGACATCGCTTGTTGCTTAAGGACGATTGTCCCTAATCGACGATTCGTCAGCAGAGGGTTCCCCAGACCGACCGGCCAACCATCGCAACCAAGATGCGCTCCGCGCGCGACAACGCTGCTGTGGCCACCATGCAGCAGCAAATCTTCCATGCCTAAATCGTCAAGCTTTCTGATCGTTTCATCCAGTGCGTGTCCCTTGCCGATCGCGCCCAGGTTGATCGACACCCCCGGTTTGCCAAAAAACAGCGACCGATCGTCGTCGTTGAAAACCAGGTGCTGCATGCCGACCTGCGATATCCGAGCTGCCAGTTCCGAATCAGACGGAATGCGCAGCTCGCTCCGACAGTGACGCCACAGCTGAATCAATGGCCCCGAAGTCACGTCAAACGCTGAACCGGTATCCTCGGAAAGTTGCTGTGCCAATTTGAGTAAGCAATACAGGTCTTCGGCAACCTTAACAGGCGAGTCGTGCGCAGTCGCATTCAGCTGAGAGACTTCGCTGCTTTCTCGATAAGCGCTTAGTTGCTGTTCGAGCGGTTCGAGCCCATCCAAGGCTTCCGAACATTGCCAGATCGCCTCGTGTTCGCCAGCATTCATGATCACCGAAAACTCGCAGGCCATCGCGCGAGCGGTCAGACGTAAGGTCGCCCGTGATTCGGGAGCCGCCAATTCGAGATGCCCGATGGGCGAATCGACAGCGGCCTCAGTTTTGGATATCCGCGACAGAGCAGAAGAAATCAGTTGGCGGCGATTCGACGGATTCGACATGGCAATTCAGAAAGTCGCCTTTCACGCTGCGAAATCATCGCTAGGAACGAGTCGGAACAACGTCACCATTCCTTAACAACAGAGCGCCGGTTTACTCTCTCAGCGAATTCGAGGCCTCGGCAGGGCATTCATTCGAAATCGACGAGCGTACGAATTCAGTTCGGCCATACCAAGAAGCACCGACGACTCACGGCTCCCGTCTATTCTAGCAGATCGTGATTGTCGTTGAACGTAAACGGCATCCCCCAGCGCAAACTGCTGACCGAGCCCCAAGGCCACGGCCAACTGAAATCGATCCTGGGGATAGATCGGTGCTCGTAACTCGGCCAATGACCAGGCGGCCAGATTCAAGTAGCGAACCGGCTGAGGAAATTCTGGATCGTTGAATTTCGGCACCGCCAAATGCCGGGAAACCGATTCAGGTAACCGCTCCAGTGCCTCCTCCGCAATGAAAACGGCTACTCGACTGTTACGTGGCGCGTAGAGGCCCCACGCGGGCCAATGATCACACATACCCCACGGCTCAAGCAACGGCACAAAGGTAGCGAGCAAGACGGCAACGGTTGCGATCCAAGCAGACGCCCAACCCTTGTCATGCTTTCGGGCATCTCGCTGACCGCTTGAGGCCGATTGCTGCTCGTTTTGATTCGTTCGCAGGTGACCAAACAGGACCAGCAAGAAAACAAGGAACTGGCCGTTCCAAATCAAGACTGCTGGCAGATGGTTCAGCCCCCAAGGGCCAAGAACCAGCATCAAAACGACATGCATCACGATGCCACAACCGACCGCAAAACGGCGTGTGACGGGCCTCATCAACCCGACACCAATCAACAGCTCTACGAACGGAAAAGCCCCCGCAGCAAACAATCGGAAGCGCCGTGGAATCGCACTCCAGTCCCACCCGAAGAAATCACAGAGCGTTCCTAGAAACTGCTGCCCCGTGGTATGCAGAAACTGGTAGTCGAATTTACTTATCGAAGAATGAACGTAAACACCTATTAGCAACCATTGGAGTAAAGACCATCGTCGATGTCCACTCGCACTGGCGACGACTATGGCCAGCCATCCAAACAGGATCGCCCAAGGTTGCAAGCGGTGCTGATTCAGCACCATTAGCAGGACCAGAGCACAGGCCGCGACCAGCAGGCCAGCGCGCTGTATACTCTGCCGCCCCAAGGCCGTCGCCAACCATGTCGACGAAATAGCCGCGAACAATAGGCCCAATAACCCCGTTTCAAAATGCAGCGGCAAACGGGGAGCGCCAAACAGTGCGACCTGCGGAAAGTCCGACTGTCCAAGCCAAAGAGGCAGGGTGCAGCCAAACTGCAGAGTCACCAGCGGCAAAATCAGCAACAACAAGAGTCTGATTCGCCGGTTCGCTTCGTCGCAGGCAGTTGGTTTCGAATTCACGTTTTGCAGAAAGCTCCGGCTCCATCGCCGGCGGTAGCAAACGCCAGCAGTCACGATAAGATAACCGACAGAGGCCTCGAGTTGGGCCCCTCCACGAACCACGAGCCGAGAATAGCAACCACGGACTTTTAAGATGAATGATAATCACTGGGAGATCGGCGTCTTCTCAAGTATCGACGCCGGACTGGGCGTTTCATTAGACGTCGCAGGTCAATTGGCCGTACCTACGATTCAGATTCATGCCCCCAGTGAGTCAGTTCGCAACAAACGATGTGCTGATGACTTTTTGGCCAAGATTGCCACCATGGGCATTCGGCTGACGGCTGTGTTTGGCGGCTTTGACGGCGAAAGCTATGCCGACATTCCCACGACTGCCCAGACCGTAGGGCTGGTTCCGAAAGAGACGCGCGCTGCGCGACTTGCCGAGATGAAAGAAATCTGCAATTTCGCGAAATTGCTCCACTGCCAAGTCGTCGCCTTACATCTCGGTTTCGTGCCCCATGCCGACGATAACCCGGCCGACTACAAAGAGATCGTCGATGTCACGCAAGAATTGACGGAACACTGCCGTATTAACGACCAACGATTACATCTGGAAACGGGACAGGAATCGGCGGACGGCCTGCTGCAGTTCATCCAGGACGTCGATCGCGACAATCTATTTATCAATTTCGATCCGGCGAACATGATTCTCTACGGGACGGGTGACCCGATTGAGGCGCTCCGCAAGGTTGGCACTCATGTACGCAGCGTCCATTGCAAGGATGCGAAATGGGCGGGCAACCCAGGGCAAGAATGGGGAAGCGAAGTGCCGCTTGGTGAAGGTGACGTTGGCATGAGAGAATTCCTCACAACGCTCCGCGAAATCGGATACCGCGGCCCTTTGACAATTGAGCGAGAGATTCCGGAAGAACCTGCGCGTCAAAAAGCAGAGATCGAACACGCAACTTCGCTGTTGACTTCCTTGCGCGACGAGTTGCTCTAGCTTCGTTCCGTGATGAGCCGTCTCGATTCCAGTTTTGCAGCAGCTGTGGCTCGATGAATTCGCACCATCAGACCAATTCGATCGGCACCTCTTCGATAACGCGCAGCGATTTCCATTTCCCTTGCCAGACTCGAAACGCGTAGACCAAGCCGTTGGCCAAAATCCAAGCGGTCAACACCCACCAGCAGTGATAGAGATTCCAATCAGCATAACGCTGCCCCAGCCACACGATGACGACCGGCATTGGTGAAAGCGCAATCGTAGAAATGAGCACAAAACGAGTATCGCCAGCTCCTTTGATCGTGCCCAACAAGACCATGTAGAAAACGTCGATCACGCAATAAGCGGCCACGAACCTCAGCAGCGCGATGGTCGTCTCTTGCAAGGCTGCATACTGCTCGGGGTTAGCGCCGGCTCGATGCCCAGACAGGATCAATTCGGGCACACTCAAGTAGGCAACCGCGGTCACGACCGTGTATCCCAACCCAATCGCCAATGCCGTCGCGGTGGCACGGCTCGCCAGATCGGGGCGACCGGCGCCCAACTGCTGCCCGACAAGGGTCGCTACCGCGATACTCAGCCCCAAGAGCGGCATGAAACCGACTCCATTGATGTTGAACGCGATCGTTGTCGCCGCCAGTTCATTGTCCCCCAGTCGCCCGACGAGGAAGACGAAACAGGTAACCGCGGTCATCTCCACAGCCATCCGAAAACCGTCCGGTCCACCAAAATAGAGCAGCCGGCCAAACAACTTGCGATTCCAATAGCGTCCCGATCGCAAACCAAATTCCGACTCGGAACCTTGCCTCATCAGAATCCAGTAGGCAGCAGCCCGGGACCAAAGGCAGATATTCGTGGCAATTGCTGCGCCCTGCATACCGAGTTCCGGAAAACCGTACTCGCCAAAGATCAGCAGGTAGTCGAGCACGACATTCAGCAGCGCGGCCAAGCAATCGACGGTCATGACGACCTGAGTTTTCCCCCGTCCCGAGTAAAAAGAAGAGAGCGATGCGGCCAGAAGGTGGCCACCGGCTCCGTAAGCCAACGTTTGAAAGTAGACGACCTCCAATTTCGTGACGTCGGGAGTGTGAGCGACCCAACGGAATATGTCGGAGGCAAACGGAATCGCCAGCAAGAAAAGGGGAGTCACGGCCAACGACCACAGCACCGCTTGCCAAATGGCATTGCCGACCGAACGTGATTGCTGTGCACCGATATATTGTGCCACAAAGGTATTGGCATACGCGGCGACGCCCAAAGGGAGGCAAATCAGCGAAAACATCAGCGCGCCGGCCGGCAACGCGGCTGCACAAGCGTCGGCGTCATACCACAGCAGCAGCATGCGATCGATGAGATTCATCAGACTATAAGAAACGGTCGATGCGACGAGCGGCAAAGCGACGCGGAGCACTTCACGCCCGCCACATGGGCGAGCCCACCACGATCGATCCTCGGAGGTTGCGTCGGGCGCCCCATCGGCCGGTGCCAGCGGCGCGGCTGATGTGATCTGCCCGCTGCCGGTTTCGGAAGTTGATTCAGACGGGTTATTCAATGACACCTCAGGATCTTTGGTCGCAGATTGAGCACTCGTCCACCCCAAGATGACAAGGCAAGCGGGGTAAGGTTCACCGGGAGCGATGGTTTTCTAGCAGAATCTGCCACGAGTCAACTCGAATGAGTCAGTTCGGCCGAATTGTGCTTCGTCATGCGATTTACCGGACCAGCCAACGCATCGCTCGACAGTGGCATCTAGCCATGACCGCTAAGGATTCTAGACTGGAAGCATGCGCATTGTCCTCTGCTATCCTGTTGAAGCCCGGCATCTCCGCCAGATCGAAGCGGCGGCCCCCGATGCGACCGTCGTCGACGCTGGCCAAGCAGGAATTGCTGCCGAGTTAGCTTCGGCCGATATTTTTTGCGGCCACGCGAAGGTTCCGGTCGATTGGCCGGCCGCCGTGGCCGCCGGTAATTTAAAGTGGATTCAGTCCTCAGCTGCCGGCATGGATCATTGCTTGGTGCCGTCGGTCATCGATTCTGACATTACTGTCACCAGCGCCTCGGGCCTGTTTGCGAATCAGGTGGCCGAACAGACGATGGCGTTACTGCTGGGGATCGTGCGCAGCATGCCGGTTTTCTTCCGAGCCCAACAAGCGCATCAGTTCGAACGCCTGCCGACGGGCGATCTGCAGGGCAAGACGGTCGGCATTGTCGGTTTTGGAGGCAATGGCCGCCGTCTGGCCCAAGTGCTGGCTCCGTTTGACGTCCGCATCGTGGCGACCGACCGGTATCCTTTGGATTGTCCCGCCCACGTGAGCGAGCTGTGGCCGGCTGACGAACTTCGTCGGCTTTGCCAAGTATCTGACATCGTCGTGCTTTGTGTCCCCCTGAACGACGAAACGCGCCAGTTCTTCAACGCCAAAATGTTCGACTCGATGAAACCTGGCTCCATTTTCATTAACGTAGCTCGAGGCCAAGTCGTAGACGAAACAGCCTTGATCGCATCTCTCCGATCAAAACATCTGGGAGCGGCTGGACTCGACGTCGTCGAAACCGAACCCCTACCCACCGAGAGCCTTCTGTGGGACATGCCCAACGTGGTCATCACACCCCATGTCGGAGCACAAGCGGCGACACGAGTCGACGATTCAACAGCGCTTTTTTGTCAAAATCTGCGCAACTATCTCGCAGGCGAACCGCTGAAGAATGTCGTCGATAAGCAGCTAGGCTTCCCCACACCGACGTCGCGTCAAGATTAAGGGCGGAAAACCGCACCGTCGGAACAGACTGTCCTACCGGTTTGAGCAGCACTCCGTCTACAAATAACGCCAGCGCGGAATTTCCCTAGACTCCTATTCAGGCTGCTGAATAGAATCAGGGAACGAGGATTCGATCGGTTCGAGGCTCGTACCATCGATTCGAGAGGTTGGCAGTGAGAAGCGGCGAGCCAGACACCATGGAATCCACCCTCCACCATTTGCAAGCGACCGTGTCATTCCACGACCGGCCGATCAGCGACCCGCCGAAGGACCTGATGCGGCGGTACAACAAGTTGATGACCGAGCCACGCGTTTCGTGGACGGCTCATCCACCTTTGCAGTCCGTTTTAGGGAAAGGTGGTCAGGGAACGGTCTTCTTGAGCGAGCGCCGCGGTGCTGACGGATTTACCGTCCCCTTCGCACTGAAGGTGTTTTCCCCCGAACGCTACGAGGACGCAAAGGCCTACGATCAGGCAATGGCCCGGATCGCTCGGGTCGCTTCTCGCGTCGCCCTCATTCAGCATGACCACCTGATCAACATCCAGGATTTTTACGACCGAAATACCATTCGTATCATGGCCATGGAATGGGTGGACGGCCGCGACTTGCGATCGATTCTTTGCAACGATCTCCTTTCTCAAATCCGGGACCGCGTTAGTCGAAACCGGTGGGACTACATCAATCGAGTTGTGGTCGCGAGCGGTCCGGTTCAGCCACGAGTCAAACCGGGGATCGCCGTCGCTATCGTGCGGGACTGTCTGGGAGCACTGGCGGCACTGCATCGAGCCGGCATCGTCCACGGCGACATCAAGCCGGGCAACATCATGCTGAAACGCACCGGTGCAGCTAAGATCATCGATATCGGATCGGCCGTCTCGTTGGATGACGTCCCGCCCATGCGAACGTGTACGCCCTCCTATGCCGCTCCAGAAATCTTGGAAGGTGCCGAGCCATCGGGCCGCAGCGACCTTGCCAGTGTGGGCTACGTCCTCATCGAACTATTGGCAGGACGACCTGTCTTCGCCAAAACGACGAACTATGAAGAGTTACTTCGCGAAAAGAGAACTCTGCACAATCGGCTGGAACAACTACTGCCGGAGAAAGTCGTCTGCAACAGCCTGCTGATGAACTTCTGCCGCATGCTGATCGCCCCCGATCCCGAATCGCGGTTTCCCAACGCCGAAGCGGCGGAGCTCGTCAAAGGTGGAGCGGCCGCGTTTCATCGTCAATTGGTGCTCAGCGATCTGGCCAGCGAGTACGGCAACGAGATTCGCTTGTGGCTCGAAGAGATTACAGAGCTGGACGAAGCTCGGCCAAGCCCAGACGAAAACTAAAGCTCTGCCAACGCCGGTGGCGCAGAATTCGCGGCGGGCGCGAGTTCTTTCCGCATTGCTATCCGAGCCTGCAACCTGGCCAAAAACTCGTCCATCTTCGCTTCCGCGACTTCCTGATCGATGCATGTGGGATCGCAGCGCATGGTCAATGTCATTTCATTGCCGTACGTGTTCATCGACAACAGCGCACGCGTCATCGGTCGTAGCGGCGCACAGCTGACGATCTTGGACAGCAGAAGATTACCGACGAGAATCCGACCCTGCTGGCGTTTGAACTTCGTTTGGAAGCGACGTGTCGGATCGCCCAACTGAGTCAAGATTGCAGTGGCCCAGCATCTTTCTGCAGACAGGCAGCGCTGCATCCAACCGGGCACCGCTCGTGCGATCGCCAGCTTCTTTAGAAATTGTCCAGGTAAACGAAACCGCACCGCTTGTTCCATTTCTTGATTGACGTCGGCGATCGCCTCGTGCCATCCCCCACAGTCGGCCTCTTGCAGGCGGCGAATGGCCCGTGACACGAACCCGAATCCAATCTTGTTCGCGGCCGACAGTTTCATATCGTCCCGATCGCGCAGATTCATCGGCGCAATCACGCGGACGTGATCGCGAATCGATGAGGCGTTTCTCGTCGGCTCAATCCAATCACGCAGCAGGCACATGAACTCGACCAACATCAGGTCATTCAGACTGGCACCCACATCGCTCGCCAGATAGCGGAGCGCCACGAGGTCACTTTCGGGAACGATTCTTGTGATGAATCGATCTTTCCAGGGGCGTGGTTTGGCAGAATTCGCCGGAATAGGCACAGCTTTGGTGACCAGCAGTCGCAACGACTTCTTAAAATCGAGATACTTGCGAAAGAGGCAGAAGGCCAACGAGCCACTCACACCTGACATTTTGCCCCGTTTGAGCAGTCGAGCGTCGTCAAGCGCTTTTAGTTGCGGAGTCTGGTCGTTTAGAAGGCCATCATAAATGGCAAAAAGGTCTTCGATGAAAGCCATACCACCCGCCGCGTCACAACAGGCATGATGAAAATCGAATCGCAAGGCAGAATTCCCTGCTTCGACATTCACCCATACCCGAGCGCCAGATTCGACCGTCAAATCAAATGGTTTTGCCGCTGCAAATTCACGCTGGGCATCCGGGTGGTTCCAATACAACGGTGGCAACGCTGATTGCGGTTCCCAGCGATCTCGCCGGCGGCGAAGTGCAACCACAGAACGAACAAGGCGATGACGGGCTATTGCCTGCTCGAAAGCCAACTCAAACTCCCGACGCCGCACTTCACCTTCAAATCCGAACTCAGCCGCGCAGCTCATCGAAAATCCTGGACGGTCAGCGACGAGCATCATGCTCTCAAAAGCAGTCAGCGCCAGGGCAGTTTCGCCCCGTTGCCCGTTGTCTGGGCATCTTTGTTCAGAAGTTAAAACAGCGATGACTGCTCTCCGGTACCTTGCAGCGCCACACATGGTGGTTGCAAATGCGACGGCTCTCTAGAGCCGTGATTTCGTATCGTATTTCCATCCGTAATGACGCTGGCGCTGAT
>CAYZRS010000022.1:0-71199 GCA_964480915.1 uncultured Pirellulaceae bacterium | reverse complement strand
AGGTCGGAGCTGGTCCGTGATGATAGGTCGGAGCTGGTCCGAAATGATTGGCCGAGCTCGGCAAATCATTGTCCAAAAATATGCCAATTAGCAACGCATTGGCTTTCTGACAATAGATTCCGTTGAGCGACCGATCGTACCCACCGGCGAACGTGCCACGAGTGACGTCTTCTTCCGCGCCCGTCACGGTTGGTCCTTCAACTGTGAGTCCACGCAGCACGGGACATGGAGCTGGATCTGGAAGAAGGTCAACGGCGGCAAACAGACCGAACGCTGGATGACTGCTCGCTCGGTGAAGTCAATGTTGGTGCACGCGGCGGCAGTGACCGTTAATTCGTCTCTAGATGACACCCGTGACATGGCCGTGAATTGATGCTGGCTTGAGAAGTCAGCCCAAGCAAACAGGCGTCTAACGGCGACGTCGTCGAATGCGACCGGCGAGGAGGCTGCCGCCAAGCAATACCAGCAGCCCGGCTGAGGGCTCCGGAATGTTGTTGACCATGGCTGCGAACGCTCCCGTGCCATTCGCTAGATCATAGGCTCCTTCGAAAATGGAGAAATCGTAGACGTCGATATCAGAGTCGCCATCGAGATCGCCCAATTGATAAGCCTGCAGGTCGCTCAGGCCAGTTAAGTCGCTGCCATAATTGTCCCGGAAAATCACCCAATCGTCGGCATCGAGCGACGTGTCGTGATTGATGTCGGCGATGATACCACGTGTAAAGCCAGCCTCGGCGTCGGGGCCTATGGCTCGCATCAGGCTCAGAAGCATTTCGTCGCGAATCGTTTCCCAGGCCGGGTCATTCATTAGATTGACCGATTCGCCGAGGTCGTTTTCCAAATCGTACATTCCGAAGATCGTTAAGTCCTGCCAGTCGAGGCCCGAATCAACTCCGCCCGGATCGATGCGATCGCCGCTCTGGTTCCAGTCGGATTCCTCGACGATCAGTTTCAAGTCGCCCCGGCGGATGACCAGTTTTTCCCAACGCTTGTAGATCAGATCCGATTCGCGAACTTCGCCCGTGACAGCGCCGGTGAGGGCATCGAGAATCGATTCGCTGTCAGCCGCTTCCATGTCGGCAAACGATGGTTGCAGTGTTTGCTCGGTGATGTCGGCAAACGTGGCGTAAAGGTCGTTTTGTCCGAACAGCGCGTCCGACGTTGCGCCGGACTGGAATTCGCCAGCCCAGGCCGCAACAAACGGGACTCGGGTTCCACCCTCCCAAGCGGTCGCTTTGCGACCGCGAAGATTTGTTAATTGGCCATCGGATTCCTGCGGCAGGCCGCCAACGCCTACGGCGCCCAAGTTGGCTCCGTTGTCCGATGTGAAGATGATGAGCGTGTTGTCGATGAGCTTGCCGCCTGCGTTACGCGGGTCATCGGTCGCTTCGAGGTAATCCATCAATTCGCCGAGGACGATATCATTTTCCTGGACCGTGTCGGCACGGCGCGAGGCGACGTTGTCAATTTGATTCCCCTGTGCGTCTTCTTCGTAGTATCGTGCCCAGCCTTCGCCCGAGTTGTCAGGGTCCAACAATGTTGAACCAGGGTAATGCGGGTCATTGGGGTCTGGAGCGCCATCGCCATCACTGTCGATCCCCGTCGTGGTGACGCGGATGGGAGTGCCTGCGACCGTGTTGCCTGTGATTGGCACGCTGGTCGGAGTGCCGTCGGCGTCGGTCATGATGGCGGCTTCGTTGTAGTAGGGGTGATGATTGGCGTGCGAGGCATAGTAAAGGAAGAAAGGCTTGTCGTCGTGAACGCCGCCGGTGGCGTGGTCAGACATGAACGTCTTGGCCGCTCCCAGGTGCCGCTGCGTTAGTTTGGCTTGTTGCAGTTCTCCATCATCACCACCGATGATCCAGTTCGTACGAGGCGTGTCGCCGGGCGCCAAGGGAGCGGTAGATAGATCGCCAGCAGTGCTTGTTGCGAACTTCATGAACGTGTCGTCTTCGATCAGTTCGCCAACACCATCGGGGTTGCCGAGTGTGCCGATGAATCGGTCGAAGCCGACATGCGTTGGTCCTTCCAGAAGCGTGCGGCTGTCGTTGTAAACCGGGCTGTCGGTTTTCACGGCGAGATGCCACTTGCCGATTCCATAGGTTTGATAGCCAACGTCTTGCAGCAAATTGCCGACGGTCTTGGTGGTCTTGCCGCCCTGAGTCATGAGCGTGTTGTTGATGTCTTGGCCTTGGAAAACGACCTGATGTTTGAGGTCGGAGCGAAATGAGTAGCGGCCGGTTAGCATCGAATAGCGACTGGCCGTGCACAATGCGGATGCCGAGTGGACATCGGTGAATCGTGTTCCCATCGATGCCAGGCGCTCGATATTGGGGGTGGCGATTTGATAGTTGTCGGGATTGTTGCCCAGGTCTTGGTAGGCCGACGTGTCGCCGATACCCATGTCGTCGGCGTAGACGAAGACGATGTTGGGGCGAGTGCGGTCGGGTTGAGCCAGCGAAGTCGACGCCAGGAAGTTGAGGCTGGCGATCAGGGCCACTGCCCCAAGGATTCGCGAGACGGTTGCGTCCGAGTGGTTAAGCAAGGTGGGCTCTCCTGACAGAGTTGGACATGAACCAGCAGAATCCGATGGAAAGAAGCCAGCAACCGGTCGGTTCTGGGACCGTTGCTGCGGAAACGTACTGGACATCTCCGTCCAAGACCGTGCCGTTTTCCAGACGGACGATAAACTCGAGGTCTTGGCTGCCTGTGATCTGAAAGGCCTCGCCTAAGGAGACGGCGGTGCCGTCGATCAGCTGCGAGCTGCCGAGCAAATAGGCTTCGGTAAATCGCTCGGGTGAAGGAGCGGCCGTATTGCCAAAACTGGATTCCCAGAGTGCGAGGTCGCCGGCATCAACGATTCCGCTGCCATCCCCATTGCCGCCGAGGGCGGATTCGTCGCCGCCAAGATTGTCTTGCCAGACCGTGTAGTCGGCGGCGTCCACAATACCATTCCGGTTAAAGTCGCCTGCGGGATCGACGAGGCCCAGCTCTTCCCAGCCGTTGCCGGTCCCGTCGCCAGCAGGAAAGGCAGTTAGGTCTTGATCTTGCAAGCTGGTCCAACCGGCCGGATTCAGCGAGCCGCTGGCGCTGGTGATTTCGTAAAAATCGATGTCGAGGTTGGCGCCGCCCGTATTCTGAATCGTCGCCATGCCAGTCGTTGTATTGATTTCCAGAGTGACCGGCGGGTTCGGATTGACGAATTGGGAAAGCGTCAGGTAATCGACCGTCACCTCATCGGCGGCGCCCCATTCCAAGGCGTTGGTCCGAGCAATCATGCGAACGGCGTCCATCTCTAGGTCGGGCAACGCGATACCGATAAAACTCTGATTCTCCGCGCCGGATATGTGGACGTCCAAAAGATCGTTGTCGAGATCTGCGACGGCCTGGACGACGAGCGGGCTGGTGAGGCTGTCGGTGCCGAAGTTGAAGAGTTCGCTGTTGACGTTGTTAATACGGGTTTGCAAACGCAACGTTCCCGATTGCTCATAAAGGCGAACAACAAAAGGGTCGACGTTGGCGGAAGTGTCGCGAATGCCGAAACCAACATTGTCGCCCGATGCTGAGTCGCTCAAAGTGGCGGAAGAATAGGCCCACTCTAACGCGTACTTGCCGCTGTTTTGATTGGGAGACGACAGATTGGCGCTGCGGAAAATGTTGGCGGTCGGGGAATCGCCTTGAGTGAATTGCAGCCCGCCGTTGCCGTCGGTGGTGACGAAAGCGACGTCGGTGGGCCAGGTGGCAGTGCCGGCGGAATTGATCAGGCCTGTAAAACCGGTGCCTGCCGCTTCGCTGAATTGCCACGATTCGATTTGAGCTGTCGCATCGTGGCTGCCGAGCCAACAAAGGCTCACCGCGACCCACAGAAGAGCTATAGCCGGGATGGTGGAAGAAATGGTGATAAGCCCTGTGTCAAGAAAATTCGAATCGTCCGCGGTGGTAAAAGCTCGACGCCGTTCGTTGACGAGAAAGCGAGAAGGGTCTGCTTCATTAACGGAGCCGATCGCGAACTCTCGTCATCCTAATTCAGATGTTGCAGTAAGTCATGGCAAAGGTAACGTACCAATTGCCTGCCAGTTGCAACGAAACATAAAGGAGGCTGTTTGCAGGGGAAATTGCTTTAATGCTCTCAGCGTAAGACGTGACGACGTTTTCTGAAGGTTTTCTGACGATATCGCGGCTGGCACAGCAAGGCGACGCAACTAAGGTGTCATCACTGGAGTCCGGCAGGCGGCGTTTGGAATGACGAGGCGCCCCCTCGATTGAGTGGCAGAAGGCGATGGCGCCTTCAGCGGCGTTCGTGAGGGACTTCGCTCGCAACGCCGTAATTGCTTATTTGAGTTGACTTTACGGCGCTTTGCATCTTTAATTTGAAAGGTGGGGAATCGATTCACCGAGGTTCCGTTCGAGCGCCGAGCCGCGCGGTGAAATCAAGAAAAAAAGCTGGCTTGCGAGTCACCCAGACCTCGCTTACTGGGCGTGCGTCGATCGGGCGTGGCCGTTTGCCAACGTTGCCAATTTTGAACTTTAGCTATCTGCAACCGTGGACCGGGGATTCGACCGCATATGACAACGCTTTCCGTGAATTCTAAACCGAGTCATCAATCGCCTGCCGATTTGTTTCTTCTGCGACTCCATTGGATGGTCGTGTCGTCTTTTGTGCTGCTCTGTACGGTCTCGAGCGCTGTGGCTCAGGACGTGTCGTCGCCCGCCTTGTTGCAGGTGTATGAGGCTCGTTGGCAGACGGTGGAAGATCGGATGGTGGATGTGTTTGCGGCCGGTTATGGAGGCATGTGGTTGCCGCCGCCGAACCGCGCCGATTCGGGCGGGCTCTCGGTTGGCTATGACGTGTTTGACCGCTTCGATTTTGGCAAGCCGCGTAACGAAACGCTGTACGGCACCGACAACTATTTCAAGAAGATGGTCGAGATGGGCCATCGTGCTGGTGTAAATTCGTACGCTGACTTCATGATTAACCACAACGGGTTCAGCGACACGAATCGGCCTGGTTTTGTCGCCGAAGGAGACTATCCAGGGTTTGTCTTAGAGCTGCCTAACGATCCCAACGGAGATTTTCATCCTGAGTTTTTCGATTGTGTTGCCGACGAGGAATTGTGCCGACTCTCAGGTCTGATTGATATCGATCACACGAAAAATCATCAGTTCATTCGCCATCCGGTCGATGCGAACGACCCACTCAATATCCCATCGGGTAGCTTGCGAGACATACCCGATCCAAACAACGCCCGTTTTTACCAGGATCGTGATTTAGGTGGGACGCAAGTCTTCAATCCGGGGACGAATTCAACGGTCACGCTCTACGATTTTAACTCGACCAATCCGCTTGCCGGTGACGCGGTGACTGAGAACGCGACCGGGTTATTGATGCGGAACATGCGTTGGATGATTCAAGAGATGGGCGTGGACGGGTTTCGCTTTGATGCGGGCCGTCATTTCCCTCGGTGGGTCTACGATTTCGTCGACGAGGCGATGTTCTTGGCGAAGAAGACGCCGCTTTTGGATGGGTCGATCGATCACGCGTTTGGGTTTACCGAAACCGGTTACGACAGCAACAGTTTTCTTCAGTCATTCATTCGCAAGGATATTGATCCGAATAACCTAGGAACGATTGGCGGAAATCGAGACGCGCTCGACTTCAATCTGTTCGGTGCGATTCGAGAGAATCTTACCAGCAATGGGTTCGTCAACGATTGGCGGAATATCAAGAACGCAAGCATTGACGTCAACGACGACGGGTTTGCCAACAACGGAAGCCAGGGCGTAGCATTTGCTCGCAGTCATGACGAGGTCGGCTCCTACTTGGACGAGGTGGCGCATGCCTACGTCCTCATGCGACCGGGCAATGCGATTGTCTACACGAATTCCGGCCAATTTGGTCCGACCTCGATTCGCGACTTCCCTCGCGGTGGACGTGACGATGCTTTGGGTGGTTTCTACGGCGATGCCATCACGACGCTGACCACCATTCGCAATTCACATGGCCGCGGAAACTACAACGATCGAACTCCCGGTGGTTCCGAGAAGGAACTGCTGATCTACGAACGCGAGAAATCGGCTGTCGTCGCGCTGAATAACCGACTCGATTCTGGCTTCGATTCGCGAACCGTTGGGACTGCCTTCGAACCGGGTACGCCACTGATTGAGCTGACCGGTAATGCGACGAACGCAACGGTCGACCCGAACGATGACATCGCCGATTTTGTCGTGGTGAAACCGGATGGCAGTATCGATATCCAGGTTCCTCGAAATCGGACCGGCAGCGTCGAACACGGGAAGGGGTACGTGATTTATGGTGTGTCGGGGCCGCAAGGCGAAATGAGTTTTACCGATGCAACGGGCGCTGTGATTGCGGACACCGTTGCGGGGGGCACCCCGACGGCGACGACCTTCGGCACGGTTCGTTTGAACGAGTACACGGTCGTCACCGATGACCAATTCAACATCCGATTAGAAACCGACGCCGTCACGATCGGTACCGTTCGTGACGTGCACGCCGACGGTGACGAAGCGTACGTGCGAATTGACGGTGGGCTAGACATCAACGGCAACGGTAGTATCGAACATGTGACGCCCGGTTCGGTATCGTATGGCTTTGAAGAATTCGTAGACATCCATCAGCCGGGCTACTTCGCGACAAGCGGCGAGGGGCTGTATCAACAGTCGGTCGATGCGACTCAGTTGTCCGAAGGTGTACATTTCGTGACGACGCGTGCCTTCCGCCATCGAAATGCGGCGACGGGCGGCGACGGTGGACCGGCGGTATTCACCGACTTCCGGCAAGCCATTTATGTGGATCGCTTGCCACCCGAATCATCGATTGCCAGCTTTGATCCATATGGCACCGATGCGGAACGTGACCTCGTTGTGCAATCGCTCGACGAAACGGCCGACTCGGTGCACGTCTTCCTCAATCTTCCCGCGAATTTGACCGAGCAGCAGATCCTGGCTCTGGTCGGTGGTTCGAATCAGGCAGGGCAAATCGATCGAGATTTGTTTGTGTACGGGTTTGGGAATGTTCGTAGTGGGAACAATGTGGCGACGGTCGTGACGTATGAAGTGACCGGCAATTACAGTGTGATACGAGTTCCTGCCACTGAGTTGCAGCCCGAGCTGAACATGCAAACCGGTTTCGGCGCCGGGATTGGCGATCTGAACGCCAACAACGTGATCGATGCGGCCGACCTGTTGTCGCCGGGAGGCGGTTTTGAAACGGTGCTCTATAGCCGAAACGATCTCTTCAATCCCGGCGCCGACGCGACGGGCGACGGGTTGGTCGATACGCGAGATCTGTTCTTGTTTGGCTCTTATCTTGTTGCCGGCAACGCGAGTGCTCCGGCACTGGATGCGTTCTGTGATGTGGTGAATCGGCGCGGCGACGTGAATCAGGACGGCATGACCGATGCCGCCGATATCGAAGACATGGTGGCCAATTTTGGGTCCGACGATTGGTTTTATGACCTGAACGTCGACGGCACGACCGATCAAGCGGACGTTGATTTGCTGATCGGAAGCATTTTCGGCACGCTGGCTGGTGACGCCAACCTCGATGGGGTCGTCAACGGTATCGACTTCATCGTCTGGAACACCAACAAATTCACATCTGGCACCGACTGGGCTTCCGGCGACTTCAACGGCGACGGCGTGACGAACGGTGCCGATTTCGTCATTTGGAACACCAACAAGTTTCAAACGGGAAGCGGCTGCCTGGGCGGATTGCCGCACCTGCCGGCGCCGGTTGCGGTGCCCGAACCGGTCGGCCGGATGATGCTGTTGCTGGCGATTTACTGGGGCGTGCGTCGGATTCGGCGTTCGTAGGGGATTCCGGTCTCCTGCGAGGCTCTCATGCTCTTGGTGCTGTCCATGGTGGCAATCGCTAACGAACTGGCCTCCGCAGTCCCCGCTGGCCTGTTACCTTGACTGCCTGAAGCGGCCCGTAAGAATAGGCCGTTCTCCAAGCTCTCTCCCCGGGACGGTCATGTTGTCACGTATTCCGCTCTGCCGTTCTTCGCCCTGCCGTTCATTCCTGCCAACGCTGGCCAGTGGGGCTGCGGCGCTGCTACTCCTGTCCTTGATTGGCAGCAGCCAGGCGGCTCATCTCCATCGTGCCGAGGCGGCCTTCGATGCTGCGGCCGGGGTGGGCGTCGCGAAAGTCACTTTGGATCTGTCGGCCGTTGAAGATTTTCAACGCTGGCAATCGCAGACGCCGTTCCTCCATGGCGATCGATTGTTGTATCCGATCGTTGAACCGCCGCGAGTGCTCGGGAATTTGGGCGCGCGACTGACGGGTGGTGGATTGCGCGTGCCGAGCGAGACGGCAATCTGGTTTCTGTTCAAAGGCGACTCGCCGCTGGAAGTGGTATTGCAGGGGAGCGAACGTGTGATCACGGTCGTCCCCAAGTTGCGCAAGGCGGCTCATCGTCGCTTGCTGAACGAGTGGTGGCGGGCACAGCAACGTTGGTTGAAACTTGATTCCAAAGACGAAGCGTCGTTTCCGCCTTATCTGCAAACCTACTTGATGGGCGTCCATTCCCGTCGGTTGGGAATGCGATTGCCGCCCGCCAAGAACAGACGGCTTGGCTCGGTAGGAGCCGAACGGACGCTTTCGCTGCTGACCGGTAGTGAGGACCTGCGGCAGGAGATGTTCTGGCGAGTCGCGACTGACGCGGGTGCGGCCGAGCCGCCGGACTTCGATCTGCCCGCCTCGATTCGATTCGCCGAGCCGACGTACCCGGCGCTCGTCGATGCGGTCGTCGAGACGGAACCGATGGCCGCGCAGGTGCCGGCCGACTGTTTCTACATTCGGTTTGGGAAATACTCGAACCTGATGTGGTTTCAGCATCTGCTCGAAGAGCATGCCGCCGACATCGGCAGGCTGGTCACGTTGCGAGGGACGAATGCTAACTACGGCGAGAAGGTGAAATCGCAACTCGTCATCGATCAGTTGCCATTCGCCGAATTGATTGGCGACAAAGTGATTCAGGACGTAGCGCTGATCGGGCGAGATCTGTTTTTTCGTGAAGGGGCGGCCGTCGGGTTGATCCTGCAAGAAAACGCGCCGGTCGTGGCAAATGGTCTGAAGAAGATGCGGCGGCAGAGAGCCAAAGACGAGCAAGTCACGCTCAGCACGATCGAGATACGGGGCGAAAAGGTGTCGTTCTTGGCGACGGCCGATCATCGTGTGCGATCCTACTACGTCGAGCGAGATGGTTTTCACCTGATTAGCAACTGCCGGTACATCGTCGATCGATTCTTGGGATTGGGGCAGGGTGTTGAACGGTTGTCGGAGACCAGTTCGTTCCGGCACGCACGGACGAAAATGCCGCTCGATCGTGAAGATACGCTGTTCGCCTATTTCTCGCCCCGGTTCTTTGCGGGGCTCTTCGATGCTCACTATCGCATCGAGATGCAGCGGCGATTGCGGGCCAGTTGCGAATTGGACCTCGTGCGGCTGGCGAACTTAGCCTGGGTGAACGAAGTGTCGCACGATTTCCTGGGTGCGGCCGAATGCGAAGTTTTCGAGCACGGTGAAGACTGGCTGCAGCAGCTGGCCCAGATTCGTTTGCTGCCGCCCCATTTTGCCGACCGAGAAGATCAAAGCCGCCCCGTGGCGGCCGAGGATCGTTGGAATGACAGTCGCCGCGGAGCCAGTGGCTTCTTCTTGCCCATTCCCGATACGCCCGTCACGACGGCGACTGCGAGTGAGCTGGCGGATTACCAAGCACTGGCCGAGTTTCATGCCCGTGAGTGGTCGAGTTTCGACCCGCTGGTCGTCGGCATCAGCCGAGCGCGGCAGAAAGATGCGGACGAATTAGAGCAGCTCACGATCGATGCACGATTGGAAGCCTCGGCCATGGGAAAGTACGAGCGGTTTTCCAAACGATTGGGCGAGGCGAATCCGCAGCAGCTTGTGTGCGAGCCGCCGTTGCTCGCTTCGTTTCAGGTGTCGCTGGCGAATCAGCTGTCGAACGATGCGAACACGCTCTCTTGGGGTGTTCTCGATCAGGCGGTCGAAGGGCCGGCGAATGCGGGTGGGCTGCTAGGGGCATTGGCACTCTGGCGTTCGGCGCCCGCTTTTCTCAGCGTGACGGACGGTTCGTTGCTGAGTGGACGACTGCTCGATCGGTTGCGGGATTTTGATGCGGAAGGTTACTTCGAAGGTGTCGGCGGGCTCTGGCGGCGCAAGCATGAAGGCCTCACGACGCTCTCCTATCACCGCAACGTCTTGGAACACGTCACGAACACAACGGAGTGGATCGAGGCGGAAGAGCCGGTGCAGGCTCGTTTGAGCATCGGCTGTCTGGAGGATTCGCAGTTGGCCAGTTGGTTGGCAGCCGCAGCGCGTAGCCGAGGGCAAGAGGCCTCGCTGAGAAATGCGCGATTGATGCATGCATTCATGAGCCAGTTGGCAGTGGATGGTTCGGCAGCGAAGCGCCACGCAGAACAGTTGGTAGGTGCTGAACTGATTTGCCCGCTCGGCGGCGAATACAGCTGGCAGGCGGGTGAAGGGCAGCAGCTAGCGGGTGCTGCAGCGAACGAGGCTGCTGGCTCCGAACTGCCACGCTGGATTTCTTCCGCTTGGTCGGAACGGCCTGGCGAATTGCTGGACCCGGCGGACGAGTCGATTCCTGCCGTGTTGAAATGGTGTCACGGACTCGAAGCTCACATGAAACAAGAGGCCAAAGTGGCTGCCTTACATGCGGAAATCTTGCTGCACCGTCAGGCGGAGGAGAAAAAATTCGAGTTTTCGCCGCTGAAGTTCTTTTCTAGGAAGAAGGCGAAAGAATCCGAGTGACGTTCCACGGGAAAAGAGCCAGTCAGACCGCATAAACGGTCGATCAATCTTGTAGTTCCGAACGAGACCCCATACCCTTAACTGGGCAAGCTACGGGGATTGAGCTGTGAAAGGGCTGTTGTCTTGAAGAAGTACGTATTATTCACCGGTGCTACCGGCTTCATAGGTAGGTATCTACTGCGCGAAATGTTGGCGAACGAAATTCCGGTGGCGGTGATCGCTCGCTCTTCGAACGGGAAGGGTGCCAACGACCGCATCCGTGAAATCGTGGCCGGTTTCGAAGCGGAATTGGGGCGGACGCTGCCCAAGCCGAAATGCTTCACCGGGAACATTTCGGAAGAGATGCTGGGTGTCGACGATTTTGCATTGGATTGGTTTGAAGAGAACTGCAATGCGATTTTTCACAACGCCGCGTCCATTCGATTTCACGCGCCCGAGGGTGACAAGTCCAAGGATCCGTACCTCAGCAATGTGGGCGGTACGAACAATGTTCTCGAGCTATGCAAAGTGGCTCAGATCGATCAGTTGCACTACGTATCGACCGCCTATGTCTCGGGCGATCGTTCCGACGTGTGCCTGGAAAAGGAGCTGGAAGTAGGGCAGGGCTTCCACAACGATTATCAAGCGTCAAAGATCATCGCCGAAAAAGCGGTTCGCGAAGCCGAAGGGTTTTCGTCGAAGACGATATATCGGCCCGGTCTGGTCGTTGGCCATTCAGAAACAGGATACACAACGCATCCCGATTTTGGGCTGTACCACTACATCGAATTCTTGTCGATGATTGTGCCGTCGATTCGCGCGGGCGATCCGAGCATCGGTACCTTACCCCTGAATTTGCGCTTGCGATTCACGGGCAAGGAATTGCGGAACATCGTCACGATCGATTGGGTCGCCGGCATGATGTATCACATCTTCACGAATCCCGAATTGCACGGGAAAACGTACCACCTGACCCCAGACGACCCGTGTCGTTCGGAAGAGATCGTCGACGCGCTGGGTAAGTACTTTGACTTCACTGGGATTGAATACGTTGGGCACAACGCGCTGCCGAAAGAGAATCGGTCTGAGCTGGAGAACATGTTCTACGATTACGTCGAGCAGTTCGAAGTCTTCTGGGGCGATGAACCGACGTTTGATCGAGCCAACACCGATTCGATCGCCGGCTTCCCGACGCCGAAAGTGGATGGCGAATGTTTGGCACGACTGATCAAATTCGCCGTCGAAGAGTGTTTTCTGCCTAAGCAAGAGCAAGCACGGCAAGCGTCGTAGTAGGCGATCGGATGAACGCCGACGCGTGGGATGTGGTTGTGATCGGAGCCGGCGCAGCGGGGCTGGTGGCCGCTGCCTCGGCCGCGTCGCGGGGTCGCCGGACGCTGTTGGTGGAAAAGAACCGCAAGCTGGGAGTCAAAATCCTGATTTCCGGCGGTACGCGGTGCAACATCACGCACGATGCGAATCAGGCCGGGATCGCGGCCGGCTTTGCGAAGTATCAGGGCAAATTTCTACGGTCGGCGCTCGCTGCGTTTCCACCTGAGCGAATCCTGTCGCTACTGCACGAGCAGGGCGTGGCAACAAAGGTCGAAGCGACCGGGAAGGTCTTTCCGGTTTCTGATCGAGCGATCGACGTGCGGGATGCTCTCGTCGCTTTTGCTCGATTGCAGCGAGTCGTCATCGAACGCGAGGTCAGCGTGAGGGCGATCGATCCTGTCGACGGTGGATTCGTGATTCAAAGCGACTCGCCGCTGGGCCAGCTGCACGCCAGGCGAGTGATTGTCGCGTGTGGCGGTCAGTCGTATCCGGGTTGCGGAACGATCGGCGAGGGCTACGGCTGGGCACGCCGATTGGGGCATACGATCGTGCAGCCGGTGCCGGCGCTGACGCCGATCAAGTCATCGGCGCGGTGGTTGCACGAGCATTCGGGCCTGACGCTTCCGGACGCCGAGTTGTTGATCGTCCGGAACGACGCGTTGGAAAACCATCGAATCTCCAAAGCGGCCGTGCTCGAGCGGCAGCGCGGGTCGTTGCTGTTCACCCATTTTGGGATTTCGGGTCCGACCGCGCTGAATGCGAGTCGAGCGATTACGCGTGCCGACGACCGCCGCGACTTACGCCTGGCCGTCGATCTGGTGCCAGCGGCGACCCCAGAAGTTTTGTTAGCTGAGTGGCAGGCGGCTGGCGCGGCGGATGGGAAGCGGGCGGTGAGCGCGCTGTTGTCGGAACGGTTGCCTCGAAAGTTGGCCGTCACCGTGATGGCTCAAGCCGAAGTACCGACCGATCGCCGGATCGCCGAACTTAGCAAGCTCGAACGTCAATGGTTGGTGCGAGCTTTGAAAGCGAATCTTTTAGAAATCGACGGGACGCTCGGCTTCACAAAAGCAGAAGTGACGGCGGGTGGCGTCGCGTTGGACGAAGTCCATTCGAAGACGTTGGAGAGTCGGCTGGTGCCAGGGCTCCATTTCGTCGGCGAAGTGTTGGACATCGATGGCCTGATCGGTGGGTATAACTTCCAGGCCGCATTTAGTACTGGCTGGTCGGCCGGCGCGGCCGTGTGACCACGGGTTGCGAGCGACAGAAAAGAGCCGTTTCATGCCGATTGAGGCTGTTTTCGGCCATTCGCCCAGTCGCTGCGGTGGACATCATTCTTGCATGACCTCTGAATGGCAGTTAACCTCTCAGGAGTTGCCAATTCATCACCGTAAGGGGCTGTGTGATGTCGATTGTGTTTTCCTGTCCGGACTGTGCGAAGCGTTTCCAAGTGAAGTCGGCATTGGCTGGTAAGAAGGCCAAATGCCCGTGCGGTCGCTCATTGCAAGTTCCTTCGGTTTCTGAGGCAACCACGGGGCCGAAGAAGAGGGCGGCTGCGAGTCCGAGTGGACCAGCGCCCATGCGCGCCAAAACGGCAAAGCAGTCGACCACTGCGGCCGCTGCCGCAAAACGAACGAAACGTCCGCAGGTGTCCGCATCGGTAACGTCAGCGACAGATTCGGTGTTGGACGATCCGCTCGCCGGTTTCGGTGACCTCGACGATGCGGTCTTGTCGGGCGGACTGAGCGGCAATTTGGATTCATTGCTGGACGAGGTGGCCTCGGAACAGTCGGCGGTCAAAAAAGCAGGCCATTTTTGTCCGTCTTGCCAAGCGTCGCTGTCGGACAGCGCCGTGATCTGTATCCAATGTGGACTCGATCTCCAGTCGGGCGAGCGGTTACGCACCGAAAGCGACAAGTCCAAGCGTGGCAAGAAAGCTGCTCGGAAAGCTAAGTCGACCAGCAAGATCGCCTTTGGCGGATCGTTGCTGCGAGGCACGATCTTTAGTCTCATCGGGTCGCTGCTCGGAGGCGCGATCTGGGTCGTCGTGGCGCTGTTCTTGGGACTGCAGATCGGCTGGCTGGCGTGGGGCATGGGCGGGATGGCGGGCGCCGGCATGGCGCTGGGGCACGAGGACGACGATGGCACGATGGCTGGTATCATCGCTGCCGGCTGTGCAATTGCCGGCTTGCTGGCGGCGAAGGCGTTCATCTTCTTCTGGGTATTGATGCCCTTGATCAATTCGTTCACTGATCCCGAGTTGTTTCAAGCCGAAATCGATGAAGAGGTCGTGGCGACCACCCTCATGCAAGAAGAGTTCGCAAAGCAAGGTGTGAATGAAGAGGAGCTTGGTGAAGAAGCTTGGGACAAGGCTTACGATGCGGCCTTCCAAAAAATCGAAGCGATGAGCGACGACGAGTATCAGGCGGTGGTCGATCGAGCTACCCAGGCGTCGGAAGAGCAGGGCGTCCGCCGCGAAGCGACGATCGATGATAACTTGCCGAAGCCGTCTTTCTTCGAAGTGATGTTCGGGCCGATCGATGGATTGTTCATCTTGCTGGCTGTCGGGACGGCCTATTCGCTGGGAAGTGGCCAGAAAACCGATTAGAGCTCCCGGCGGGCCGGTCGACGGCTTGCAGTTGCCGTGGCCTCGCGCGGTCAGGCCGAGTAAGATGTAAGGGGAGCAATACCTCGGAGCAAAGCGTGATGGACTCAGGCAAGCGACTGGCCATGGAATCCTTAGAATGTCGTCGATGTCTGGCGGCTTTGGGGTTTGAGGCTCATGCTATCGTCTCGGACGGGAACTTCCCGTTGGGCTTGGAAGCTCACGACTTCGATCGAGACGGCGATGTGGATCTATTGTCGCAAGATAGTGAGGGGCGGTATCGATTATTCGATAACCGACCCGGGCTGGCCGCGTTCGAACTTGTTGCAGGGCTTGATGAACGTTTTCTGGACGGTCTGTTTGCTGATGTCGATGGGGATGGGGATGACGATTTGATCGCCATCGCCACGTTACCGGGCGACGGTGACACCGCAGGTGAATTGCCCGACCTGGTGTGGATTGAAGATTTCAACATTCAGGAAACACCGGCCTCCATCCAGTTCATTGTGGAAGATGCGTCACCCGATCTGAACGAAATTCGCGCCTTCGATTTTGACAGTGACGGGGATGTGGATGTGTTGAGCCGCGCACAGGCTACAGCGGGTGCGGTTTCCGATTGGGCGATTCATGAGAACACCTTGGGGATGTTCGCGGCGCCGACGGCGTCCGGCCTGGATGCGACGTTCGATTGGTTCTGGGATCGTGATGGAGATGGCGACTTCGATGCCCTGCAAATGGATCCGATCACCGATCGCCTGAGAGTGTCGGAGAATCTCGAAGGCGAGTATCAGCAAGCGGAAGTGTTGTTGGACGACGATGGCCAGCCGATCGTCTCATTGCCATTCACATCGGGTTCGGCGATCGTGTTCGGTTTCGAGCTGGCCGACATGGATGGTGACGGCGATGGTGACATCGTCGCTTTTGGCAGTGGCTCGTATTCTACGGGCGCGTATGAACTCTTCTGGTATCAGCAAGAAGCGGACGGCACATTTCGACGAGAAGTAGTGCTCTTCGAGCCGGTAAACGATTCCAATATTGTCGGAACGACGATCGCGGAGCTGTTCGATTTGGACGGTGATGGTGATTTGGACATTCTGACGAGGAAGAAAGCCGACAATCAGCTTGCGCAGGTCCAGGTTTCCAGCGCCGAATTGACCTGGTTCGAGAATGAAGGGGGCTCGTTTGCGGCGGAGCAAACGATCGCAAGTTTTGGCCGGCAGTATCCTGTCTCTTTTCATCACGAGGATTTTGATGGTGATGGTGATCGAGATTTATTGATGGCCATGTCAGATGCGCCGGAGACTGTATCGATTTACGAACATCTGGATGGCGCTGGCACGTATGCGTTCGCGGCCTCCGTTTTGAACCGCGTGGAGCAGCCTGGCGCAGCCACGGCGGCCGATCTGGATGGCGATGGGGATCTCGATCTATTGGGATTAAGTCCAGCCACGGGTTACGTGTTTTGGGCTGAGAACCGAGACGGCGACGGCGATTTCGGTGGATTGCGTACGATCGTCGAACCGATGGGATCTGCCGCCGGTGCATCCTCAGGTGCCGCATCGGCGGTGCGGGCGAGCGATCTCGATGGCGACGGTGATTTGGACGTCGTGGTTGTTCAGGAATTCAGCGATGCGATTTACTGGATAGAGAATGAAGACGGTCTCGGTAGCTTTGGCGAGTTGCAGTTGGTGACGGACAAGCCACTTTGGCCAAGCGACGTGAGGATGGGCGACCTCGACGGCGACGGTGATCAGGACATTGTGTCGATTACCAGGCAGGATGGTGATTTGACTTGGTATCGCAACAAGAACGACGATGACGGCTTCAGCTCGCCGCGGAAGATTGTAGATGCCACGACATGGAGCCAGGAATACACCGACTTAGCGTTGGCCGATCTGGATGGTGACGGCGATTTGGATATCGTTGCCGTCGCTACGTCGCCCTTAAGCGAACTTCGGGGCTTGTGGGTGCTTATGAACGACGGTCGAGCCAATTTCGACGATCCGATTCGATATGACGATGCGGCTCGACTTGAAGCGCTGGATGTTGCCGATGTGGATGGTGACGGCGATCTCGATATCTCGACAATCGAGTCGAATGGCGAAGCGAATTGGTACGAAAATCTCGGGGAGCTGGGGTTTGGCGTCAAGCAGACGACTGCCACTCAAACGAAGGCGGGTCAGATTGAGCTGGCCGATATGGACGGTGATGGCGATACCGACATGGTCATTAGTTACAGCGATGATGTCAGCGCCGACGTCGGTCAGCGTGGACCGGGTGTCGGTTGGTTGGAGAATCTTGGTGGAGGGGCGTCTTTTGCTGCGTTGCAACGGATCACTTCCAGGCCACTGACCAAACCTTTGATCCGACCGGAACTGTTGTCGGTCGATTTGGCCGATCTGGACGGGGACGGTGATCAGGATCTACTGACCTCGAATCCAAATAATGATTCGCTTCAGTGGTTTGAATTGGTTTCGGTTGCCGGGATTGAAGGCTGGCAGAATGCGGACCTGCCAACCGACGTCGATGGCAGCGGCGTTGTGACGCCGACCGATGCAATTATCGTGATCAACGAATTGAACGACCGTGTCTACACTGATTCGCAAGGCACCTTCGTTGATCGAGAACGGCCGGATGGAGCTCCTTTCCTCGACGTGGATGGAGACAGTCGCGTTAGTCCAACCGATGCGTTGGCGATCATCAACGTGTTGAACGAATCGTCTGGCTTGCAAGCTCCGATGTCGGCGCCGCAGGGGATCGCCGTCCAGCGAAGCTGGGAGGACGGGTTGGAACGCAGGGAAGATGAACGGGAGCAAGAGGCGTCAATTCGCGATACGCTGTTCGGCCGGCTCTTTTCCGTGGAATAGGTCGCTCTACACGTGAAGGGCAGTCCTCACGGACGTCGATCAGCAGGTTCTGCCGATCGCTTTCTTGCTGCTGCAGAACTGGCCTCGCGGGCGGCTTATGAAGCTGGCTCCCCGGTCCTAGCTTTTCCCGACATCGGCTCCTTCGCATTCCCGTTCGCTTCGTCAATCCGCGCTACGGAGTCCGTCGCCGGTGTGGGGGCGGGCGTCGTGCTGGTGTTGCCAAAAATGTCGGCCGCGGTCGTAGCGAGGGTGGCCACCGTCGGTTCGTTCATGAAGGCCGACATCGGCAAGGTGAGCTGCAGTTGGCGTTCGATCTTGTTCTTCAGTTCGATCGCCATCAACGAATCGAGCCCCATCGTTGTTAGCGCCTGCGACGGGTCAATGTCCTCGGGCTCTAACCCCATGATGTTGGCGAGCGATGTTTGCAACAACGTGGTCAACGCCGCGATTTGATCTGTGCCGTTCATCTTCGCCAGCGATTCACGCAAGGCTCGATCGGCATCGCTGCCTCCGCTGTTGATGTCGATGTCGGCGGTGATGTCGCTGAGCAGCGGCGTCACCTTGTTGTTCATTGCCTGCAGCAGATCGATCCAGCTGACCGACATGACAATCGTTTGCGGTTCGTTGCTCTGGACCAATTCGCCCATCAGGTCGAGTGCTTGACCGGATGGCAGCAGTCGCATGCCTTTGCTTTCCACGTTGGAATCGCGGCCCGCTTCGGCCGCCATGCCCGAATCGGCCCAGGGGCCCCAGTTGATGGTGACCGCTGGCAAGTTCTGGGAACGCCGATAGGCGGCCATGCTGTCCAGGAACGCGTTACCGGCCGCGTAATTGCTTTGGCCGGGCGAGCCGAGGACGCTGGCGACCGATGAGAACATGACGAAGAAATCGAGTTCCCTCTCTTTCGTCGCCGCATGCAGGTTCCAGGTGCCATCGATCTTGGAGGCGAGCGGTTTTCGCAATTGTTCAAGGTCCATGTCGAACATGATGCCGTCGGCCAGCACGCCGGCCGCGTGGATGACTCCCTTCAGTGGCGGGAAGTCGGCCGGAATTTGATCGATCGCGGCCGTGATGTTGGCGACGTCGCTAACATCACCTTGGACGGCAACGACTTTGGTGCCGGCCGCTTTGAGTTCGGCAATTTTGGCTTGTTTCTGTTCGTCGGGAGCACGACGCGAGAGCAGCGCGATGCCGCCGGCACCCTGTTCGGTGAGCCATTCGGCGACTTGCAGGCCCAATGCGCCCAGTCCGCCGGTGATCAGGACGGTCCCCTCCGCGTTGATTTTCCGGTCGCCCCCTGCGGTCGATTCGTCATCCATCGCGACGACGACTTTACCGATGTTCTTTCGCTGCGCCATGTAGCGATACGCCTCGATGACGTCGGCGGTGCCAAAGCTCGTGAACGGCAAGGCCTGGTAGGTGCCATCGTGGAACCGTTCCATCATCTCGGTAAACATTTGCGTGATGTACTCGGGCCTTTGTCGCAGCATCCGATCAAGGTCGATTGCGAAGTAGGAGAGGTTGTCCTGGAAGGGCAACAACCCAATCTTCGAATTCGAATAGATGTCGGTCTTTCCGATTTCCAAGAAGCGACCGTAGGCCCGTAGGCAGCTCAGGCTCTTCTGAATCGCATCGCCGGCCAGCGAATTGAGCACGACATCGACACCTTCCATGTCGGTCAATTTCATGATTTCGTCGGCGAACTCCAGCGTTCTGGAATTCATCACATGGTCGACGCCCAGAGACTTGAGGAATTCTCGTTTCTCGTCGCTGCCGGCGGTCGCGAAAATTTCACAGCCGATCGCCTTGGCGATTTGAATGGCCGAAATGCCGACTCCACCTGCGCCGGCATGAATCAAGATGCGTTCGCCCTTCTGCAACTGGGCGAGCCTAATCATGCCGTAGTAGGCGGTCAAGAACGTAATTGGGATGGTCGACGCCTCTTCGAAATCGAGGTTGTCGGGCTTGGCGACCAGCAAGTGATCGAGTGTCGACGTGTGCGAGGCAAAACAGCCTGGCGCGACTCCCATGACCTTGTCACCGACCTGGAAGCGAGTGACCGCTGGACCCACTTTGGTCACGACACCGCCACATTCGATACCGAGCGGCACTTCACCTTCGGGCAAACCCGGGTACAGACCCATCGCCTTCAGGACGTCGCTGAAATTGAGCCCCGTTGCTTTCACTTCCAGTTCGACAAAGTTATCAGCGCCTTCGGCCGGCGGTTGGAACTTGCCATACTGGAGGGCATCGAAGCTGCCGGGCGTGGTGATTTTGAGTTTGAACGGCCGTTCGCTGGGGATTCGTAGCTTTCCCTTTTCGGGGCCCGCTGCGACATGCTGCGGCGCGGCATCGAGTCGCAACACGTAACGCTTGCCGTCACGGAAGGCGACCTGATTCTCTGTGCTGCCGGCCGCGATCTCAGCAACGAGCAGCGCGCCGTCGGTCGTCGCATCGCCGCTTAGGTCGATCAGGCGGCAGCCGAGTTCGGCGACCTCCATCGCGGCGACTCGGCCCATTCCCCACAGCGGTGCTTGAATCGCATTGACTGCCTCGGCATCGCTCGTAACTGGTTGCGCTGCAGAAGTTACCAGGTAGATCGTTGGTGTCGTTGCCGCGTTGCTTTTCGCTAAAGCTTGGATCGCCAGGAGTGAGCCGGTGCAGGTGAGGTCATTGGCGGTATCCAATCCGCTCGGGTCGGCGGCGAGGCTCCAAGCGTACACGGCATGATCGCAATGGGTGAGTGCGTCGAGCGCTGCGTAGTCGGCGAACTCGGCGATGCGGATTGTGGCCGTCGGCAGCCCATCACACTCTTGAACGGGCGAGGCGGTCTCTCCTGCTGCAATGACCGTGACGCTGGCTCCCGCCTCCTGCAATGATTGCGCCAGCGTCCACGAGGCGGTTCCCTGTTGGGCGAACACCGCAACCGACTTGCCTTTGAGTGAAGTGGCGGGCGATTCCAGTTCCAGTTCATTCCACTGATTGGCAAACAGCCAACTGGTGACATCCTCGGCCGCGTCGGTTGTTGCTCCGCCGACTCGCATCACCGTCACGCCCATCGCGGTCGCGATGACTTCATTGTCGCTGGTTAGCAAATAGACGTTGGCTTGAACCGAATCGGGGCTGGGGCGATTGTTGTCGGAAGTGCGCTCGACATAGATCTGCATTGCTGCGGTCGGTCGAGCAAACTGTTGCAGCCGCTCGATGCGAACCGGCATGTAGGTGCTGGGACTGAACGAGCCGTCTTCTTCCAGCGGTACGACGCCGGCGACCGCTTGCATCATGGCATCACCCAAGGCTGGGTGCAGGTGGTAATCGTCGATCTGGTCGGTCACGCTGGGCGGCAGTTGGACTTTGGCCAATGCCGTTTTGCCACTGCGGGCCAGCGAACCGAGTACCTGGAAGGCGTCGCCGTAGTTCAGTCCTCGATCGGCCATCAATTCGTAGTATTCGGTTCGTTCTTTGGTGCCGGTCGCATCGGCCTGAAACGTGGTTGGAACGAACGGTGACGCGGGGGCCGTCGCCGTCTCTTCTGCTTGGACGATGTTGCCTGCGGCGTGCGTTTCCCAGTTCGGCGTCTCCTCCGTATTCACGTCGGCGCTCAGCGTGTCGAAAGAAGCGCGACCGGCGACCGGCGGCGAGACGGCCATCTGGACAACTCGGCCACCATCGGGCACGAGGAACATCGCGGCCCGAATGGCGACATCTTCGATGGCGTGCGGGCCGGCGCCAAACATTTGCTCGGCAGCCGCCAGGCCCTGTTCCAGATAAGCGGCAGCCGGCACGACGACCGAGCCCTGGACTTCGTGGTCTTTCAGATAACGGGGCGATTCGCTGCGCAAGCGGTTCTCGAACAGCTGGGTATCAAGCGAAGTGACGATGGCGCTGCCGAGTAGCGGATGGAGCATCGCGCCGCGGCAGCCACCGAACTGGACGCGCCCTTTGTCCTCGAAGAGCCAGTAGTGCGATTTTTGTTGAGGGTGATAGGGGAGTCCGATCCGTTGGCGCTGCCAGGGGCGTTCGAAAGCGGCCCAGTCAATCTGGACGCCCGATACGTGGAGATCGACCACCGACGCCAGCAGCGTCGCCCAATCGTCGCGCCCTTTTCGCAGCGAAGGCGCCCACACGGCATCCGAGTTGGTGACGCAGCGCTTGCCCATCCCGAGCAGGCTGGCCGTCGGACCGACTTCGACGAAAGCGTGGATGCCATCCGCCGCCGCCGTGACGATGCTCTTTTCAAACTCGACGCAATTGCGGAGGTGATCTCGCCAGTAGGCCGCATCGAGCGGTTCGTCTGCGAATTCGCCCGTTCGATTGGCAACGAGCGGCAACTGAGGCCGTTTGTATTCCAATTTGCTGGCGAATGCTTCGAACTCGTCCAGCATCGGATCCATCAGAGGCGAATGGAAGGCGTGAGAGACGGTCAGTTGCTGGCAGCCGAGCCCCGCTTCGTCGAAAGCGGCCAGCGCTTTGTCGACCAGGTCACCATCGCCCGAGATGACATTGTTCTCTGGCCCATTCGCCGTGGCGACGACGATGCGGTCTCCCAAATCGCGGATGACATCTTCGACACGGTCGCGGGCACCGAAGACGACCGCCATTTTGCCGTTCGGTGGCATCTTCTGCATCAGTTCGCCCCGTTTGGCGATCAGCAGCAAGCCATCCTCTAAAGAGAAGACGCCAGCGAAGCAGGCGGCCACGTATTCGCCCACGCTATGGCCCATGACAAGGCTCGGTTCGACACCCCAGCTGCGCCAGAGCGTGGCGACGGCATATTCAAGCGCAAACAGCGCCGGTTGGGTGTACTCGGTTTGTGCGACCAGCCCCGTATCGTCAGTAAACATGACGTGTTTGAGCGAATGTTCGCGATGCTCTGTGAGGATCTCATCGCAGCGATCGATCGCTGCACGAAAAACGGGGTGTGATTCATACAGCGACTTGCCCATGCCCGGATATTGGGAACCTTGGCCGGTGAATAGGAAGGCAACTTTCGGGCGAGCGGTCAAACGGACGGCGCCCTTTTTCATGCCAGAGCCCCGCTTGTCGTCGGCGACGGCGTTGAGGAGCTTTAAGCCGGTCTCTTTCGAATCGACCACCATCGCAGCGCGGTGGTCGAAGTTAACGCGCGTGGTCGTTGTCGAGGCGCAGAAGTCGGCGAACTGCTCTTCGGACAGCGACTCGAGCTGTTCCGCGTATAGCTTCGCCAGTTCTGGCAACGCCTCTTTGCTCTTGGCGCTGATGTTGATGAGGTGCTTCGGTCGGTCGGCGGTGGTGGTTGTGGTGCTCGATTCGGCCGCCGGTGCCGTGGCGACGATCACGTGCGAGTTCGTGCCGCCGAATCCGAACGAGTTGATGCCGGCGACCATGGGCCCTTCCCAAGGGAGCGACTCGCGAGGGATTTCGAGACGCGATCCGTCGAGCTTGATGTTCGGATTGAGCGTTTCCAATCCGGTTTGGCCAGGAATGGTCCGTTCGGACATCATCTGGACGACTTTGATCAGGCTCGCCACACCGGATAGCGTTTCGGTATGGCCGACATTGGCCTTCACGGAGGTGACGTAGCACGCCTTGTCGGCCGCCGATTTCTTCGGGAAGAGTTTTGTGAGCGACTGGAACTCGATCGGATCGCCAAGCGGAGTGCCCGTGCCGTGCGCTTCCACATAGTTGATTTCCTCTACCGAGAGCCCACTGTTGGCGACCGCCGCGCGGATGCAGGCTTGTTGCGAGATCGCATTGGGCGCCGTAATGCCGGACGTCCGGCCATCTTGATTGATGGCCGTTCCGCGAATGACGGCGAGCACATTGTCGCCATCGCGCGTTGCATCGCTGAGCCGTTTTAGTACCAGCACACCGGCTCCTTCGCCACGCACGTAGCCGTTGGCGTCGGCGTCGAAAGGGCGGCAGCGTCCGGTCGGCGAAAGCATCCGCGCCTTGGAAAACGCGATCGAGGTTTCTGGCGACAGGATGGCATTCACGGCACCGGCCAGCGCAACGTCGCTCTCACCAGTCCGCAGGCTGTTCACAGCCGTGTGTACACAAACGAGTCCAGATGAACAGGCGGTATCGACCGCCAGGCTCGGCCCGCGGAAATCGAAAAGGTAAGAGATGCGATTCGCAGCAATACTCAGCGCATTTCCGGTGCCGACGTGGGAATCGAGCAGATCGAAAAAATCGTCTCTCTGAGCCGCCATTTTCGAGTAATCGGTGCTGCCGATGCCCATGAAGACACCGGTTGCCGTGCCGGCCAATTGATCGATGGGAATACCGGCGTGTTCGAATGCTTCCCAAGCGCACTCCAGGACGAGGCGCTGTTGGACGTCCATGCGGCCCGCTTCGCGCGGCGCGATGCTGAAGAACTTCGCGTCAAACTTATCGATGTCTTCCAGGATCGCGAACGATCGAGTGGCCATGTGGCCCGGCGTGTCGGGGTCGCTATCGAAGAGTCCCTCGACATCCCAACGCCAGTCTTCCATTTCGCGAAAAGCGCTGCGTTGCTCTTGGATCAGTTTCCAATATTCGGAAAGCGTTGGCGCACCGGGCAATCGACAGGCCATGCCGACGATCGCGATCGGCTCATTGGTCGGTTGCTGTTTCTTGAGTCTCGATTCGAGTAGCTCTCGCTGTGCGGGCGTCAGTCCGGCAAGTCGCTGTGACATATCGACCATGGATGGTCTCTCCTATAACTTCAAAGCTGTCGCTGTGATTTATTCTTGATTCAGTCGATTCGGTTTCGTTCGCGACCGCGTCAGGTCGTAAGGGACGATTTCACCTAGACGGCACGCGCGTGCAAACGGGTGAGCTTAAGGCTGGATACAGCCTCGCGACGGGGCGGGTTTTTGCAGGGGGTGGATTGCCAAATAAGGTTTCCACATAGTGCGACGTAAGGAATCGAATCCGAGGCCACGGAGGATTCGCGGTCGCCGTTGGGTTGGCATCATTATAGTGACAAGCGGCGGATCGCCTCTAGCTGAAAAACGGGCGTTTCCCGGCCGTTGTTTCCCACCGTGTGGGCAAGGTCGTTCCGGGCCGCGATGTCTCGACCTGGGGCTGAGTGCAGACTACCGGACTCGTCCCCGGAATGTAACGTACATCCCCGCAGTTTTTATCGGTTCTGACCGCCAAAGAGGTGATGTATCTTGACCGGTTTTCGCCAATCGGGGTACGCTCGAACGAGCCCGAGGCACCCGCCTCGCGTTGAAACGAGCCACGAATTGGCGGCGACCTGGCCAATTCGTGTCGCCATGAAGGCAATGCATTCGCAGGCAGCATGTAGTGTCAGGCCGATTCGGCCGATTTAAAGTCACAGAAACCGACTCCACCCCTTAGGAAACTGAAATGCCGCACGGAAAAACCTATGAAAACGCTGCCCAAGCCATTGGCAATACTCCCATGATTCGGGTGAATCAATTGCTCCCGTCGGGCGGCGCGACCGTTTTCGCGAAATGCGAATTTTTCCAGCCGCTCAACAGCGTCAAGGATCGGATCGGAGCCGCCATGATTGAAGCGGCCGAACGGGACGGCAAAATTAATCAGGATACGCATATCATCGAGCCGACCAGCGGCAACACGGGGATCGCGCTCGCCTTTGTCTGTGCGGCGAAAGGCTACAAGTTGACGCTCACGATGCCCGAATCCATGTCGGTCGAACGACGAGCGCTGCTGCGAGCGATGGGGGCCAATCTCGAGCTGACCCCGGCCGGTGGCGGCATGCCCGGGGCGATCGAGGCGGCTGCCGAAATGGTGGCTCGCGAAGAGAACGCCTGGATGCCTCAGCAATTCGAAAACCCGGCCAATCCGGCCATCCACGCGGCCACGACTGGCCCCGAGATTTGGAATGACACCGGCGGCAACATTGATGTCCTCGTAGCGGGCGTGGGGACGGGCGGTACGATCACCGGCACGTCCCGGTATCTGAAGGAGCGTAATCCCGATTTCAAAGCGATCGCGGTCGAACCGAAGCACTCGCCCGTGATTAGCGGCGGCAGCCCGGGCAAGCATCGGATTCAAGGCATCGGCGCCGGGTTCATTCCCAAGAACCTCGACACTTCCATCATCGACGACGTCGTCCACGTGGAGGACGAAGACGCTTTCGAATGGGCCCGCAAATTGGCCAAAGAAGAAGGCATTATGGCTGGCATCAGTAGTGGAGCCAACATGTGGGCGGCCGCGCAAATCGCGGCAAGGCCAGAATTCCAAGGGAAAAACATCGTCACGATCATGTGCAGCTTAGGCGAACGATACTTGTCGACGCCGCTGTTTGCGGGACTGACCACCTAAGAGTTGAAGTCGGCCGCTGGCGATCGGCAGGCACCCCAGTCGTGAAATGAAGTCATGCGCCGAGGTAGAGGCGGGGCGGGCTGTGCGTCGGTGGCGGCGTTTTGAGCCGCTCAGCAAGCTATCCCCGCGGGCCATCAGCGGCGGCCTCTTGTTCCTGTTGAATCGCTTCCAATTCTGGCCGTTCTCGCAGCCAATCGAAGGTCGGTTGCTCGAGATCGCTGGGGTCGAGGGCGCCTTGCTGGCTGGCGCTTCGCAAAAGTTCGATGGCTTCGTTGGTGATGGTCTCGTATTCATCATGATCGGGGGCCGCAACGGAGAGGGCGTCGCCGTGAGCCAGCGCCAGAAACCGCAGCTCGATGCGTTCGCCGAGTTCCAGCTCCTGGAGTTTGGCGAATTGGGCACGGACCGCAGGCCAGTCGTTCTGGTACGCGTGCGATCTAACGACGGCGCGCCAACTGGCTAACGTCTGTGGTTCGTCCGCTCGCAGCGGGTCTTCCTCCCGCACCCGCAGGTGGTAGTGCAGCGATTTGGCGTAGGGTTCGATCAGTGCTTTGTGCTGGCCTTGTTGTTCAGCAATGTTTCCTTGATTGAAGTGAAGGTTGGCCAGCATCTTTAGCGAACCGCCCACGGAGTATGCGGGGCCAGATGAGTTCGCCAGCCTGGTCTCGAGCAGGGCGATCGCCTCTTGGACCAGAGTTGCAGCATCCGCATAGGCCGCTCGATCGGTCAGCAGCGAGACGAGGTTGTTGGCCGCCATGACGTGAAAGTAATCGACGCTGCTGTTTTGCTGACCCGGCGGAGTGCTCTTGGCGAGCCGGATCGCGGTTCGCAGGTGTGCTTCTGCCGGATCGCGGTGGTTCAGCTTCTTCTCGGTTAAGGCGTGGTTGATGAGCACTCGCATGCGGTTGGTTCGCAGGCTCAAGGCGGCCGGGAACTCGGTCATCAATTGCTCCAGCCCCGCTTCCGCCTCCGCAAAGAATCGCAAAGCGGTTGCCGGTTCGTCTCGAGCCAATTCAAGACTTCCCAGATTGGAGCTTGTCTGCGTCCGATCGATTCGCAATCGTAGATTGCTCGGTTGTTGGGTCAGAGCGCGTTCGTTGTTGGCTAAAGCTTGGCGGTAGGTGGCGGCCGCTTGTTCGAAACGCTGTTGCTGTTTCAAGGCAATGGCGAAGCTGTTGAGCGATTTGGCAGCTTGGGCTGCGACGTTGGCGTCGTCGGGATATTGTTCGATCGCTTGTTTGGCGATCGAGGCCGAAGTTTGGAATGCGTCTTGGGCGGCGGGCAACTCGCGTTGGGCTTCGAGCGCGATGCCTTGAAGGCGATAGAGTTCGGCCTCCATCGTCTGGGCGGTCGAGCCTGTGTTCGCGCGTGCCCACAAGAGACATTGCTCGCGGACGGCACGAGCCTCGTCAAATTTTCGCAAGCGACTGAGGATGTTCGATTTGGGGACGCGGCCTTGATAATCGATCAACGCCAATTGAAACGCCTCCTCGTCGCTGAGCTCGGTCGACTCGCTACAGAACGAGGTCAGCTCGTTGAACATTTGCAACGCGCCCATCCATTCTCCCAGTTGCATCCGCATGTGGGCGACTTGCAGCATCGACTTGGCCACTTTGACGCGCCGCGCCAGGTTGGCTCCGTCTCGATTCAACACCCAGCGATTGCGCTCCAGTGATGATTCCAGCAGCTGGCGATTCTTGGCGAGTTGTTGTGGCTCGTAAAGCAAGCGTTGGCCGATGGAATCGAGCATGTTGTCGAGCGTCTCTTCGAAGGCCGTGACGTTTTCTTTGGCGGTGGCGAGGTTCTGTTCGGCCAGCCGCCAGTAGTAGAGCGAAACCGTCGATCCGATCAAAACCGACGCCATGACGAGGCCGACGAGTGAACTGACAAGCGGGTGCCGGCGAATCCAGCGACCGGCTCTGGTGATCGGGCCGGGATTCGTCGCCCTGACCGGACGGTGCTGCAGGAAAGCGTGGAGGTCCTGAGCCAGTTCGTGAGCGGTCGAGTAACGCTGGTCCGGTTGCTTTTCTAGGCACTTGCAGCAAATCGCTTCTAAATCGCGCGGGATGGAACGCTCGAGCACGCGCGGCCGAGTCGGTTCCGATTCGCGAACCATGCGGACCGTATCGAGCAGATTGTTGGCCGCGAAAGGGCGGATGCCTGTCAGTAACTCGTAGAGGATGACTCCCAGAGAAAAAATGTCGGACGCGGCGCTGACGTTCTCGTGATGGCCGGCCGCCTGTTCGGGCGACATGTACGCGGGCGTGCCGACGATCGCTCCGGTCGTGGTGAGCTGCATTGCTTCCTGCGTGTCGTCGAAGCGGGCGAGTCCGAAGTCAGTGATACGTGTGGCTCGAGCCAATGCCTGGGCGTTTTCGGTTAGGCGGTCAATGCCTTCTAGCAAGACATTGGTCGGCTTGAGATCACGGTGGAGTACGCCTTTGCTGTGGGCGTGCTGGGTCGCTTCGGCCAGGCTGGAGGCCAGTTCAGCCGCGGTCTGGCTGTCCAGGGGCCGTTGATGCGTGTCGAAATGAACGGACAAGTAAGTGGCCAAATCCCAACCTTGAACCGCGTGCGAAACAATGAAGTGGCGGCCGTTGTCTTGGCCCGTTTCGTAAACGGCGACGATGTTGGGGTGCGACAGCAAGGCGGCCGCCTTGCCTTCACGGAGGAAACGGGAGCGCATCTCTGGCGTGCGGCTGGCCGAGGGGCGAGCGATCTTGACGGCCACTTTGCGATCGAGCTCGGTATCGTGAGCCAGAAAAACGGTCCCGCAACCTCCTTCGCCAAGCTGCGATTCCAAGACAAAGTGCCCCAGGCGATCGCCCGGGTTGAGTCCGTGGCGATCGGAGTCCGCAGCACCGCCCGTCTCGGTATTGGCGCCTCGAGTTGAGATGGGTGAGCGGGCGTCACTGTTGGCTCGCTGCTGGCGGACTCGTTCTAGCATGCCAAACATGCTGGCGAGGCCTGAGTCGTCAGCCAGCAGTGCGGCCGATTGTTCCCCGTCGGCCAACACGGCCCGGTGGACCGCCTCGATTCGATCGACGTCGAGATCGGCTGCAGCGGGCGGCGGGTCATCGGCAGGCGGCATGGGTTATCGTTCCAAGATCGATTGCAATTGTTTGATGGCGCGTCCCCACAGCTTTCGCACCGCTTCTGACGAGCGTTCCATCTTCTGGCCGATCTGATCGAACGACAGTTGATCCCAATTGCGATATTGAATGACTTGGCGGTATTCGTCTGACAGCTGTTCCATGGCTTGCATCAATATTCGGGCTTCCTCTTCAGCTACGGCGCGTGTGCTGGGCGTGCGTTCGGTCGCTTGCGCCTCTGGGGCAACAACGTCCGATCGGTCGGTTTGATACTGCTCGCGGTCGATCGATCGTTTCTGGATTCCTTTGTAATGTCGGCGCGAATTGCGCATGTCGTTTTTTAACAGACCTCGCAGCCAAGCCAGGAACTCCTCGCGTGTGGCACCATCAAACTGATCGATCGCCGCATGGGCACGCAGCAACGATTCTTGCACGACATCGGAGGATCCCAGCTTCGCCTGAAGATCGCGGTCGAAGTCGCGGTTGACGATTGCCAGCAAATAGGGGCGCGCTGTTTGGAGCAACTCGGCCAACGAATCTTCGTCGCCCGACTTGGCAGACAACAGCAGTGCCGTGAATTCCGTTTCACGATCGGGCCCGTCCTCAGCTGGCTCGTGTTCGCGATCAACCACAGTCTGTTCCTCTAAGAGCGGTTCTTGGGGAAAGCGGACGCGCCGACCAAAAAGCAAGCACGGGACGCAGTGTTGGCAGGCGATTGCAGACGCTGCCGACATTTTGAACCAGGATGTCCGCAGCGGCCACCGCAAGACAGGGTAGGAACGCCGCTTTCGACCAGTTTCTGGCCAATTTCTCGATTTGCTATTTTTTAGCGTCCGGTTTCTCGGCAGATCGCTCTTGGAGGCCAGCGGACGTGATTTACCGCCTAGCCCTCAAAAATGAGAACCATCAGAACTGGAGTACCACGCATGTTTCCTCTGTTTGCACGCACCGCTCAGTCGTTTCGTTCTAACCGCCCCCAAAAGCGCGAAGAGAGTCAATTTCTAAGCGACCTCACCGTCGAATCGCTGGAGGACCGCCGGCTGCTGGCTGGCAATGTGACCGTCGAAGTCGACGACGGCGATTTGGAAGTTCGTGGGGAGAACAACACTGCCCACGTGATCGGCATCGAAGCGACCGATGTCGAGGGGCAGTTCACGATCACTGGAATTGATACCGATATCAATGGCAGTGCGAGTCCACTGGTTGTGAACGGCGTCACCGGTGACTTTGACATCGACATGCGTTCCGGCGGAAGTCTGGTGATTCTGTCCGAGTCAGGTGAAGACGAGCTGTTGATTCGGGGAGATTTGGAAATTGAAACACGTGGGAACGATGCGGACATTATTCTCCTTGATACCGTTCACGTCAGGGGAGAGACAAAGATTGAGACGCGCGGAGGCGATGACTCGGTCAATCTGCTGGGCGGGCAGTACGAAGATGACTTCGATCTGAACACCGGTGGCGGCAACGATGTGGTTTCGAGCGTTAACTCCATTTCGTTGCGGGCGGAAGTGGACATCCGCATGGGCGGCGGTAACGACTACGCAATGTTGGCCACGATGACTGCGAACAACGATACCACCGACATCCGCCTCGGTGGTGGCGAGGATACCATCGGGATTTATGACTCTGAGTTTCTGGAAGCAAAAATCAACGGCAACGGTCGCTTCGACGTGCGTGAGTCGTTCGGCAGTACCTACGGCGAGCTGCAAGAACGATCGATCGATGGCGATTTTAACGACGGCTTTTCTGTGATGCTGGCCAGTGCACGAGCCGAAGTGTCAACGTTCAATGATGCGATTGCCACCATCGCTTTCTTTGGCTTGGGCAGCTAGGCACGAGCCGAACCCGTGGATGCGATCGCCAGCCGGCAACCCGTCGGCTGGCGATTTTCGTGGTCGGTGGGATCAAGGCCGGCGGGCAACGGCGCGCACGGGGCGAAACTCCGCGATTGAGGTTTGAATAGCCTTGGTCGGACGCCCGGTCGCTGCCCATCGGCTACAATGGGGCCGGTCCACGTGACTCAGTCGTTTCGCCACGCTCCACGACATTCGAAAAGCATGATCTCGATTCTCTCTTGGAACATCCGGCAAGGCGGCGGGTCTCGCGTGGCTTCCATTTTGGCGGCGCTGCTTGCCGAATCGGCCGATATGCTGGTGCTTTCCGAATTCCGCAACAACGATCGGGGCCTGGAGCTGCGGACGAAACTGCTGCAACGTGGCTATTCGTTCCAGGTGGTTACGCCGGCTGATCCCGACGTGAATTCAGTACTTGTCGCCAGTCGTTATGCCTGTGGCAGTGCGCTCTTTCCAAAGTCGGACAAGAATTATCCGCACGCCTTGGTGCGAGCCGACTTGGAACTTTTCAGTCTCTACGGCGTCTACTTCCCTCATAAGAAAAAGCACAAACTCTTTGACTTTCTCGAGTCTGAGCTGGATGACGAGATTCCGTCGATTATTGCCGGCGACTGGAATACGGGAAAAAATGGCCTGGATCAGCGAGGGAACTCTTTCTGGTATAGCGATCATCTGACGGTGCTTGAATCGCGAGGTTACTTCGATGCGTTTCGCCGTCTCCACGGTGATGTGGCTGAATATTCGTGGTTCAGTCATCAAGGGAACGGTTACCGCTATGATCACACGTTCGTGCATGAATCATTGGCTCCACTCGTGAAGGAATGCTATTACTTGCACGGATGGCGAGAGGAGAAGTGGTCAGATCATTCGGCGATGATGTTGAAATTGGGAGAGTGAGTCAGGAAACGGCAGGCAACAGGAGAGGTTTATGGAAATGGATCGAGCGGCGGCTTACGCGTTGATGTGCGAGTACACGCAGAGTGACAGTTTGCGAAAGCACATGCTGGCTGTGGAGGCCGGGATGCGGGCTTACGCACGCAAATTTGGTGAGGACGAACAGAAGTGGGCGGTCGTTGGGCTGCTGCATGACTTCGACTACGAACGCTGGCCCAACCCGCCCGATCATCCACTGAAGGGGGCTCAGATTCTGACCGAGTTGGGGTATCCAGAGGACGTGATCTACGCGATCAAATCACATGCCGACTACATCGAGGAGTGCCCACGCGTTTCGCGCATGGACAAGGCGCTATTTGCCTGCGATGAACTCGGAGGATTCATCACGGCTTGCGCTAAGGTGCGGCCGGAGGGGCTCAAGGGAATGAAAGCGAAGAGCGTGCGGAAGAAAATGAAAACAAAGGGGTTTGCCGCCGCCGTGCCGCGAGCAGACCTCACGCGTGGCGCCGAGGATTTGGGCGTTGAATTGAACGAGCACATCGATTTCGTCATCGCCGCCATGGCCGAAGTCGCCGCCGACTTGGGGCTTGAAGCTTAAAGCCCGCTGCAAAACCGCGTGTGCCGGTTAGGAATCCCGTCTTCAGGCAGAGTGCCGCTCTCTTTCGCCGAACCGCGGTATTGCATCACCAGTTTGGAAGCGGGCCGAAGGCGGTTTGGCGTCGCGGAAACAAGAAAAGCCGCCAAGCAATAGCTTGGCGGCTTTCCGTTGTTGAAGTTTTGCAGGGCCGATTAGCTTCTGCGGCGAAGCATTAGCAATCCGCTGGCAAGCACGAAGAGGCCAAACGTCGGCTCGGGAACTGCAGCAACGTCCGAAGCCTGGAACTTGAACGTGTTCCAAGTGACGAAGTCTTGGCCATTGACTTGACCGTCGGCATTGAAGTCGCCGGAGCACCAAGCAGCGTTTGCCGTGAACTTGTTGTTGTTCCAGATCACAAAGTCTTGTCCATTGACGAAGCCGTCGAGATTTGCGTCGCCAGGAAGGAATGGATTGCCCGAGGCGTTGAACAGGGCGCCCGCTTCGGCAAGCCAAGCGTCTAGGTCGGCCCCGTCGACGTTTCCGTCACCCGTCAGGTCGAACGCTGCCGTGTTGTTTCCTGCGGCAATGTCGGCGACCAAGCTGTCGATGTCACTGCAATCGTAAATGGTGTCATCGTTGAAGTCGCCGTCCGGTCCCGAGGTGAGGAAGCCGTCGTAGACTCGCACGTTGTCGTAAACGACAAACGCGAAGTTGGGGTCAGACGCGTTACTGGAGAAAAAGTCGACCAACATCAGGCCGATGCCGCCCGACATGTCGACGGAGACTTCGCCGCCAGGGTTGAGGTCAGAGCTGTTATCGATCGTGCCCACGAACAGCTCATCGCCGGTGGCAGCGTTGGCGATGGTGAACGAGGCCAAACCAGCGACGTTAACGTTTCCTGTGCCCATCGCGGCGGTATCGACTTCGGCCGTAATCGTCACCCATTGAAAACCGGCCGCACCAGCGCGTTGCGTGCCTGAACCGTTCATGTTGTTCGTCGCAGCGGCGATGTCGAATTCTGGGAAAATCGCGGGAATGTCGATCAGCTCGCCATTCAGTGGATCGGCGTTCACGTCGGTGTTGTCATAACCGCTCTGATTGCCGAATCCAAAATCGGAGACACTGTATTGGCCGCTTAAAAGATCCAGCTCGCCGTCGCCAGCGCCGACTCCATTTTTTGCCAAGATGTAATCGCAGTTTCCGCAGTCGCCATCCGACGACCACAGCAGGCCGGCTCCACTTTGAGCCGGGAAGTCGCCGTCAGCGGTCGTAGGGTCGAATCCGGCATAGACGCCGGCGTGTTCTGTGGTTCCGTTCAGGTCCACATCGGCTGACCAATTGAGCCAAGCATCAACCTGGAATGTGTACTGCCCGGTGAATGCCGCATCGCGATACGAGACCGAAATTTGATCTCCGCCGAACGAGGCACCCACGTTGGCCGCTAGACGAACACCACGTGCCGATGCGTCGCTTGAGTCAGTGTTAGGCGCTTCGGGGATGCCAAAAGCCGAGTAATCGAAATCCCAGATGGCGGAGGACGTGCCGAAACCAAAATCGGACTGGACCCATCCGGTGGAACTTGTCATTTCTGAAGAATAGATCAGATTCTGCGCCGAAGATGTCGCGGCGAGCAGAGCAACGCACAAGAGGGCGTTGAAGAGGGTCGTATGGAATCGCATTAGCTTCACCTCATAAAGAACGAACAAGAATTGAGGCCGGTCGTTGTCAGATTCAATACCAACGGGACGAACGGTGCGGAGCTACCCCACTCCGTAACCTGTAGCGTAAGTGAGGGAACGTAGCAGGTCAAACTAATCCCGGTTCAGATTGGACTCCTTTCCAGGAACAGTTGGCCGCTCTGCGCTGAAGTTTCGACGAAAGGTTCAGGAAAAACAGAATTTCGAGTTGGAGTTGAGCTGTGTCATCACGCTTCGATTCTGCTACAATCGCGGCAGGTGGGTGGTTCTCAAACTGATCCCCGAGGATACATACGATGTCAAGACAACGCTCGGAAACCCGTCGCGGTTTCACTCTGGTCGAGCTGCTCGTGGTAATCGCGATCATTGCGATTCTGGTCTCATTGCTCCTGCCGGCGGTCAATTCGGCACGTGAAGCGGCTAGGCGAGTCCAGTGTCAAAACAACATACGAAACTTAGCGCTTTCGGTGCTCAATTACGAGAGCGCCAACGGGAAGCTGCCGCCTTCCAGCGAAGCTGTTCAGATCGGTTCTTGGTCTATTTTTTCTGCCAATACCGAGGAGAACAAGCAGATGAGTTGGCTTGTTCGCGTGTTACCGTTTCTGGAAGAACAAGCACTGCATGACCAGATTGATTTTGGCCGATCCATCATGGACCAAGCACTGACCGGCAACAATACACCGTGGTACTCGGTGGACATTTCCATCGCTCAGTGCCCATCCGATGCAGCGGGTGGGCGTCTTTACCGTTCTTCCCAGTACACGCCAAACATTCCGGAATCGACCGGTTTCGCGAAGATCAACTATGCGACGTACGTGAGCCCCGAGCACGCGCGATGCCAGCGAGTTTTTCCAGGCGCGCTCATCAACAAAAAGCAATCCATTGGAAAGATCAAAGACGGCACATCGAAGACGATTGTGCTGGCAGAAGTTCGAACGCGCGATAGTCTAGACGATGAGCGTGGAGCCTGGGCCTGGGCAAGGCCAGCAGCCTCATTGCTCGCATTGGATTTGCACTCCGAAGCACTTGGGATTAGCACCTCATGCGACCGCATGACTCCTCTTTCCACTCCCTACTCGCCCCTTAGAACTGCCGAGGCGGCGAGCCAGGCATCGCCACCTAACAATCCGGTGGGGGCATGGAACGCTGATCAGCTGCAATCCTGCAATGAGCAGGATCAACTGGAATCCGATTTGCTCAAAATGCCGTGTGACAACAAGGGCTTCGAGACCGCAGCACCGCGCAGCCTTCATAATGGAGGCGTCAACACGGCCCACCTGGACGGCAGTGTTCGATTTATCACGGACGAAGTTGAAGTCGCCCTGTTCGCCACGTTGATCTCCATCAATGATGGTACCGCCCTCTCTGGATCGTTGGACTGATGAAAGCGAATCTGCCCATTGTTGTTGCCGTTATCGGCATGGTTCTGCTTGTCGCGAGCTTCCTGACCTCGTTCCTTTTCCCAGTTGAAAAGGCGTGGACTCCCGAGAAGAGCCAGGCAATGCGACAAGTTTCCAGTAACGTTCGCGACGTCAGTCTGAAGATCGCTGCGGCAGAGGGGAAGTCGAGCCTCTCGGGCAATGAACTTGAATCGCTCAAACAAGAGCGGACGCTGCTCGAAGAGAAACAGGCATCCATGCAGGCCGATTTCGAAAAGGCGAGCAATTCGTCAAGCAAGATGGCCACTTTGCTACGCTGGTCCGGAATCGTCGCTGCTATCGGCGGGATTGCGGCTCATCGAGCCCTCAATGGCGAGTAACTGGCGAGTAACGGCCGCCGAACCAGGACTTAAGGATTCACGCGAGTAGCCCAGCAGGCTGCTCGCTTTTTTTTATACGGCTGTCGCCGTCAGCGCGTCCACAAATTGCTCGCAAGTTCGCTGGGACCATTCGTAGGGGCGAAGGGGAGCGGTTCGGTGGACCGTCGGTATCCCCATGGCGGTCGAAAAAAGGCGGAGCCGCTCGCGCGGTCCGCCTTTACCTTGGGGTCAATCGTGAGAGTCGCGAGAGCCATGCTAATGGCTACGCTTCACCCACCGGTGGATGCACCGATCGACAAAGCCGAGTGTCAAGCCGCCGAGTAGCAAGAGACTCATCATGAGCACGATCGCAGGAAAACGATCAACCGAAAGTTGATCCCAAGCGATAACCGTATCGATACCGCCCACGAGGAGGCAGTAGGCGGCGACGTATAGCAAAGTGCGTTGCCAGTGGTGTCGTCGTGGGGTCGAGGCTTTCATGGAATTCTCCTTGCGCGATGCTTCAGTTGGATCACGTCTCAATCTAATAAGCGACGCAATCACCACGGCGACGCCATAATTCCCATGCATTCCGCCATGATCTGGCGAGCGTCGCAGGGCCAGCCGACGTCCATTCGTCAAAATCGGTGTTTTGTCCATCTCGAGTATGGACTCGGGAGGCGAGCGTGTGCTTGACGCCAGCCCGTAGCGGCACGTGACTCGACGGATTCGTGCTTTTCCAACCGCTCTGCGGCTGGCCAAATGGCGGCTCGCCAGCGATCAGCTTGAGGAGGTCGCCGATCTGGCAGTGCGCCTCGATCGGATGGCGAGAGGTTGACGCTTGAGGATGCGATCGCAGTTTTGACGCCCCGCAACCGCTCCATGAACCCTCCTTCCCGCAAGTTTTGAACGATTTTTTCTAAACGGCCCGTTCCGCAATCCCATCTCGACGGCGACCGGCCAAAGCGTGATACTGCTGCCGTAGCAACGAGCGTATTCAGGTACAAGGACGACGACCATGTCACAAGAGAAAACCGCTTTAACAGCATCCTCGTTAGGTGCTGCATTTCGGAGCGATTTTCTGGCTTCCATTGTGGTGTTTCTGGTGGCACTTCCACTGTGCATCGGGATCGCCGTGGCGGTGGGAGTCAGTCCAGCACGGGCTCTCATCACCGGCATCGTGGGCGGGCTCGTCGTAGGCTGCTTCGCCGGATCGCCGCTCCAAGTGAGCGGACCTGCTGCCAGTCTGTTCGTCATCGTGGCAGACGTGATTGTCACGCGACGCGAACAGTACCTGCAGCTCAATCCTTCCCTTGACAATGCAAGTGGGGAGGCAGCGGCGATGGCCTTCGCGCTCGCGGCGTTGGGTGTGTCCGTATTCCTCGCTGGCGCGATGCAGTTGACGGCCGGGAAACTCCGGATCGGCCGATGGTTCCGAGCGGTTTCGCCAGCCGTCATTAAAGGGCTGTTGTCGGGCATTGGCGCACTGATTCTTGTCAGCCAATTCCACGTGATGTTGGACCACACGGCCATGTGGGGCGATGTCCCAGCGCACGGAGGATTGCAGTACCTGGCAACGATTCCCAAAGCGATCATGAAGTGCTTTACCGGTGGTGATCGCATGCATCACCTTGCTGCCACGATTGGCATGGTGACGATTGGAACGATTGTCGCTTGGCAAAAGTTTGCGCCGAAGAAAATCAGTTTCATTCCTGGCCCGTTGGTCGGCATCCTGGCAGCGACACTGGTTGTGCTCGTCGCTAACTTCAACGTCGTACAGCTTGAAATTCCGCCCAACATGCTCAGTGACGTTACGTTGCCCTCGGTGTCGTGGGGAGGATTGTTGGTCGATCCTTCGACCTGGGTGTCGGCATTCGTGATCGGCCTGGTCGGGAGTGCCGCGACGCTGCTAACCGCGGCCGCGATTGATGATATGTCTCGCGACATTGGCGTGAAGACCGATTATGACCGCGAGCTGTCGGCGCAGGGCGTTGGCAACATGATCTGCGGAATTCTCGGCGCACTGCCGATGACCGGCGTCATCGTGAGAAGTTCCGCGAACGTTCAAGCCGGTGCGAGGACGAGGCTTTCGACGATCCTGCACGGAGCCTGGCTACTACTTTTTATTGCGCTGTTGCCCCAGGTTCTTAGCTACATTCCAAAATCTGCGCTGGGGGCGTTGTTGGTCTATACCGGACTGAAGCTGCTCAACCCCGCACAGATTCGCCAGTTGTGGAAGGCTGGCCGGGCAGAAGTCGGGATCTACCTGATCACGGTGGCGCTTATCGTTACTGTCGATTTGCTGATTGGCGTCCTTGTGGGGGTCGCGTTGTCCGCTGCCAAGCTGCTTCATCAGTTCTCGCATCTTCATATCGATCTCGAGGCGGACGAGGCAGCCCATGTGTATCAGCTTCGTCTCAATGGAGCGGCCACCTTTTTGCGCCTCCCGATGCTTGCTGAGCAGCTCGAGGGGCTCCCACGGGACGCCGAGTTGCACGTCTGCCTGAATCGAGTGACCTACATTGACCATGCTTGCTTCGAGTTGCTAATGAACTGGGCTGAGTCCCATGTCACCGACGGTGGGAGCCTCGTCATCGACTGGGACATGCTGCATGGAAAATTCCATGAGAACACCATGGAAATCAATTTCGACTCTAAGGGAATCCTATTCAGCGATGTCGCCCAGGATTACGCGACTGAACGCCTGGCCAATGCGCTGGGACAGTTCGCTGAATTCATCAGCCATGTCGATGTGTATGTTGAAGAGGTGGACGGAGACCGTGACGTTCCCGAGAAAATGTGCTGCCTTAAAGTCTTCCTGAGGAAAACGAGTTCGCCGATCAAAATCACCGTCAACAAAGAAGAAGTCAGCGCGGCAATCGACGCGGCGAGTGATGAGGTGGGTGATGCTGTCCGGCAAGCTCTCAACGACAATCAGGAGCACGGCGCACCAGGCATCGCTCGCAAGCAGTGAGTACGCCGGCGCCGAGTTCGAAGGTTGGCTGAGTCCGTGATTGGTCTCGAGGGTTGTGGGACCGTCAGGGGTGGTCCGAAGCGGAAAAGAGCCTTGGTTACCGCCTTGATATGCCGTTGGCTCACCTGAAACCGGCTGTTGACGCCGCCCGCGCGAAAATCGAAGGCGGGAAGGCACGATCACGTCTCGATCTCATCGTCGCAATCGTCAGGGCGACGCCAAAATCCCCCGCTTCCCTTATGGTCCGTCGAGCGTCGCCGGGCCATCCGATGTCCATTCGTCAAAATCGGTGTCTTGTCCATCTCGAGTGTGAACCAGATAGGCGAGCGTGATGCTATCGATGTCGTTACTCATGAATCCAACTTGGCCATCGACGGCACTGACGAAGACGCCACCGACATGGCGCGAGCGGGCCGCCGCGCCTAAGAATCCACCGCCCTGGCTGAGACCGCGGCCCGGCATGCGCCCGTGTTCTGCTGACGACAACCCGATCACTAGATCAGCATAGTCTAGCGCGTTCGGTGTTGCCGAATCGCTCCAAAGGGGATCTGGAGTGTACGGGCCTGCTAACGATATAGAATGATGATCCACCGAAATGACCGAGGAACCGGGAAAGGCAAGTGCCCAGACGCCGCGCGAGTCGAAGGCCACATCTCTGGCGCGGACCTCGGACAACAGCAATGTTCTCGAAGCTCCATCAGCGATCTGGCTCAGCCGCTGACCCGTTCGTGAGCCCACTTCAAAGCCGCCTAACGCTCCCGGTGCATCGATGAAGTGATCGATGTGCACCGGGCTCGTAAACGTGGCGTAGTTTGTCTTGGCTAAGCCGCCACGTTTCGCCACGATCGACATTCCGCCAACGCTCCCGGAACCGTCGTAGTTCTCTTTGGTGCCGCCGTCTGCGGGGCAAACGTACGCCCTGATCTGTCTCGCAAAGACGGGCGTGTTATCGACCGGTAGCGTGTTGGTGGTCGTGCCTTCCGAACCAAACTTGCGCGCCGGCGGAAAGTGATCTTGCACGCGTATCTTGAAGTCGATCAGGTCGTACAGGTCCTCTTCTCCGGCGAATGGAAGGACGCTGGTGATCCAGCTGTAATTGGGCCCCGGGTTGCGCCCCATGATGTCAAAGCAGCCATTGGTGACAGAAACGACGCCGAATCCGCTCAGCATGCCCACGTCTGCGCAAACAAAGGGAGTGGTCTGGGCCCGAACGTCATTCACAAACGCCGCTGCCGGCAGCGCTTGATTAGCGCCTTCGAATTGCAGGACTCCCATGGTCAAATTGCGCATATTCGCTTTGCACTGATTGCTGCGTGAGTTCTCACGCACGTCAAGTAGCACAGGAGCGAATAGCACGACCGCGATGCTCATGATGGCAAACGACATGGTCACTTCGATGAGCGTGACTCCTCCTGGCCATAGGGTTCGGACTTTCATGGCAACTCCTTTGGAATGAGGTAAGCCAGCGAATACGAAGACAATTGGGCTCAACAGATTGATACTCTAACAAGAGGCCGTTAACCAAAACAAGAAAATCGCAAATCGTTGCAGTTTCTAGATACTGACGAATGCTGGATGACACCTGCAGCGGTGCGGTGCATTTGAAACGGCATGAAAGCACTTGCCGCCCTATTTGCCATGGCGCGGCAAAGCGTCCGTCGTTGGCGGCGACGCGGGATACGCCGGGCAATTCGAGATCACTGCTGGGGTTACGGCCGCAGGGAACTGCGCTTCCAATTCCCACGTTTTCGTCAGACGACTCGCAAAGGCGACCGATCAACGGCCGATACTGCCAGAAAACAAAAAAAGCCCGCGCCAATTTGGCGCGGGCTAGGGTTAGCACATTTGACTCTGTCGATCCTTCAACTTCTTGGCTCTGTTCCAGGGAATGTCCTACTTCTTGCGGCGGCCAAGTAGCATGACCAATCCAGCGAGGCTCAGCATTCCGAAGGAGGCTGGTTCTGGAACCCATTTTACTTCGACTGTGCTGGATGTGAACGTCAGTGCGTCGGTGACGACAAACGTCAGACTGGAACCGGCGAGCAGCAAAGCATCCGTGGCGTCGGCAGTATCGTCAAACGACTCGAAGAGTTCGATGTTGACCAGTCCGTCCACGCTGACGAGGTTTTCGCCAATAGCGCCGATCAGGTTGATGGGTCCGCCCGACGAGTACGTTGCCGATCCAGCGAAGTCGTCTCCAGTACCCGGAGTGAGTGTCAACGGTTGTGGAAGCGGAGTTGGATCGGTATCCGTGGAAAGTGCGAAGCTTGCTTCGGAAAGCCAGCTGGCACCGACCGATTCGATCGATACGTCCCAGCCGATATCTGTAATGACAACGGGGCCAATCGCTCCGATAAGGCCGGCTAGATCGACGTCGTAGCTGCTGTTGTCTGCGTCGCCGAGGAGATCAACGAATTCGTCCGAAGGGGCGATGATTTCGCAAATGACGCCACCACGTGGGCCGCTGCCGGTGTGATTCAGATCAATGGACGGCGTTTTGACCGTGTGCGCGATGCTGCCAACGGAAATCGTACCTGCCATGGCAGGTGCACAAGCGAGAACGGCGACAACAAGACTGGTAGTTAGGTTCTTAAACATTAGATCGACTCTCCAATAAAAAAAGGTGGTTCTTAGGTGCTAACCCAATTCGAAAATTAGAAAAACTCAAATAGCGACCGACGACTCCAGTGGGTTGCCACCAGATCGGCCTATAAATTCACTTCGGACGAGGTTCAGCCGTCGCAACCAGAGTTGGCAATAAGGTCTCCAAGTCTGCATCGGCGGAAAGCCAATGAGTCGGGACCCCAAGCCGGCTCTGCGTTTGCACGAGCGGCCAAACCACGACGAGTGCGCAAAGCGCCTGGAAGACGGCAGCATTGGCCATCTTTCAAGACACCAAACCGCAACAGCAGCGGCGAACGCCAGCGACAACTGCCCATGAGACAGCGGACAGCCGGTCGGACGACCATTGCTTAACGAAGTGGTAATTAGTTAATTAACGCGTAAGTTTTCAGACCGCGTTCATTGGCAATCCTCGCGAACCGGCGTCTCGAAACGCGCACAAATCGGGCGCGAATAGGACCTGACTGGAATAGGCCGAATTGGCCAGAAAGAAATGGGACGATTGAGTCCCTGGAAGAAATTGCGTTGCTGCCGAGATTCCCGGAAAAACTGAGTTCTAATTGTGCACACTAGCGCCAAGGCTAGGTACTTCAGCTGTCCAGGAATCACTAGCGTACTCGCTTGTTTTCGCAAAAAGTCAATGGGTCGACCGCAGTCGGGTCACCTCGTCCATGCATGATGCTTCAATGCCACGCCGTTTGCAACTCATTGGTGAAGAATTCTGAAAAAAATTGCCAGGACGACCTAGTTTCTGTCGTCTGCCAAGGCGGAATGGGTGGAAAATCGCCCCAAATGGCACTCTGCGGCTGCCCAGAGGCAGATTCCCGGTGCCAACTGTTCCCAGGACTTTCCTCGCTTCCGCAGTGGTCAGGCCAGCAGCCGGATCAGCGAATTTGCAATCATTTGATGGCTTTGACACGTGTATCCGCCACTCAAGAGAAAGATCGCGGGAATCTGACGCTGCTGCAATTCGTCGATGACGTGGAGGTCCCGTTTCAGCACAGCCCCAGCAGAGAGATTTAGCATGCCCAACGGGTCGTCTTGGTAAACGTCGGTGCCAGCGTTATAGATCGCCAAAGCGGGCTTTTGCGGGATCGCATCGAGGAAAGAGGGCAAGTGCGACTCGATGCAGCGGAGGTATTCGTCATCGCCAGTACCGCTAACTAAGGGAATATCGCAATCGATCCGCCGCCGCGCGATGGCGTCGTAGCTGGGGTAAATCTGCGAATTATAGATATCGAAGATCGAGACCCGAGGATCTTCCTGGAACACGTGGCAGACGCCGTTCCCTTGGTGGGCGTCCGTGTCGATATATACCACCTGAGCCGTCTCTTCGATCAGTCGTTCACGTCGCAGATGTGCGATCGCGATGCCGGCGTCGGCGTAAATGGAGAATCCTTCCCCTCGATCGGGCTTGGCGTGGTGGTACCCACCGCCAAGGTTGGCAGCGAAACCATGCCGTAGTGCTTCTTCGGCGGCCAGGATTGTGCCCGCAGTCGCCCACCGCATCGGCTTCAAAATGTGCCGATCAATCAGCCAAGCGGGCAGGTTTTCTAGGGGTGGCAATTCGAGGGCGGCTGCGATGTTGGTCGAATCTCGAAGTGAATCCAGGTAGGCGGACGCATGGACCAGTCGCAACTGTGCGTCAGAAACAGGATGGAAAGGGCGGCTGTGCATTGACCGTAATCGGGACGAGCCGAGTTGCGATTTCAGGAGCCGCCAGGCGCGACCATATTTTTTGGAATCGAACGCGTGCAGTTTTTCTAGGCCGTAGAAACTGATGTTATAGCGGCGATAATAGACGACTCGGGACATGGCGGCTCGGATAGGCTGGGTGTCGCGCAAGCGGGAGGACTCCTCAGTGTATGCCTTCACACTCTGCGAAAACCAGTCAGCAGGAGGCGCTTTCGCATGTTTGGCCGAATTGGCCGACGTCAATTTGCTTCCGCGGGAACCTGTGGGCAGTTAGACTGGAAGATTCGATCAGCAACGAAAGGTGAATCTTCAGTGAATTCTCAACAGGCGGTTGCCGTCCACGCATTGATGGCCAGCGTGATTCTCGCCACGGTCGCGTCAGAAGTGAACGCTCAGTGGTACAACAACTATAAAAGCGTGGCTCAATACAACGCCCGCATGGATCAGATGATTTCCGATCATCCCGATTTGGCGACGCCAATTTCCATTGGCACCTCGCATGAAGGACGTGATATCCGCGGTCTTCGGATTACGGGGAATGGCTCCTCATCGGTCGCTAAGAAGGCGGTCGTCTTTCACGGCCTGATTCATGCCCGAGAATGGATCGCGGGCATGACGACGATGTATGCAGCCGATGAGTTGCTGGATGGCTACTCGGCCGACGCCCGGGTGCAAAATGTGATGGACAATGTCGAATTCTTTGTGATTCCAGTGCTGAATCCTGACGGCTATGAATACAGCCGGACGACCGATCGTTTTTGGCGAAAAAACCGTCGGCCGGGTGGCGGCGTCGATCTGAATCGCAACTTTGACTACAACTGGGGCCCCGGCTTTGGCGGTTCGAGTGGGAATCCAAGTTCGGAAATCTACCGAGGTCCGTCACCGTTTTCAGAACCGGAATCGCAAGCGCTGCGCGATCTGTTCTTAGACAACCAACAGATCGTCTCGCACATCGATTTTCATAGCTATGGCCAGCTCATCGCCGGGCCGTGGGGCTACACCCTCGACAATCCGCCCGATGTGGACATCCTGGATCGTCAAGCAGAGATCATGGCCAACTCGATCCAAGCCGTCAGCGGTGAAACCTACTTGTGGGGCGATGACACGAACGTGCTAGGCATCGCGAACGGGATCACCAACGATTGGGCCTATGGGGATCAGGGCGTGTTCTCCTACACGGTCGAGCTGCGACCCGATTCGTTTAATCCCGGATTTGACCTGCCCGCTTCCGAGATCATTCCGACCGCCACCGAAATCTTTCCGACCGTGTTGGACTTGGGTGAGTTCACGATCCAATTGGCCGCCGGCGATTTCAATTTCGACGACACTTGGAATTGCGATGATGTGAACGAACTGATCGGCGCGATCATGAATGGAACGACGCGCGACGAATATGACATGAACGGTGACGGCTCGCTCAATACAGACGATATTTCCGTCTGGCTGGCGCAAGCGGGCGCCCGCAATCAAGCGTCGGGGAACCCTTACTTGCTCGGCGATATCAACTTCGACGGGTCGGTCGATGGCAATGACTTTTTAATCTGGAATGCCAATAAGTTCACCAGCAATGCGTCGTACTGCCACGGCGACATCAATGGCGATGGTGGCGTGGATGGGAATGACTTCCTGCTGTGGAATGCGACGAAGTTCCAGACATCCGATGTACTTCCGGTTCCCGAGCCGCAGATGCCATGGCTCGCCTTCGCCTTCGTGTTCGCTGTGCGACTGCGGCGCCGCCGGCGATAAAGTCGCTCGACTCAGCGTGCAATTGGGCGGTTGAGGTTGTAAGATCTCAACCGTCGTTGCTATCGCCTGAGTTTCGCATTCAAAGCGGGACGGACCGCTTTATGGGAGCCCAGGCATTTCTCTCTTTGGGGGCCGCATGCTTGTTCGCAATGTGACTTCGTGGAGGCGCCCGTTTGCTTCCTAAATCTGCGCTGCTAACACGCCATTCGTTCCTGGCGATCCTGATCGCGTTCAGTGGCGCAGCTGGGGATGCCTTGGCCGAATCGGCGATCGCTCATGAATACGACGTGATCGTCTACGGCGGAACAGCGGCTGGCGTGATCGCTGCGGTTCAGGTGGCTCGGATGGGGAAGCGGTGCCTGCTCATTGAACCGACACATCACGTTGGTGGCATGAGTAGCAGCGGCTTAGGGATGACCGATACCGGCAATCGCCAAGTGATTGGCGGATTGAGCCGCGAATTTTACCAGCGGGTACGGCGCCACTACGATCGCAACGATGCTTGGCAATTTCAAGCCGAAGCGGACTTTGCCTTCTTCCGCGAGGGTGACGATGCGGCCTGGCGCTTCGAGCCAAAAGTGGCCGAGCAGACGTTCGTGGCGCTGCTCGCCGAAACCGATGTCGCGGTCCTGAAGGGTGAGCGGATCGATCTGGGGTCCGATCAGAACGGTCGACGTGGAGTGAAGCTGAGAGATCGTAAGATTGTGGCAGTGCGAACGGAGTCGGGTCGTACGTTCACTGGGCAGCGTTTCATCGATGCGACTTATGAGGGCGATCTGATGGCGCTGGCCGGTGTCTCGTATCGAATCGGGCGTGAAGCGAATGCGGAGTATGGCGAGACGCTGAACGGTGTCCAGCTGGCCAACGCCACGTACCATCAGTTTGCGAGTCAGGTCGATCCGTACGTCGTCCCCGGCGAACCGGACAGCGGCCTGTTGCCGGGTGTGAGCGGGACAGCTCCGAAGGGAGACGGTTCCGCCGACGAACGAGTGCAGGCCTATTGCTTTCGCATGTGCTTGACCGACGAGCCTGCCAACCGAGTCCCCTTTGCCAAGCCAGCCGACTACGATCCGCTTCGCTATGAATTGCTGGCGCGTTACTTGGCGGCCGGAACGGATGATCGCTATTTGCATCCGGCTGCGATGCCGAACAAAAAGACGGACACCAACAACAACGGCGCGTTCAGCACCGACAATATTGGAATGAATGCAGGCTATCCGGATGGCGACTATGCCGTTCGAGAGCGCATCGTACGCGACCATCGGTCGTACCAACGGGGCTTGATGTGGTTTCTCAGTCACGACGAAAGGGTGCCCGCCAAGTTGCGAGATTACGTGGGAAGCCTGGGACTGGCGAAGGATGAGTTTGAAGACAATGACCATTGGCCCTACCAGCTGTATGTCCGCGAAGCACGCCGGATGCTGAGCGACTATGTCCAGACCGAAGCCGACTGTCGTCGTACCAAGGAGACGCCCCAGTCGATTGGAATGGGCTCCTACAACATGGATTCGCACCATGTGCAGCGGTTTGTCGACGAGGATGGGTTCGCCCGCAACGAAGGCGATGTGCAGGTCTCACCTGGCGGCCCGTACCAAATTTCCTACCGCGCGATTCGGCCGCGGCGGGAAGAATGCACGAATCTGCTCGTGCCGGTCGCGGTGTCCGCATCCCATATCGCTTATGGATCGATTCGCATGGAGCCCGTTTTCATGATCTTGGGGCAAAGTGCCGCCACCGCAGCCTGTCAATCGATCGATGCCGATTGTGATGTCCAGGAGATCGATTTTTTATCGCTCCGACGTCGTTTGTTGCAAGACGGACAGGTACTGTCTGCTCCTTAGCGTCGCGACGAGATGATAAACTCTCGGGTCGAAAGGTAATCGCATTTCTGGAATTTCACACGCTGGGAAGTCTATGAGTCAGTCGACGGCAAATCGGACATTAAACGTAGGCAGGTCCAAACGAGGCGGTAGGGTCGTTTGGGCGGGTGTTTTATTGAGTGTTTTGGGAGGTTGGGTAGGCATGGTGCAGGGCGACGAGGGCATGTGGCTGTTTACCGATCTCCCGCGAGAGCACCTGAAAAATGTGCATGGATTCGAACCCTCTGCCGAATGGGCCGAGCACGTGCGACTCTCGTCGGTCCGGTTCAATTCGGGTGGCTCTGCCTCTTTCGTTTCTAGCAATGGTCTGGTCATCACGAACCATCACGTGGCGGCCGATACGTTACACAAATTGTCGACAGCCGAACGTGACATCGCCGGCGATGGTTTCCTGGCGGCGTCGAAACAAGAAGAGCTCAAAGCGCCCGATTTGGAGTTGAATCAACTCGTTTCGATTGAAGATGTAACGGCGCGAGTCAACGAAGCGGTGAAGAGCGATGCGGATACGGCGGACGCCTTTAAAGCGCGCCGCGCCGTGATGGCCGAGATCGAAAAGGAGTCGCTTGATCAGACTGGTTTTCGCAGCGACGTCATCACGCTTTACGGAGGCGCTCGTTATCATCTGTACCGCTATAAAAAGTACACCGATGTGCGGCTGGTTTGGGCGCCGGAAAGTGCCGTCGCCGCCTTTGGAGGCGATCCGGACAATTTTGAATACCCACGGTACTGCTTGGACGCGACGATCTTCAGGGTGTACGAAGATGGCAAGCCGGCTCAGATCGAGCATTTCCTCAAGTGGTCAGAGCGAGGGGCTCAGGCGGGTGATTTGGTGTTTGTCTCTGGAAACCCGGGACGGACGCAGCGCATTTTCACGAGTGCGGCGCTAAAGTATCTACGCGACAAACGACTGCCATACGTCATGAACCTGTTGCGTCGACGTGAAATCATGTTGCAGCAATTCGGCTTGGAAGGAATCGAGCAGGAGCGCCGCGCGAAGGACGAAATGCAAGGCGTTCAAAATGGCCGAAAGGCTTACACGGGGATGATCCAAGGGCTGCAAAATCCTGCCTTTATTGCTCTCAAAGAGAAGCAAGAACAAGAATTTCTAAATCGGCTGGCGGCGACTGAACATTCCGAGCTGGCCTCGGCGTGGGACACAATCGCAGCAAATCAGGCAGCGGAAGCGGAGTTGTTGGGCCAAACAGCCAGCTTTCGATCGCGGTATTTCGACATCGCGCAGAAGCTGGTGCTGATGGCGGCAGAGGATCAGAAGCCAAGCGCAGAACGGTTGCGCGAGTATCGCGATTCGGCGAGAGCTTCTCTGGAGCAAGGATTGTACTCGCCGGCGCCAATCTACGACGATTTGGAAACAGAGAAGATGGCCGACTCGCTCGCGCAGTTCATCGAAACGCGCGGCGCGGATGATGCGTGGTCGGTGAAGGTGCTGGAGGGCAACAGCCCACGAGTCCGCGCGGCTGCCATGGTGGAGGCTTCCCAATTGCAAGATGTCGCAGTGCGGAAATCACTCGCGGCAGGCGGCCCGTCGGCGATCGAAGCGTCGAACGATCCGTTCATCCAACTGGCAAGGAATATGGAGCCAGAATTTCGAAGACTGCGGACGATCCGTGACGAATTGGCCGAAACGACTCGACAGGCCTACGCCAAGATTACAGCAGCGAAGGTGGCACTCGAAGGCGCGACCGGCTATCCCGATGCAACGTTTACTTTGCGACTGGCGTTTGGCGTCGTGAAAGGCTACGAAGAAAATGGGAAACGCGTGCCTCCTTTCACGACTGTGCAAGGTGCGTTCGATCATGAGCTCGCGCATCGCCAGAAAGAACCGTGGGTCTTGCCGCCCGCTTGGCATGCTGCGAAAGAGGCGATGGCGAATGAGACGCCTTTCAACTTCGTTTGCACGGCCGATATCATCGGTGGTAATTCGGGAAGTCCCGTCATCAATCGCGACGGTGAGTTTGTCGGGATCATCTTCGATGGGAATATCCACTCACTCACAGCCGACTATTTTTATTCGGACGAGCTGGGGAGGGCGACTTCGGTGCACTGTCGCGTGATTCGCGAGTCGCTGCGGAACGTGTACGGTGCCGCCGACCTGGCGGACGAACTCGGTCGCTAAGGGTGAGTTCCGTTTTCGGCAGTGGTGAATTCCCGTGATGGAGGATTGGGGCGGTGCATTTGGAATCGGGGCGTGGAACGCCCGCCGAGCTGGAATCGGAATTGCGGGACGCCGTGCGCGGAGAGGTCCTGGTCGACGTCACCAGTCGTGGGATCTACGCGACCGATGCCAGTCACTATCAGGTGATGCCGACGTGCGTCGTCTTGCCTCGCGACGAAGCCGATGTGCTGGCCGCCTTGCGGATCGCCAACGATCGCGGATTGGCCGTCACGGCGCGGGGTGGCGGGACCAGCCTTTCGGGGCAAACGACCTGGACGGGGATGGTGCTCGACTTTACGAAGTTCATGCACGACGTTCTTGAGGTGAATGCAGCGGAGCAGTGGGTACGCGTGCAACCTGGCGTGGTTCGTGATGAATTGAACCGAAAGCTCCGCACAACGGGCTTGCACTTTGCTCCCGATCCGGCCACCGGTAGCCGCGCCGCCGTCGGTGGCATGGTAGGCAACAACACGTCGGGAACGCGCTCGATCGTGTACGGAAAAACGAGCGAGAATATCGTGAGTCTCCGGGTTGCATTGATGGATGGGACGGTCTGCGAATTTGCGGCGACCTCGCAGGAGGCATGGCTCGCGAAGGAAGCTCGGCACGATCGAGAGGGCGAGTTGTACCGCGGCATTCGCGCGTTGGTCGAGGCGAACATGACAGAGATCGCCGCCCGGTATCCAACCGTCATGCGGCGAGTTAGCGGGTACGCCTTGGATGCCTTCTTGCCCGGTGAGCGAGGTCAGGATGGGCCGTGGAATCTGTCGCATCTGATCGTCGGTAGCGAAGGCACCTTGGGGGTGCTCCTTGAAGCCAAGTTGAAACTGCGGCCGCTGCCGAAGGCAGCGGCCGTCTGTGTGGTTCATTTCAAGGACGTGATCGAATCGTTGGCCGCCGTGCCGGCGATTTTGCAGCACAGTCCGTCGGCGGTCGAATTGCTGGACGATGTGATTTTGAGCGAGGCGCGCACGAACGCAGCTACGGCGGCGAAGGCTGACTTCTTTGAAGGAGTGCCGCAAGCGGTGCAGATTGTCGAGTTCTTGGGAGAGACGGAGGAGGAGGCGGCTGAGCGGGCGAAGGCGATGGCCGCAGCGCTGAAAAGTGAGGCAATCGGATATGCGTCGTTGGTCTGCACCGGTGACGATCAGGCGCGAGTGTGGGAAGTGCGCAAGTTGGGGCTCGGGCTGATCAGCAATGTGCCGGGCGCTCGCAAGGGGATTGCCTGCATCGAGGATGCGTCCGTGCCGGTAGAACATTTGGCCAGCTACATTGGCCGCGTCCGTGATGTGTGTCGTGAAATGGGGGTCGAGTTGTGCCTTTACGCCCACGCAAGCGTAGGGGTGATTCACGCCAGGCCATTGCTCGATCTGCACGATCCGGACGACGTGGCCAAGATGAAGCAAATCAGTTGGGCCGCATTTCAGTTAGTGAAAGAATACGACGGGTCCTGGGCGAGCGAACACGGGGACGGGCTGCTTCGCGGCGAATTCATCGCCGACTTTTACGGCCCGAAAATTGCCGCCGCATTTGCCGAAGTGAAGCGGCTATTCGATCCCCGCGGCCTGATGAACCCAGGGAAAATCGTCGATCCGGCGCCGATGACCGAGTTGCTGCGTTACGACGATCGTTATCGTCCGGCGGCGGTCGATTCGTCGTTTCACTATCGGGATCAAGGGGGCTTTGTGCTGGCGGTGGAGCAATGCGCCGGCATCGGAGCGTGTCGCAAAACGGGCGGCGGGACAATGTGCCCCAGCTATATGGCGACGCGCGACGAGGAGCATACGACGCGGGGTCGAGCCAATGCGTTACGACTGGCGATGAGTGGCCAATTGCCAGGCGAGGAATTGACGAGCGATCGACTGCGAAGCGTGCTTGATCTGTGCTTGTCCTGCAAAGCGTGCAAAACAGAATGCCCAACCGCCGTCGACATGTCGCGATTAAAGAGCGACGTGCTGCAAATGCGTCATGCAAAGTTTGGCATCCCGCTGGGTGCCAAAGTGCGGGGGCGAGTCGCCCAGCACGCGCGGCGTTTCGTGGGTCGGTGGAGCCGCGTTGCGAATGGCATGCAGCAACTCGGGCCGGTGCGTTGGATGCTGGAGCGAGTGGCGGGCATCGACCGCCGGCGCCCCTTGCCTCAGTTGGCGAACGAATCGTTTGAACAATGGTTTGCACGGAAAGAGCCGCGACAGTTCGGGACGAAGATGCGAGGACGCGTGGCGCTGTTCTGCGATACGTTCACAAACTGCTTTGAGCCCCATGTTGGCCAGGCGGCGGTGGAGCTCCTCGAGGCGTGCGGATACCAGGTCGAATTGGCGGCAGTCGGTTGCTGCCAGCGGCCACAGATTTCCCAGGGACTATTACGCGAGGCGAGGCGAGACGGTGCGCGGACGTTGCAGCGATTGGATGCGCTGCCCGGAAGTGACTTGCCGATTCTCGTGCTCGAACCGAGCTGCGCATCGGCTTTGGTGGACGATGTTCCCGACTTGGTTGACGATGAAGCGTTGGGGTCGCGTGTCGCGAAACGTGTGCAACTGGTGGATGCGTTTCTCTCAGCAGAGATCGCTGCCGGTCGGCTCGACGTCGAGTTTACCGCCAATGTGGAACGGATGTTGGTGCATGGACACTGTCATCAGAAGGCGATGTTTGGTACCGATTCGATGCACGCGGTATTGGGTCGCGTGGCGGGACTGGCGATCGAGGAAGTCGATTCGGGATGCTGCGGCATGGCGGGATCGTTTGGCTATCAACACTTCGATCTGTCCCAAACGATCGGCGAAGATCGGCTCTTTCCGGCGGTCCGCGGACGAACTGAGGGAACCGAAGTGGTCGCGTGTGGGATCAGTTGCCGGCACCAATTGCATGACTTCCTGAACGTTCGAGCGAAGCATTGGGTCGAATTGGTGGAAGTGAAACGGACCGAGCCGTAGGCCATAACCGCTGCTGGAAAAATCAGCGGACGTCGCCCGGGGCCGAAATTGGACTTCAAATCCCGCTGAGGCTGGGTTTTTCCGGAAAAATGTCGCTAACTGGTCGAATTTCGCGTCGTCCGTCTTTTCGCAGACGCCGTCTATTTTCTATACATAGGGCCGCAATCGGTTCGCATCTGGGGCGATTCGATGAGCAATCTCCAAGGGCCGAGTCGCCGAGAAACAATTCAACTATGTCGAATGAAACGAACGCTACAAATTCTTCCGAGCCCGCTCCCGTTGACGACACGAAGGCAGGTCATGAAGGGGCTCACGGTGGTCACCCGAAACTGGGCGAATTCGCCTCAACCGCAATTTGCGGCAACGACATCACTTCTTCCTGTCTGTACGTTTCGGCCCTAGCGATCGGCGCGGCCGGTAAGCTGGCTCCTTTTGCGTTGCTGATTGTCGCCGGCCTGCTGTTTCTATTTCGAAGTATCTACACCGAGGTCGTCGGCGCACTGCCGCTCAATGGCGGAGCCTACAACGCGCTGCTGAACACAACCAGCAAGTCACGCGCGTCGGTCGCTGCCTGCTTAACGATTCTTTCCTACATGGCGACCGCGGTGATTTCGGCTGGCGAGGCAATGCACTATGCACATAACCTCGTGCACGGCGTTTTTCCCGGCTTCAGCGTGTTTTGGGCGACGATTGTGTTGCTTGGGATTTTCGCCGGGCTGACGATCATGGGTATTTCCGAGTCGGCGAGCGTCGCCATCGGCATTTTTGTGACTCATCTGATCACGCTGACCGTTCTGTTGATCGTGGGGCTGGCCTCTATCTTCCTTTCTGAAGACGGGACGGCCACCTTCAAGAAGAATTTTGCCGACCCTTTGCAGATATCGGAGGAGGTCGAATCGGCGAGCGATGATCATGGTCCGGCGGAAACTGCGTTAGCACATGCGACCGATCCTCACGCGGCAGGCGAAGCAAGTGGTGGCGATGCACATGACGACGCCCATGCAGCGCCCAAAACCTTTACTTTGAAGAAGATTAGTGTCGCGACCGCCCTCTTCTTTGGCTTCTCGGTGGCGTTGCTCGGTATCTCTGGATTTGAAAGCTCATCGAACTTTGTCGAAGAGCAAGAGCGCGACGTCTTTCCGAAGACTCTGCGGAATATGTGGATTGCCGTTTCGGTATTCAATCCGTCGATGGCTTTCTTAGCGCTGGCATTGGTGCCTATTATTACGATACAGCAGGACGATGGCGTCCAGTTCGCGCTGCTGGCCGAAATGGGCCGAAGGGCAGGAGGCGGTGGCTGGTTTGGAAACCTGTTGGCAGGGGTGATTTCGATCGATGCGGTCTTGGTATTAAGTGGTGCCGTTCTGACCAGTTTTGTCGGTGTGAATGGGCTTGTACGCCGGATGACCTTGGATCGCTGCATGCCGCAGTTCCTTTTGAAGGAAAGCTCGCGGGGTACGACGCATCGGATTCTGATCGGTTTCTTCCTCCTAAGCGTATCCGTGCACGTGATCACGAAGGGTGACATCGAGGCGTTGGCCGGCGTTTACACGATCTCATTCCTGACGGTGATGGCGCTGTTTGCGATCGGAAACATCCTGCTGAAGGTAAAGCGGGATCAATTGCCTCGCCCCGTACAAGCCTCGTGGGTGGCCGTCATTATCGCGATTTCGGCCGTGATGATCGGCCTGGTCGGGAATGCGGTACGCCAGCCACAGTACTTAGTGGTCTTCCTATCGTATTTCGTGCCGTCGATGGCGGTCATCGCCTTAATGCTGTACCGCATTCCGCTACTCAAGTTGATGTTGGGCGTGGTGCGCGCTACCACGGCGAACCTTGTCGGACCTCTGACAGCGACCAGTAAATGGGTCCGTGACAAAATCGAAGAGATCAATTCGCAGCAGGTCGTTTTCTTCACGCGTGGGGACAATGTGGCCAATCTCAATAGTGCGATGCTCTACGTCTCCGGCAATGAAGATACCAATCGCATCAAAGTCGTCACCGTCGTGGACGACGAATCAGATGTTCCTGACCGAATGAAGCAAGACTTGCAGTTCTTGGATGAAGCCTACCCAGAGATTGACATTGAGTTTGTGGTCATGGAAGGAGATTTTGGCCCAAAGTTAATTCAGGAGCTTTCGGATAAATGGAATGTACCCACAAACTTAATGTTTATCGGATCGCCTGGGGGGAAACTCGTATACGGGCTCGCCGAATTAGGTGGCGTTCGGCTCATCATTTGATTCACGGTACGATTTTATCAGTTTAGAGAATTGTTGTAGTGATATGGCTCTCGTCTGTTGGCCGGCCTTTGCTTATAGTGTCCCAGTTGGATGGTGGACAACAAAAGTAAAAGGGTTTCATGTATCACGTCGACTGGTCAAAAGACAGCAAGTTGCGGATGGTGAGCTTTCAAGGTTGTGTGACGGCTGCGGAATTTCAGGCGTTCTCCAAAGAGTCGACACAGGTGCCGGCTCGGGCAACCTTTATTGACTTCAGTCGCATCGAAGAAATCGGCTTCGGTTTCGGGGAGTTGAGCCCCCACGCCGCCGCGGTCAAAAGTCTCTACGAAGATTCTCAGATTCTTCCAGATGAGATCGTCTTGGCGCCCAAAGAAACGGCGTATGGCGTTGCCCGCATCTATCAGTCACTGCTCGAAGATATCTGCAACGTGCGAATTTATCGCTGGGTCGATGCGGCGAAGGAAGATTGGCGAGAAATCGTTGGGTAAAGGAACCCCGACGGCGCACGCAATGATCTAACGAGAGCCGCAAGGGCAATGCATGGTCTAGCTCGATCGGAATTCGTCGGCCCGGGCGGCGTCACCCTGCGCCTCGAAAACGCGAACAAGCAGTTCCTTGGCCCGAGTCAGCCTTTGAGCATCATCGATCGAAAGCCGCGCTTCTTGTTGAGCGAGTGTGCCGTAACCCTTGAGCAAATATTCTTCTGCCTGCGAGGCGTTACCCTCTTCCAGGTAAGCTTCCCCCAATAAGATGTTCGTTGCAGCTGTCAGCGTATGCGTGGCGTGCTGGTCATTCAGGCTGCCAACGATGGCGCTCAGCAATTGTTTGGCGCTGGCGTTGTTGCCCTGCCGGAGTTGGGCTTCACCGATCATATTGGCCGCCAGTGCCAGTTGGAGGTTGCTCGTTTCGGGTGTCTCTTTGACAACACCAAACAGCTCTCTCGCAATGCCCTCCGCATTCGCAAACGACTGCTGTTTCATGAGCACCTCGAATTGGCACGCGCGGGCATCGCAGGAGACGCCGTGCTGGTCGCCGAGGCTGCTCTTCGAACGGGCCAGGGATGCCTCGGCCAACTCGGCCGCGGCGTCCAGGTTGCCAGCGTCTTTGTTGGCACGGGCCAATGAGATGGTGGTCAACAGCGTTGTCGGGTGATCTTCTCCGGCGATGCTTTGTGCTTTATCGCGCACATCTTTCAGGATGCTGATCGCCTTCTCTGGTTCATCGGCAAGTCGATAGGCGCTTCCGGCCGAGTTGCCAAAGCCGATGGTTTCCGGGTCGAGTTGGTTTTTCGAGACGCGCCAGTCGTAGTGTTCGTTGTAGAGTCGGGCCGATTTTCCATACAGCTGGTTCTTACCGTAGATTTCCGCAAGCGCGACGGTCATCATTCGTGTGCGCTGGTGGTCGGGGCCTTGATGTTGTTTGTACAGCTCGATGGCTTCTTCCGCCGTCCGCATCGCGTCGTCGAGTTGGCCCGCTTCGAATTGGATGACTGCCAGATCGAAGATCGATTGCAGATAGGTTTCGCTCTGTTTCCCCTCCGTGCTTCCGGTGTGCTCGAGAACCTTCGCCAGCAGAGGCGCCGCTTCTTTGTGTTTGCCCGAAAAATGGTAAGCCAACGCAAGTCCATTCATGCAGCCGATGGTGGTTGGGTTGTCTTCTCCCAGCGTGCGTGTCGATCGTTGGACCGAATCGGCAGCGATCCGGATGGCGCGGGCGTAATCTTTGCTGCGAACAAGTCCACGTACGAGTTCGAGTGAAAGTTTCAACGTCGCCGGGTCGTCTGCACCGCGTTCCATGACCATTTGGTCGAGCACCTTCTCCAGCGAGTTGATGGATTTGCCCTGCGTATCAGCCTTCTGACCGTAGAGTGTGGCGAGGGTGTTGCGGGCGGCCAGCGCGGCGATGTGGTTCGGGTTATGGGATTCCCAGAGTCGGGTGACTCGTTCGGCAATGGGCACGGCGGCCGACGTGTTCCCATCCGCTGCTTTGACCATCACGAGGGAGTTTAGGGCGAAAAGTAGATTCGGATCTTCCTCTTCGATGCGATCTTCGCGACCCTTCAGTGCTTTTCGTGCTTTGACGAGCCCCTTGTCAATCTCGCCACGCATGAAGTCGGCGTTCGCGCTGGCATTCAGCACTGCCAAGCGTAGGGGGTCGGTATCACCGAGGTTGGCCGTTTTGTCCAGCAGCTCTTCGCACAGTGCCATCCCCTCTGGGATGTCACCGACCAGCAGTTGATTGAAGGCGAGTTCGCTTTGCAACTGCATCCGTTCTTTTTCGTCGGCCGTATCGCTTGCCGAATCAAGAGCTCGGCGAGCGAGTGTGGTGGCGTCGCGAAAACGGCCTTGTGATTTGTAGGCCTGAGCCAGCTGGCTAAACATGTTGGCCTGTGCTGCCGGTTGCGAAACGTTAGAGGCAGCCAACTCGACTTTATCGAGCAGCGCTTTCCATTCGACATGGGGTGAATCCGATTCGGCCGCCAGCGAAGTGATCGCGTCGAGCAAAGCGCCGCTCGATGCTTGGGCGTTGGTCAGCTGCTGTGCGGCTTCCGCGGCTTGGGCTGTCGCTCGCGCCTTTTGACGATTGGCCAATTTGGCTTGGTTCCAGAAAAAGGCGGCGCCAAGTATTCCGGCGACTGCCAGAATGAGTGGCAAAAAGCGGCCGGCGATCGAGCCTGTTCGCTGGCTCGTTCCGGCTGGCGTCGGGGCATTCGATGGAGGGGATGGATTCGATGTCTTCATGACTAAAAGGGGACCTCAATGTGCTGGGCGTTGCGCTATCCCAGCGAATCGTCGCGGCTGGAAACGAACGTCAAAAGTGGTGCGAGTGCTGTCCTCAATACTTCGAATCGATCAGCGCTCTCGCCGCCTAAATTCTAGCGAAAGGAGCGTTTTTATCGACCCGGCGTAGATTTCGAGATTCTGGGGAACTTGTGCCGGCAACGGTGCGTCCAAGGCAGGGTTGGCCAGCAGAAGGGGCCGTCTCGCCAAAAGTCACCATTCCTTGGAGTCCACAATGATTCGCTCGATTCGATCGTCGTTAGTGACGTTGCTACTGTCTTGCGCCGTCGTACCTGCCTGTTCCTTAGCCACCGCCGACGAGCCGTCGGTGGAAGTCAGCAAAGTGGAAGTCACCGTGCATACCGTCGCCAAGAAGCCGGAGGCAGCGCCGCTCGTCCAAATTGCCTTGCTGCTCGACACATCAAACTCGATGGACGGCCTGATTCGGCAAGCGCAGGACCAGCTCTGGGCGATCGTCAACGAATTGGCCGAAAAAAAGCGACACGGACAGCGGCCGCGGTTGGAAGTGGCCTTGTTCGAATATGGAAACAACAGCCTGCCCGCTACCGAAAATTACATCCGCCAGATCGTGCCGTTAACGGGCGATTTGGATGCCATTTCGGAAGCGCTGTTCGAGTTAAAGACCAATGGAGGCAGCGAATATTGCGGAGCGGTAGTTTCCGAAGCGACCTCCGTGCTGGACTGGAAACCTGGCGACGACCATTACAAGGCGATCTTCATCGCGGGGAACGAAGCCTTTACGCAAGGTGGCGTCGAATATCGATCGGCTTGCTCGCGGGCGAAAGGAGAAGGGGTCGTCGTTAACACGATCCACTGCGGCAATGAACGAGAAGGAATCCAGGGGAAATGGAGAGACGCCGCCCGCCTAGGCGGAGGTGACTTCCTGACCATCAATCAAGACCACGCCGTGCGCCATCTGGAATGCCCGCAAGATGCCGAGATCTTACGGTTGAACATCGAACTCAACTCAACCTACCTTCCCTTTGGCGAACAAGGTGAGCAGGGAGCAAGGCGTCAGACGGGCCAAGATGAGAGCGCGGCCGGTATCGCTGCCGACACGTTGGCCCGTCGCGCCGTCAGCAAAGCGCAAAGCAACGCGTATCGCAACGAATCGTGGGACCTTATCGATGCCGTCGAATCCGATGAGGAATTGCTGAGCAAATTGGACGACGATGCGTTGCCCGATCATCTGAAAGGCAAGACCGTGGAAGAGCAGAAGGCCATGATCGCTGCTTCTGCCGAAAGCCGGAAGCAGATTCAAGCGAAAATTGCCAAGTTGGGTAAGGAGCGGTCCGAGTACGTGAAGCAGGAGCGAGCGAAAGCGGGTCAGGATCATTCGCTAGGCACGGCGGTGCAGGAGCTCATTCGTAAGCAGGCGGCCGACAAGGGTTTCGAATAGAGACGATGACTCGGTTCGCGTCGGTGGGCCCGACGTCACATGCGGTCGAGAAAGTCGCGCATGTCATCGATGAAATCTTCTGTGTCGTGATCGACCTCGCCGGATCGCAAGCCGGCGAGGTCTTGTTCGAATTGATCGAGCTGAAGTTTGTCCCGCTTGCGGATTGTCAGCTCCAAAACGCCATCCTTCGGCTTTAGCTGTTTGGGGAACGCGGTGTCGGAGCTCATCGTCAGCACAACTTTCGAGCTGAACATGCCCCGTTTGATATCCAGACCGGCCATCGCCTTCCAGGGGACGAGCACTTCTTGGATTTCCGCTTCTAGGAAATTCACGCCCTCTTTGGGCGCATGGAATACGAGCTTCAACCCTGCGGTTTGAGGCAGCGCCGTGCCTTCAATGTCGTTGCGAAAGAATTTGTCGACATGAAATGGCAGCATAGGAAGCGTCGCTTTGTGCAATGGCGGTTTACCGGCTCAATTGTCGGCGCTCCCTCGGACGACTTCAAGCACCCACGTCGACGACTGCGCGGCACTCGGTTTTGCCGCTATATTATCGTCGGAAGCGGAGGTGGGGCCGATTCGGTCGCGCGCCGCCAGGTGATTTCACGACCCTCTAGCTTGCGATGAATCAAAATGGCTGAACATCCATTTGGATGGCTGAGTATCCTGCCGCCGATCGTGGCCATCTTGTTGGCGATCGTGACTCGGCGCGTCGTCGTTTCGTTAATCGCTGGCATTTACGTAGGGGCGCTGGTCACGTGTGGGTGGAACCCTTGGCTGGCGATCCGCGATACTTGGGAAACGCATCTGTGGAGCACGCTGATCGATCCGGGGAAGCTGCGTGTCTTCTCGTTCACGCTGTTCATGGGCGCGCTGATCGGGGTCATTACTCAGGCGGGCGGAATGCAAGGCCTGATTAACCTTGTCTCCCCTTGGGCGAAAACTCGGCGACGAGGCCAATTGGCGACTTGGTTTCTCGGCATGCTGATCTTCTTTGATGACTACGCCAACACGATCTTATTGGGGAGCACGCTGAAGCCGATCACCGACCGGCTGAAAATTTCTCGCGAGAAGCTGGCCTACCTGGTCGATTCGACGGCCGCACCGGTCGCCGGGTTGGCACTCGTTTCCACCTGGGTTGCCGTCGAGATCGATTACGTGCGGAGCGGCCTGGAAAACGTCGGCGAGGAGACCGGGCAAGCGTTCGATATGTTCATCGCCAGCATTCCTTATCGCTTCTATATTCTGGGCGCTCTACTGTTTGTGTTTCTTGTGTCGGCGCTCAATCGTGACTTTGGCCCGATGTTCAAGGCAGAACAAAAACGGCAGCAGGGGCCGACGGGCGCCGAAATCGACGCGGATGTGAATGCGGCGGACACCGTGAAGCCGAGCCATTGGATGAGCGCCATCTTGCCGATTCTCGTGACGCTGGGTGTCGTCGTGTGGCTGATTTACAAGACGGGTGCCGAGGCTTTCGATTCGCTCGACGGCGTGCCGCTGCGCGAGGTGCTTGGGCAAAGTGATTCAACGTTGGCACTGCAGTATGGATCGCTGATTGGACTGCTGGTTGCAGGCGGCTTGGCCATGGGGCAAGGATTGCTCTCGTTTAGCGGCGTCGTCGAAGCGGCGATGAAGGGGGCACGAGTGGTGATCCCGGCGATCGCGATATTGTGGTGTGCCTCGACCGTCTCGCGGATGACGAGCAATAAGTCGGTCGCGGGCGAGGCGTCCACGGCGTTCGAGCATCAGGATCACCGACTCTATACGGGCGACCACCTAAAAGCGGTCCTGTCAGAGAGCTTTTCAGGGGAGGGCGAGGCGACGGCGGTCAAATTTCTGCCGACGGTCGTCTTTGTCTTGGCGGCGTTCGTCGCGTTTTGCACTGGCACCAGCTGGGGAACGATGGGAATCCTGCTGCCGATGGTGGTCACGTTGGCTCACGCGCTGCTAACACGAGACGGCCCCGTCGACCTGGGGGCCAGTCCGATTTTTCTCAGTTCCATCGGCGGCGTCCTGGCCGGCGCCGTTTTTGGCGATCATTGCTCGCCGTTGTCCGATACAACGGTGCTCTCGTCGCAGTCGAGTGGTTGTGACCATATCGCTCATGTGTGGACTCAGATGCCGTACGCCATGACGACCGCTGTTGTCAGCGTTGTGGCGGGTACGCTGCCATTGGGGTTTGGTGTGTCGGTTTGGATTCTTCTGCCCGTGCAGGTCATGTTGCTGGTCGGAATTCTGTTTCTGTTGGGACGAAAGGTGGACGAGTGATGAACTTCCGATTTGCCAGAATGTGGCCTATCGCGTTGGGCTGTAGCGCGGCGATTTCGCTAGGGTCGACGTTTCCGCTCTCAGCTGAAGAGCCAACGGTGGCTGCCCCGCGCGCTCCCATTGTCGTCACCGAGCACGCTCGCCGACTGCACGCGCAGGCGATCGTGGTGGATGGGCATAACGATCTGCCTTGGAATATTCGCGAAAAGGCCTCGTCGACGTTTGAGAAGTTAGACATTTCGAAGTCGACGGTCGGCGAGGAGATGCACACCGACATCCCCCGTTTGCGAGAAGGGGGAGTGAAGGCTCAATTCTGGTCGGTCTATGTCCCCGCCAGCACGCGGCACGATGGCAAATCGTTAGCAGCAACGTTAGAGCAGATCGACATCGTCCATGCGATGATCAAGCGCTATCCAGAAACATTCGGCCTGGCCCTCACGACCGATGACATCAAACGCGTTGTCGCCGAGGGCAAGATCGCCTCGATGATCGGCATGGAAGGGGGGCATTCGATCGAGAATTCGCTGTCGGTGCTGAAGCAGCTGTACGAGCGGGGTGCACGTTACATGACGTTGACGCATTCCGACACGCTGGAGTGGTGCGACTCGGCAACCGATGAAGCGCAGCATGGAGGCCTGTCTGATTTTGGAGAAGAGGTGGTGCGCGAGATGAACAAATTGGGCATGCTTGTCGACATCTCCCACGTTTCGGATGACGCGATGAAGGACGCCCTGCAAGTCAGCAAGGCGCCGGTAATTTTCTCTCATTCTTCGGCTCGTGCTTTGGCCGATCATCCGCGCAATGTGCCAGATGAGGTCTTGAAAATGACGGCCGAGAACGACGGCATCGTGATGGTGAATTTCTATTCGGGGTACATCGTCGCCGAGGCGGCCCTGGTCGGCAAGCAAGGGACGAAGCTGCGCCGAGAAGTTGAGAAAAAGTACCCTGACGATGAAGAGAAGCAGCGGATGGAAGTGCGCCGATGGTACAACGAGCATCCGACCGAGCCCGGTACGATTCACGATGTGCTGGATCACATCGAGCACATCGCAAAGGTGGCTGGCATCGACCACGTCGGTCTGGGAAGCGATTACGACGGCATCCCGACGTTGCCTCTGCAGCTTGCCGATGTCAGTACCTATCCCAACCTAACGCAAGGGATGCTCGATCGAGGTTTCAGCGACGAAGATGTCCTAAAAGTATTGGGCGGCAACTTGCTGCGTGTGATGGCACGGGCCGAACAAGTGGCTCAAGAACTTCAGCAATAGTCGTAGGGCAGGGAATCGCGATGGCCGCTCCAGATGATCATCTGCTGCCGGACAAAGACTGCAGCTGGAAAGATTGGCTGGTGCCGATCGACTGCCGTGAAGTGACCTTGGGGCAGGCGCTCAAATCGGCTCAACACATCGCCGCCGATCCGCGCGACATCCCGATGATTGTACGGCTTTGCGAAAATCCCAGCTACGAAATTCCCGGTTTCGGTTTTGATGGCGCGGTCGATTTACACGACCACGATTGTATTCACGCGCTGCTTGGTCGCGGGTTGCTGTCTTTGGATGAGGCCTTTGTGATCGGCTTTACGATGGGGAGCACGAACCGGGTCTCGACGGCACAGGAAAAGTTGTACGAATGGGCGTCCCGGTATCTTTATCCAAAGCCGTACAACTTCAGCAAGAAAGACATTCACGTGTTTAAGGATGCCGTGAGGTTGGGGTTCGTATCGGATTGCCGTCCTTTGAATCAGGTCGACTTCCTCCCTTGGATGGAGTGCACGTTGGGTGAAGTCCGAGAGCAATTGGGCATCGAGACCGATCTCTTGAAGGCCTATTATCGCATCGAAGCGAGGCGTTACCCCAAGTCGAAGGCAAGTCGGCGGCTGTTGCCGTTGGAGGCGACATGATCGATCGACTGAGAGCGCTTCGACTGCTGGCCGAATGCACGGGGCGCGACATCTGGTCCCTGGAGTATTGTCGTGAACGACGCGTACCCGAAGCTTGGTTGGTTGAACTGAAAGATTGCTTCGAATCGGGTTTCGAAACGGACCGCCAAACGATTTATCACCTGGGGGAAGTCGTCAATCAATTCGAAGGAGTTCGTGATCTTGATCTCGCCTACAAATTGGCTGCAGCGGTCGGGGTCGACGTGAAGCGGGCAACGTACTCGGCGCTGGGTGCGACGGCCGAAGTCGCGGCACTGAAGGAAGCGGTCGACGAGTAGCCTCTGAATGAACGGGACGGTGGTGTGATATGGCAAAAAGGGTCGCCAAAGCGAGTGATGGGAAAACGCGTTGTGGTTGGTGCGAGCATTCGGACCCGGCCTATGCCGAGTATCACGATGTCGAATGGGGCGTTCCCATCGGTGATGACCGAACTCAGTTTGAATTCCTGACGCTTGAGTCGGCTCAAGCCGGTTTGAGTTGGTTGACGGTGTTGCGTAAGCGTGCTGGCTACGAGAAGGCATTCGCCCGATTTGACCCGGAAAAGGTGGCTCGCTTCACAAAGAGCCGCATCGAGAAACTGCTGAACGATCCTGCCATCATTCGGAACCGGTTGAAAGTCACATGTGCCGTATCCAACGCTCAAGCGTTCCTGAAAATTCAAGATGAATTTGGGAGCTTCGGCAAGTACATCTGGCAGTTCGTTGACGGAAAGCCTATTCAAAATCGTTGGAAAACGTTGAAACAAGTGCCGGCCACCAGTAAAGAATCGGATGCACTGAGCAAAGATCTCAAGGGTCGAGGCTTCAAGTTCGTCGGAAGCACCATCATGTACGCTCACATGCAAGCGACCGGTCTCGTCAACGACCATCTTGTCAGTTGCTTCCGGCATGAGCCGTGTGCCAAGCTGGCGAAGCGGTTGAAGCTTTGAGGCGGCTATCGACTGCGAGTTGAAAAATGGGGTTCTGTGGGACGAGATCCCTGTTTCCTCAGCTGCCGGGAATTTCTATGCTATCGGCTTCCTAAGGTCCCAAGGTCGGTTGAGCTAGAGAGATTCATGGCTGAGTTGATTCAATTTGAAGGTTTGTTCACTGCCGCGAACGCTTACACGCTTGTGATGTTAGTGTTTCTGCAGGCGGTGTTGGGTTTCGACAATCTGCTGTACATCTCCATCGAATCCAAGCGAGTGGCCGAGGCCGATCAAGCGCGGGTACGCAAGATTGGGATCCTCGTAGCGATCGCGCTACGCATCATTTTGCTCTTCGTGCTGATGACAGCGATCAAGTATTTCGAAAAGCCCTTCATGTCATTTGATTGGCCTTTCATTTCAGGTGACTTCAACGTCGACAGTTTCATCACGCTCTTGGGCGGCGCGTTCATTATCTACACGGCGACCAAAGAGATTTATCACATGCTCAGCTTGGACGACTTGTCACACGGGACGACATCGACTCCACGTTCCGCCGGCACCGCGATTTTCTGGATCGTCATGATGAACCTTGTGTTTTCGTTCGATTCGATCCTGGGGGCCAAGGCGCTCACGGATGTCTTCCTGGTGATGGCAACGGCCATTGTCATTGGCGGCCTGTTGATGTTGTGGCTGGCAGATCACGTCGTCGAATTCTTGAAGAAGAATCGCATCTATGAAGTGTTGGGTCTGTTCATCTTGTTTATCGTCGGGATCATGCTGGTATCGGAAGGTGGCCATAAGGCGCATGTCGAGTTCTTCGGCCATGAAGTCCATGCAATGACGAAGCCAACCTTCTACTTCGTCCTCACGGTGCTGGTCCTCGTCGACGTCGTGCAGGGGAGGTACCAGCGGAAATTGGTCGCGATGCATGCTCAGGCGGTGAAAGGAGACGGTTGAGTGGGCAAAAAAGTTTGCCGACGCACGTTAATGTGCCCCGCCGGCTGCGGTTCGAATCATGAGGGAAAACGGTGTTGGCGGACTTTACATCCGCCGGCTCGTGTTCCCTCTTTTTTTGTTGCAATTACCGAAACCTAGGCAGCGAGGAGTTTCCGCATGCATGACCGATCGCCAGCGGCAGCGCCGCGTTGGATGTTCACCGTGCTGTGGCTTGCCGGGGTCTATAATCTGCTGTGGGGTCTGTTTGCGATTGTGTGGCCGCAGGCGTTGTTTGACTGGGCGCAGATGGAACCGCCGCGCTATCTTGAGCTCTGGCAGTGCATTGGGATGATTGTCGGCGTGTATGGAATTGGCTACATCATCGCCGCTTACGATCCGGCTCGACATTGGCCGATCACGCTGGTCGGCTTGCTCGGCAAAATCTTTGGGCCGATCGGTTTCGCTTCGGCCCTCTATCAGGGCAAATTGCCGCCACGTTTTGGTGCAACGATTTTGACGAATGATCTCGTCTGGTGGATCCCATTTACATTGATTCTGGTTTTCGCTTACCGTCAGCGGTCGAGCATCAGTCCAGAAGAGTACTCGGCTGCTCAAAAACAATTCGAAAGCTAGCGTTCGAGGGGCGCCGACGCATGAGCGAAATGGCAGGGCATGATTGATTTTCCGAAGTGGACATTTCTCGCAAACGTCGGCAGCACACTGTTCATGGTGGGGCTGATCTGGTTTGTCCAGATCGTGCACTACCCACTTTTTCATGCTGTCGGGGCGGCAGGATTTTCGGCGTACGAGAAAAGTCACCAAGATCTGACGACGCGAGTCGTGATGCCCGTGATGTTGCTGGAGATCGCGACGGCCTGCCTGTTGCTGCGCTGGCGGCCGGAAGGGATGTCTCTCGAGTTGGTATGGCTGGGGGTCGTTCTCATCGCGACGGTTTGGCTGCTGACGTTTTTGGTGCAGGTGCCGCAGCATGGTTTGCTGGCAAGCGGCTATGACGAAGCGGTCGTGTCGAGGTTAGTTGCCGGGAATTGGTGGCGAACTTGGGCCTGGACGCTGCGCGGCTGCTTGGTAATCTGGTTAGCCTATTCGCAAACGAAATAGCGTGGCGATGATAACGGTCCTGTGCCTGCCTGGTACGGCACTCTGTTTCACTTTCTGATCGGTGACCAATGCAGACTTATCGCCTGATGCAGACCGACCTCGACGTGTCGCGATTGGCCCTAGGCACGTGGAACTTGGGGGGCGAGTGGGACGATTCGCCGCTCACCTCCGAATTGGTGGAACGAGCACAGTCGCTGTTGAGAACGGCCGTCGATCACGGCGTGAACTTCATCGATTTGGCCGATATCTACGTGCGAGGAAAGTCGGATGAGGTCGTGGGGCGTGCGTTGGCCGCTGACCGCTCGCTGCGCGATGCGCTGATCTTGCAGGCCAAGTGCGGTATCGTCCTGGGCGGCCAAGGGCATCCCAACGATCCGGCTCATTACAATTTCGAAACGAATCACATCGTAGCAGCGGTCGAAGGGACGTTGACTCGATTGGGGACCGACCGAGTTGAGTTGCTGCTCTTGCATCGTCCCGATCCACTCGTCGAGCCTGAAGAGGTTGCGAGCGCTTGGGATCAGCTGCATTCTGCAGGCAAAGTAAGGTACTTCGGTGTCAGTAATCACACGGCGCAGCAGATCGAACTGCTGAAACGAAACGTGCGGCAACCGCTTGTTGTGAATCAGTTGGAACTTAACTTGCTCCACCATCATTTGATCACGGATGGGATGATGGCGAACACCCAAGATGCCGATCGATTCGGATGCACTGGGACGCTGGACTATTGCCGATTGCACGACATATCGATTCAGGCATGGTCGCCGTTGGCACGTGGGCAAATGTTTCAACCGGGAAGTGACGCCTCGGCAGAGGTGCAGGCGACCGCTCGCACACTTGGAGCGATTGCCGAAGCGCATGGTACCGCTCCAGAGTGCGTTGCGCTGGCGTGGCTGTTGCGGCACCCGGCCCGAATTCAGCCGATCATCGGGACCATGAATCCGACTCGCCTGGCGACGGCCTGTGCGGCAGATGCGGTGAATTTAACGCGACTGGAATGGTTCCGCTTGCTGGAGGCGGCTCGAGGCAGGCAGGTGCCGTGAAAATTTGTCGTTGCACGTCGTCATTCCGCGTTCGGCGACTGCGGGAAAACCGATGTGGCGGAACTGTCAATGCGAGGAACCCAGCGATACTGGTCGTTTTTTCATCGACGCCTATAAAGTCGCGTCCCAAGTCCTAATAATGAAGCGAAAGGCGATCCGCCGGTTCGAGGTATTTCACCGCGCGTGAATTCGCCAGATTGAGGAGAGCACGTATGCCAAGTGGGCTGCAGGAAGATCAGTTAGATAACGCGTCTGCAAACGAGAAAGCGAAGGGCGAATTGGAATCAACTTTTGGTGACCATCGCAAACAGAATCTGAATCCGCACGTCGATTATGCGGCCATTGAGGTGGCTGTCCGAAGCATCTTGAAAGCGGTTGGCGAAGACCCCGATCGCGATGGACTACTCGATACACCCGCCCGCGTTGCCCGCATGTATGGCGAGATGTTTGTCGGCCTGCATTTGGATCCGGCGCGTCACTTAGATACGACGTTCGCGGAATCGTACGATGAAATGGTGCTCATTCGCGACATCATGTTCAACAGTATGTGCGAGCATCACCTTTTGCCGTTTACCGGAGTGGCGCATGTGGCGTACATTCCCAACGGAAAGATTACTGGACTGAGCAAAGTTGCTCGAGTCGTTGACGAAGTTGCCCGGCGCCCACAGGTGCAAGAGCGGATGACGCAGCAAATTGCCGATCTGATGGAATCGAAACTGAATTCGGCCGGTGTTGCCGTTGTGGTTTCGGCAGAACATTCATGCATGTCGCTTCGTGGGATTCGCAAAGCTGGCAGCCTGACGGTCACGAGTGCGCTGCGTGGCGTGTTCAAGTCTGATCCGGCGACGCGGGCGGAAGTGATGTCGCTCATTGGCCGTTAGGGAATCGTTGGCCGGCCTGGGTACGATGTCCCAAGAGATGGAAGCGAAGGAAGACGAGATGCTGATCGAAAAGTCATACAAATTCTACGCAGCGCATCGCAACGAACAGTTGGCCGATAAGTGCTCGAACCTGCACGGTCATCGGTATGGCGTCAAATGTCATTTCCGAGTCGAGCGAGAAGGTGATATCTCGACGCTGTTTGGGGATTTTGACGCGAAGGTCGAACCGTGGATTAAGGATAAGTACGATCACGGGATGCTGATCAATATCCACGATTCACTTTACGAAACGTTGAAACAGCACCAAGTGCGCACCGGTGAGCACCTGAAACTGAAAGAGTTTGATGGCGCGACGAGTGTTGAGAATCTGGCCTATATGCTGTTCTCTGAGATTACCGAGATGGGGTTTCAGCTGGAACAGCTCGAAGTTCGAGAGACCGACACATCGGTACTCGTTTACAACCGAGAGGATTGGGTGGCCGACAATCGACGATTGGCCAAAGGCAACTCAGTGAGCTCGGCTTCGGATGGCTGAATCGCACAAGCGGCGGTGACCGGTTCACGCCGCGGCGACTGTCGAAGAATTTGACGCAGAAGGCAATCGGATGTGGCACGGATCGGCCAGAGCGGCGTATTGGCTGGATGGTCGCTGGCCGCTGCTCGCAAAGCGAGTCTATCCGGTTCGCTCTGTTTTGGATTCGCCCGAAACCTATTTCAAACCACTCTTCGTGGTGACGGCGATGCTGGCAATGGCCGTCTGCAGCGCATGTGAATCGCAGACGCGGCTTCATGCGATCCCACCTTACGTCGAAGATGGATTCGATCCAGGCGCGATTGTGACGCACGAGCAGTGTCGCAAGTGCCACCAGGAGCAAGTGCAGGTCCTCGAACAACATCCTCATTTCCAAAGCGGTCGATCGTTTCATCGTCGTCCTGACGCGATCGCGATGGCCAAACGAATGGGTGATTCCAGCGTCAAGCGTTCCTCCTCCTGCATGCGCTGTCACTATACGCCGCAGCAGGTTGGGGGCAGGAACAAAGCGGTCGCCGGTGTATCGTGCGAATCGTGTCACGGCCCAGCGAAGGAGTGGTTGTTCGCTCACAATGATTACGGAGGCATCGAAGTTACCAAGGAACTCGAGTCGCCTGCCCACAAACAATTGCGAATCGCCGGCGTCATCGGTCAAGGAATGCGACACCCGTCGCATCCATACGCCTTGGCCAGGAGTTGTGTCCGCTGCCACGTCGTGGATGACGAGAGGCTGGTGAATCTTGGTGGGCATCCAACGCGGAGCACGGCATTTGAGTTCGTGGCGTGGTCGCAGGGTAGCATGCGGCACAATTTCTTTCGCTCGGACGGGAAAGAGAATGTACCGTCCGCAATCGAGCGACGCCGGGTCATGTTGGTCGTCGGCTTGTTAGCCGATTTAGAATCGACGTTGCGGGCGATTGCCAAAGCAGAACAGCGGGATCGTTTCGCGGTGGAACATGCCAAAGCGGCATTCGCGCTGCGGACGCGACTCGCGGCCGTTGCAAAACAGACTCGGATTCCACAACTGGCAACGGCAGCGCGATTAGCGGAGGAGGCGAAACTGAGCCTTGGGAATGGGCCTCAGTTGAAGGCGACCGCTGACGAGCTGGGGCAGCTCGCCTGGGACCTCTCGGTTACACTGGATGGCCGCAGCCTGGTCGGCGTCGATGAGTGGTTGCCGACCGACGCGCAGATCGTGGGCACACCCAGTTTGACGGTACCATGAGCAAAATCGAAAAGCAGCGAGAGGCCGTCGTTCTGTTGCACGGACTTGTGTCGCATCGTCTGGGGATGTCGCCGCTGGCAACGCGGCTGGAGGATCGCGGTTACCGGACGGAAAACTGGGGCTATTTCAGCTTCTTCGATTCAATTCCTAAGCATGCGGAACGGCTGCAGCCTTTACTTCGTGAATTGGAGAGTGATGATTCGGTCGATCGGATTCACTTCGTTACGCACAGTATGGGCGGGATCATTGTTCGCGCGGCTTTGGTCTCGTTCGAGTCAGACAAACTGGGGCGATTCGTGATGCTGGCGCCGCCGAATCGCGGCTCGCATGTGGCCCGGATCCTCAGCCGGATTACTGGCCCGACCTGGCCGTCGCTGCGTCAGCTTTCGGACGCAGAAGATAGTTTCGTGAATCAACTTCCTTTCCCGCCTGGCTTAGAGGTGGGCGTGATTGCAGCCGCCCCCGATCATGTCGTGCGGATCGAATCGACCAAAATGCCCAGCGTGGTGGCTCACGCCACGGTGAAGGGTCCGCATCGCGTGATTCCCTTTCGCGATGTGACGCAGGACATGGTGCTGCAGTTCCTCGAGTCGGCTCGGTTTACCAACGTTCCTTAATCAGCTTGCCATCAGCGCGATTGCCCATCAGTTGCAGAATCGCTGAGTTGATGGACAACGAGATCGTTCGAACCGAGCCATCGGCAAAGGCAAAAACGCTGGCGCCCGCATGGTAGCTGCCAAAACCGCCGACCGCCGTCGGGGATTCAAAGTCGATCGGTGCGTCGTTCGGTGAGAACCCCTGCGTGCTGCCTCGCAAGCCGTTGGCGTCGCCAAACGAGCCGGTGTTCCGCAGCGTGGCCCTGGTGCCTGACATCCAGTGCATGGAATCGGGGAGTGTGAACTTCTCGCCGAAAAGGATCGTTTTCGAACTGCCGTCGAAGATGTCGGAATAGCGCACCTCGCTGTTGAGGAAAAGCAGTCCATTGTTGTCCGCGTCGATGGGCGCTTCTTGATCGTGGTGGCAGCCGGCATAGTCAGAATAAGGGGTTGCAGAAGAGGCTGGAGATGATGGGCAATGAAAGACATCAATCGTGTAGTCGTGAAGCGCGACATTGATCAAAGAGTAGGCACCAGCCTCTTGGTCGATCATGCCAAAGGCAGCGCGCTCCTCGAGGTAGGGAAGTATCTGCACCGTCCAGCTGATGTGTTTGGAGCGAATCTTCGCATCCCTGGCGGCTCGCTCTGCTGGCGATAAGTGCTGGTACTCATCACTGGTAACGAAGGGACTGATGGGCGGTTCCTTGATCGGGCCAGTCGGGTTGGTGACGCCCGGCGGCAGTTTCTCAAAAGCGAGTTCGTAGTTGTGAGCCGCCAGCCCGAGCTGGACCAGGTTGTTGATGCAGCTCATGCGTCGAGCCGCTTCTCGAGACGCGTTTACAGCTGGTAACAGCAACGAGACGAGAATGCTGATAACGGCAATGACCACTAGCAATTCGACGAGTGTAAATCCCTTGCTGTCTGGCTTGTATGAAGTCGTCATGGTTGGCTCCTGGGAATCGACACGACGCGCGTCTGGCGAATGGTGCCAGGGCGATTCGTTGGATAACGGGTAAGGATCGTCAGTTGATGATTGGTCGCATTGATTTCGATCGCCACTTCGCCGGTCGTTTCGGATGGCAGGTCGGTGACTCGCCACACTTCACCCCGGTAGTGTTCGTCGTTCTCGATCGCGTGCAAGGCTCTCGACAGGCCTGCTTCGCTCAGTTGCGTCGCTTGGTGCCGTCGGATGTGTTGTCGCAGGCGTTCGCGAGAAAGAAAGGCTTGTTTGGTCATCGCGAGCAACATCGTCGAAACTATCATCAATCCAATGAGGACTGCACCTAGCACGATGCCGCTGCGGGGTTGGATCAGATCAGATTTGCGGCGCCGCTTCATGAGGAACTCGGATTCTGTCGGAGGGGAAACGCATGCCGGCCGCCGGCAAAAGCTCGGATCACGATTCTGGTCGGCGAGGCAGACTCGGCAGTGATCGCCCCGGTTTGAAAAGTGGGGTCCCACACGATGAGGTCAAGGCGAATGGAGTGCTGCCCTTTGTTGGGCTGCCGCGCTTCGTTGGAGCGCCCCACGTCGTTTGATTGCTCGACTTCGTTTGATTGCTCGACTTCGT
>CAYZRS010000021.1:0-77093 GCA_964480915.1 uncultured Pirellulaceae bacterium | reverse complement strand
GTCGGCAAACTCTCAGCGCATTCGACGGTAAGATCGCGACGATTTCCAGACTTATCATCGCAGCTAGATCGATTCGCCCGCTGCTGAGATTTGAAGAAATCTGAAATCTGAAATCTGAGATCTTAAAAACACCCGCCCCCCGAAACAGGCCAGGGGGTCTAGACAGCCCGAATGCTCAGTCCATCATCGCTAAGTGCGAAGATCTTCAATTCATTCAATGCCACAACTTCCCGGACTTGTGCCAACGTTATCGACTTCCCGTTCGCATTGGCATTCTTGACGAGTTCATCAATGCTCGCCCAACGATCGGGATCGAGCTGCAGTCCGATCGATTCGGGGTGGTGCCGCAATATGAAACTTAAATACTTGCTGACTTTGGTGAGACGTCTGTTCATATCGGCAGTCTAATCCAATCCGAAACTTTCGTCTTGGCCCCGTCGCCAGCAGCTCCCTTTTCGTCGCTTTCGTTGCTTTTGCAGCTCTCACCCCTCTTCAATTTCGAAGCCCAATCAGAACAGGATCGTGATCGGAACTGCGAAAAGGATTGACTTCGAAAAGCGGCTGGGGGTTATGCTCCTTGTTGTAGTCCAGAAAACGCGGTTCGTCGGCATTGATATGCCAAGTCGCGATCCCGGTGACATCGGCTGCCAACCACTCCGTCGCCATCGCGTGATCGAGACATCCGCTTTGACCGCGATAGATGAACGAATAGTGACGCCCCGTCTTATTACCCGCTGGCCCTGCCGCTTCTACGTGTTCTCGAAGATCTACCAGCCCCTTCGCTCGCATCGCATCGATTGGGTCTTCTTGCGCGTAGGCATTCAGATCGCCAAGAATCAGGACGCGGGGCTTCTCGTCGACCTGCTTTAACGTTTCGACATAATCGCAAATCGCCAAAGATTGAGCACGCCGGGCCGCATTGTAGGCAGCTTGACCGTCGCCTTTGTTCTTGTTTGCTTCATCGGCGTTGTCTCCGCCACCTTTCGACTTAAAGTGATTGACGATCACCGTGAATGGCCTGCCTTCCGCTGACTTCAACTGCTGAACAATCGGCGCACGCGCCAGATCGAACACATCGTCGCGAATCGTCGACACGCTTCCGACCGACTCGACACGATCGGATCGGTAAATGATGCCGCAGCGAATTGGATTTTGGCCACCGGGAGTCGAGCCAAACTGATCGGGAAGGCCACATCCTTTGAAAACCTCTTTGCCGAGTTTTCGATTCAGCGCAGCGACCAATCGGTCCTCGGCCTCCAGGTTGTTTTCCAACTCCATCAGCCCCATCACGTCAGCCTGCAACGCAATGATGGCTGAAACGAGTTTTTCTTCTTGTCGCTTCAACTCCGACTCGGAATCAGCTCCCCGAGCGTTGTTACGTCCGTCGTCGATCGTCGTGAAATAGTTCAACACATTGAAGCTACACACGGTAACGTCGGCATCACCGACGCTCGGTCGCTGCGGCCGTTCGGCGGCAGTCCATCGGAGCGGTTCGTTCGGTACGAGCAAGAGACGGCTGCCTGCCTTCACCAATTGGCCAGTCACTCCGTGGATTACCGATCCAACGCGGACCGTGGCATGCGTTTTGCCAAGATCGGGAAACAACGTGAGGGGAAAAACATTTTGGTCGGCCGATCCATCATCAATCGTGATCGTGGCTTGATCGTTGAACTTTCGCGCGGAGGTCACCTTCGCCACGTTGCTTCCCCCCTCAAACGACGTCGCGTTCGGATCGGCATCGTTGGGATCGATGTGGCTGGTCGGGACATAGAGTCGCTTTCGAGCCACTTTGACCTGACCACGCCGCACCAGATCGTAAGTATCAACCACCACCAAGTCTCCCGTGACCGTGATCTCTTGGCCGACGAGGGAGTTCCAATCGACCGAATCCAGATCGCCACCGATGTTGACCGCTTCGCTACGCACCTTGGCAGTGTCGCTGCTTATGACAGAATCGACTCGATCGTTTTTTGGCACTGAGGCCACGTCAGCAGAGCTGCCGGAACTGACCACTTCCTCTTTGACGGCCGGCTGGCAGCCGGCAGAGACAAACAGGGGGAACGTCATCAGAGCGAAAAGCGTGACTCGAATTAACTTGGATGGACGGATCATCGTTTGAGGGTTCTCAATGTTCATGCGTTCGATGGAAACAAGTTGGTCTCGGTCACCCTGCGCTTCGAATGCAGCTTGACCGTTGGCAAACAAGGCGAGTCATTTCCGGAACGGAAACTCGTTCCGGATACATTGCCATCGTTATTCCTTTAACAAGACGGGGCAAGCCGGCTGGGCGTGATCCAACTCGGCACGACCCCAATCACCGACGTGCGTCAACCACGGACGACCTCGTGCCGCTTTGAGATATCGCTGTCGAAGGTCGATTTCCAGAGTCAGCGATTTGATTTCTGGCGCTGTCGAAAGCGCGCTTTGCGATCGGCTTTCTTCGTTTTCTTCTTGGATTCCTTTTCGGCGATCGCCGCCGCCACTTCGATTCGCTCTCGCTCCATGACTTCCGGCGTTTCAAACGTAACGGGCCCGAGCATACCAGTCCGCAACTCATTCAAGAAGATCCGTGAAGCGCGGTCGATGTCGACGATATTGCGCTTGTTCAGGCAGCCTCGCTTGCGGCCGATCGCTTCGATCAACTCGGCGTTGTTCGTCGGCATTTCTTCGAGAGAGTACCGATCGACCAGCGGAGCAGGGTAGTGTTCGAGCATGTATTCGGCAGCAAAGTAACCGACGTCGGCGTAATCCATCGCCGTGTCACGCACTGCACCGGTCGCTGCTAGGCGGTAGCCGCTTTGCGGATTGGTCACGTTGGGCCACAGCACACCCGGCGTGTCCAACAAGAAAAGCGAATCGCCAATCCGTACCGTCTGTTGCTGCCGCGTGATCGCCGGCTCATTCCCCGTTTTGGCAACCGACTTACCTGCCAGTTTGTTGATCAACGTCGACTTGCCGACATTGGGGATGCCAACGATCATGGCCGTGATCGCTTTCCCCGCTTCGACGCGCTCGGGAAGCATTTGCCGACAGACATCGGCCAGTCGACGAATCTGTGCCGGCTGACTGGAGGTGACGGCGCGGGCACTAACCCCGTGCTGTTGTTCCAGATAGGCTTGCCACGCGGCCGTTCGATCCGGATCGGCCAGGTCACTCTTATTGAGTAACTTGAGGCAGGGCTTGTTGCCTCGCAGCTCGGCCAGCATCGGATTCTCACTACTGTAGGGGATCCGTGCGTCGAGAATCTCGATCACCAACTGCACCTTCGGCAGCGTCTCTTTGATCTGCACCCGCGCCTTATGCATGTGGCCGGGGAACCATTGAATGTGGGTCATTGTGAGCCGCCTGAATTGATCGAATAGCACGGAGTCGCTGCCGACCACCATTGTAGCGAGAATCGGCCCCGCATGAGCCGAATTCAAACCGGACACGCTGGTGCACGCATACAAGCCCTATCGCCTCACCCTCCGCCTGCACAACGGCGGTCAGTCGTCTGATTCGAGACCGTTCCCCTTGGTCCGACCTCACGATCACGCTCGCACCATTTTGCCTTCCCACCCATAACCGCATTCAGCAACGATCGGCGAAACGAGAATCGGATCCCCAAGCGACTCACTCCCAGGCGCTCCTTGCGCGGCTGCGCCAGCGCGCGCCCGCGCTTGTTGCCGTCGCATTCCGCTGATACGATCGACGTAACAAGACCGGTAACTGTTCCGAACTCATAAGTCCTTTCAGCTGCAGGCCACTATGTCGCAACCCGATTTAACGCATTCGGTCACTTCAGATGCCGATCGCATTTTATTAATGCAGAAGTTGGCCTATGCAATCGGCATGCTGGTGAACAACCTGCAAGCGGCCGCTCTACCGGCGCTCATGATTGTTTTAAACCTGGGGCTCGGCATGGACCCGGTTTGGGTCGGCATCATTGGCTTTGCGCCACGCATTGTCGATGCGATCTCAGACCCGCTGATGGGATTCATTTCGGACAAGACGCGTTCCCGTTGGGGCCGCCGCCGGCCCTACATCTTTATTGGCGCTCTGATTTCGGGCATCGTGTTCGCAATGATGTGGCAATTGCCGGAAGGGCGTTCTCAGAACTTCTACTTCTACTCATTTCTTGCCTTCTCCATCCTGTACTTCCTCACCTACACCATGTACGCGACTCCATTCGTAGCATTCGGCTACGAAATGACGGCGGACTACCACGAGCGCACCCGACTACACGCGTTTGCGAACACGGCGGGACAGCTGGCATGGATTATCGCGCCTTGGTTTTGGTGGCTGATGTCGAGTGACTACTTTGAAGATACCGTCGAGGGATCGCAAGTCATCGGTATGTGGGTTGGCGCGTTAATCATGGTGGGCATCGTGCCCGCCATATTCTGTCGTGAGAAAATGGACGATCTGGCCACCGCTTCCGACGACCAATCGACGGTCATGGGACAGACATTCGAATTCTTCGCCGGTATCAAAACCACATTACAATGCCGCCCGTTCGTACAGTTATGTGCCGCCACCTTTCTCGTCTTCAACGGCTTTCAACTGGGCATGTCGTTCGCGCTTTACGTCATGATCTACTACGTCTTCGGCGGCGAGAATTCGCCGGCCGGAGCTCTCAACGGTCGGTTTGGATCAAGTGTCGCCTTCTGCACAATCGCCGTGATTCCGTTGACCGCGTGGATTTCGACGAAAGTGGGCAAGCGGAACACCTTTTTAATCACCATATCGCTTTCGATCGTCGGCTATCTCCTAAAATGGGTTGGTTACAACCCCGATCACCCCAATTGGCTGCTGGCTTCGGCGCCATTGGTCGCCTTCGGAACCGGCTCCCTATTTACGCTGATGGGCTCGATGGTGTCCGATGTTTGTGACTACGACGAACTCGTCAGCCACGAACGGCGCGAGGGAATATTCGGAGCCATCTACTGGTGGATGGTCAAGGTGGGCATGGCGTTGGCAGGACTGCTGACCGGCATCTTGCTAAACGTATCCGGATTCGATGTCGCCTTGACCGAGGGCCAATCTGACCAGACGCTACTGCTGCTACGGATTTTTGACGTTTTTATTCCGGTCGTATCATCACTCATCGCATTGGCTATCATTTATCAATACGACATCACGGAAACGCGAGCCAACGAAATCCGCGCGGAGCTAGAACAGCGGCGTGGCAAACTTAACGGATAGCCGAAACGGCGATTCGACCTCAGCAAGGCCACGACTCGCAGAGTCGAGGTAAGGAAACCTTAAACCGACCAGGCCCCACTCATGCGTTCCCTTCGATCCGGCATGTTATGGACTGTGATTTTCACGCTCGTTTCGTTAACCGGCTGCGGTAAAGATTCTGACCAGATCCAATCCCCGACCGTCACCATTGCCGTTGCTGCAAGTACGGCGGAGGCGATGCAGGAGATAAAGCAAGAATTCGAACTGCTTTATCCGGCGATCGAATGTCGACTCATAACAGGCGGTTCGAACGGACTTGCCCAACAAATCCTGGCTGGCAACCCGATCGATCTTTTTCTATCTGCCAACGTGAAATGGGCCAACGCGATTGCCGACAAACAACTTGTCGACACGTGGAAGGAGGTCTTCTCGAATCGACTAGTGCTGATCGTGCCTCGCGGAAATCCGGCAACGGTCAACACGCTGCAAGACCTGTCGTCGGATTCGGTCCGGCGCATCGCCATCGCCGGCAAGAAGGTCCCTGCTGGGATCTACGCCGATCAAGCCTTGGCGTCCGCCGGTTTACTGAATTCACTCCAAGCCGGCACCCGACTCGCTCGCGCCAGCAACGTACAGGCCGCTTTGGCCTTTGTGGAAAGGGGAGAAGCGGAAGCCGGCATTGTCTACGCAAGTGACGCCCACAAAGCAACGAACGTCGAAGTAGTCGCAGAACTGAACGCCAACGATTATGATCAGATCAGGTATCCGGTGCTGTTGTTAAAAGCGAGTGCCAGTCCCGAGGCGGCCCAAGAGTTCTTCCAGTTCCTTCAGTCAGACCAAGCGCTGGCGATCTTCCAAAGTCATGGCTTCCTGCCGCTTGAACGTTGAGCCTTCGACGGGCCACACGGATGCATGGAAGCGACGAAAGCATCACCACTCGTGTCACCCGGCGAAGTCAGCGCAATTCAACTCAGCCTGCAAGTCGCCATCGTCGGTGTGCTGATCAGCTTGCCGTTTGGAATTGGCGTCGGTTGGTTACTCGCACGGAAACGGTTCGCGGGAAAGATGCTCGTCGAAACTCTGGTCAATCTGCCGCTCGTGCTGCCGCCGGTCGTCACCGGCTACCTCTTACTGATCACGTTTGGACGTCAGGGTGCCGTCGGACGACTTTGCGAAGAATGGTTGGGCGTGCGGTTCGTCTTCGATTGGAAGGGAGCCGCCCTTGCGGCCGCGATCGTTTCGTTTCCGCTTATGGTCCGCACCATTCGCCTCGCGTTCCAATCGATCGATCGCCGTCTTGAGCAAGCGGCCCGCACTTTGGGAGCCGGTCCGATCGACAGTTTTCTTTCCGTCTCGTTGCCACTCGCCCGCCATGGCATCATCGCCGGCTGCTTGCTGGCCTTCGCTCGCAGCTTGGGCGAATTCGGCGCGACGATCATGATCGCCGGTAACATCATGGGCGAGACGCAAACGATCCCGCTTTACATTTACGAGCAACTCGAATCGCCCGGCGGGCTGCCGCACTCGTATGGGATCATGGGGGTCTCCATCTTGGTCGCCGTTGCGGCGCTGGTCATTGGCGAGTGGCTCGAACGCCGCTCGGGACAGCATCTCCTTTAGGTTTCCATCGTCCCATGAGCCACCTCATCACATTCGATTGCCGCCATCGTTACTCGTCCGGTTTTGTTCTCGATTTAAAGTTCCACTCGGACGCACCGTTGACCGCCATCACCGGCCCGTCCGGCAGCGGCAAGACGACAATCCTGGCGCTAATCGCCGGCTTACTTCGTCCGGAACGCGGCCGAATCGAAATCCAAGACGATGTGCTGACGAGTACTTCCGACGGTCTTTTCCTACCGCCCGAACGCCGCCACGTCGGCCTGCTATTCCAAGACCAATGCCTGTTTCCTCATTTGCGGGTCGCCGCGAATCTAAAATTCGGCCAACAGCGCCGCGGGTCCGGCAAGGCCAGCTTCGACCAGGTGGTCGAGACGCTTCAGCTTTCCGATCTTCTTACGCGTTTCCCGCAAACGCTCAGCGGCGGCCAGCAACAACGGGTCGCCCTCGCAAGAGCCATTCTTAGCGCTCCGGAGCTCTTGTTGTTGGACGAACCGTCGACATCGGTTGAGCCAAACTTGCGTGCTCAGATCGGCACACTCATTCGGTCAGTCGTCGACGAATACGGCATTCCTGTGCTGCTTGTGACCCACGACCAGACGCTGCTCGCAGCCACGACGCCGACCGTGATCACAATCGAAAACGGCACCGTGACCACCACGCCGCCTTAGGCGTCGTTCGACCTGCCTGGCGGCCTCCTCCGCGGATTGGTGATTCGGCGATGAGCGAATTGCGACGCGGGAAGACGTCAGCGGGACGCCTGCGAATCCGGCCGCTAAATAGCCGATCTCGCACAGGCCCGGGTCCGCGGAGCACATAGATCATCCTTGAAAATAACAGGAGAATTGGCAACCTGGCAGAATATGAGACACATGCCACTTTGATTACAATAAGCGCCAACTTCATTCTCTCGTTGGGAGCAAGGCATGGCGATTGGAATCAAGTGTGAAGCTTGCAAGACGACTTTCCGAGTCAACGACTCACTGGCAGGAAAGACGGTCAAATGCTCGAAATGCAAGTCACACATTAAGGTGCCACCTACTGCAGGTGGAACGACTGCCGGCCGTTCCACTCAGCATTCCGCCAGTCCAGCGAACTCGCCGCAACAACAGAAGGCACCACCAAAACGAAGGGTAACGTCGAAGAGCGCACCGCCACCGAAAAGATTGAAGCCTGCCAGCGCAAGGCAGCCATCCTTGGAACAACGCCGTGCAGCCGTACTCAAAGCGTTTTAGGGAGAAATCTCGCCCGTCCGAGCGCCAATTTCCTATCGGCTCGGAATCCTGCTTGCCGCCGTGGTGATGGTCATCCTACCGATCATTTACATCGGACTGATACTGGTCACCGGCTGGATCGTCTATTGGCACCTGACGAACAATGTCGGCATGTTGGCCTTCGGCAGAGGTCGAGGAAAAATCTTCGTGCTGCTCGCTTACATTGCGCCACTGTTCGGCGGACTGACCATGGTCCTCTTTATGATTAAGCCACTTTTTGCCCGCCCCAGCGAAGATGGCAGAACCCGTTCGCTTACCCCCCAGGGAGAACCGCTCGTTTTCGCTTTCGTCGAACGCATCTGTGCGGCCGTCCGGGCGCCAGTCCCCAAGCGGATCGACGTCGACTGCCAGGTGAATGCCAGTGCCAGTTTTCGTCGCGGTTGGTGGAGCGTCTTGACCGGCAACGATTTGGTACTGACGATTGGCATGCCGCTCGTCGCTGGATTTACGATGCGACAATTGGCTGGAGTGCTGGCTCACGAATTTGGCCATTTCAGCCAAGGAGCCGGTATGCGCCTGACCTATATTGTGCGGACCATCAGCCACTGGTTCACGCGCGTTGTTTACGAGCGGGACGAATGGGACGATTGGCTGCGTGCAACAGCCGATGGTTGCGACAACGCCTTCGGACTGGTGATCGCTTTTGGGATCTTTTGCGTTTGGTTAACGCGAAAGATCCTTTGGGTCCTGATGATGGCGGGGCACTTGGTGAGCGGTTTCTTGCTGCGTCAGATGGAATTTGACGCCGATCGGTATGAGGCGCGTCTGGCCGGCAGTCAAACATTCGAAGCGACTTGCCACCGCTTGCACGAAATCGGGATGGCTCATTCCGCCTCGATGTCCGCACTCCAGGACTATTTCGCGGAAGGCAAATTGGGCAACAACATGCCTCGACTCGTACAATCCAAACTGGGCGAACTGCCTGTTGAATTGAAACAGGCGGTCACCACTTCGATTCAAGAATCGACGACCTCTTGGTTGGCGACGCACCCGGCCGACAAGGACCGCATCGCCAACGCAAAACGTGAAAAGGCGACCGGTATCTTCCAGGTCGAGCGTCCAGCGACCGAACTATTCCAGCACTATGACAAACTCTGCGAAGGCACGACCTGGGATTTCTATCGCAGCGTCCTTGGCCCCAACGTGAAGCCGAATGATCTGAAACCAATCGATGATCTCTTGGCTCAGCAAGATCAGCAGAAACGTCATCGCGCGGCGCTCGATCGTTTTTTTCAAGGCACTTTCCAGTCGCTGCGCCCCGTCCGTTGGCCAACAACCTATCTCGCTCAACCCGAAACGCCCCAAGAACGATTGCAAGCCCTGCAGCTTGCTCGCACCGAAATGGCCAAACTTGCCGCCGGGTACCAGGCGACGGTCAAGCAGTACAACGAAGCCCAAATGGACGCTGCCCAAGGCCTTGCAGCGACCAAACTGTACCAAACGCAAATCAAAATCCCACCGTCGATGTTTAAGTTCCCCAACCAAGACGCCGCCAAGAAAGCGGCGAACCGGGCAAATCTAAATAGTTCGCGATTGGAATCGCGATTGGAAGATTTTGAACGCGTCGTGGGACAGCGACTCACCGCGGCACTCCAGTTGCTGTTCGTACCCAAGGTCGCCGGCAAAATCGACGATGCCGCGGCAAAACTCGCGGAAGCCCAACAGCTCATTCCTGTCGCCGCACATTTATCACGCCAATTAAAGAACGTCGTCGAGATCCGTGATCGCTTGGGGCTCCTTTCGAGCGGCTTGAGCCAATACGCAAACAACAGTTCGCACGAACCGCTGATAAACATGATCCTCGGCGCAGCGGACGACCTACACAAGCTACTGAACCAGGTCGGCACCTCCCTAAAAATGGTCGACTATCCATTCGACCACGCGAACGAGAACATCAAGCTCAGCACGTACCTACTTCCGACGATGACCGTCGCCCAAGATGTCGGTGGCATCCATAGCATCGGAGAAGGCATGCTCGATCGTTTTATTGCGATTCACTGCCGAACGATCGGTCGCATCGTCGAAATCGTGGAATCGGTCGAACAGGCTTTGAAGCCAAAATCGTGACACAAACACCATCTCGTCCGGCGCGCCGCGATGGCCTGCTCTCATCCAAATTGGCCGTCGGCGTCCCGGCCGATGCCCATCGCTGATGTGGGACAGATACATCCTCGCTAAAGCAACAGACAACAAGGATCAAAGACTCGCTCGATCCGACCATCGTCGCACGGCGGCCCATGACAGCATGAGCGACGGCGATCGAAAGTCTCGCGCATTGGAAAGCGATTAACCTTGTGGCTCTCGCCCGCGCCTGTCACTTGCGTTCAAGGGTTCGCCGGCGGTGGAAGCAATACTACACAGCTCTCTTTTCAAGCGCAACTCCAAATCTAGCAAAACACACTAACCCACCACACATACCACATCCTGCCTATTGCATCTGCGCAAGCTACTCATTACCCTAACAACTGACTACCACCTACCTCACAGTCACCATCGTGCCAAGACAAGGAACACGCTAATGGACAACACTACATTTCAACGCACTACCATCGTCGGTGCATTCGTTGCCGCGACTTTCATGCTTGCGGCAGGCGCAAACGCACAGATCACATTCCTGAGTAGCTCGGTCGATGTCCTGAATGGATTCACGAACACGCCGCTCCCATTGGGGGCTCCACTGCCGACAGCCTTTCCAACGTTTGGCGTAGATAACGCGACGTACACTTCAACAACGCCTTACCAGTCGATCGAAAATTCGATCGGAGTCGACGGCGCATGGAACGCGACGGCTGCCGGTGACAACCAGGGTGGACTACTCAACCGTACATCGGCTAATGGCGGATTTCGGCCAATGGTGCATGCTGGTTTCAGTTCTCCACCAGCGGGACTTGGGTCGTTTTATTATTCTCCCGAGAGTCAGTACGTGGCATCCGGGACCATATCCACCACGAGATTCCACAATGCTGGCACGACAACTAGCCCGACCGCAAATTTCACAATTACACCGACGGCCCTCGGCGTGATCGACATGGATACGGCCAGTCCGAATGGAACTTCTTATGCAGCGGCGGAATTCCTAATCGAAATTGGACCGGACGAAGACAACCTCGTCACCTTGGCAGCTGGCCGGCGATCGGTCACAAGCCTGTTTGGGAATCCCGGGGCGAGCGACTTTTTGACGGGTGCCACAGTTCCCGATTTCTTTTCGCGAACCGTAACGAGTGACAGCATTGCCGATGGGGCAACGAGTTACGCCACAGCGACTCTTCATGAGTACCCACAAGTCACTTTTCCAGTGTCCTTAGGGACTATCGCCGCCGGTGCCGACTTTGTCCTTCGATATTCCGAAGTGGCAATTTCGCAGACAATCGACAACGGCGGCGGATTTGGATGCCCAACAAGCACGCTCATGAATCCAAGTAATGGCTGCAACATGGGACCTGAACCTGTCGTCTTTATTGTGGACCCGAATCCAACGCCAAACCTCCTCAGTACGGGCCTTCCTCAGTCGTCCATTTTCGACTTCTTCGACCTTTCATCGCAATACGGCGGTGATTTCCTATTCGGATGGCAATCGATCGTTCAGACAGGCGACCCATTCACCATCACTGGTAACGGCACACCCGCACCTCCCTTTGTCGACCTAATTTCAATCCCCGAACCAACGGCATCGATGTACTTTATCGTCGCCGGAATCATCTGCTTGCGCCGCCCATCGCGTAAGGGATCGTCCTGAGTCTCGCTGCGCCAGATATTTTGCCAATGCCGATTTCTCGACGCCTCGCTCTCATGAGCGAGGCGTCGTTCATTGATGAACAGCGGCGAGCTAAATACGACTGGGATTTGGGCGCATTTTTTGACTTCACTGAACGATTCGCATGCGTGAGGTGCCTCTTAGTGCGCAGTATTTTCAAGCAGGGGCCGTTCGCCACTGCCCGGTCGGCAAACCCTATCGTGGCACTGCGGCCCACGATCACTAAGTGCGTTCGTTCGCCGAGCTGGACTCTTCACTCGTCTTATCCGGCTAGCGCCCGATGGCACGCACTTTGTCGTTCTGTCGCCTTTCGCTCCGCGAAAGTAGCGTGACATTGAAGTAGAACCCGACTCCAAACACATGAAAATGGGCGGCCGAAGATCTTGTTCCGCTCCTTTCGCGGAGCAAAAGGTGACATTACCGCCACGCAATCGCACTAGGATCGAAAGGCTCGCGGTTGTACCAACCAATCCCCGTCCGATGCGCGGCAGCCATTTCTAAGCAGAGTGTCGTTCGTCCAGCGCCGGCGCTGGCCTCGCTCGCGGCCCGTTCAGCAATCGGCCAATCCAGGTGTAGCGGACAAAAAAGCGATAGCTGAACAGCAGCAAAGTGGTCACGAACATGCAGACCATCGCAAACTTCAGCAGCGCCGGCAATTGCCACTCGCGAACGAATCCCTGTGCCCAAATTACTAGCGGCAAATGGACCAAGTAGAGCCAGTAAGAGGAATCGGAAATGTACCGCATCTTGGGGCTCTCGCCGGAGAGCCAGCGACGAAAGAGCCCGATACATCCGAACGTCATCAACCAGGCGTAGGTCACTTGCAGGCAACAGGCGATGGCAGCGTAGTATTCAGGCTGAGCCCAGTCGTCGCGAAAACCGAACAGCCCCATCGAAAACTCCAACCCGATCGGCAAGATGACAAGGATGGCAAATGGCAAAGTCAGCCACCAACGCCGGCCCACTTTGCCGGTTCGATCATCGCTGTCCCAGTACAAAGCACCGACGAAAAAGAACACCGCATAAAACCCCAACACTTCCGGCTTCGGGAAGATACCGGCCGAGGTATCGGGACCGAAACCGGACTCCTTCATGAACCATTGAGGCACCAGCGTGAGCGGAATCAGCCACAGGTATCGGAGCGGCGTCAACATCATGACAGCGGGCAAACCACACCAGCCGAACGCATCGGCGCTGATCGCGTAGACAGCAAACGCCATCACCAACCAACAGAGAAACGCCAAGAACCACAAATGAGCCAGCGTCGGTTGATGCACCCAGAAGATCATGCGTTCGCGCAACTGAGTCGTGGCGGCGCTTGCGGCCGGCCCCGCTACTGCGCCACCGTCCGGTGCGCCTGCCGTCTGTGCAAACAGCTCGGCAACCTGCTTGCGATTCGCTTCCAACTCCTCACGTTCGACCGGAATCTTTAAAAAGCCTGCGATCGCTTTGGTCAGTTCCCAACTCGCGGTGAGCGCCAATTTCGGCGTCGCGCCGTCTTTATTGACGATCTCCATATCGGCTCCGGCCTCCAACAATAAACGGACCGATTCGACTCGACCGAGGAAGGCTGCGCTGTGTAACGCGGTCCCCTGATCTCGATTCCGTTGGTTGACGTCCGCACCTTCGGAAATCAGCAATTCGACAACTTCCGCCTGCCCCATCAGTGCAGCCATCGTCAGCGCATTCGTACCCATCATTGGGTCCGCTTCATTGACGTCGGTTTCTTCCAGCGCCGCCTTCACCGCGATCACATCCCCCTCGGCGGCCGACGCCCAGAGATCCTTTGCCACGGTTTCCGCTGCCGGCGGTTGCTCGTCACTCGCAATCTGCGCAGGTGCCCAGGCGTACCGGGCGGCAAGATTGACAAGTGGAATGATCGTGACGCCGCCCAACAGAAGCGGCAGCAAGATACGGCGAAAGCGGTGCCAAAGGAGCGACTTCAAGCCGCGCTTTCGCCAGAGCATTGCGGTAAAAAACCCGCTCAGCAGGAAGAATAGCGGCATGCGAAAGCCGTGCACGGCGAAAAAAAACAAACCAAACATTCCGTTCTGCTGCGTATCTTGGACAGCCCACGGAAAGACGGTAAACGAGAGTGCAGCGTGCAGGGCAATGCCCAGTAGCATGGCGATCGCCCGGAGCGCATCGAGATCATGTCGGCGGACCGTGGTGTTTTCGTTTTCCATGCCATCCTTCATGAAGAGTTGGTATGCAAGCTCACGGTAGAAGCGACGGGTGCGGCAACCGAGCGCCAGCAGCGGAGATTTTAGGCCCTATTACCTTCGCGTTTTGGCCACAGCCTGTTCGAACCCGCAAAACTCGCAAAAAATACGGCCGACCGCCTCTTGATCGAGACAAATTCGCTGTTCGATTTTGCGATGCTGGATATACTAAGGGGACCTCGATCCAGGACCCATCATGCCACAATCATCCACGCGCCATCGCCCCGGCTTCACGCTTGTCGAATTGCTCGTCGTCATTGCCATCATCGGCATCCTCGTGACGATGCTGCTGCCCGCTGTAAACTCTGCGCGAGAAGCAGCGCGTGGTCTGCAATGCAAGAACAATTTGCGGCAGGTCGCACTGGCGGTTCTGAACTTCGAATCGGCCGAGCGGGCATTCCCTCCGGCCAGGCTTGAAGCGCGTCCTCGGGAATACGACACCTACTGTGCTGGGCTGCAACCGGCTTGGCCTGTCCGAGTCCTTCCCTACATGGAAGAACAGTCACTCTATGAGCGGTGGGACCTCAACGGGAATTTTCATACGCACCCTCCCGAAGTCCGATCGGCGACCAGCTCGCTCTTCACCTGTCCGACGAGACGAGCCGACGGGATCGTTTCAGTGGAAACTCGCATTTACGCAGATCTCGAACCAACCCCTTGCGGTTGTGGCGGGTATCGAGAGCAGACCGGCGGAGCGCTCGGTGACTTTGCGTCCATTCACGGCGACACCAGTCTTTCCGAGCCCCAACCGGATGGCGATTTCTCTTCTTGGTTTTCGTTTGGCGGCATGGGAACCGGAATCATTACTTCCAGTCGCCCGAAGTGCGACGGTTACACCCCGAACGGTTGGGCCGATCGCATCGGCCCAAAGCATGTTCGCGATGGTTTGAGCAACACCCTGCTGCTTGGCGAGAAACACATCCGTCGTCAGCAACTGGGGCTCTTTCCGGACGACCCACCGATGTATGACGGCGACGTCTTGCAATCTTTTTCCAGAATCGGTGGCGATGGGTATCCGATCAGCGGCATGAACGACGACTGGGGGCCCGACTCGATCATCATGTTTGGCAGTTGGCACCCGGGCGGTACGCATTTCGCTCGCGCTGATGGCAGCGTCGAATCGCTGATTTCTGCCACCGACACCACTCTCTTTGGCAGTCTTTGTCATCGTGCCGACGGACTTGGCAGTTCGAATTGATTCGCTTCCCGATGCACATCTTCGCAACACTCCACAGCCGACGACCGCATCGCGGCACCGTCTCTTTCCTGGCCTGGCTGCTGTTGTTATTGCTTCCACTGAGCCCCGGTTGCTCGAATCAACCGAAGGCCTATCCGGCGGGCGGTAAGGTCGTTTTCAAAGATGGCACACCGCTGAAAGGGGGACGCATCGAATTAAAATCGCGTGAGCACCCTTACGCGGCGCGAGGACGCGTCGATGCGGATGGACAGTTTTCCCTGACGACTTTCAAGCCGAACGACGGCGCCATCGCAGGCCCGCATCAGGTGATCGTGCTCCCCGAAACCGTTCTCAACGTCGAAAATCCACAAGCGCACCTGGAACACGTTCGCCCCGTCGATAAGAAGCTAAGCCGCTATGCAACAACGTGGCTCGAAATCGAAATCGATCCGCAGGGCGATAATTTGCAGTTCGTTGTCGAGATCGAATAACCAGGTGCCCGGACACCCCGTTGTCCATCCGATCGTCATTCTTTTTTTCATTCGTCGACGACAAAGCGAGGCCTCGCGCAGGTCTCCCTTCTCCCCAAAAATCGGGAAATTCACCCGCCTCCCGACGAAAACTGGAATTTTGGCGAATTCGCGCCTGTTCGGTGTCGTTATTCTTCGACGCGTGACCATTCCTTTTTGTGGGGAGCCCTCCCTGCCGACGCCGCAGCTGGGCTCGCGCCTGCATCCTTCGGCCCATCGCACTGGAAATATCGCATGACATGCCTCACGGAACTCGACCTCGACATCGAATCGCTCGAGCCCCGCCAAATGCTCGCCGGAACGGTCGACGTGATCGTCAGCGGTGCCGACTTGCGAATCATTGGTGACAGCCAGGCAAACAGTATCGAAATCTCAGGATTTGGTGTCAGTGGCCTCGACGGAACAACGATCAATCAAACGGCAAGTTACCTCAACGCCGATTTCTCAAAGATCAAAAACTTCAAGATCGAGCTGCTCGACGGCAACGACTCGGTCGAAGTCCGCAACATATTCCTCGAGGACAAAAAAGGCGTACTGGACATCGATGGCGGTGCTCAACGAAACACGATCAAGATTGAACAGGCAGGCTTCAAACACATCCGGATCGCAAACGGAAACACATCATCAGGACTCCATCGTGTCGACATCATCAATTCCCAAGTCGGAGACGATGCCAACGGAACCCTCACCGTTCGCAATGGGAACGGTGGCAGCCGGACAACGTTAAGCAACACGTCGGGGCGCAGCGTGCATGGCAACGTATCCATTACGAACGGTGACGGTGAGAATTGGGTCAACCTCACCAGCCGCATCCGCAATGGCATCATTAAGATCAAGAACGGCACCGGCCGGGGCCGCGTCGAAATTGACAACGTCGATCGAGTCAAGAACATCATTCTTGAAAATGGGACACCCGGCGAAGCCAGTTTTGGCGAGCTGCGGTTGCTCAATTCCGATATCGAATTCGGCAGCGTCACCGTCAACAATCACGGCTATGGCAACGTCTACTTTGCCGACACGACCATCAAGAAGAACGTCAAGCTGACTAATGAGCTGCAAAACCGACCCGTGGGCGCAGGGTCGTTTGGCTATGGCGTTGATTTCGTCGATGCTGAAGTAGGAGGAACGATCACGTTCTCGAATTCAGATGAAGCCGAATTGAGCAACAACCAAGATCGGTCAACGCGCATCGAATTCCGCACCACGCAAGTCGAAAAAGCGACCAAGCTGACCATGGCCGATCGAGACAATGCGACCCTGAAGATCTCTTCGAGTACACTTGGCGCGCTCTCCTACAACGGCGGCCGACTCGAAGACACCATCACAATCAAAGACTCCAACCTCGGCACGACCCATATCAACACCAGCCGAGGCGTCTCGGAAACGACCATTGAAGAGACCGATTTCACAGGACATTTGACGCTGGAAAACGCCGATCGAGCCAGCCTGTCCGATCTCTTCCTGCCCGATACTGGGTACGAATCGTCATTCGATACACTCACGATCGACGACATCACCGTCGCGAAGAAACTCCAAGTCATTCACGGTTCGGGAGGCAGCACCACGACGCTTTCGGGAGCCGTCGTCGGTCTGTTCCAGTTTAGATCGAACCAAGGACAGGACATTCTCAAGATTGACGATTCGGCCTTCAATAAGAACGTCGACATTCGGACCGGGACGTCGGTCAAGAAAGAGATCGCAGCCGTAGCCGGTTTGGACGAGGACCAAATACTGATCGAAACCGACCCCACCCAAACGCTCCGAACAGACTTTCGCGGGAAAGCGAATTTCAGAACATATGGCGGTAACGACGTGATCTCCTTAGGCGCTGCCGGCACGGCGACCAAAGTCCTCTTCGCGAGTTTCGTCAAAGTCGAAGCGGGCGATATCGACAACGCAGGGCTACCGGGCAACAGCTTCGAGTTCGACATCCTCATCCTGGACGACCCGATCAGCAAACTGAGGACATCTGGCGTCGAACAAGAACAGACCATTTAAAGCGGCACAGACGCAGGCCCCAATTAGCGGGAAGACAATGCGTCGGGCGATCACAGCGAGTGGCCCCTCAGGCGTCCCCGCTGACCACGCGCCGGAACGCCATGGTTCACCGGCGACGTTCCGAAACAGCCTAGAATCAAGGCCAGCGCTTAAGCATGGCCCCGGACGGAAGCCGGCTTCCAACGCTGAAATCATCTTTTCTTTTTTCGCCCCTTCTTTTCCCCTCGCTGCACCTCTTCCGCTAACGCTTCGAACTTGGGCTGCCAGAATTGTCGAAACGGTGCCAGCCATTGATCAATTTCCTGCAAACCACTTGGCTCCAGCGAGTAAACACGCCGTGCACCGTCGACGCGCACGTTCGCAAATCGATTTTCCCTCAGCACTTTGAGATGCTGAGAGATGGCTGACTGCGAGATGCCGAACTCTTGACCGACCGTCGCCACAACTTCACCCGAGGACCGTTCTTGAACCGATAGGTCTTCGAGGATTCGCCGTCGCACGGGGTCGCTGAGAATGGCAAATGCTCGCATCGCGCCTTGGCTCTTCATCTTGATCCTATTCGCCACAATAAAACGCCCCGGTTTCTGACGCCATCGATTCGGCCACAGCACGATCTTCGCCGGCTTGGACATGGACCTGGCCCCATTCGCCGGCACACTGCTTGATGAACGACTTTCCCTCCGGCGTCGTACACCAAGCGTTGGTCTCGCTTTCAAGCACAGGTTGTCCGCTTTCTAAATGAAGCCCCAGCACCAGAAACCCAAGCTCCCACCCGACGCCGGTCGCACCTGGACCATACTTTCTCCAGTGCTCTTCACTCGCTTCGTCCTTGCCGATCAGATGCTCTAAAGTCAAGCGAGCTCCCGCTTTGACCGACTCCAACCGCACCGTCACCCAACTCACATTTCCGCCGCACTCCCACGTGATATCAAAAGCGGTCGGGGCGTCACACCGAGTAATCTCGCCTCCGGCGTTCCCTTGCAATTGATAGCGACCGCCCAACTTCAATGCTCCGGAAATCGGTGCGAACCAACGGGCGATGCGTTCCGCGTTGGTAAGCGCGTCCCACACCTCCTCAATCTCAGCTTCAAATGTGCGTGCCCCGCTAACGACCCGCACCGGCTGACCTAGATACTCAGCCTCCTTGACGACACGATATTCGATTCCCAAAGCGTTGCTGTAGTCCATTTTTCAAAGTCTCCCGGCTCTCGTTTTGAGTTTCGTTCCACCAATCGAAGCAGCCGATGGCAGTCCCAGTTGAGCGATACCTTATATTAGCCCTTGCTAATATGCAACCACCGGGATGCCCCCGTTCACGCGCACGCAGCCGGCCTTTACCGCTGGAGGCACGATGTTGGCCACAGTCGTATCGTCACTTAGGACGGCGCCTTCGCTCCATGCGAAAATGGAGAAGCCCCGAAGCCCCAATCGGCCCACCCACCAATTGGAAAGAGATTCCAAGCGATGATTTCTCTGTTTGAGTTGCGCAGGCACGAAGCGGAGGCAGCACTGATTCAGAAAAAGACTGGATGGTTAAGGCGATTGTGCTGAAGCGAGATGAAGCCGACAGTGACGGCGTATTGCACGCCACTAGGACAGCTCTGGCGCGACTTCAATCGTTGTTAGAGTGAAGGGATCGGCATTCTTGGCTCTCGATCAAGTGGCTGGATGCTACGGGATCTGCTAGGGACGACCGGCTCGTTGCCGAGCATGGGCAGCCCCCATCGCGGAGTTTCTTTGGGCATTCTGGAGCTGCTGGTTCGACTGAAATTGCAGCGATCGTCCCCTCCGTTTCGCTTTGGTCACCATGCCGGCTTGACCCCAGGCAGTATCGAACACGGGTGCTAGTCGTTGCTCTATGACGTTGTTCAATTGCGAACGAGCTTCAATCACAGCGTCCAATTTGTTCTCTGTGCATTCTTTCCAATGGAATCCGTTGAAGCCGTATTCGTCAGTCACCCGTCCCTTGCGATAAAGCACCGCAAAGTACGGGTGACCATCTTTGAAAAGGCAACAGTAACCGTCCAGTTTACCTTTCTGGTAGTTGGCAATAACTATCGGCACGGTTTCCTCGTCGAAGACTACACTTACACCGTTCGGTTGGTGCAATTTCCATTCGGAGAGTACTTCCAGCTGTGTTCCGTCAGAACGATAAAGCAGACCGCTTATCTGAGCCACATCCCGCGGATTGAAGTCATACCAATATCTCAAGCCGTCAACGTTGCGATTAGGAGTCACGTTCACATATGTCGAGATACGTTCTATTTCTTCTTCCGTTTTTCGGTCACTAGTTTTTGAGTCATCGCCGTAACGACTAGACGTCGTGTCTTCTTCAGACTTCACGCGGCGTTTCTCGACAGCTTGTTCAATACGAATGGCACCACCACGCACTTTGAAGGCGACATTGAACCATTGATCGTACAGTGGCGAAATCTGATCCTGCCACCGCACAACTTCGGCACCCAGCTTGCTGTTCGGTATGTAGTCGAGCTCCTGCTTGGCCCTTTCCAGCAGATTTGTACGTTGACCGAAACCAGGGCGAATGCAAACGAATAGTATGAGGACCGCAATTCGCATTGGGCACACCTCCCTCTCTGGATTCAACATCACACGCGTGACTTACACATATCTTATTGGGTGACACGCGTGCTTTAAAGAGGAGACACTAGGAATCAGTAATATTGCCACCAGAGCAGGGCATTCTAGATTATTGAGGCAGTTCGAAGCGCCGGCTCCAATATACGGCGAGGGTCAGTATTGGGGCAATAACTGCGACAGCGGCACTTGCGATGAGGCAAGCAAGTCTTGTGAGGTTAAGTGGCGCTACGGGCAGCGGGCCGGGTGTAGCAGCTGCCAAATCAAGATTGAATTCCCGTTAAAGAGGTAACCAATGAACCGCCGACTTGCCGTTTTGATCTTACTGCTGTTCCCAGGATTTTTGTTCGCAGACGAACGAATTTGGTCCGAAGTGATTCCGGCTTGGCGCAGCAACTTCACCGCCATGTCTGAAAAGCAGGGCAGCTACGAAGTAAACGGCAAGTCGGTAGCGTTCTTCGGTCGGGACGGGCGGTTTCTGACCGAGTTGAACGGGCTCGCAGTCGGATCGAATGGGCGCTACGGATACGCCACCCGAGACGGCCGCATTGAATCACTAACACACGGCTCAGCTAAGGCTGATGAGCAGGCCTCACGCTTTCGGGCTCCGTACCTAGCAAGCTGTTCGCTGTTCCTGAAGGATGGGATCGGGGTTCCTCTCTACGAATTTCCTCGGGAATTGTATCCCGATGCCACTATGCGGGACTTGGGCGATGGTCGCTACGAGATAGTATTTAGCAAGCCAAAGGGTAACACGATCACGGTCACGGCCGAGTCGGCTAATCACTGGCGAGTTGTCGAGTGGAGAATTGACACCCCAAAGGGGAGCTACAGCGGATCCACTGGATACCACGGCGACACCATCTACCCAAGGGAGCTAAGAAGCGGCCCGGTCACGGTGACGGCAAGTCGGCCTGAGCCATGCAACAAGCCAGCGTCATTTTTCGACATCGAAGAGCGCGGGGTAATTCCGCCATCGAACTACGCTCGGCCGAAAAGCAATCTACCGTATGCCGTCGGGTCGATTGTTGTCCTCTGCTTGGTTCTCGCCCTCGCATGGCGACGGAAGGGGCTCATTGCGGCCTCGGTCGCTCTGGTGCTCGTGTCTAGCTATGGATACCCAGTAATCTAAGTCCCGGCTGGTGAATCAAAGCAGATCACGTTCGATGTGCCCCATGGTCGTCTGATTGGATGTGAGACGGGGTGTAGCTGCCTCTCTCCCTCGTTTTCGATCCCGTGCGACTGTGATGGTAGTCTGACGATGATTGCCAGCCCCAGGGTCCCCGGTCGTCGCGATTTCGTTGTCGAGTTCTATTTCGAGGGGATTCCGATCGTCACGCGCTTCGCTGGAGTGGTGGCAACTGGCTCGGCTGAGTCTGGCGAGTTGGAGCCTATCCATTGAGATCGCCTCGCAGTGGCTATGCCCAGAGCACCCGGGCTGGGCGCGACAGCAATTCGTGAACTGGTGGGAGTCGGTGTCGCTTGCGCCGGACACGATGAAGAGCCCAGGGAAGGGCGCCCACCTGTTCAATATCGGAAGCGTTCTCTTGCAGCTCTACGGCTTGTCTGACGCGCTTTGGATCGGTGACCCGCATGCTTACACTGTTCGTCACGTGTTGCAGCGCGATGAAGTAGACACCGATGGCGCACTGCACGCGGCTAAGGTTGCGTGGAGAGCTCTGGCGCAACTGGAAATGCTGCTGGAAGGGTAAACACCATGTACAGCTCCGGTGCATCTCATTGTTCTTCCGCGTGTGTGTGGAGGAGCTGTTGTCAGGAAAGTGCAACTTGGTGAGAAATCCGCCGGGCAACAGCAAGGAAGGCCAACATTCCCAATGGAAATACCGATTCAGGAACAGCAAGCAAGTCTGATGATTCGAATTTGTTGCCATTCCAAATAACGAAATCAGTACCATTGATTTCACCATCGTGATTGAAATCACCACTGCACCATGATGGATTACTGGTGAACTTGTTAGCATTCCAGATGAGAAAGTCGTTGCCATCCACGCTCCCGCTGAGATCCGCGTCGCCCTCCAGGTAAGAATTGCCTGACGCAAGATTCCGATCGCCGGCGAGTGAAAGCCATTCTTCCAAATCCCCACCATTAACAACGCCCTCACCTGTCAGATCGAATGCGGCGTCGTTATCGCTCGCCACGATGGCAGCAACAAGTGCATCGATGTCGTCGCAGTTTAGGTTGCCATCGAAGTCAAAATCTCCCGCCGGAATTAACGGTACCACGGAAATCGACAAAACATCATCCATGCCGAAATACCTTGTGATGATGCCGCCGTTCTTGTTCGCACGAATGCCGCTTCCAAAATTTACGTAAAAGAAGCTGTCAGTCGGTTCGTGATAATCTAAGTCAAAGAGAAACCCTTCGACGGGAACGCTATTTGGCAGCTGTAATAGTGAAGTTCCTGATATATCGAAAGGCACCAAGCGTTCACCATTTGTATCGTTCACGTACAGCACATTACTCTGTTCGTCTATCGTGACTGCCCCGACTGGGAAGGGCACGATTAGCTCATCGACGAGCATTCCATCTGGAGAGTATCTGCGTATGGAATGTATTGAACCGTCATTGCTTGCGACGAAGATGTTCCCGTGTTGGTCGGCGTCTGCGAGACCTTCACCTGCGAATGTGCCAGAGAAATTTCCGTCGCGGTCCCAAATTGTGATGCGGTTACCAAAGTCGGATTGAAATATTTGGCCCGTTGAATCCGTTTCAAATTTAAATGGTCCTTCGAACAATATGGATCGAACTCTCAAAAGGTCTCCGCGAGGATTGAAAGTGTATCGTCGGGAGATGTCGTTAACGATGTGGTCCTCATAGACGAATGTAAAAAAACCATTGTTTACGACCGAGAGAGTAGCCACATCGTCGCCAGCGTCAGGCAGTACCGGAGTAAAGATAGAATCGAACGCTCCGTCGATCGCATACTCTGCTACGACATCCTCTCCTCCAATTTCGCCGCCGATTAAGACGCTGAACTCTTCGGCGAGTAGCGCCGTGTGAACGCAAAACAGATAGGCAGCTACGAGCGTGATAGTTTTTGCCACTGGGTCGGTTCTCCAAATATGTGTCATGGTTCGAAAGGAGTGCTGTTTGTCCGAAGCCACCCATGTGCAAATTGAATCTATGGAGCGGCTGAACGTTCGATACCACCGGGCCGGGAACAAACGTGCCGAGCCTAGCGAGCCAGTCCGGCATTTCCGGCTCCGGTGCATATCATTGTTATCCGGCGGTGTGCAGTCTGCCATATCAACCCGGCGATTGCATCAAGATTACGCGTCCTTTTCGCAAAACGCCTTGACCTTTACTGGTGTCAATCGTGAAGCGATCGACTGATTTGGGCGGTGTGATCGTCCAAGAATTAGCGCGGCACCATTCAATGACCGCGTTTTCAGGACATGAAAACCCTATTTCGGCGCGAAATCTTCGCAAAAGCTTCAGATTCACAGCAACGGCCGAGTCGGGCAATGTTACGAAGTGTCGGAGCGGCACGCCAACCGGAGTCGCTACTTGAGTTGTACGATTTCGTGTTGCCGCAGTACGAGGGCGGCAAACCGAACACCATCAAGAACAATCGGGCAGCTTCGAACCTGCTGCAGTCGCGTTTCGGCCCTAGGTGTGCGTACCGATCGCTTCGCCGATCCGACGGTGACCCTTTCCGGTCGTTTCTTCGATCCAAGTACGCTGAGACGACGGTTTCTTCAAACTGCCGAAAAGCAAAGCGATTCTTTAACGTCGCCGGCGAGGATGGAAGGGTAGACGACAATCCATTCGATGGGCAACAGCGCTGGGGCGACAAGTGCGGCCGCAAACGATCAAATATCGGACAAAGCAGAACAAGCGGGCGTCGTTGGTAACGGACTTGATCAACGCGGGGTTTCCGATGCCAGTCGTGACTCGTTGGGTTGGCAGCACTCCAACCATCGCGCATCGACGCTACTGCTTGATACAGAGCCGATGATTCAGGGCGCTTCACAGCCACATGAAAACCGCAGTCAGCTTTCGAGAAATTAAGTCTCGAAAGGGCCGTTTTTGGGAAGTGATTTCTCGAGAACCACTATGAAGGTCGCGAAAACGGCCTTTTCGAGAAATCAGAGTACACCCCACAGGAGTCGAACCTGTAACCTTCGGATTCGTAGTCCGATGCTCTATCCAATTGAGCTAGGGGTGCAGCAGGTCAACGCGAAGCTGACCAAGTCCCAAATTCTAGAGAATTTGCCAGAAAACGGAAGGGCAGGGTACCGAGCGTCAGGAAGGAGTCTGCCAGACGGTGAATTGCGTTTCTTGACCGGACTTCCCGCTCGTTTCGTTACCTGCTACTTGACTCGCACCAGCTTCATGATTCGGCCGTCGATATTCCAATCCTGCACGTACAGGTTGCCCTCGGCATCCCAATACGAGCCGTGCGTCCCGCTGAATCGACCCTCGACCCATTCGGCCTGGGGGACGCTGTACTTTCCGCCGTTGGGCGAGGCATTGAATCCCAGCACGGCCATGATCGTGTTGCTCTTGTCCAGAATGACGACTCGACCGAGTAAGTCTGGCACCGAGACAAAATCGCCCTGAATGGCGACCGAAGTCGGCATCCCGAGCCCTGTGACGACTTCTGCGATGAATTCGCCTGCCAGCGAATAATGGACCAGCCGTCCCTTCGGCTGATGGTTTCGATCGCAGATCAACAGTCGCGGCGGATCGTAGCGCGTATCAAGCGTCATGCCATGAGCCGTATTGAACTGGCAGGTCTTGTTTCCCTGCTCGCCGAAATGCATCAAGTAGACGCCTCGCTTGTCGTACTTAAAAATGTGGTTGCTGGCGTAACCATTGGAAAGAAAAATATCGCCGTTGGGCGCTACCGTAATCGCCGTCGGCTTGAAATCGATTTTTCCTAACCCAGCCGCTTCCGGCAACGTCAGCCTCAAGACGACCTCGCCCGTTGCCGCGTTGAATTTGATCCCCTCGGCCGCTTTGTTGCGCGCACCGTAGATGTATTCGACGCCGTCCTCTTCGCGAATCTCCATATCGTGCAGACCGGTGAAGTCGCCGCCAAGATAAGAATGGACGACCACTCCGTCAGGAGAAAAAACGAAAACGCCTCGGTTTGCGCTCACATAAATGTTGGCCGCTTTATCAATGACAACCGAGCCGTGAGTCGGCCCCACCGCCGAACTCCCATCCGGCCTCAACCCCCAACCAGGTACCGTATCAAATGTCATCATTCCGCACCCCATTCTCACTGGCGAGACGGTTTCCTCCGCGTACCCGTCCGCGCACAGAACGGTCGAACAGAGAACAGCAAGATACGGCGCAGCACAACGGGAAATTCGGTCCATCATTCCGACCCTCAAGAGGCAATTTGCGAAAACGGCATGCTGGGTTCATACCGACGGGCAATCATTTGATCTCGCCCGCTGTAAATTCAAACTAATCCAGACCAAAGAGACGAGGCAACCACATGCACAGTGGTGCAAAGTAGGTAATCGCGATTAAGGAAACAAGCATTGCCAGAAAAAATGGCAACATCGGCCTCGTCACGTTGGCGATCGACGTTTTGCCGACGCCGCAACCGACAAACAGACAGGTCCCGACCGGTGGCGTGCAAAGTCCAATGCACAGGTTCGCAATCATCATGATCCCAAAGTGGACCGGATGCATGCCCAACTCGACCACAACCGGCAGAAGAATGGGCGTGAATATCAATACGGCAGGCGTCATGTCCATGAAGGTGCCCACGACCAACAAGACGAGATTAATGATCATGAGAATCACAATCGGGTTGTCGGAAACGCCCAGTAGCGAGGCACTCAGTGACTGAGGAATATTCTGATGTGCCAACAACCAGCTCATAGCCTGGCTCGTGCCTATCAACAGCATGACCACGGACGTCGTCATCGCCGCCCGCAGCAGGATTTCGGGCAGTTGCCGCCATGCGATCTCTCGGTACCACAAAACCGCCAGTATGAATGAATACAGAACGGCAATCGCTGCCGCTTCCGTCGGCGAGAACGCGCCGGCCAGAATCCCGCAGAGCACGATGACCATCAGCAGCATGCTCGGTGCCGCTCCCCAGCCGGCATTCGCCAGCTCGCGCCAAGAGACCTTGGGTTCTCGCAGCTCCGACTTGCCGCGGTTCAACACAAAACAGACCGTCATCAGGCCCAAGCCGACCAGAATACCGGGGAAGACTCCTGCCATGAACATCGCAGCGACGGAAATCTGCCCCGCCACGACCGCGTAGACGATCATGATATTACTCGGCGGGATGATCAAACCGGTGGTCGCGGCCGTTGTGGTCACGGCGACACTAAATTCTCGGTTGTAGCCTTTCCTTTCCATCTCCGGGATCAGCATGCTACCGACCGATGACACGGCAGCCGTCGCCGAACCGGAAATAGCGCCGAACATCATGCAGGTCAACGTGCTCACGTAAGCCAAGCCGCCGTCAAAACTGCCGACGAGCGCCGCCGCAAAATCGATCAGCCGACGCGCCATTCCGCCCCGTCCCATCAAGATGCCGGCCAGAATAAAAAACGGAATCGCCAGCAGTGGGAAACTCTCGATACCGGTACTCATCCGCTGTGCCGTGACGTACGTCGCCGGCACATCGCCGACCGCCACAATCGACAACAGACTGCTGACGCCGATCGCAAACGCAACCGGCACCTCCAGCACCAAGAGCACCGTAAAACTGACCACAAGAATGGCAATCGTCGACACCATCGCCTAGTTCACCTCTTCCACGAGCGATTCCGGCAGTCCACGATCCTGCCACAGCCGCACAATTTGATTAACAGCGATGACGATGAACATCACACCCGTCAAAGGCACACATAAGTACATGTAACCCTTGAGGATCCCCAGTGCGGGCGTGACCTGCCCGGCAGCCAACGTCTCTCTCACCAGCCCCCAACCGCCATAGACGAAAGCGGAGGCTGCGAATGCGATGATGACCAGATGGCTGGAAATCGCCGCCACGCGCCTCGCCGAAGGATGCAATTTCAAGACAAAATAGTCGAGCCCTAGGTGCTCGTGATGGGCAAAGGCGACCGCCGATCCCAGCATGGAAACCCAAACCAGCAGAAAAGTCGCGACCTCTTCAGTCCAGCGACTGGGCGACTGCATTACCAAACGAGTCACAACGCCCCACAACACATCGAGTGTGAGCGCCGCCATGATCAGCATCACGACGATCTCCAAAACCCGCGTCATCCATCGAGTCAGTGCTTGCATCAATATTGCTCGTCGATCTGCTGCAGCAATTCGCCGACCGGCGAACCGGCGAACGAGGCTCGCATCGCTTGACATTTGTCGACGAACGCCTGTTTCTCGGGACGGTGAACCGTCACGCCTTCCTCCTGAACCGCGGCGATCGCTTCATCGCTTTCCTCTCGCCACAATTTACGCTGATACTGAGACGCTTCGTCGGCAGCTGCCTGCACCCACTGCTGAACCTGCGGCGATAGAGAATCCCAAATCACGCCGCTCATCAACAACATGTCGGGGACGCGAGCATGCTCATCCAACGAAAGATGTTTGCAGACTTCAAAGTGCCGATTGGCGTAGAAACTGGGCGGGTTGTTCTCGGCACCGTCGACCATGCTTTGTTGCAGAGCCGTGTAAAGTTCGCCCCACGGAATCGGTGTCGGCGAACCGCCCAACGCCTCGACCATATCCATTGCGGTTTTGCTTTTCTGCACGCGAATCTTTTGGCCGTCGAGATCGTTCGGCGTAAGCACGGGCTTTTCCACCGTGTAAAAACTGCGCGCTCCGGCGTCAAAGTAGCAAAGCCCCAACACGCCCACCGACTTGCCCGCCAAAAGCAACTGCCGCCCCAGATCGCCGTTGGCGACTCGCCAAAAATGATCCTCGTCCCGAAACGCATACGGAACACCGAAGACCGCCATTTCCGGCACGAAACTCTCCATCGGTGCTGCCGAAGTCTTCGCCATCGCGATGGCGCCGCGTTGGAGCTGTTCAATCAGAACCGTCTCCGCGCCCAACTGACTGTTGGGATAAATCTGGACTTCTACCGAACCGGCCGATTTTTCACGCAGGCGGTCGCCCATGAATACCATCGATTGATGAACCGGATGGGACTGATCGAGGCAGTGAGCCAACTTCAAGACGGTCACGCCGTCTCGCTGACCTCTCGTGTGGCGCTGAATGAGAGCGAAGCCACCGGAAGCAAAGAGGATGCCCAACAAGAGCCCACAGACAAACATGGAGGTGGCTTTGCTCATATCATCGATTGCCCCAAGTCATCCTAAAGCCTCTAGTCGACTTTACTCTGTAAACTTTACGCTGTAACAAACGCCATTTTCGGCACATCGCCCGCACGCTGTCGCGCCATCGCGGTCCGGTTCAGTTTAATGCTCCCAGTTGAGCTCGTGCAGAGGACTCAATTTGTCGGCAAACCGCCGCCGTTCCTGCCCATTTCCGCCTCGCCATGAAACCGCAGCCTGGGCAGTCTAACGCAACTCGGTCGTCGCTAAGCAAGACCGCCACAGATCCATACCTCGATTGAGGCCCATGAGTCGCTCCTCGAATTTTTTTAGGCGGGTAGACGCCAACGGCCTCCGCACCGGCAAACGTTCCCTGCGGAGCAAGGAAGACTCGCCCGCCGTTTCCGGCAGGGTCGGCCCCGTTTAATGCCATCCCACATTCGAAGATCGGTACCCTGCGCTAGTCGCACGCGGCACGCATTGGCGACGCGACTTTCGTTTGACTATTCGGTCTACAATCCACGCCGGACGATGATGAGCGATTTTGTCGCGTCGCAGTCCCTAGAAAAGGCTGCGAGGATGTTGCTTGCCGATTCGGCCAGGCGGGCGGCTGGCAAAAGCGACGAAAGCCAAGCAGGGACAAACCCATGTCACCCTTGCAGCGTGAAAACGGTTGGCCACTATCGCTTTGACACCGATCTCTGCTTATCATCTAAAGCGACAACATAATGTCTCTTTCCGTAACGAGCCCAACCGATTGCGAAACGCGACATGTTTTGCAAGCGAATAAGACTGAAATCACTACGCCACAACACAGCCGTTGGACGATGGGTGATTTAAACAGACTGTATTTCTTCGGACGGGAGTGAGCGCATCGATGCATTGTTCGACAAGCGAACATCCGTTCGATTGCCTGCCGAGTCTCTTCAGCGCCAACGAGTTGGTCGCGTCCCTGTGGCGCCTCGAATCCTTGGGGCTAGAATCGTGTTCGCCGGGCAAGCGATTCCGTTGACCACGATATATTCCTAGCCGGCTAGTTGCCGACTTGCTGGGCGTTACAAGTCCAGCTCAAAAGAAAGCACGTTCGCAAATGTCGTCTCAAGCAGGCAAGGCCGATCACCTTTTCCGATCTGGGGACCCGAATTACATGACTTCACTGGCTCGCGGCCTGGAAGTGATTCATGCCTTCCAAGACGCAGCAGGTGGTCGCACAATGTCTGAAATCAGTGCTCGGACCGGCCTCTCACGAGCGGTCGTCCGGCGGTGCCTGTACACGCTACAAGAACTCGGTTACGTCCGTGCCAAGCGTGACACGTTTCAACTCGAACCGAAAGTGCTGTCACTCGGCTGCAACTACATCTCATCATCGTCACTCCCCGAAGCGTCTCAACCATTCCTGGACGAACTCAGTCGCACGACCCAAGAGACTTGCTCGGTCGGAATGCTTGATGGGAGCGATGTTGTCTTTGTTGCGCGCGCGGAAGTGCGGCGGATCATGACGGTCTCGATGATGGTGGGTGGTCGTTTGCCGTGGGTCTGTTCGTCGATGGGGCGAGTTTTGTTGGCCAACCTCGATTCAGAACAACTTGCGTCAAACCTCGCAGAGGCCGACTTGGTGGCCCACACGGCCCACACGGTAAAGTCCAAGCAGGAGCTTGAAGATTTGCTGGCACGCACGCGGCAGGATGGCTATTCTCTGGTGAATGAGGAGTTAGAAGACGGGCTGCGGACCCTGGCCGCACCGGTGTTCGGACGGAGCGGTTCTGTCGTGGCGGCGATGAGCATCGGCGTGCCGACAGCTCGGATTAGCCAAGAACAACTGCTGGAACATCTTCCGATTTTGAAAGAGACAGCCTCACACCTCGGCGCACAAGTCTCCTAACTCATCACAGACCGCCTCTCCGCATGGACCGAGCAGAATCCAGGTAGCACATTCCCGCTTTCAGCTGCATTTTTGCTCTTCTTGGCAAGTTTTGTGTCACACGCTTGCCCGATCTGACGCATTCGATATCAATAAGACCAACACATTCAAGGAAGCAATGGTTCCTGCGAGATCGCCACTGGCAATTCTTTCAGACAATTCGGAAGCGACGCATCAGGCAACATCGGATGATGCCTAATGACACCCCAATTGTCTCTCTTAAACGATCGATGTTTTGATCGTGGATTCTGACAATCACGTTTGGCTGCTATGCGCACGTCGATTTTGATCGTGTTCTAGCAGATTTCCTTCATCACGTTTTGGTTACCTTATTACGGAGTCGAACTAATGTTGAAGACAATTCTCACGGCACTTTCTATTCTTACCGCCATTTGCATTGCGCCACTTGCTGCTCAAGTCAGCGGTGTTCCAGGCGACGGCATTCCTGATTTCTATTATTTCGCAACCGATGGCACGGTGGAAACGAGCGTCGGACCAATCACACGAGAAGCGGGCGTCATGACGATGGACACGGATGGTATCGACATCGTAGCGATGTTCATCGGTGGCCCAAACGCGACCTTAAGCTGTCTCTTATGTAACGGCGAGAATCTGCCGGGAACCGATGCGTTGGGTAACTCCAGCACCTGGACGATCGGATTCAGCGCCGGCTCCAACCAATGGGTTCGCACGAATCCACTGTCTGGACCAGGCTTCCGCGGAGTCGTCGGCGAAGCGTTCATTGACGGCAACGACATGCAACTGCCTTGGCCTGATGATCAGCCGCCGTTCCTCACTTTTGGCAGCGGACTAGCCTCATTCAATCCAGGACTATCGGAAAATAGTTTCTCTAAGGTCTTTGACGGCGGAGCATTCAATGTCCAGTGGGCAAGCGACTCAGGAGCCGGTGGTTTCACCAACGTCGCTGTTGTCGTTCCCGAACCGGGCGGCATGCTGTTGCTTCTCTCCGGCCTGGCGATCTTGCTGCGTAGAATTCGATAACGCCGCTGAATGAACACACAGCTTGCCGGCCGCTGGCGGCCGGCAAGCTGTCTTTCAAGGGGCCGTTCAAGCTCATGGAATCGCCCGCCGCCAGCGCTGCGTGGCGAAATCGCCATTATTAGCGGCGAGCGGTGGTCTCCTGCGCATGCTTTCTGACGAATTGCAACAACCGCAGGTGAGCCGGTTCGACCATCTGGCTATGTCCGAAGCCTTCCCATTCGACCAGCTCGACCGCCGAGTGACCAACCACTTGCATCATCCGCCAGAGATAGGCCGTTTCCTCATAGCGACCGAGCATTTCTAGTTTCCGATCGCCGGTCATCAGCAGCAGCGGCGGCGCGTCCTTCCGCACATGAAACAGAGGCGCCATGTCGTCCACGACCGGTTGTTTGTCGCCGATGCCCCGCTCGGCTCGCACCGTAAAATGGGTGATGGCGTGGCCGCTGTAAGGGATGATCCCTGCCAGCCGATTCGCGTCAAGCTGATGCGCCGCTAGCCATCGCTTATCGAGCCCCACCATTAAGGCCAGATAGCCGCCCGCCGAATGTCCGCCGACAAACACCTGGTCGGCAGACCCACCGAATTTTTCGATGTTCTTCACCGTCCAAGCGACGGCTGCTGCCGCGTCCTCGACGTAAGTTGGCGACTTCACTTGAGGGTGAAACCGATAGCCGGCACCGACGATGGCGATTCCGTTTTCTTGCAATCGCTTGGGGATCTCGCGGTGTCCCCGCTGGAGTCCGCCGCCGTGAAACCACACGACCGTCGGAAAATCGGTTTTGCCGAGCGGACGATAAAGATCCAAGCGGCATTGTGCACGTTGGTAATCCGTTTGGTCGTCACCCGTGTGGTAGACGATTCCGACCTGAGTCACCGACTCGCCCGCCGCTCCCTTGGTCACTTGCGCAGCGACTTCTGCCGACACAAAAAGACAACCGGCGCAGGCAATGACACACAACCCGCCCGACAGAACCTGGGTCCACTGGCGCCCACCGACGACACCAGTGTCGGCCGACACGCTACCAAAGCTCCCAAGTATTGGTCATCAAGACATAGACACCAAGCAACGCATTCGTGATCGCATGCGCGATCACACAATCCCAAATACTTTTGGTTTTGAGATACAGCCAGGTCACCATGCTAAACCAGACGATTGCCGCCAATGGCTCGAATGTGTGGGAAAAGACGGCATAGACCGCCACACCGATGATCGACAATTTTGTCGCCGCTCCGATCGGGATGCGATCCCAATCGGGGTCTTCGATATAACGCATCAGCCAGCCGCGAATGAAAAATTCTTCGACAAACGGGACGACCAGTACCAGGCCCGAAAAGCGGATGATCGTAAACCACTTGCGCCAGTCCGGGCTATCGGCCATTTCTTCGAACGGATTGAACGCTTCACGCCCACCGCTGCTCATCATCTCGGCCAATCCGAAGACGTTCTTATCCAACCACCAGAGCCCAATCCACACGAAAATCCCCAACACACCGACGATGACCGACCAGTGCGTCACTTTGAACGGGTGGCGGAAATAGAGCGGAAAGACAAGGAACATCGAAAGAGCGGTCAGGGATATCACGATCGTATACGTGGTCGGATACCAAGTTCGATCCGGCGGAAACCACATCGAAGCCGCGTCGACTCCCTCAGGCGTCTTATCTTCATCAGGAAAGGCCTGATAATACTGCGCGAGAATGGGCCGACCTTTGCCTTCGGCATCGTAGGCCAACATCTTGTCCAAGAACTCCACCGGCTCTTTGACCTGTGAGTAAAGCTCCAGCAGCCACGGTCGCGACTCGTTCGGAGCCGGCCCATTCACGATGGGTGCGAACCACTGCTGGACTTCCTTACTTTTGTACTCGGCCAACACGTCGAGTTCTTTATGCAATCGCGTCAGGCCCAATTCGCCCATTTTTTGCACAACGTAATCGGGATCAGCATCTTTGCCGCCCGATTCCTCTTGAAAACGCGTCCGCACCGGATCCATGAAGATGGCCCGGACTCTTTTTTCTTGTCGATCGATGCAAGTGTGAACTCGCGAGCCTTCTAGATACGAGGCGAATCCCATGCCGCCGAGGTATATGACATAGGGAACCACGGTCACGATCCAGCAGAGCTTGCCGAAGACCGGATCGATGAGCGGCAATTTGCGGACCCGTTCGGGCTTCGTCTCGGCAGGCGTCGAAGTGGCTTCGAGCGATTCGCCCTCAGGCAAGGTTGCATCTTCAGGCTGGGGATCGCTATCGTTCATAAGTGTTGGCCACGCGAGGTCTTATTGATGGAATCTTTGTTTGAACTGCGTCAAAAAGTATTTACGCCAAAAGCTATTTACGCCAAATGCTGCAACCGAGTTCACATCAAACGGCACGCTTAACAGGTATCAGAGGCGTACCGCTGTCATAACAGCGATCTTCTAGCGGACAGCCCTGACGTGGCGGTTCAGCATCCACGGCACCAAGGCGACGGCAGGCCGCCATGGGAGGCCTAGTATAATCCCGTTTCGAGCTCTGTCCTACCGCGGTTACCGCCCTTGAGGTCACCGAGGCGAACCACTTATTCGCGCGAACCGGGTGTGACTTCCAACGTGAGTCGCTGTTTGTCGCGCTCGACCACGATTTTGACTTTGTCGCCAATTTTCAGCGCTTCGATGGCATACGTATAGTCATAGATGTTCTCAATCTTCTTGCCGGCCAGCTCGACAATCACATCACCACCTTGGACGCCCGCTTTGCTCGCCGGCCCACCGCCTGAAACGCCGGACAACATGACGCCTGGCGTATCGGCCTCGGCGTAATCAGGAATCGTCCCCAGGTAAGCCCGCATCCGAGCTCGTGGTCGGTCTTTGCCCGGCGCCTGCTGCTCGACGAAATCTGGCTGAGTCTCGCGCGTCGCCAAGTCACGAGTGATCAACGCCATCAACCGAGCAATCTTGGCCGCTCCTTCGTAATTCAATTTGTCTGGCGTATCGCGGGGCGTATGGTACTCGCTGTGCGATCCCGTAAAGGCAGTCAAGCTCGGCACGCCCCGCGCATAGAACGTGCTCGCATCGGTCGGAACGTAACTGTCTTGCTGCAATGTCACGGGCAAACCGACCGGTACGTTCCGCCGCTCAATGATCGACGACCAAATCGACGAAGAACCGATCCCCTGCAGGACCAGCTTTTTCTCTAATCGCCCAACCATGTCCAAATTGACGCAAGCGGCGATGGCCGGATAGAGCGATGTTTTCCCGGACGAGCTCTCTTCTCTCCCAGCGCCCGGCGCTGCGTGAGCCGCACCCGGTGCCTCGCTTCCATGTGTTTGCCCATGACCATGGTCGATCGCTGCCGGCTTGGCCTCGGCCCGCTGTTTCGCATAGTGAGCCGAACCGAGCAAACCCAACTCTTCACCAGACCACGCTGCAAAAATCAGATCGCGTTTCGGCCGGAATGCCCCTGACCGTTGACTGGCGCTGAGGAACTGAGCCATCTCCAAAATCGCGGCCACTCCCGATGCGTTATCGTCGGCACCGCGATGGATCTCATCGGCCTCATCTTCTTTCGCAAGTGACGAACCGGCTCCTCCACGGCCCAGGTGGTCGATATGAGCGCCGACGATGACCGCTTGTTGCGCGACTTGGTCCGGGTTGGCCGCCAATCGACCGATCACATTGCGACCCGTCTGCTTGACCCGTTCGATGTCAACGTTCGCAGCGAGCCGATTCCCCGGCATAGCAAACCCCATCATCGGCTCGCCCGTATCCAACTTGGTCTGCAGCGCTGACAGTTGTTTGCCCGTCACGTCGAGCCACGATTGAGCCACCTTATCGGTGACGCTGATCACCGGAATGCTCGTCCCCGCAAGCGATCCATCAAACCTCAGCGGAATCAGTTGTTTCTTGACCTTTGATCGCGGTCCGCTGACCAGGATCAAGCCGCGCGCACCTTTGTCTCGCGCCACCATCGCCTTGAAGCGAGGCGATGCATGCCGGCTGAGATGCTGGCGTCGCTCGGCCGAAATATCATCCGGCAAGTAGCGGAACACCATCACCCACTTATCTTTCACGTCGAGATGGACATACGAATCGTATTCGTCGCCCTCGGCCGCATCGGCATCTTCCGGTGCCACAATCCCATAGCCGCCAAAGACGATTTCGGCCGACTCGACCGGACCAGTTTTGGAAAATGCTAACGGACGCCAGTCGGAGTCGACTTCGTACGACGTCTCACCCCACGTAAGTTGGTTGTCCCCATCAAGCGCGACGCCAGACGTGAATTCAAACTCTTGGAACCACGATCCCTCCTCGCCAGCTGGCAAGAAGCCGAGCCCATCCAGAAAGGCGGCGACGTACGCCGTCGCTTTCCGCTCGCCCTCGGAACCGGTCAGTCGGCCGGCAAGCTCCTTGCGACAAAGGTAATCGACATGTTTCAGGATATCGTCCGGCGAGAATTCTTCGGAAGTACTCGCCAACGAGTCGCTCGCCACCGCCGTCGACGAATCGTCGGCAACGGCGCCGGGCGCGCCGACCGCTTGTTCGGTCAACCCGAGCAAACGGAGCGCTTCGGCATGATTCCAGCCCGCCAGAAAAATCTGCGACTGTTTGTTGCTCGTCCGATTCGAGGTCCAGGAAATTCGCGAACCGTCCGGCGTGAACGTTGGCAACCCGTCGAATCCTTCGGTGTACGTAACACGTACGGGCTCGTGCTTTCCCGCTGCGTCGACCAAGTACAACTCGAAGTTCGCAAAACCATGCTTATTGGTCGTGAAGATCAAGTATTCACCCGATGGATGAAAATAAGGGGCCCAAGACATGGCCCCCAGATTCGTTAACTGGCGCTCGTCCGTGCCATCGACGTTCATCGTCATGATCTCGGCACGCGCTCCATCTTCCGTAAAACGGCGCCAACAAATCCGCTTACCGTCGGGCGAGAAGAAAGGGCCCCCGTCATAGCCAAACGTTGTCGTCAATCGCTGTACATTCGAACCATCGGCGTCGCACAGATAGATCTCAGAAAACAGTGACTTGTCTCTTTCGAAGAGCTCCTGCTGTTCTTCGGTCAGCTGGCCCTCAAACGCACTACGATTGGAAGCAAAGGCAATCTGACTGCCGTCCGGCGACCATGACCCTTCGGCGTCGTATCCTTCTGCGTTGGTCAGGTTCTTGTAGGTTTGCTCGGTACGATCATAGACGAACAGGTCATAGTGCTTATCGTAGTCCCACGAATAGCGTTTCTCTTTGCCCGAGGCACGGAATTCGAGTTCTGCTTTCTGCTTCGTCACTGCTTCCGCATCTTCGTGCGTCGACGCGAATAAGACCTGATCGCCGGACGGATGGATCCAACCACACGTCGTTTTGCCAGAACCGGGGCTTACTTTTTCGATATCACCCGTTTCTAAGTCCAGCACATAAATTTGATAGAAAGGATTCGCCGCATCCCGCTCACTCTGAAACACCATCTGCTTGCCGTCGCGACTGAAGTAGCCTTCGCCAGCTCGTTTCCCTTCAAACGTCAACTGGCGAGCGTCCCTGACGAGCTGCCATTCCAATGACGGATCGATGGCTTCTTCCCCGCACACGAAGGCAACCAAGACGGTTGAAATCAGCAACACGAATTGGATGGAGACCCTAACAAACATCTGCGACTCGATTTTCACGTCAGCCTCGATGGGATATTGGAATGAAATTCGGCGACCAGCGGCAACGGCCACGAACCGTAGATTGTAACGATTTCGCAGGGCCCGACGATGACCGAATCGCGGTGGAATCGATTCGATTGTGTCGATCGTAGCAACCGACCGACATTCTCGCAGCCGCGCTTTCTGGAATCAGGCCGGCGATCATTCCCTCTCGTAATTAGTCTGGAAGGAGACATTTCTAAGACCAACCCACGCATCAAGCACTTCAGGAGCCCTCTTATGCTTGCCACGCGCCCGCTGTTTCCCCTGTTCCTAGCCACTGTGTTGCTGGCGATGTCAGCAGAAATGTCCAGTGCCCAGGAGACCAAAGAGGGCAACACGAAACTCAAAATCAAACAGGAAGTAACTCGGTCTGCCCACCGCATGTCATTCCAGTTTGACGGCAGCCGGTCACTCAACGGCTTTCTCCTGAACGTGGGCAGCGTCGACGTTCGCGTCGACGGTTACGTCGTTCGGGTCCCGATGGCCATCGTCGACGCCGTCCGGTTTAGTCAAGAATTCGGCGGCGACTGCAATGTTCGGCTCACAAATGGCGATTCGTTGCGAGGTGTCATTAGTAAGTTTGATTTTGAAATCGCCACCGATTGGGGAACGGTCGACGTTTCGCGTCCAGCGCTGCGCTCGATGTCTGCCATCAAACCGCCCAAAAATCCACCGCGACTGAATGCTCCACGGCCTGCAACGACGCCACAGCGCAGCTTACCCGCCTCCCAAGCACTGCCGACCGGCAGCACCTCGGCCAACCAGCCAGCAGGCCTCTCTCTTCCACAGATCACGCCCGCGCCGTGGCAACGACAGGTCATCATGGAAACACCACATCAATACTTTGGTTTGTAAAAAACGAATCGACACAAACCTGACGTTGACCTTCATCCAAAAGAGGTCGCCACCGGGCGGCGAACCCCTTTTCGACCCTTTCACCTTGGCGTCGCCAGGGTCGTTTTGTCGCTTCGTCCTATGAAGCACAGTCCTAGGAAGCACTGGCGACTCTCGAATGAGTCTTCCCTGGCGGTTTGCGGGCAAACAACGGCAGAATAGGCCGTAGAACCGAAAGAGCTACCCGCCCTTCGCTGCGGAGCGTAGTATTGTTGGGAAGAGCCGCCTCGATCGGACTCACTCATCTGACAACTAAGGATCTGTTGAAAGAACCTCCACATGCCCAAAGGTGACCATCTCTTTGTCCAATGCGTTGGCTATTCTCATCACGGCATCGACTGTGGCGATGGGCGGGTGATCCACTTTGAATCGGATCCTTGGCGCAAGCTGGCCGGGTCGGCGCTGGGACAGTACCGTCCCTGCATTCGCGAAACGAGCTTGGAAGAATTCAGCCAAGGTCGACCGGTCATGATTCGCCAATACGAACTGGCCGATGATCCCGATACGGTCGTTGAACGCGCGCTGCAGCGAGTCGGCGAAACGGATTACGATTTGATCGGCAACAATTGCGAGCACTTCGCTGTCTGGTGCAAAACGGGACAGCCTCATTCGAGCCAAGTCAGCGACGTCGTTGACGCGATGAAGCCGCTGGCCAAGAATGCCGCCTGGGTTCCCGTCATCATGCGATCGGCTCGTTACCTACCCATCCGTCTCCGCCCGCTGGCTTACGGCGCCGCCGTGGCCGTCACTGCCGGTTCATTCTTGCAACGGTATGTCGAAAATCGCTGGCGAACCGTCGATCGGGGTGACGCCTAGCGATCCGCCGTTCCGACCTGGAAGAGCAGGGCGAATGCTCACCGTTCGACGGTCAGATTTGACGAACTACTCGGGTACGACTGGCAATGATTGCAGCTCGCGCCGCAGCAACCGGTGGCATTCCTCAGGGCTACAAGGGCGACTAAACGAAAAGCCCTGATATTGATCACAACCTTGATTCAACAGGAAAAGACGTTGCGCCTCATTCTCGACCCCCTCGGCCAGAACCTCCATTTCCAAACTGCGTGCCAGCACGATGACGGAAGATGCGATGGTACCGTCGTCGGTCGCGGGAATATCTTTGATGAAGGCTCGGTCAATTTTCAATCGGTCCAGCGGGAAGTTTTTCAAATAGGATAAGGAAGAGTAACCCGTCCCAAAATCATCGATACTGATCGTGACTCCCAAGTCTTTCAATTCTTGCAGTCGAGACGCGGTGTTATCAACGTTCTCGATCAATACCGATTCAGTGATTTCAATGTCCAGTCGATGCGGTGGTAGACCGGTCGATCGGAGCGCACGCTTAATATCCTCGACGACTTCCGGCGAACGAAATTGGACAGCGCTCATGTTGACCGACATCGTGATGTCAAAGCCGTCATCAATCCAGACCTTGGCCTGCTTTGCCGCCTGATGGATGGTGCGCAGACCGACCTCAACAATTCCCTCGGAAGCCTCCAACTGCCCAATAAATCGGTTGGGAGAGACTTCGCGACCAGCACGGTTCCAGCGCAGCAGCGCCTCGAACCCCAAGATCTTGCCCGTCCGCGTGTCGACTTGCGGCTGGTAGGCGAGGAAAAACTCATCCTGCAAAATCGCCTGCTTCAGCTGCTGATCAAATTCCCGACGGCGAATGATCTCATCCGTCATCGAGGCGTCGTAGTGAGCGAACGCACGTGCACCGGTTTTCGCGCTGTACATCGCGGTATCGGCGAACGTGAGCAGTTCTTCCACAGATTGCGTATCGTCGGGGTAATAGGCAGCGCCGATACTCACGCCGACTGACACGTTGCGACCGTTGACTTCGACAGGCCGGCTAACGGCTTCACGCAAGCCTTTCGCAATCAGAAGCGTTTCTTCACGCGTCACGTTGTGGAGGACGACGGTGAACTCGTCACCACCTAGCCGGGCCACGTCGTCTCGATTCGGCACCTCATCCACCAATCGCTTCGCGATAGTTCGCAACAAGGCGTCCCCGGCGGGATGCCCCAATGAGTCATTAATCTCTTTGAAGCCGACCAGGTCGAGCAGCAACAAGGCAAACGTCGACCCCTCCGATTTCGCGCGCGACGTGCATTCTTCCAGATGCTGATGAAATTGCCGCCGGTTATTCAAATCGGTCAACGGATCGAAGCGGGCCAACTTGTGCAATGCGGCCGCTTTCTCAGATAGCTCGGCAGCGGCCACATGCGATTCCGTGTCATCTCGTAGCACGCCGAACAGCCCCGAGACACGACCGCTCTTGTCGCATTCCGGGAACGCTCGACACGTCACAAATCGCTGTTCGCCATGCAGTTCGAACGCCAGCGGTAGCGAAAAGCAACGTTGTTCGTTGATTGCCAATTCGATCGCCGCCGTAAACTCACGACGACCAGGCTCGTCGAAGCAGCGGGCCAGATGCTCGAGCGTCGGCGTCTCTTGCCCCAATCGCAGGCCGCAGATTCCCCTCAACTGAGACGAGAAATGCACTTGTTCAGTTGCAGCTTGCCAGTGAAAGTGCCCAACGCGCGCCGTCTCTTCAGCCAGCGTCAACCAGCGGGTACGCTCACGAAGCGAGTCCGTAACATTGATGAGATGACTTGTTTGACGAAAGAAAAATCGTTCGACCTGCCAAGACATGAGCCAGATCGTCATCGTCAATCCGGTGTAGTGCAGCGTCTTGTCGAATCCCGTGTGGCGAGGGCCCCAATGGAACTCGCCCAGCGAAAGCGAATTTTGAATCGCAATGATGCAGCCGATAATAATCAGCGTCCACGCCGAAGCGGCGCGCAGGCCAATTAGGTGAGTGACGAGAATCGGGCCGCTACATAAGAACACATGAGTGTACGAATCGGCTTGTCCTGTTACGAGACTCACGATCACCACGCCCAACGTGGTCACAAAGAAAAAAAGATGCGCGACAAGTCGTCGCCGTTTCGTGTTGCCATGCACCAAGGATAACAGTGCGACCGAAATGAGGGCCAGCGCCGCGCAGGCGCTGCCAGCCGAAGCGCAACCGCTGAATAGATAATAAAGGGCAAACGTCAGCCAAGCGGAACCGACGATCACGATGAACTGCGAGAGCCGTTCCAACCGTGTGGTTGTTAGTCGATCGTGGATGAATTCAGCTTGCATGATGTGGTAAACGCAGGATTTGTTCGAGCCGCCGTTCACCGAACCGTAGTTCGAAAATCCGGGTCAGCGGGTTGCCGAGTGAGGAAACCCGAGCAATTCCCAAGGGGCCTGCCACCGCGGCTGAGGAAGTTATCGATTCTGCAGAAAGTCGCCCTGGCACGGCATCGGAATGGCGGGCTTTCCCACCTCCTGCAGGGGTATTGATCCAAGGGATCGTCGCACCCGTTGAATTCGGCGGTCCCTGGGCTACCCACGGCGGTGGCCCGCATCACGCAGTTGCACGGCACCACTCAGTCAACCGTCGTCGTTGCAACAGCGAATCCCGATCCAAATTCGCTTGCCTGTTGGCCAGCTCGACACGAGGAGAGTCGAATGGCCTACCGTCGGCAACCAGGACAGTACATTCGGTATCCGGTCATCCCGCCGCGCTGCGACTGCCGCATTTGTCGAACGCAGCCGCAGTGGGGGCAGTAATCGAGTTCGTCCGCCGCAGGCTCACCTCGTTCGTCTTTCTCTTGGCAACTCGCGCAACGTTCGCTGTTGGGAAATATTTCGAGTCGCTCCGCCGAGATCACCTCGCCACATCCGTCGCACAGCTTCGCTTCCCCCCAATCTCCTTCGACCTCGTCGGGCGCCACGCTCAGCGTCAATGAACCGCAAGAAGAACAGGCAAACTTCGTTAGGCTGATCGACCACAACTCGGCGAGCAAATCCGCATCCGGTTCCGCATTCCGTTTCAACATGTTGTGTTGTCCGAGCTTTTCGATCATCTGATCGCGCTGGAACAATTGCTCCTGGTCGCAGGCACGACAGCGTAACAGCGACGGCCATGGTTCCTTAGCCATCTCGTTCGTCCGATTCGACAAGAGTCATCATTTCCCTCATCGCGGTCGCGTTCGCCGCTTCCCGATTCGCCTGAAAAGCGAAGACAAGGTTGCGTAGCATGCGCAGAATCCATTGCCGGTGCGTGGCCGGTCGCAACATGTCGTCATGGAACGGAACGGTGCCCCCCAACGTCGACTCGATCAACTGCCGCGCGTCGTCGCGACTGAGCTGCCGGCCGCCGTGAAACGGGTCGATCAAAATCGATCCGGTATCATCGGCGACTCGGACAAGAAAGTGGCCCGGCGCATTAATGCCGTCAGCTCGCAGACCCAAGCGACGTGCCACGACCGTGTAGATCAGCGATAGCGAAATAGGAATTCCCAGCCCCGTTTCGAGGATACTCGGCAAATAACTATTGTCGGGTCGGTTGTAAGATTCGACATTCCCGCGTAGCCCACGACGCGCAAATAATTCGTCGTGCAAGTGAGCCAGCATGGCCTGACGCTGTCGACTTTTGAGTCGCGATCGAATAGCGCCAGACAGACTGGCCATCTGCCGTTCGATTTCGGCAGGCTGCACATCAAGTTCATGCATCGACACCGCGACGGCGGCTCGCAACAAGCCATCATTCGACTGCAGGTGGGGCAGTTGGTCGCGCAGAAAACTGAATGCGTGCGGACAACAGGTGATTGGAAGGGAAAGTGACACGGGCGATTTTCTCACAATTTGGCGGTTCTTATTCTACCGTTCTTCGCTATTTCGCCGAGATCAGCCCCAAACCGGGGAGATCCCCCCTCTGGTTATCACAAAATGTGCCGAATTAAGCGGTTTTAGCTACTAGCGAAGCTCGTTCGCTCCCGTAGAATTGGTCCTAGCGCTGGAAAACTTTCGGCTGGCGCGTCGGTGTCTCTTAAGGAGAGAGATTTCTCGAATGGACTCGCTCAGGTTACTCAGGAAACGCTAATGAACCTATGCCACATTTCATCAAACTAACCACCTTGGTTTTGTGCGCATGCATCTGCGCACCAGCCAGTTCGAGCACCGTTCTCGAGCAAACCATCTATCCTGGTTCAGCTCCGATCTCACATTCGGAACTGGACATCATTTCGCTGGTCCAATTCGGAATCGGCAACCTGCCTCCTGTGGACGAAGGCTTTGCTTACGCAATTCGGGACGTCCGTGTCCGACTAGACATCGATCACTCTTGGGCTGCGGATGTCGAGGCGACACTCACATTTGGTGACCTGACCGTCGGGTTAATCTACGACGCTGCCCGCTCCGCAGATTTCGCCAGCAGTGACGGACACGAGTATTGGTTTTCGTCGGACGGTGACGAACTACCCGAATTCGAAGTGATCCCCTCCGGTACTTACCGCCCAACGGTCGAAGGGACGGCGATGTCCTCGGACTTAAACCTGTTCCAGGGCATTGCCCCTGAAGGGTTCTGGATGTTGCACGTGTCCGACGATTTCGCTGCCGACGACGGAACATTTTTCGGGTGGGCGGTCGAGCTTGATCTTGATACGGTCGTTGTCACGCCGGAACCGAGTGCAGCATTGCTGCTGTTTGCCGCCATGCCGCTTCTGATTCGCCGAAAGCGTTCGTGATTCGCCGCAGCGGTTCGTGAAGTGAGGCTGCCGTCGGGCGGTAGCGACCCGCAGAAATAAAAAACACCGGTTGGCCTTCGTCGTCACGCGGGGCCAACCGGTTTCGTATTTTTATTCGTGCGATTCATCATCCACAGCATAATGCTGCAGTTCTTCTAATGTCGCAAACTCAATGGTCGACATATGGGTCGCTGCCAACACAACCTGTGGCGCCATTCCGGCCTCGTATGCCTCTTTCCATCGGAGCGCACAGAGACACCAACGATCACCCGGTTTCAGCCCTGGGAAAGCGAACATCGGATTTGGAGTCGATAGATCGTTTCCTCGATTCTTGGAGAATTCCAAGAATTCTTCGGTCATCACACAACAAACCAAATGCAGCCCATGGTCCTGAGGACCCGTATTGCAACATCCGTCGCGGTAAAACCCAGTCATTGGGTCGGTACTGCAGGGCTGCATGTCAGTCCCGAGAACGTTTTTGGCTGCCATTGGTTTGCTTCGCGGCCGAAACCATAAAGAAAAAAGACGTTACCAGTCCGTTAGCTGAGGATTTCGGCAACTTCACCAGCGGCTCTTAGCGCTTTGCGAGCATTGTCGAGCCCGCCACAGACGCGAATGAACCGAGCGGCAGCAAGTACCGCTTCCGGCGAAGCGCCACCGGTACTCGAACCCGAGCCGTTGATCCCGTGTCGTATTTTGAATTTGATATTTGACACGTAAGCTGGACTAATCTTATGTTTCTTCAGCGCCTCCGATACTTCGCTCGGGCCCGCATCAGGATGCTGTTCGAAATAGTCCTTAACTAACTGCGTTTTGTTTACGGTGCGTTTTGCCATCATCAAAAGTCCTTACAAGAAGTTGTTATCCCCACTAACAGTTTAGCCCGAAACCACGATCTCGACTACCGGCTTTGCCATTTTCCGCCACGATAGCAACCATGATACTTGACGGAACAACTCCAAACGGGACTACCGAACGTTTCATACAGTGGGGAATCCTCGACCTGCCAACCTGACAGCCCAATGTCACAAAATTCTTAGCGCCGAATCCGACATTCGAAAATATTGCAAAATGAATACACTTCCATCCTCATTTTTACGGAATATCTGTTTGTGACTGATCAAGAGACGACATTGCCATCTCCGCAGTCCAACACCCCATTGGGACTATTTCATGATGCGGTTCGCCAGTGGTTTGCGGCGTCGTTTGCGGCTCCCACACGGGCCCAACAACTCTCTTGGCCAGCTATCCAATCTCGCCAAAACACCCTGCTCCTCGCACCGACAGGGTCGGGAAAAACATTAGCCGCATTTCTCAGTGCCATCGACCGACTGATGTTCGGCGAATCCCCCAATACGACTCGCAATGAGGCCACAACTCCCCGTCCGATTGGGGTCAAACTCATTTACATTTCTCCATTGAAGGCGCTGGGAAACGATGTGGAACGAAATCTGCGCGCCCCGTTAGCGGGGGTTCGCGCAGCCGCAGAGAGACTGGGGCATCCCTATCACTTGCCCCAGGTCGGCGTTCGCTCCGGAGATACACCGCCGGACGAGCGGCGCCGCATGACTCGGCAACCTCCAGATATTCTCATCACGACTCCCGAGTCGCTCTACCTCATGCTCACCTCGCGAGCACGAGACATTCTGCTTACGGTCGACACCGTCATCATTGATGAGATTCATTCCGTCGCGAAAACCAAACGGGGTTCCCACCTCTTCGCCTCCCTGGAACGACTCGAGTTCCTCCGACGCCAGTCACATGGCAGCGATACCGCTCCGATGCAACGCATTGGGCTCTCTGCAACCCAACGACCACTAGACGAAATTGCAACGCTCTTAGGGGGAGCCACCAGCGAAGCCGACGAATCGGTGGCCCCGATTCGCCGCCCGGTACAGATCATCGAAGCGGGCCATGGTAAATCGATGGATCTCACCATCGAGGTTCCTGTCGAAGACATGGCCGATCTCTCGAATTCGCCGTCACCCGACCACGCAGCCCCGGCAACCAATCCGGCAGCCGACATCGCCACGCCGTCGATTTGGCCAGCCATCCACCCTCGCTTGGTCCAGCTCATTCGTGCCCATCGTTCGACGATGGTATTCGTGAACAGTCGCCGATTGGCGGAACGTATGGCGACGGCAATCAACGAACTGGCCGGCGAAGAGTTGGCGATGGCCCACCATGGTTCCATCGCGAAGGAGACTCGCAGTCAAATCGAGGACCGATTGAAGCTTGGCAAGTTGCCCGCCATCATCGCCACGTCTTCCCTTGAGCTTGGCATCGACATGGGCGCGGTGGACCTGGTCGTTCAGATCGAGGCGCCACCTTCGATTGCCTCGGGCATTCAGCGGATCGGCCGCGCTGGCCATCAGGTGGGAGGCGTCTCGCGCGGGATCATATTTCCAAAGTTTCGTGGCGACCTATTGGCCTGCAGTGCGGCGGCGCCACGCATGCAAGAGGGACAAGTCGAGGCGACTTACTTCCCACGCAATCCACTCGATGTCTTGGCGCAGCAGATCGTCGCCATGGTCGCGCTTGAACCGATTCACATCGACGAGGTATTTGCCACGATGCGCAGTGCGGCACCGTTTACCGATCTGTCGCGATCGCTATTCGAAGGCGTGGTCGATCTGATGTCGGGGCGATATCCCTCCAGCGAGTTTTCCGAATTGCGCCCCCGCGTGAATTGGGACCGAATCAGCGGCGAAATTTCGCCACGTCGCGGAACACAGCGTCTGGCAATTGCGAATGGTGGCACGATCCCCGATCGTGGCCTCTATGGCGTCTTCCTCGCGGATGGCATGAATGAAAAGACGACCCGCGTGGGCGAGTTGGATGAAGAGATGGTCTTCGAGACGAACCCCGGCGATGTCTTCTTGCTCGGCGCATCGGCTTGGAAGGTGGTGGAGATTACTCACGACCGAGTCCTGGTTGTCCCGGCCCCGGGTGAACCGGGCCGCATGCCGTTTTGGCGAGGCGACGCCGTCGGCCGACCGCTCGAATTCGGCAAAGCGATTGGCGAACTGACACGAGAGTTGCTGCAAACCACCCCCGAGCAGGCGACACAGCGACTCATCGAACATCACCGTCTCGACGACCGAGCCGCCCACAACCTGGTCACCTACATCCAAGATCAACAGACAGCGACTGGCGAAGCGCCCAGTGACAAAACGCTCGTGATCGAATCATTTTTGGATGAGATTGGTGATTGGCGCGTCGCCATCCTCAGCCCGTTTGGGGCACGCGTTCACGCACCCTGGGCCACGGCCGTCGCAGCGCGGCTCCGGCAAGATGATTTGGGCGAAGTCGACATGATGTGGAACGACGACGGCATCGTCTTTCGACTGCCCGGTTCGGCAGCGCCGCCTCCCATGGAACTCTTCTTTCCTGAGTCTGACACGATCGAAGCCATCGTCGTCCGGGAATTGGGCACCACGGCGCTGTTCGCCTCGAGATTTCGTGAAAACGCCGCCAGGGCGTTATTGCTCCCCCGTCGCCAGCCGGGCCGTCGCACGCCACTTTGGTTGCAACGCCGCAAGTCGGCCGATCTGCTGGCCGTCGCCGCCAAGTACGAACGATTCCCAATCATGCTGGAAACGTTTCGCGAATGCTTAAGAGACGTCTTTGATTTACCTGGCCTCCAATCGATCCTCAGCGAGATCGAGCAGCGATCGATTCGCATTCATCCGGTCGAAACCCAGGTCCCGTCGCCATTCGCTTCGTCGCTGATGTTCATGTACACGGCCAATTTCCTTTACAACGGCGACACGCCGTTGGCGGAACGGCGGGCGGCGGCACTCTCACTCGACCTCACCCAGCTGCGAGAATTGCTGGGCGATGCGGAACTGCGGGAACTGCTCGATCTGGACGTGGTGGAAGAAATCGCCGACGAACTGCAATGCCTCCAGCGGTCTTACCCGCTCAAGGATGCCGATGGAGTCCACGACCTGCTGCGCCAATTGGGCGATTTGACGACGAGCGAATTGCACGCGCGCAGCGGACTCGCCGGTCATGGCTCATCCACAGCAGTGGGCGCGCACCTGGATTCTTGGATCGTGCAACTGCGGAATGATCGCCGGATCATTGAGGTCAACGTTGCTGGAGAACAGCGCTTCATCATCGCCGAAGACGCCAGTCTTTATCGCGATGCGCTGGGCGCCGCTCCACCACCCGGATTACCGGAAGCATTCCTGGAAATCACGGCCGATCCTTGGGAACAAATCCTACGGCGTTATGCCCGCACCCATGCGCCCTTCACTCCTTTGGAGGTAGCCCAACGTTTCGGCGTGGGCGAAGCGACCGTCCAACCGATCTTGCGAAAACTGACTGCCGACGGCCGCTTGCTCGAAGGTGAGTTTTTACCTGGCGGGAGACAACGAGAATGGTGTGACGCCAACGTACTGAAAAAAATAAAACGGCGGTCACTGGCTCGTCTGCGCGAGCAGGTCGAACCCGTTCCGTCCACCCGATTCGCCGAGTTCTTGACGGAGTGGCACGAGCTCCATCGACCACGGCGCGGACTCGACGGGCTGCTCGATGCGATTGAGCAGGTGCAGGGCTACGCCCTGCCGTTTAGCGACCTGCAGCAACGAATTTTACCCAGCCGCGTGGCCGATTTTCGTCCTGGTGATCTCGACGAACTATGCGCCGCCGGCGAAGTCGTCTGGCGAGGGCACCAGACATTGGGCGCCAGCGACGGTTATGTTCAACTCTACCTCGCCGACGCAGCGCCGGTCTTGGCCCGCCCGCCCGAGCCCATCAACGAACAGCACACGCTTGACTTGGAAGTGGTTCACATCCTCCAGACGCACGGCGCGTTGTTCTTCGATGCACTGCTGGAAAAAACGGCCGGCTTTCAGCAAGATCTAGCCGACGCCCTGTGGCGACTCGTTTGGACAGGCTACGTCACGAACGATACGCTGGCCCCTTTACGAGGACTGGCCAATAGACGCTCGAACGCGAAACGACGCCGGTCCTCCGGCCGGCGCCCCGCCTTTCGGTCTCGTCGCACCGGACGTGTCGCCGGAGCGGAAGGACGTTGGTCCCTGTTCAAATACGAACAGACCGTCACCAGCACGCAGCGTCAAACAGCCATCGCCAAACAGTTGCTCGAACGATACGGTGTCGTCACGCGAGAGATCGTTCGCGCCGAAGGAATCGTTGGCGGCTTTGCCGGCCTGTACCCTGTGTTGAAAGCGATGGAGGAGACGGGCCGTATTCGACGCGGCTATTTTGTCGAAGGGCAGGGGGGAGCGCAATTCGCAACGCCAGCCGCGGTGGATCGCTTGCGCTGCGAACCGACCACCGCCGACGCGGCCCATCCCCCGGGCCTGACACTTGCGACCACCGACCCGGCCAATCCGTACGGAGGAGCCATCCCATGGCCGACGGCAAGCGACAAACAATCTCGGTCAAGCCGCTCAGCAGGGACCGCGGTGATCATGCGACAGGGACATCTGTTCGCTTACCTCTCCAAAGACGGAACGCATGTCACGACCTATTGGCCCGTCGAGCAACATCCGGATGGAGTTCAGTCGATTATCGACACCTTTTCGGGGACGTCTGCGCATGGCGACCCCTGTTACCTATCGAAAGTGAATGGGGTCGCCGTCCGTGACTCGGGTATTGCGAAAGAGCTACTGGATGCTGGTTTCATTTCTTACAGTCAAGGATTCCTCAGGCGCCAGGATCAGGCAGACAGCCGGTCCGCTGTGCGTCGGCGGCCTCGCTGATTTCAACGCGAGTTCGTCCGACCGCATCAGCCAGCTCGGTAGCGAGTATTGAATCGATCGTGCAATTCCTCGCGAGCCGATTCGGTGTCAGCATCCGTCTCGACGTCGGTTCGACGCGGCAGAGGAAGCAAACTCTCACCATGCTCGGTGTACAGATCCATATCTTTGCACCAACCGTGGCATTCGAGAACGAAGACGCGATTCGCCGCAGCGTCCGGAGAAGCCGGCACCGCGAACTCGAACTCCACCTCTTCCCCCGGACCGATGATCGCCACCGCATCGTCGACGTTGCTGAGCAGCGGGGTCGCCTCGCCGAAGCTTGTGTAGTAACCGGGCGTGTGGCGCGTATCCCACAATGGTGCTCGTCGCGAGTAATCGTAGAACGGTCGACGGTACTCACCGTTTTGACGTTGTGGAAAACCGACATCTTGCACGTTGGCCCGCAACATCGCCAGCCGGTTTTTCTTCACCTCACACGGCTCTTCGATCGCGATGAACATCCGGTCCCAATAAATCTCCATCGTTGTGCCAATGCGCAACTCCACGGTCCCCTTCGGCAGGTCGGCCGGTTCGATCGGCAGCGACATCTGCCGCGGCATACCGGCGGGATACCCGAACTCCTTGTAAACCGTTTTCCACTCACCGCCGGCGGCACGCGCCTCAAGCGTTGGCGCGGCGTAGCTCGCCCCGGCCTGCCACGATGCAAACATCGTCTGCGAATACGGATACTCGACCCATCCATCGATGACCAAGACAGGCCGTCCCGCCAATTCGGTTAACGGGCGATCGAATTTCAGGTGGAGGAAAAATGGTTCGGTGTGCGCCAAGAATCGTGGATCCCGTTTCCCCGCAGGCAAAGGTAAACCGTCCGCTTTTGAAATCGTCGACAACACATTGTCACCCGCTGTATCTAGAGCGACCACCGGTTCGATTGTTTCGCGGTAAAAAATCGGCTTTCCGGTTGCGAACGGTTCGCTGACTGCCTGGCGTTCGTCCATCGTCATGTGCCAACCATCGGGTAGGTCGTAAGTCACCAGTCGGATGGCGTCCATGTAGCACGCTTCTTCCATCGGCTCGCCAATCTTCAACCGATAGCGGTTATCGGAAGTGGGCTGTAGTAAGTCCGCCGGCAGCATCAGATTCTCCCAGGGGCGCGGCGGATGGTATTCGCCGCGGCCGCCATTGAACCCGAGCCCACCAACGCCCAAGACATCCGAGACAAACTCGTGCGTCTCCCCGTTCCACACGAACAGGACGGGACAGCTGGACACTTGCCGTTGTGTCTCCTCGACTCGATGCATCTCCCCCGTCACCAAGCCGAGCTCTGTTTGAAACAGGCCGTCGGGCCACAGGAGTTTGACAAAGTCGATCGCGCGGCGTGTTCCCAAGCCGACGGGGATCGGCTGTCGACTTTGGCCTGGCCCCGATTGGTCGCGGAAGGTTTGCAGCGCTGTCCAGCGACCGGCAACTCGCGCCGCAGCTTGAATGCCGATCCCGGACGCATTCGAGCGCATCTGATCCGCTTTGTTTTCTTTCCCCGTAAAGAGCACGTCGGCAAATGCATGACGCCCCGGACCGGGCGACCACACTTGCGGGCCGCCCCCTTTGGCAGCCACGACCGAAAAACCAAGCCCTGCATCCAAGTTCGCCAACCCCCAACTGACCTGAGCGTCACTCGTGGACGAATGGAGCAGTGACACTTCCCCACCAAAGCAATCCAAGACTGCCCAACCGGCCGCCGTCGAGGCGATCAGATCGAGCCGGCCGTCTCCGTTCATGTCTTGTACCGCCAGCGGACCATCGCCAGGGCTGAATCCGTCGCAAGCGATCGGCGCCGACTCCCAGTCGCCCTCTTCACCGACGCGCCAATGAGTCACGCCATCGGCTGCCGACGTGATGATCTCGACGTGGCCATCCGCATCGGTATCGGCGGCGACGGCAGCCAACACGGCCGCTTGAGGAAAAGCTCCGGTGTTTTTCGCCGGCGAATAATTCCACAGGCGATCATTGAAGAAGACATCGTGATCCGCGTCTTCATTCAGCACGATCAGATCGGCGTCTCGATCGCTGTCCAAATCGGCCACCACCACGCCGACCGAGCGTTTCCCTTCACTCGCAATGCCCTGCGCAGCGCCGATGGCTCGAAAGGTGCCATCCAAATTGTTATTGAGCAACTCGTTCGCACCGTCACGATTCACGAGAAATATATCGAGGTCGCCATCGTGGTCCGCGTCGAAAAGGGCTCCGTCCACCGTGTCGAAGTCGCCCCCCGCCGTCTTGGTCGAGTCGGTCACATCCTCCCATTCGCCAGCGGCCACTTGCCGCCACAACTGGTTGGTGCCTTGGCGGCACAGGTAGACGTCGATGAGCGAATCGTTATCGAAATCGCCCCACAGCGGCGCGTTGACGTGCGTGACCTGACACAACGGATGCTCACTTTGCACGATCCAACCGGCGGCACTTCGTTCCAAAACAATGTTGGCCGCATCGCCTGACTTCGTCGTGGCGGAGGCAAGGAACAGGTCGGTCAGCCCGTCACCATTGATGTCGCAGGCGGTCGCCGACGGTCGCCCTGGGGCGTCGGCGTTTCCGGCCCAAGCGATGTCGTCGGAACCGATCAAGACGGACTCGGCGAACAGTGAACCGGGCGGCACGGGCGGGGCTCCGTTAGGCAGTCCTTCCGTATCGTTTAACGTGATTGACTGCGCTTCGGCCTTCGGTCCCATCCGCGAGTACTTTATCTCGGCCGACCGAGCCTGCGGGTTGTCGGCCAATTTTTGGAAGAGCGCTAGCGCCTCCTTGGCCTCGTCCGGACGTTTCAGCCGCTGCAGTGTTTGAAATGCACCGTAATAAGCGCTGCGCAAATAGGGATCGGCCAGCTGCGCTCGCTCGAAGTACTCCAACGCCGCTTCGTACTGACGTGTGTCCAGCAAACACTGTCCCGAATAATAGATCGCATACGCGTCGGTCGGATCTGCCTCTGCCACTGCTTGGAACAACTTGAGCGAACGGTCCGGCTCGGCCGCGTAAAGCAGAAGAATGGCTCGGCAATATTTCGCTCGCAGATTCGTGGCATCGGCCTCGATGACTTCCTCCAGGAGCGACTCGGCATTTTCCACGTCGTTTTCTTGTCGGCGATTCAATTTCGCAATCGCCAAGTCGACTTTGACATCCAACCATTTGGGGTGCGAATCCACCAATGCCTCGAAGGCATCGTGCGCTTGGGCGTAGTCAAACTGGCCCATCAACGCGACGCCCTCGTCATGCTGACGAATCACCGCATCCGACAGCCCGTCCGCTTTCTGTTCCGCAGTGGAAGATTTGCCCGCCTCGCCAGAATCAACCGTTGACGATTGCTGGCATCCGCCTGCGAAGGCAATCAACAGGAGTAGAAGCAACCAACGCTGACATGGAGTGTCCATAAATCGACCTGAAGAATAGAGAAGACTTGAGGAATAAACGGCTGTTACACGATTCATGCAAAACGTGACGGAATGAGCGTAACACGGCTCGATTTGCTTTCAAAGATATGGCGACGCAGCCCACGTTTGGGCAGAACGAGTTAAACTTAATACGGACGGTGGCTACGAACAGGTAACGGCGTCCTATTTGGATCGGACCACGTAAATCGACGATTCAGCCATCCAACATGCGGAAGCTGACCTCGATTCTGCCCCAAAGTGAAGTTCCCCATACCATACCTACCCGTTAAAACTCGACCATGAAAACAACTTGCATCCAATTTACAACCTGCGTCATGTGTCTACTGACGGCGTTGCTTTCTGGTTCGTGCTCTACTCCGAACGTCGATTTGCCGGCAGAAACGCCGGCTGCTGCGGCCAACAAGGAAAAGAGTCCGCCAGCCGTTCTTAAGAATCCCAACGAATCACCCAAACCGCCCGAGCCCTCCAATTTGGACAGCGGCAGCCTGTTGGTCGAAATCACCGACCAAGTCGGGCTGCCCGTCGAAGAAGCGACCTGGCCGGATGGAGATTATCACACGCCCGAAATTACGCCCGGTGGGTTAGCACTTTTCGATTTTGATCTGGATGGCGATTTGGATATCTACCAAGTCGTCCATTGCGAGCCGGGCAAACTGCCCAATGCGTTCAATAAACCGGCGCCGAATAAGCTGTTCGAGCAGACCGACGACGGCCAATTCCAGGAAGTCGCCGGCGCAGCGGGGCTCGCCGACACCGGCTTTGGACACGGTGCCACAATTGGAGATTTTGACAATGATGGCGACGCTGACCTCTTCGTAACGAACTACGGACCCGACAAACTCTTTCGGAATGAAGGGAACGGCACGTTTGTCGACATCACAAAGCGCGCAGGTATCACGGGCGACTTGTGGAGTTCGGCCGCCTCATTTTTCGACTACGACCAAGACGGAGATCTTGACCTATTCGTCGTCCACTTCGCCACTTTTGACGCGTCGCGTCGCTGCGGTGCAGCCAGTGCCGAATACGAAGTCGATTATTGCGGACCTCACTTGTTCGACGGGATGACCGACCAACTTTATCGCAATGATGGCGACGGCAAATTTACCGACGTGAGCGAAGAGGCCGGGATCACGGCGCCCGCCAGAGGCTGGGGGATCATCGCCACCGATTTGACGGGCGACGGGCTGGCCGATGTCTACGTCTGCAATGACGAGGAACCAAACCAGTTGTGGGTCAACGCGGGCGACGGCACGTTCATGGACGAAGCGGTTTTTCGTGGCGTCGCGTTCAACGGGTTTGGCCGAGTCGAAGCCAGCATGGGTATTACGATTGGTGATGTCGATGGCGATAGCACATTGGACCTGTTCATGACGCATGTCACGAGCGAAACCAACACGCTCTATACGAATGATGGAGACGAGCTATTTTCCGACAGTTCGTCCCGATGTGGTACGGCGGCCGTCGATCTTCCCTATACCGGTTGGGGCTGTGGCTTCTTCGACATGGATCACGACGGCGATCTCGACCTTGCAGTCGCCAATGGCCGAGTCGCGATCGGCACCGTCTCGGCCGATTCGAAACATGGAGAATATTGGGACCGATACGCCGAACCCAACCTGCTGTTCCAAAACGACGGCGCAGGAAAATTTGCAGACGTCAGTCAAGAATCTGACACGTTTGGCAAACGGCCCGAAGTGACTCGGGGACTCGCTTTCGGCGATCTCGATGGCGACGGTGACCTCGACCTGGTCACCAACGACATCGCCAATCGATTACGTGTCTTCCGCAATGACGCGCCTCAGTTACCACCGAATCGCAACAACCATTGGCTCGCTGTGCGAGCCAACACCGGACGCCGCACCGCATTGGGCGCCACGGTGAAGCTAATCTGTAAAAACCAAACTTTCGTCCGTCCCGTGCTGCGGTCTTACAGCTATCTCGCCAGCAACGACCCACGAGTCCATTTTGGCCTCGGCGATGTGGATACCGTCGACGCGATCGAAGTCCAATGGGCCGACGGCACGAGCGAGTCTTTTGCTGCCGGCGCCGTCAACCGAGAAATCACGGTCGAGCAAGGGCAGGGCCAACCGCTGCCTTAGCTGCGGCCGTAGAGACGTTCACGCCCAAACTTAGTTCGATGAACCAAGCATCGAATGCAGCCATTTCCGTCTGCTGGCTTCCTGAGCCGTTGGTCATCCCGCCTTTCAACGGCCACTGACCGAAACCGGCTGTCCAGCCCTAAACCTGGCTACGGCGTCGCTTCCATCGATTTTCGCAGTTCGTCAACGACAGTGGCGGGCAGATCGTTGGCTTCCGCACATTGTAGCGCGGCATTCAGTGGCTCCTGCCAGCCGGGACGCAACCAGCTCGCTTCACGGAAATGGGCGATCGCTTTGGCCGGTTGACCACTGGCAGCGAGAGCTCGCCCCAACTGATAATGCGCACGGTCGTTTTCTGGAGACGTCTGCAGAATCGATTCAAACTGGCGGACCGCCAACTTGGCGCGGTCCATTTCCATCATCAACATGCCAAGCTCGAATTTGCAACGTGCATCGCCCGGGCTATGGCGAATCGCTTCGGTCATCCGACTGGCGGCTCGTTTTAAATCGCCCTGCCGTTTGGCCACCATCGCGTCCTCAAAGTAGGCACGATGGTAATCGGTTTTTCCAGCGATCGCTTTCTCAAATTCCGCGGACGCCTCGTCGTGACTGCCCGCCTTTGCCAGTGCCAAACCAAGATTGTAATGAGCGTCCGTGTACTCGGGTCGCAGCCGGATCGCCTCGCGCAAATAGGCGATCGATTCATCCAGTTTCCATTGTTCCATGAGCACCAAACCAACGTTGTAATTGGCATCGACGTGCTCCTTGTCGACCTCGACCGCTTTGCGGAAACTCTCGATGGCAGCCTCTTTCTTACCCAGTCGCATGAGCACCACACCGTGATCGTTGAGGACCGACGCGTCATTGGGACGCATTTTGACTCCGTCGGCCGACACGTTGGAAGCTTGCATGAACGCGCTATCGGCCAACATGACACCAATCAGATCGCGACGGATATCGGCTCGCTTCGGATCAATACGCAATGCTTCGGCGAGTTGGTCTGACGCAGGTTTGAGCTGTCCGATCGCTTGGAGCGCCGTCCCATAGCGATAACGAAAGTCAATATTCTTGGGATCTTGCTTCAGCGCTAAGTGAGCATAGTGAGCTAGGCTCTCTTTGGTGCGGCCCATCTTGAGGAGCAAACCGGCCAGATCGAGTCGAGCTGGCGCATACGAAGGGTTGATCTCCAGGGCTCGACGCAATTCGGCCTCCGCCTCACCGATCTTGCTCGCTCGGTAAAGCGCAATTCCATTCTGATGAATCGCCTGAAAATCTTGCTTGGCTACCGGTGCTACCTCTTGAGCCGTCGCCAACGCACTCAAGCCAACCATCATCGTCGCCCAGAGCGTCGTCGACCCGATTCCCCACAGCGTTCGCTCGCGATTCCTTCGTAGTTTCGACAAATTACTCATCCTTTATTAGCAGCACATTGACGGCCTTAATCAGCACACGAACCTTATCACCTTCTTTGACTCCCAAAGCCTTCAACGAGTCAGCCGTCATTACCGAAGAGAGGTTGAATTCTCCATTCATTTTAACCTTGGCCTGTGCCATGACGTCGCCCATTTTCATTTCGACGATTTCGCCGACGATATCGTTACGTGCACCATGTTTCATTCTAATCGCCTCTGTAAATTGGGGTTCGGCCAAACTGATGAACACCGAGTTTAGGTGGTTGAAGAAAAGTTAGCGAGGCTATTGCCAGATCAAGTCCACCGCGCGTTCGATCGCGAAGCGATTGCACGCTAGACTCCCGAAGAAATTCCCAACCGTGGTTCTGCTCAGCAGGGGAGGGCGATTTCTGGTCTGATCCCGATTAAACTCTCCATTTGTCGCTGAACCCGGCTGCCCCTTAGAATTTTCGCACCCGCACATCCCGCTCGCAGAATGAACCTCGACGATGCCCGAAGGCGACACCATTTATGTTGCGGCGAATCGGCTGCGAAAAACTCTTAGGGGACAGGCAGTCACGGTCACTTCGTCGATCATCGAACCGGCCCCCATTGATGGGAAGGTGGTGGATTTGGTCGAGTCGCGCGGCAAGCATCTACTGATCCACTTCGATGGCGATCATGTTGTCCATACGCATTTGGGCATGAAGGGCGCCTGGCATTTCTACGCGCCCGAGGAACCTTGGCGAAAATCGGCCACTCAGGCCGCCATTTCACTTCGCTCCATCCATGGTACGAACGCCGTCTGCTTCCTTCCAAAGACCATTGAGTTATTGACAACACACCAACTACGACGCCATCGCTGGCTCTCCCGCTTGGGACCAGACATCCTCGCCGAGCCATTCGACCTGGAGCGCATCCTCTCTAATCTCTACCGGCAACCAGGGCGGCCGATCGGCGCAGCGCTGCTCGACCAAACGATCGTCATGGGTATCGGCAACGTATACAAATCAGAGCTCCTGTTCTTGCAGCGTTTGCACCCATTTCGTGCGACGGCCGATTTCCCGAAGGAAGCACTGACGGACTTGATGCTGAAAGCAAACCAACTCATGCGAGCCAACTTAGACGGTCGCCCAAGACGAACTCGCTTCGGTCGTGACGGCAGCCGGTCCTGGGTGTATGGGCGGAGCGGCCAACCCTGCTTCCAGTGCGGTACGAACATCAGAATGCAACGGCAAGGCGACCTCGGCAGGTCGACTTACTGGTGCCCCGAGTGCCAAGATCCGGTAAGCTAGTCCGTAACGATTTTGACCGCGATCCGTTTCCATTCGGGAGAGTAGCAGTGACTGACGGCGTATCCTTCGATCAGCATGGCCCCGGCCAACATCGCCCACGACGAAAAGGCCCCAATCTCCTCTTGATCATGCTGATCGCCTTCGGCGCCTTTACATTGATGCAACGGATGAAAGCGAAGCCGACGGCATCTGATGGCCGGCCGACCGCACCGGGCGACGCAAACGGCGAACTCGGGCGACCGCCCTATGACTTCGAACAACAGCAACGACCGCAGCAGACGTCGCGTCAGCAGCCGACCGGTCGAAACGCAACCGCGGAATCGAACAACTCCGATTGGTCTCTGGAAGAAGTCGACATCCGGCGGCCGCAGGATGACACGGCCCGACCCGAGGCTAAAAAGACCGAAAGGGGCGACTGGACATTGGAAGAGGTGGAGTGAGGACCGGAGCCACCAACCTTCGCGTCGAAAGTTAGTTCCGCTCTGGCGGCAGATCATCTGCCGGCTGCCCACCTTCCAACAAGTACCATGGGGGCGGTCCATAGTCGGGAAGCGGTTTGCCGAATAGCTTTCGCAGGGCGTCATGCACGGCAGGGTGATAGATCGTCGCATGGACCTCCGTCTTACGTCGATCGACATAGTGCAACGTGAGGCCGCCCGGTTTGTTTGCCTCAATCGCTCCCAACACCATTTCAAGCCCTTTCTGCATCGTGCCCCCTTCGTCACCCATCGTCAAATAGAGCTGCCTCGGTTCCTCGTCGTGAGCGGTCAACAGCTCGCTTGCCGACTTGGCGAGCGCTTTGTCATCCCACCACAAACTGGGGCTAATCGAAATGTAGTCCGTGAATGTGTCCGGACTTTGTAGGAACACCTCGGTGATGAATAGCCCTGCCAGCGATTCCCCCACGACGGCTCGACGCTCGTTTGTGCGATACTTCCCTTCCACAAACGGAATCACTTCCCCTTTGACATATTTTAAAAATCGATCCGAATTGCCTCGCTTGGGAGATTCCTTGAGATATCGCGGGTCCTTCTGTTCGCTGCACAGTTCGGCGACGCGGTCACTTGTTTGGATACCGATGACAATGAACTCGTCGTAGCTGCCGTTGATCGTGGACAGTTGAGCCAGGCCGCTGATGTGGTGAAAGTCCTGCGCTACCCCTCCGTCGATCACGTAGAGCACCGGATATTCGTTGTCGCTCGCCGCATAGCTGGGAGGCAGCCACACATTGACTTCGCGCTCGTCCTCCATGATCTCCGATTTCCGTCGAAACGTCGTGCCGATCGTTAGCGGCGTTCCGACCGCTGCTGGTGAATTGGCCTCGGCCGATAGCGCTGTTTGGTCCTGGGAGAATAAGGAATTCACCAAGACGAGGGTGCTGAGAAAGATCGCCACAGTCAAAGAAAGAATGTTTGGCACGTTATCGTCCCGCTGAAAAAAGGTAGAGTTCTGCGAGCACGCCCCGGCAATGCTCGGCCTCATCAACAAGCAAGCTTCCTTTGCCGAAAACCAGTAAGCCTCACGGGACACGCTGAGATGACCGAACCGCTATCTGGGTTTTAGCTCAACCGTCCCGATGTCGGCGTGCTCTGGCGCATCCGGGCCGACTCGCAAGGCACCTTCAACGGCGACCGGCATGAACCCGCGTGCCGCGACGACCAAGCCGTAAGCGATTCCCTTCGGCAGTTGGTCTGGCAACTTGAAAGATCCATCGCGATCGGTCTCTGTCGATGTCAGAACGGCCGACTTATCTTGGGTACGCAAGAAGCCACGTACCGATTCACCCGGCTTCAGGACCATCACGAGGGCGTCGTTGACGGGACGCCCATTTTCCGCGTTGACGACTGCGCCCGAAATTTCGGTGTCGCTTTCATCGATGCGAGAACCAACAACCACCTTGCCTTCCAACGCGATCGTTCCGCCGATTCCCAATACGAGATGATACTCGCCTTGAGGCAGCCCCTTGCGGTTGCTGACCTTGACCACTTTGCGACCTTCGGAACCATCATCCCATTCGTCTTGCTGATCGATGATGACCTTGTCGTCCGCCATCCAGACGACACTCCATGGCGTGCCGTTTTTCATGTCGAAAAACTCGAAGGTTGCGTAGATTGTCTCATGTCCCACGGGGACATGTTTCGTTGGATGAATGGGCCGGCCATCGGTCGTAATGCGTGTGCTAAAGAGCAATTCGCGAAAGCCGGGCTGGCTCGCTTGAGGCATGTCGCGCCCTCGATCACCGGGGAAGATCGAAGGAGCCGCCTGGCGCCGGCCACTTTGGTCGCGGTCGACCCGCAAGCCGGCTTTCTCCAACAATGGAATCGCCAGATTGACCGGACGAAGCCCGTTGATAAAACCGCCCACCGCCATCGGCGTGTCGCGCTGATCGACCCGTCCGTCGCGATTCGTATCGAGCACCGGTCGAGCGTCGACCGGAGTGATGCCACGTCCCGCAGCAGCCTGCGTCGGGATGCCAACCAATTCACCAGCTTGGTTGACGGCAGTTCCGCCACTGTTACCACCGGCAATCGTCGCATCGGTTTTGATCCAAGCTCGATTGACGCGAATCCTCTCTTCCGCCGTGAACCCGGAAACGTTGCCCGAAGTGAACGTGACCGTTTCTCCCCCAATTCCCGGATACCCCAAAATTGCCAGGCGATCGCCGAGCTCCAAAGAATCTGAATCGCCGATGGCGACGGCAGGCAGATCTAGATTTGTGGCTCGCCGTCCTTTGACATCGGAAATGATTTGGATCACAGCCAGATCCAATTCGGGAAGACTCGCGATGCACTCGCCAAAATAAGAAAGGGCAGGGGGTTCGTCCGAGCGGTCGGTAATGGCAATTCCTAGACGGTCGGCCGGAGGGGACGACATGCCCATCGCGCGCGGATTGGCGACATGGCAGTTCGTCAGGATGATCCCCGAAGGATGAACGATGGTTCCCGAACCGGTCCAAGCGGACGACATACCACCCAGGAATCCTTGCCGTAAGGCAACGATCTGAACGACCGATCTCATCACGCGTGCAATTCCCGATTCGCTTTGAGCCACCTTACTTGGGCGTGCATGCTCAGCACTCGGTCGAGTGGACTCCTCAAAACCGCGCTCTCGATCCTGCATCTGCTCTTCGATGCCGCCGAGAATGTCTTTCAAAAAATCTTCCAGTCCCATGACGGCTCCATTCAGTCGCTTGAGTTACAGCCAGTGGCTACTTTTTACGATTCGAGCGGTGGCCTGGCGACCAGCGGACACCCAATACCGAGTTTTTCTGCATTATTTTTCAGAAAATGGCGACACGCCCGACTACAACGTTGACGCTTTCCGCAGCCGTTGCGAAACTAGTTTATTAGGGGAATTGGCAAACACACCAGAGGGGAACAGGGAATGGCAGATCGACTGGGGAAGCGGCAGCAAAATGGGAAGTTACGGAGCTTTGGTCGCAGTGAGGCCTTAGAACCTCGGAACCTGCTCGCCGGCGACGTCTTTGACATCGAACCCGTCGCTGACGTCCATGGCGCCGGCTGCGCTTGTCCAGGTTGCTGCGGCTCCACGGGAGGCCATTATGTCGGAGACGGTCACGATCATAGCGAACTCGATCTGATCGATTTCAACATCGACGACCTGCCCGGCACGTCGATCGACGCTGACGATCCACTGCTTCGTGCCGATGCCGAGGGGAATCAATTTTTCTTTGACCCGGCCCCCAATCCAGAGTCGATCAATCAGGACCTCGTCTTTGATTTCCCGACCGGTCCCTACGAATCGCGGCCACTCGACGTACCCATCCTCCACAGCAACCCGACAGCCGCCAAGAAGATCTTCCTCGATTTTGATGGGCAGATTATTTCTGGTACGGCTTGGAATGGCAGCAACAACGGCAACGCGATTCACGCACCCGCCTACTCCATCGACGGCGATGTGAATAATTTCAGCAACACGGAATTGTCACGAATTGAAGAGATTTGGAACCGCGTGAGCGAAGACTTTGCTCCTTTCAACGTTGACGTGACAACGGAAGATCCGGGCTCGGCCTTCTTCTCTCAAGGCGGCCAAGGCATTCGAGTCATGATTTCGACCGATGTCGATAGCAACACGGGCAATCGCTGGTACTCCGGTGCGGGCGGCGTCGCCTACCTGAACTCGTGGGGCTACAACAGCGACACACCGGTCTGGGTGTTTGAGAACAACCTGGGGACCGGCGCTAAAAACGTGGCGGAAGCCGCCTCCCATGAAGTTGGGCACGCACTCTCTCTCCTCCACGACGGTATCGGCTCGACCACGTATTACACTGGGCATGGAAGTGGCGTCACGGGTTGGGCGCCGATCATGGGTGTCGGCTACAACCGCCAACTGACGCAATGGAGCAGCGGTGAATACGCCAATGCGACCAGCGGCCAAAATGACCTGCAACTGATCAACAACCGAATTCAATACGTTGCCGATGACCACGGAAACGATGTCGGGAACCTGCTCACCGCAACCGCCGTTACGGTCTCTGGAGTCAACTTCAACGAAGCTGGCATCATTCACAACGCTGGGGATTCCGATGTCTTTAGCATTGCCATCAACGGAAACAGCGGAAACATCTCGGTCGACGCTGATCCGTTCACTCCAGGCCCCAATTTAGATATCGAGCTGTCGCTGTACGATCAAAATGGGAACCTCATCGATTCCGACAACCCGACCAATAGAATCGACGCCTCGCTTTCCGCGAACAATTTGCCGGGCGGTTTCTACTACGTCGTTGTCGACGGCGTCGGCAAAGGAACGGCGTCCAATGGCTACACCGATTACGGCAGCCTCGGCCAGTACACATTGTCCGGTTCGGTGCAGATTACCAGTTCCAACGACTCGCCCACGGCCAACGCGGACAGTTTCGCGGTCACAGAAGATGTACCGTTGATTCAGAGCGCTCCGGGCGTTTTGGGCAATGACACCGACCCTTCCAACGATCCTTTGGAAGTCCTTTTCCCACTCGTCGCGGAACCGACCAACGGCACATTGACCCTGCAAGCGGACGGATCTTTTGAATACATTCCGGACCCGAATTTCTACGGGACCGATTCGTTCGAGTACATGGTCACGGACGGTAACGGCAGCGTCGATACGGCCGTCGTAACGCTCACGATTGCTTCCGAGAACGATGCCCCATCGGTAATCGGCGAAACGTATTCGATCGTCCAAGGAGGCACGCTGACAGCGGTCGCCGGAGTCGATGATTTGCTCGACAACGATTCCGACGTCGAAGGTGACGCGCTGGCTGTCACGACGACACCTATCGTCGCGACGACGAACGGGTCGCTGACGCTCGCAGTTGACGGCAGCTTTGAATACGTACCCGATGCCGGCTTCCGCGGAATGGACTCATTCACTTACGAAGTCACCGACGGCAATGGTGGATCAGCGACCGCAGTGGCGACCATCGATGTCATGCAATGGGGCCTAAGCTGTGACAGTCCTGCTCCACACGGAATCCTGGGCGACACGTCGACCGACTTCATCTACAACCCAGTGACAGGGCTGATGACGGTTCGTCTCGACACCGATATCGCCGGTGACGAACTGCTCGACATCACCATTCCCGGGCCCGAACCATTGAATTACCTGCCAACAGGCGGCGTGAATTGGACAGGAACGATTTACTACTCGGGTCGCGTAAATGTCACGACCAGCGTGTTTGCACCGCTCAACAGCGACCTGCCGATCTTGCAATACGCAACAGGCCTGACGGCCGCTGATTTCAACAGTTGCCTGCAATACGACACGATGGGCGATACGGTGTTCGGTGGCAACAACGCAGCGCGAACGATCCACACGACGGTGACAATCGCCACGGACACAGCCGCTCCCACAGCCTCTTCCAACCCAACGGACGTCACCGTCGCGGGCGGCAGTTCACACACCATCGATGTGACCTTTAACGACGACGTGGCGATTGAAAGCGCCGATCTCACGACCGGCACGGTGCGGGTCACTGGGCCCAACGGCTATGACGAACTGGCGACGATCGATGCGATCACGCCTAACGCCGATGCGGCCTCGATAACGGCCACTTTGACCATCCCAGCCGCTGGCGGCGTCTGGGACGCCAGTGACGATGGCACCTACTCGGTCTCAATCGAAGCCTTTGAGATCACCGATACGTCCAATAACTTCCTCGCGGCCGGTGTCGTGGGTAGTTTCGATGTCGACCTCGGTACGGGAACCGTTCCGGGAGACTTTAACGGCGATGGCCTCTTCGACTGCCACGACGTGGACGAACTAAGCGCCGCTTTGGCCGCTGGCAGCACCGATCCCAGCTACGATTTGGACGCCGATGGATCGTTGGGCGTCAGCGACCTGCACTATTGGGTGACGGACGTGAAGGGCACGATCCTGGGCGACGCAAACCTTGATTTCGAAGTCAACGGTGCTGACTTTATTGTGTGGAATGCCAACAAATTCCAATCAGACACCGGCTGGTGCAGCGGCGATTTCAATGGAGACGGATTCACCGACGGTGCCGACTTCGTCATCTGGAATGCAAACAAGTTCCAATCCGCAGGTAGCGCTATCGTCGCTTTGCCCCAGGACGAATTGCCGGCCGACCATGGCGCTCTGAATCTAGTGCCGCCGGCGGCTACGGAAGCTGAAGTCCTACCGGCTCTCTCACCGGCTCGCTCCACAGAGATCGGTTCCGAGGCAACACGAGTACGCCGCCAGTCGTCTGCAGCCCAGACGACCGATTCACTCTTCGCTGCCTGGGGCGCATTCTAAATAGTTATCTCATACTACGGAAACAGAAAGGCTCAGCGACGACTTATGTTGCTGAGCCTTTTTCTGTGGCATAATCGAATCAAGCGAATGCGATGGAGAGAAAGCGATGTAGATAAGCGGGGCAGAGCCTCTTTTGCAAGCGTCGCCCTGTATCGAGACAACGGAAGGATCCGGTACCAGTATTGGAGCGGCCCCAATCCTCACCGAGCATGACTTACTCATGAGATTCCACCGTCACCTTGCCTGCCGATTCGTTGCCTTCATCGCGACCCTCGTACTGACGCCTGCGATCGTTGCCGACATCGTCGAATATCGTCTGCCGGGCACCAAGAGCGAACTTGTCATCGTGCTGCAAGGGCGTACCAAGAAAGCCGGACAGTCGCTCTCGTACATGCATCCAAAGTTTGGCAGACTGATCATGGGAGTCGGAAATTATCGACTCCATCCAACGCGTTCGCCCAAAGAGCTGTTCGAACGCAAGCTGTTCAAGGCGAAGAACAGTGACGACATCCACGACCTGATAGATTTGGCGAAATGGTGCGTGCGCTACGGCCTCATCGACGAAGTTTACAAAACCGCAGCCATCATGCTGGACAAGGATCCGAAAAACGAGATTGCGCTTGGCATCCGGTCGCTCTATTCGAAGACTCATCGCGACCTGGGCAAATCGGAAAAAGAAGAGGCCTATCTTCGTCGTGCCGTGAAGAAAAGCGGGATGCAGATTCGCAAGAGCGCCCACTACATCCTCATTCACGACACCGCTGACGGCGACGATGTATCTCGCGCCGACGAACGACTAAGGCTATTGGAACAGGTCTACGAATCGTTCTTGTTAAAGTTCTATACCGAAGGAATCAGAATTTCGGTTCCCAAACGGCGTCTCAAAGTCGTCCTTTTTCGGGAGCGGCCCGATTTCCTTGCCTTCAGCAGCAAGCTGGGGCCTTCGATGGCCAGCGTGGCCGGCTTTTGGCATATGAAGTCCAACTTGGCGGTTTTCTTTGATCAAGGTGAAAGCGACCGATTCAAGTCGGTCCGTGAAGCAGAGCGGATATTCCAAGCGCAGGCAACGTACGCCAAGAAGAACCGCAAACGCATTGCAAACGTGGCCGAGATTGTCCGCTCGGCTGAAGCACTGACGATGATTCTTAAAATCGCTCGCGAAGATGCTGACATTGAGGTCGTGTCCCACGAAGCGACGCATCAAATGGCCGGCAACACCGGCCTGCTGCCTCGAAATATCCAAATCCCGACATGGGTGCACGAGGGTCTGGCGACTTATTTCGAAGCGCCGGAGGATGCGACTTGGAGCGGCGTTGGCGCCGTCAACCAAGACCGGCTCGATCGCTACCGCCAACTCGATGGCGACGACAAGCACTCGAATGTTGACTTCATCGTCGGCAACGAGATCTTCTCAACGGCAGAAACACTGGACGCGACCCTACACGGTTACGGCCAATCCTGGGCATTGACCCATTTCCTTGTGGAGCGGCACTTCGACAAATACACGGCATTCTTGGCCAGTTTAAGCAAGATGCCTGCCGACCAACCGCTGCCGGCGAGCACACTGCGTAAGGCATTCCACACCGCCTTCGATGTCGAGGACACGACGACGCTAAATCATGAGTGGAAGAGTTACATGCGGCAGTTACGCACCGACACTTCACAGATCATTGGATACGAACGATCCAATTAGCCGATTCGTCATGCGTCATCGGTCATTCCTCATTCGTTCCAACAGATTTTCATTCCTGCGCCATCTTCAGTTCTCGATCGCTCCATCCGTCGTGACTGCACCACCGATGCCACGGTACCGGTCAGTGCTTCAGATTTGGGCTGCGATCTCGCGCAGCGCCACATTACGGCCGCCACGGTTCTTGACTTCGTACATCAGCCGATCGGCCTCATCAATCAGCCAGTTAATGTCCGGCGGCTCGTTGGGATCTGGATTGAGGAAGACACAGCCTGCGCTCAAAGACATCGGCATGGGCTCTTCATCGGCCATCGGCAGCGGAGGCAACTCCTGAGCGATTCGATTGACGACGACTTTGCAGGGTCGCAGAGCGATCTGCATGACGACGAGAAACTCGTCTCCACCAAGTCGGATCACGATGTCTTTTCTACGGGTCGTTGACGAAAGCCATTTGGCGACATGCTTGATCGCTTGATCACCAACACGGTGGCCGTACGTGTCGTTGATGTCCTTAAATTTGTCGACGTCCAGAAACAACATCGCAATCGGCTTGCGCTTTGTCACCCACGGTGCCATGGCATCTTCCAGGCATTCGCTGACATAACGGCGGTTATAGGCGCCAGACAGCCAATCACTGTACAGTTCGTTGGCGACCCGTCGCCATTTGCTGGTTTTCTGGGATTCGACAAGTTTCAATTGCGTTTCGATCGCGATTTCATTCAGCAAATCTTTCGCCTCGCTGATGACCGCGACCGCCGACCGACCGCCACCGATCTTTAGATTGAACATGGCTGCGTAGTTATCCACGCGGGCATGCATGTCAGAAACGATGTCGTCGGCGCTGTCAGCCGTGATTGACAAATTCTGTTCGATGAACATCAGCCAGTTTTTTAGATGATCATCCAGCAACGTGGGAGCCGCGTGACCACCGTGCAGCGCCATGGCCCCCAGATGAGCCGCCTGGAGAACCTGAGTCAAACTTGGCCGCGAGGTGGTCGGTTCAGAAATACGATCGTGATGGTGCTTGATTGCTTGGGCAAACTCGTCGCCGACGTTCCACGTTTTCACGATCGCCGACGAGACATCGACATGGCTGAAACCAAAATGGGCCCGCTCGGCCGCCACCGTGTTCGGCAGTCGCGCGACCGACAGGACGTTATCGGCGTACTCTCTTGGCGACTCGGCCATCATGGCGAGAATACCAATATCTTGCAGCAATGCGGCCATAAAACTTGCGGATGGATCGAGACCGCAATGCTCGCTCATCAGCTCCGCCAAGACGGCTTGCGTCAAGCAACTGCGCCACACCGACTCTAAGCGGCTATCCAGATTTTGACATTCTTGCTGTTGCTGTGCGAGATGGAAACTAAGGATCAAGGTGCGAATCATGGAGATGCCAAGCGTTGGCACCGCCCGTTCAATCGTCTCGATCTTCGTGCGAAAACCAAACAGAGCGGAATTGACCGTCTTGAGTATCTTTCCGCTAATCGCGGGGTCGGTGCGGATGACTTGTGCGACTTCGTTAAAATCAGGTTCCGACTGACGCGCAAGTTCTAGCAACCTCGCCGCCACCTCGGGCAACGAAGGAATCTTCTTGCTGGAAGCAATCCTCGCTATTTCCTCTGTATGACAATCCATGCTGAGAAAGGCCATGCGGCCTCAAGTCCGAGGTTTTCAAGGAACGTGGTAGGAACAGTGAGCGGAGCGGCGTCACCGCCGATCAATGGTGGTAACCCCCGTTGTGTAAAACGCTACCGTGCGAGATGTGCGCAGGCGAAAATAAGCGCTCAAGAGCGGGAAATCCCGGAGCCCATCCCCTGCCGGATGGTCCGAATCTGGCGAACGTACGGCGGATGCAACGTCGGGCCATTTCTGAATGACGCGCCACAACGCGATCACGAAACTTGGCAAGCGACGATCTCGCCTCCAGCCGTCTTGGTATTTTGACTCGACTGGGGCCAGGAGAATTTCCGCAAGAATCGGCCCCTCCGATCGCGTGAAAATGTCCTGTTTTTGTGGAACGACTTTCCCCGGCGACGTTCCAAGAGCTTGCGAAACCCGACAAATCGGCCAAATCCCCAGCTTCCAGACGCGTGAATTGTCAAGAAATGGGGTTCTTCGTCGAACATCTCTCTTCAGCTCAACTTTTGTGGCAGAATGCGGCGACTGGGGTCGCTTAGTGGGCAACTGGCTTTCTTTTCCTGACTTCGCTTTTCGAACAATTTCATGGCAGACGGGCAATACTCATGCAGCTAACCATCAATGGGCTCTCCAAAACCTATCCGAATGGAGTCCGCGCACTGGACGACGTGACCATGGAGATCCCTAAGGGCATGTACGGCCTTTTGGGCCCCAACGGCGCGGGCAAGTCGACTCTGATGCGAACCATTGCCACGCTGCAAGAAGCGGATAGCGGCAGCATAACGTTCGGCAACATCGATGTTCTGCGCGACAAACAAGAAGTTCGCAAACTCCTGGGCTATCTACCGCAAGAGTTTGGCGTCTATCCCAAGACCTCAGCGACCCGCATGCTTGACCATATCGCTACGCTGAAGGGAATCACCAAAAAGAACGAGCGGCGAGAGATCGTTGATGCGTTGTTACAGAAAGTCAATTTGCACCAACATCGCAAGAAGTCGATCGCTGGTTTTTCTGGCGGGATGAAGCAGAGATTCGGTATCGCTCAAGCACTGCTTGGCAATCCACAGCTGTTGATTGTGGACGAACCAACGGCGGGACTCGATCCGGGAGAGCGAAACCGATTTTACAATTTGCTATCGGAAATTGGCGAGAACGTGATCGTCATTCTCTCGACGCACATCGTGCAGGACGTCAAAGAGCTGTGCACCAACATGGCGATCATCCATGAAGGTCGCCTGCAGTTTGCCGGTTCACCCGACGAAGCGGAGGCCGAACTGGACGGCCAGATCTGGGAAAAATCGATCGATAAGACCGATTTGGATTCCTACCGTGACAAGTTCGATGTCATCTCAACAAAGCTTGTCGCCGGGCGGCCTCTGATCCATGTTCGCAGCCCGTCAGCGCCCGAAGAGGGATTTAGCCAGGTGCCCCCTGACCTGGAAGACGTGTTCTTCTGCAAAATCGGCGCCACCGCAATGGCTCACTAGCCAACCTTCTGCTTCCCTGATGGATATTCGTATGTTCTCGACGATTTTCAAGTTTGAACTTACCTTTTGGCTTCGAGCCATGATGGTGTACGTGTTTACGTTCATTGTGGGCCTTCTGATCTTTGCCGCGGTGTCGAGCGAAAACGTCAGTGTCGGCATGAGCGGTTCGATGGAAACGACCTACCGGAATGCACCCCATGCGATTCAGATTTTTTATGGTGTGATGGCACTCTTCACGATCTTGATGACCACGGCGTTTGTGAATGGAGCTGCCTCGAGAGACTTCGCTCACAACACGCATCAGCTGATCTACACCAAGCCGATTGAAAAATTCGGTTTCCTGATGGGGCGATTTTGGGGATCGACGCTCATAGCGATCATCCCGCTCCTCGGAATATCGGTCGGTATCATCCTGGCTCAGTTCATGCCTTGGGTCGAACCAGAATACTGGGGTCCCATCTGTTGGCCGGCTCATTTTTGGTCCGTCGTGATCTTCGCCATCCCCAACACCATCCTCGTCTCGGCTATCATTTTCGCCATTGCCGTGTGGACTCGCAGTACGATCGCTTCCTTCGTCGGTGCGCTACTGCTGTTGGTTGGATACACCGTTGCAAGTTCCTTCTCATCCAACCTCGACAACGAAACGCTGGGCATGATGATCGACCCATTCGGCGTCGAAGCCTTCGATTCGCTGACGAAATACTGGACGGCCGACGAACGAAACACGCAATGGATGACCCTCTCGGGGATGTTACTTTGGAACCGCTTACTATGGCTCGCCGTTTCGATGGGCATCCTAGGCGTCGCCTACTGGCGTTTTTCGTTTACGGAACGAATGCGTAGCGGACGGGCTCAAGCCGTTGACAAGACTGCCACCAAAGCCGTTGCCATTCCGACCGTCGGTTTTCGACACGGATTCGGTGCCAACCTTGCTCAACTATGGAGTCAGATTCGGATCGACTTTGCGGGAATCATCAAGAGCAACGTCTTCATCGTCGTTGCGATTGCGTTCACGATCCAGATTTGCACCAATCTGTACTTCTTAGCATCGGAAGGGTTCGGCCTTAGCTCACTGCCCGTGACTTATAACGTGATTGCCATCATCCGCGCATCGTCGTTCATCTTTCTGATTGGCACGATCGTCTTCTACGCAGGAACGCTCGTATGGCGTGAGCGCGAAGCGGAACTGGATGAAGTCTATGACGCCTCACCACAACCGACCTGGATCAGCTACGCAGCAAAACTGTTCTCACTCATCTTGCTGATTCTTGTCGTCCAAGGTGTTGGGATGTGTGCTGGATTGATTTCTCAGGCGGCCCAGGGATACCACCGCTTTCAGATCAGCCAATATTTGACCGAGCTCTTTGTTGTCGACTTCGTGTCCCTGTTTTGCCTGGGCGTTTTGGCGATGTTCGCACATGTCGTCTCACCCAATAAGTACTTCGGTTACTTTTTCTTTATCCTGCTGGTCGTACTCAACCTGTTCGGCTGGGGATTTCTGGAAGTCGAAACTCGGATGGTCCGGTATGGCAGCATCCCCGGGCACACCTATTCGGACATGTACGGCTTTGCCCCCTTCGTTCCCGCCATGCGAGGATTCTACATTTACTGGATGCTCTTCACGGGGATCATTTCCAGTTTCGCGATCCTGCTCTGGCAACGGGGCAAGGAACGCGGATTCGGCTCCCGTTTGAAGATTGCCGGCTCACGCTGGACGGGCGTTGCACGCTGGGCCAGCCTGGCATTCTTGCTCGCTTGGTCGGCGTCGGCCTACTGGGTGTACCATAACGTGAAGGTGCTCAACGAATTCACGACATCCGAAGTGCAGACCGACTTGCGAGCCGATTACGAGAAGCAGTTTAAGGCGGAACACGAAGGCGTTGCTCAGCCACGCATCACCGACGTCAAATACGACATTGACGTCTACCCAGAAGAGCGGTCATTGCGATTTCACGGAGTGCAAACGATCGAAAACAAGTCAGACGGGCCGATCGAGAAGATCTTCATCTCGGTGAATGGTGAGTACGAAAACGAACTCATCATTGGCGAAGAGGGACGCGCGACCATCGCCGAAGAATTTGAAGACTTCGATTACTTCACCTATCAACTTGATCCGCCCATGGCCGTGGGCGAGACGATGGAGATGGAGTACACCGTTTCCTACAAGCCAACCGGCTTCGAAAACTCGGTGTCGAACACCAGCATTGTCCAAAACGGCACGTTCTTTAACAACATGATCGCGCCTCAAATGGGCTACCAGAGCGGCTATGAACTCTCGAGCAGGAAAGAGCGCAAAGAACGCGACCTGGAACCTCAACAGACCATGCCGCTGTTCGACCCAGATAACTTAAAGGCCAGAGCGAACACTTACCTTGACCCGAACAGTGATTGGCTCGAAGTAGAAACGACCATCAGCACATCGTCCGACCAGATGGCGATTGCTCCGGGTACGTTGCAGAAATCCTGGGAGGAAGATGGGCGACGCTACTTCCACTACAAACTGGATCACCCTTCACTCAATTTCTTCTCCTTCATCTCCGCCCGTTACGCCGTCGAGGCTCGCCAGTGGGGCGACGTTGACATTTCGGTTTACTACCATCCCGACCACGGCTGGAATGTGCCCAACATGCTGGAGTCGATTAAGAAGTCGCTCGAATATTACACCGAGAACTTTGGTCCCTATAAACACAAACAGGCGCGCATCATCGAATTCCCGCGTGTCGCCAGCTTCGCTCAAGCGTTCCCAGGAACGATGCCCTATTCCGAAGGGATTGGCTTCATTGCCGACATCAAGGAAGAAGACGACATCGACATGGTTTTTTATGTTGTCGCTCACGAGATGGCGCATCAATGGTGGGCTCACCAAGTCATCGGCGCCGACATGCAAGGTGCGACACTGCTCTCTGAGACGCTGGCTCAATACTCCGCCTTGATGGTGATGGAGAAACAATACGGCCGCGACATCATGCGGAAGTTCTTGAAGTATGAGATGGACAACTACCTACGAGCACGCGGCAGCGAAGGACTGAAAGAGCAGCCGCTAAAGACGGTTGAAGCAGGGCAGGGGTACATCCATTACCGCAAAGGCAGCTGTGTGATGTATTACCTCAAGGAGATGATTGGGGAAGAGCAAGTCAACAAAGCGCTGCGTGCGGTGATCGACAAATTTGCCTATCAACCACCCCCGTATCCCACCTCGCTCGATCTGATCGATGCACTGAAGGCGGAAACCCCGGAAGAGTATCGCTATCTGTTCAACGACCTGTTCGAGACGATTACACTCTTTGCCAATCGGACAACGGAAGCCACTTACAAAGAACGAGAAGATGGAAAGTACGATGTCACGATAGAAATCGAATGCAAGAAGTTCCAAGCTGGTGAAAAAGGGAAGGAAACCGAAATCGACATCAATGACTGGATCGAAATCGGCGCCTTTGCCAAACCTGAGAAAGATCGCAAGTACGGTCGCACCTTGCATCGCGAACGGAAGCAAGTCACCGCAACATCCAACACCTTTACATTCACAGTCGAACTGGAGGACGGTGAAGAACTGGGAGAAGCGGGCGTCGATCCGTTTGCACTTCTGATCGACCGGATGCCGAATGACAATCTGAAAAAACTGAAAGAAGCCGGTTGAGTCGTCCCGCGGCACACCGACTCGATTAAGGAGCATTGCGATGAGACGGTACGTGAACGACGAATCAGCCGGGCGTCTACGCTTGCTAACCATTGCGGTCTGTTCGTTTTCGTGCGCCGCAACGTGTGCCACAGCATTCGCCAACGGTTTGCCTCCGGCAGCCGTTAAGGTGTTGCAGACCGCTGAATCGGCGAAAGCCAACAACCAGACCGAATTAGCGCAAGCTTGGGCCGCCGTCTCCAAGGCCACGCTGGATGACTTGCCAGCATTTCTCGACGCCTTCGCCGATGCTTCTCCAACGGGGATCAATTGGTTGTCGACTGCACTCGATTCCGTTCTCGATCGAGAGGCCAAACAAAGCAAACAGCCGTCAGCAACCGTCCTCGTGGAATACGTGCTCGACGCCGAGCGAAATCCGTTGGGACGTGAGACGGCGTTGAATCTTCTCGAAACTCAAGATGACAAGCTCGCCGAACAAACGGTCGACAAGCTACTCACCGATCCGGTTGCGCGACTACGGCGACCGGCCATTGCGGCTTTGCTCGGCCGAACCAAGAACATGGAAACGGAAGCAGATCAGTTGTCTGGATACCAACAGGCGTTCCGTCTCGCCCTGAGCGAAGACCACGTCGTTGCGGCGACCGTCGCCCTGCGAGAATTGGGACACCCGGTCGACCATATCCGCAAGTTCGGTTTCCTCATGCACTGGCAAGTGATCGGCCCCTTCGACTTCAAGGATGGTGAAGGTTTTGATGTCGCCTATCCACCCGAATCGCTGACGCTGGCAACGTATCAAGGCGAATCCGGCATCTACTCCGACGCGGAGTTTCCCGGCAAAACGGACGACGTTTCATGGAAACAATGCGTCAACACCGCTCGCAATGGCGATTTTGATCTCAACAAGACGATCGGCGAATTGCGTGATGTGGTTGCCTACGGTGCGACCGTGTTCGAATCGGATCGCGACCAGTCCGTACAACTACGCCTCAGGCAACAGAACTCGGCCAAAATATGGCTGAACGGAGAACTTGTCTTCTCCCAAGAAATTGGGCATACCGGCAACTTCTTCGACCAGTACATCGTTCCGGTCGATCTGCACAAAGGTCCGAATTTGATCGTCGTCAAATCTTGCCAGACACCCGGCCCGGTATTCCATCCGTTTGTTAATACCTGGCAGTTCAGCGTTCGTGTCACCGATCAAACAGGCAATGCCATCTTGGCCCTCAATCGACCTCCCACTCCGGAACTGGATGCGTTGCCCGAACCGGAAGGTGCAGCGGCTGAAGAACCACCCGAATCGGAACCGAACGAGAACGAGCCAGATTCGGAGAAACAGGAGCAGCCGCAATGAAGAACGTTTTTCGAGTTTCGATCAGTCTCGTTATGTTGTTGAATTGGGCGCCCACGATTCATGCCGATTGGCTCCAATTTCGAGGTGCAAAAGGCGACTCATTCACTCCGACTTCGCTTCCGGTCGAGTTCGGTGGCGACGAGTCGACCAATGTCGCCTGGAAGACCGACTTACCGGGTCGGTCGGTGGGTGGCCCCATCGTTGTCGGGCAGCAAGTGATTACCACGGCCTCCAGCGGCCACCAACAGAAACGGCTCCACGTCATAGCGCTCGACAGCGACACCGGCAAGATCCAATGGCATCGTCGCCTGTGGGCAACTGGCCGTACGCTCTGTCATCCGCTCAGCGCCGTAGCGGCCGCCACGCCAGCCAGCGACGGGCAGTTCGTCTTTGTCGCCTTCTCCTCCAACGACGTTGCCTGTTTTGATACCGACGGCGATGTCATGTGGCTGCGATCATTGACCGCAGACTGGCCCAACGCTTTCGACGATCGCGGGCTTGCTTCTTCACCCTGGGTGGCTGGTGACACGCTGATCGTCCCGATCGCGTGTGCGGGAGATTCTTTCCTTTTCGGACTGTCAAAAACAACCGGTGAGACCAACTGGAAAATCCCACTCACCAAGGATACGAACTGGACAACGCCGTGTGACATCCGCATCGATGGAGTGGCTTACGTGCTTTTTCAGTCGGCCGATAAATTGATGGTGATTGAACCGAAGTCGGGCGATGTCAAGCTGGAGTATGAAGCGGAAGGTGCCTACATCCCTTCGCCCACGGTCGTTGGCGATCGAGTCCTGCTTCCCACAGAGGGCCTTAGTTCATTGCAACTCGATGGCCTGAACGAACCTGAGTTGCTCTGGAACGAAGCAAAGATCGGCGCCGAATCGGCGAGCCCTGTCGTTTCGGAAGATCGTTGTTTCGTCATCCGGCGCCCCAACATTCTCACCGCGGCCAGTTTGGACGACGGTTCCGTACATTGGAAAAAGCGACTCGACGGCAATGGTTTCTGGGCGACGCCCATTCTCACCAAGCAACACATCTACGTCGCGAATACGGACGGACTGGTCCAGGTCGTCTCGCTGGAAGACGGCGAAATCGCCGCCAAGAATGACCTGGGCGAAGAAATACTAGGGTCGCCCGCTGCGAGCGACGAAGCGATCTATTTTCGCAGTACGTCGGGGCTCATCAAGGTCTCGCTGTAGATCGGGCACGCGTTATGGAGCAAACGGGTTCGGCACTTCCGACGGTATCGATTTGAGGAACGCCTGATCTTCATTGCTCAGTTTTTCGATCGGCAGAGTTATCTCTCGGCCGGCATCCGTGACGATCGTCACGTCAGTTGCCGTCTTGTTGACGAACCTTGCCTCCACCTTGTGCCCCCCGGAAGCATCGCTCCAGGTCCGCAATGCGCCTTTCACACCGTTGGTCGCTGCGCTAGTCGTCTGCTGCAGTTTGCGAACCGTCTTGTCTTCGATGATCAGTTGATTGCGCACCATGCTGCAGTCCCAGGCATCCGAATAGTCGTTCCAGTGAACGTTCACTGTACCGTCGCTGTTTTCAGACAGCACCGTCACCGGGTTCCACTTGTTCGCCCAGCAGCCAGCAACGGGAGTCCCTTTTGTTAACTTCAGATCGGCGGGAACAAGTTGAGCCCCTTGAGGAACCGGAATATCGACGCGGTAATCTTTGCGCCTTTTCGGGGCCGGTCCGGCAAGGCCGCCCTTGACTGGCGCGGATGGAAAAGGGGAACCGTTGGCACCGCCACCTGCCGAGATATTCGCAGAAAATTGACCGGCCACTTTTGGATTCTTCAGCTGTTCCAACGTTTCCTTGTTGATCGCAAACTGAGCGCGAGGCTTATCCGCATCGAAGGCCGAACTGAGATCGTCGTAGCGGACGCGAATGGTTTTCTCGTCCACGTTTAAAATAAAAGCGTTCTTCCAACGACCACCCCGTTCATAAAGAATGGGCGTTCCGACATACAAAGCGACATCGTCCGGCAATGCGATAACACCGTCTGGCAGAGCAACTTTTCCTTCTGCCAAGACTCGCATACTTGGTTTGAATTGTCCCGGCGCCGACTCGACCTGTTCTGCGACTTTCGGATCGACCGCGATCCAATCGACACGCGGCCGAATGATCAACGATGTTTCGTCGGAAAATTTGAGGCCAACTCGGTTTCGTTCCAACAGCGAGACGACTTCGGCATCGACCCATTCACCATAGTAGCCAGCTTTGACAGGCATGCCGGGCACAAGCTTGGTTCCATTGGTGGCGGGCAAAACACCGCTCAGTGGCTCAGCCGGAGGCTTATCGTACAGCTGTTGCTTATCGAACGCCGCTTGCTCATCAGCGGTCCATGCTCGTGCTTTGGTTACCGGCCCAGGATTTCCCAGCCTGACGGCATTCGACACCATGCACTGCCCATAGCTTTTGCCAACCCAATGCGCACCGGCCACCAAATAAATTTCCACGTCATACTTGCCGTCACCAAAGCGAAACATCTTCGACAGCCGGATTTCACCCGATTGTTCGCCATAAAGTGGAAAGCCCATGACATGCAGGTCACCATTTTTCGTCTTTCCAGCGATCTGGACGACGCCCACTCCCTGTGACGTCCGTACGTAATCGATGACCATTTCGGCCTGGCCGAATCGGTTGTCTTCAATTCGGAAATTGCTGAGTCGGTAAGCCGGTGCCGTGGGCGGCGCCATGAGAGGCTGGTCCGCGCAAACTGTCGACCAGAGGCCGATAAAAAAGAGGGGGAACCAATGTCCATATCGCTGGTACATGAATTTCTTGCCTATCTTTTTTGCCAAAGAGGCCGAGTTTCTATGCTCGTAGACCCGCGGACGACATTTTGGCATGTCCCACGGAGGCGATCAACCAACGAACAGTCGCCGGAACTTGTTCGCAACACGAATAATTCACAGCAACAC